>JAXGYV010000001.1:0-334080 GCA_040772045.1 Thermoleophilia bacterium
CGCCGACCGCCGCTCTTCTCCCTGTACCTCTTGACAGCAGGGTGCCGCGGCGCTAGGTTGTACGCCTGTACGCAAAGCGTACATGAGTACAAACTAGACGAGGAGCGTTATGCCGGCTACCAAGGAGGAGATCGCCGCCACCTTCGGCGAGGTGGTGTTCCGCTACGGCTACCGCCGAGCGTCGGTGGACGATGTGGCACGTGCCCTGCACATCTCGAAGCAGACTATCTATGAGCACTTCGGCAGCAAGGAGGGCCTGTACCGGGGCGCGGTGGAGCTGTGGGCGACACAGCAGCGTCGCCGCGTGGAGTCGCTGATCACAGAGACCAGCGCGCTCGGCCGCCTTGCCGAGGTGACGGCGATCGCCTTCGCCGACGCGCGACGCGGACTGGCAGAGAACCCCCGCGCCGATGCCGCGGAGCCGCCCGAGATCGTGGCCGAGGTCAACGAGCGCGTCTTCGGTCCTATGCTGCGCGACCTCATCGTGCAGGGGAACCAGGCTGGCGAGTTGCACGTGAAGGATCCCGAGATGACGGCGGCGTTCGCGGTGGCCATCGGCGTGGAGGCCGTGCGCATGATGCGCCATGACCAGTCAAGCCGGCCTGAGGAAGCGGCGCTCGATGCTCTGCGCCGCCTGGTGGCCGGCAGAGTGGAGTAGGAGGATCCATGGTGAAGAATGGAACACGCGTTGTGGCCAGCGTGTTCGGCGTGCTCGCCGGCCTCGCCGGGCTGGAGCACGGCATTGGCGAGATCCTGCAGGGCGCCGTGCGTCCCACGGGCGTGCTGATCCTCTCGTGGCCCGGCTCGCGGCTCTTCGCCATCTTGGGCGGCGAACCCGCCATGACGCTCGTCCCGAGCCTGCTCGTGAGCGGGCTGCTCACGGTGCTGGTGTCGCTCGGGTGTGCGCTGTGGGCGCTCGGCTTTCTGCACCGCCGCCACGGCGCGTTGGTACTGTTTGGGCTGTCGGCGGTGTTACTGCTCGTCGGCGGCGGATTCGGCCCACCGCTGCTGGGCCTGACGGTGGGCCTGGCCGCCGCCCGCATCCGCTCGCCGCACACATGGGCCACGCGGCGGCCGCGCCTCGGCCGGCTTCTGCAAGTGGCGTGGCCGTGGGTCTTCGCCGGCGGCCTTGCCGCGTGGCTCCTGCTCTTGCCGGGCATTCCTCTGCTCGCCTACGGCCTCGGCGTGCAAAGCGCCACGCTGGTGGCCGTGGTGATCCTCAGCGCTATGAGCTTGCTGGCGCTGTCGATCTTCTGCGGGTTCGCCCGCGACGCACGTGCGGGTGCTGCGGCGGCGGCTCGAACCGCGAGCCGCCATTCCTGAAACCACAAACTGAGAGGGAGAGTCATGGCTGACGCTGTCCTTGTTGCCTATGCGACACGCTACGGTTCCACGCGCGAGGTGGCCGAACGCATGGCTGCCACGCTTCGCGAGGGCGGAGCGGCGGTCGACGTGCGACCGGCGGGGAGCGTGAAGGATCTGTCTGGCTACGGCACGGTCGTGCTGGGCGCGCCGTACTACATCGGCAAGATGTTGAAGGAGGCGACGGCGTTCCTGGAACGGCACCGTGCGGCTCTGGAGGCCATGCCGGTGGCGGTGTTCGCGCTGGGACCCGCGAGGGCCAGCGACGATCTCGAGGAGGCGCGCGGTCAGCTCGATAAGACGCTGGCGAAGTACCCTTGGCTGAAGCCGACGGCCGTCGAGATGTTCGTCGGCAGGTACGATCCGGCTGTGCTGCGCGGGCTCGACAAGCTCGTGGCCAAACCGAAGGCCAGCCCGCTGCACGGAGTCGGCGCGCACGACGACCGTGACTGGGCGGCCATCGAGCGGTGGGCGGCCGCGCTGCGCTTCGCCGGCGCCCCCGCCCACGACGGGCACGCTTAGTCGGCGCGCCCGTTGCTGACCAAGGCGGAGGGGAGTTCAATAGGAGGCGCTTTCCCCAGGGGTACGTTCGCGCTTGCCGGCAGAGGGGGAATCCATGGAGCGGCACGAGGCTCTGAGCGAGATCGGCGGTGTGTTACAGACGATCTCTGGGATAGAGGGCGCCTTCCTCGGCGGATCTCTCGCCAACCAGAGTGCGGACGATCTCTCTGATATCGATCTGGGCATCGCGACGCAGAACAGCGCGGAGGCGTTGGGCGCGGTGCACGCATCGTTCCCGTTGCTCGTGGCCGGGCTTGGTGTACCGCTGGTCTGTCTCGATCGGGAGTGGCAGCACTGCAAGATGGTGGCCGCGCTCTATGGCAGGACGCGATTCCCCCCGATTGGTCTCGAGATCGACTGTGTCTTCAGCCAACTCCGCCACGTCTCCGAGCAGATGCCGTACTCCGACTTCAAGATCATCTTCGACCGCGGTGGAAACCTAGAGTCGGCGCTGAGCAAGCTGGATCGCAGAAGGCCAAGGAGAGAGGTCGAGCGGCAGCTGGAACGGCAGATGACCTGGTGCGTCTTCTCTCTGCACGATGGCGTGAAGGCGTGCCGAAGGGGCGACGTCTTTCAGGGCCGGTCGCTGATCGAAGAGGTCAGAGAGCTCATCTTCTTCGCCGCTGCCGCTCGCAGCGGTGCGTACATCTACGGGGCGAAGCGAGCGCATGAGTACTTGTCGGCGGGCGAGAAGCGCCTGGTAGCGAGCTCCTACGCTCAGTGCGATGAAGACACCATCAGGAAGCTGATGGTACTGTACATACAGTTGCTCAGCGATCTCCGGGCGGAGTATCACATAGCGGAGGGTGTTGAGCACCTGCGGCGCGCCGTTCAGCAGCTCCTCTGACGACACACGTCCGACGACGAGAGCCAGGGCCGACCTGTGAGGCGGGAGCGTGCGTCTGCGGCCGAGGTCGCGGGCTGACACAGCGATGGGTACGGGGGAGGACGATGCGGCGGAAGAAGCGGCTGATGGCGATGGCGGCCACTGGCGTGCGCTATCCCGAGTGAGGGGTACGACGTGGGCTACTATCTGGACGATCGGCGGGTCAGCCTCGCCGATCTTCAGTATCGGATCGAGAGAACAGACCTCGTCCCCAGCATGGTTCCCTTGCTGGAAGACATAGCGTCACGCTTTCAGCGGCTGCGAGAGGGCGGTATAGCTACGCTGGCGGAGCTGCGACAACGGCTCAAGAACGCCAAACGGCTGGCGCTGCTTGCGAGCGCGACGGGGATCGACGAGACGTACCTCGTGCTCCTCAGAAGAGAGATAGAGGGCTACTTCCCGCGGCCGTTCCCCCTTGAGGCATTCGGCTGGCTGCCAGAGAAAGCTCGGGTGAAGCTTACTGCGGCCGGCTATACCAGCACTCCGAAGCTCTACGACGCGCTGGGTACAGCGGAGCAGAGGGCGCAAGCGAGCCACGCGTTGGGTATCGAGAGCGAACTGCTGGACGAACTGTTCGCTCTGGTGAGCCTGACCCGAATTCGGTGGACGAACCCAGCCGTGGCTCGTGTCCTGCACGCTGCCGGGTACATCTCGCCGCGGGAGATAGCCATAGCTGATGCGGAGGCGCTCTGCGCGGCGTTCGAGCGAACGAACAGAGCGCGGGAGTGCTTTAGAGGGAAGCTCGGTGTACGCGATGGCAGGAGGCTCATCGACGCCGCCAAGTACGTGGCGGAGGGCGACTGACGCGACCAGACGTTGGAGGGTGCTGGGCTTGCCGGTAACCCCCGGTGCTCACGGCTCCCGCCGGGGCGGGCTCGCCTCGGTCTCGACCACGTGCGTGGGGACGAGCCACAGGGCTAGGGCCGCCACCGCGAACAAGATGGCGGCGCCCACCCACATGGCCGTGAGCATCCCGTCGCAGAAGGACTGGGCCGCGGCGGCGACCACCGCGTCCGCGTCGCCGCGGGGCAGCGCCTCGGCTGCGACGAGGGCGCCCTGAACGCTCCCCTCCGCTTTGCCTGCGAGCGTGGGGCTGAGCAGACCGTCGCTCACCGCGGCGTGCACGCCGTGACGGTAGATGAGGTTCGCCACGGCGCCCAAGACCGCCACGCCCAACGCCGCGCCGAAGTGCTGTAGGGTTTCATCGAGCGCCGAGCCGATACCCGCCCGGCTCACGGGCAGCGTGCCGAGGATCGAGTCCGTCGCCGCGGTGAACGCTACGCCCAGCGCTGAGGATAGAAGCCCGCCGCCGATGAGGAGTGCCCATACTCCGGGGTCTGGGGCTATGCCGAGCGCCAGTACCGCCAGCCCCACAGCGGAGGCGGCCAAACTGCCGCCGAGGGTCATTTTGACCCCGAGGCGAGAGATGATGCGCGCGGTCGTGAGCGCCCCCGCGGCCTCCAGGAGGGCCAACGGCAGCATGAGGAGTCCCGCCGCCAGGGGCGAGAACCCGAGCACCGACTGCAAGTACTGGCTGAGGAAGAACAGCGAGCCCATGAGCGCGAAGACCGTAATGGCCATGGCCGAGCTGGCTCCGGTGAACGAACGGTTTTTCAGAAGGCCCGGCGGCAGGAGAGGATCCGGCGATCTGCGCTGCTGCACGACGAGGCCGGCGAAGAGCAGGGCGCTGGCGGCCACGGCGGCTATCACGAGACCGCTGAAGCCGCGAGCACCCGCCGCCGTGATGGCGTACACGAGCGTCACCACGGCGGCCACCGCGATCAGGAGGCCTTGGTAAGGGATCGCCGCGGTCTCCGGAACGCGCGATTCACGGACGAAGAGCGCGGTACCCGCGAACGTGAGCAAGGCGATCGGTACATTGATGAGGAAGACCGATCGCCAGCCGTAAGCTTCGAGCAGCGCGCCGCCCACGAGCGGGCCGAGCATGGCGCCCACGGAGAAGAGGGCGGACCAGACGCCGATGGCCACGGTGCGCTCGTGCGCGGCGGGAAAGGTGGCGCGCAGCAGAGCGAGCGTGGCCGGCAGGAGGATGGCGCCGGCGAGTCCTTGGGCGGCTCTGAGGCCGATGAGCATGGCCGTGCTGCTCGCCAGGGACGCGGCGAAAGAGGCCAGCCCGAAGAGCGCCGAGCCGATGAGCAGCATTCGCTTGTGGCCCAGGCGATCGGCCAGTGTTCCGCTGGCCACCAGCGGGCCGGCGAACGCCAGGACGTAGGCGTTAATGGCCCACTGCAGCTCCTCGGTGGAGGCGCCGAGATCGCGGGAGATGGAGGGGAGCGCGAGGTCTAGCACGGTGTCGTCGACGGCGATGATGCCGACGGCCAGAAGGGGAAAGGCCATAGGCCGCCAGCGCTTGTCGATGGGGAACTTCATCGTCGACGTCTATACTACGTCGATCATCGACGTTCGTTTGAGGCACAGGAGAACGCGCGTGCCGCTTCCCCCATACCACCTAGGCCCCGGAATCCTCGTCAAGGCGCTGTTGCGGGGGAGCTTCAGCCTGATCGTCTACGGGTGGGCTCAGGTGGTCACCGACCTGCAACCCCTCATCGCGATACTGACTGGGTACGGCCAGCGCCACGGGTTCACGCACACCTACCTCGGGGCCACGCTGGTCGCGCTGTTCTGCGCCCCTACCGGCAAGTTCCTGTGCGAGTGGGTATTGGGTACGCTGCCGCTCACTCCGCGCGGGCCGGTACGGGTCTCTTGGGGAGTGGCGTGGCTGAGTGCGTTCCTCGGGTCGTACAGTCATGTCCTGATCGACAGCATCGTGCACGCGGACGTCCATCCGCTCGCTCCGGTGACGTCTGCGAACTGGCTCCTCGATCTCATCTCGCCGGCGGCGCTCCACGGTGTTCTGGTGTGCTCCGGCCTCGTCGGGACGGCTCTGTACGTGGCGGTGAGCGTCGTCGTCACGCGGCGCCGCGAGCGGTCCCGGCGGGCGCAGGGGGTGGCGTGCGGCGGGGGAGGGTGTCGGCGTGGCGAGTGAAACGGGCGGCGTGAGCCTTCCCATCGCGGATCGCTCGTAACGACACTCCGATCCTTGTCGTCGCGCGTGCGGTGCCCTATGCTGACCGCTGGAGGGGTTCTTTCATCGCGTGTTCCCGCTAGCTGTTCCTGCGAGCTGCTGTTCTCTGTGGTATCAGGTGTACCGGTGGCGTGCGCCGGCATGCGGTGGGCGCCATCGTGCGGGCAAGTCGGCGGGGGAACACGGGTGTGAGCTAACCCGACGGGCGGTAGCAGAGCGAATACGGCTGCGCCATGCGGCCGGTGCCGCAGGCCTGGCGCACGGGGGGAGGCTTGGGTTCCGTGGAGACTGAAGGACCGGTGAGCTCCGGTGGCTCATCGCTACTGCGACGCCGAGGGTTACGGCGCCAGCGAGCAGAGAGGCTCTGTGGCGATTCCTCGCGCGCGGAGCCGGCGATCGAGCTCGTAGGCCGCCACATCGAGCGGCATCTCGGCCCCGTAACGGCGGTCTTCGACGAGATCGTCTCCGAGGTGATTCATGTCCACATCCAGCACGTGAGGCCGACCGCCGACCGCCCATTCCACACCCTGGTAACGAGCGGCATGAGCGACAGGACCATGGCCGCGCCGGCTGCGGCGCCGGCGTGCACGCACGCTGAGCTCGTCGCCCTTCTGCCTCCCGGCTGGCCGCTGTCGCGGGAGGCTTTCGCCGACGAGGCTCACTACTGGCCTCTCCGTCAACTCAAGCTGCTGGCCCGCCTGCCGCATGAATGCGGTACTTGGCTGTGGTCGGGCCATGCGGTACCGAACGGCGACCCTCCTGTGCCGTTCGCGATGTCCACCAAGCTCTGCTGCTCGTGTCTCCTGCCTCCTGTGAGCCTGCCCGAGAGCTTCGCGTTCCTCAACGCGGTCGATGGCCGGCGGATCGTCTTCTTCGCGCTGGTTCCACTCTATCGAGAGGAGATGGCCTTCAAGTTGAGAGCCGGCAACGAGGCGCTGGTCGATCGTCTCGACAAGGCGAGCGTGGGCGACATCATCGATCCACAGCGGGTGAACGTCTGCCGCCTGGGCCTGAAGCGGCTGTTGGGGAACACCCGCCCGACTGAGCACGATACGCGGACCACCGGCGCGTAGGCCGGGAGAAAGAGAGGCGTGGAGCGGCCTCGTCGAGGTACGGCCGCTTGGCTGGCGTCGAGTTGCCGTGGCAAGTCCCGGCAAGCGATGGCGTTGGCGGCCTGATCGCCGGCTGGCGGCAGGGTACAATCGGTCTGTCCAAGGGACGACTCAGCATGACCGATCTCCACGCTGCTCTCTCGCACATCCCCGCCCAGCCGGGCGTGTACCGGTTCGTAGACGCCGAGGGTGCGGTGCTGTACGTCGGCAAGGCCAAGGATCTCCATAAACGCGTGGCCTCGTACCTGCGCCCTGGAGGCCCGGCGGACGGGCGCATCGCCGAGATGGTGGCACGGGCGCGGGACATCGAGTGGGTGGTCACCGGCACGGAGCAGGAGGCGCTCCTCGTAGAAGACGCCTTCATTAAAGAATCGCGCCCGCCCTACAACGTGCGCTTACGCGATGACAAGAGCTACCCCTTCATCGAGGTTACGCTGCGGGACGAGTGGCCGCGGGTACGCTTCATGCGCGGTCGCCGCGTGCCTGGGAACCTCTACTTCGGACCGTACGCCAGTGCGCGGAAAGTGCGGGAGGTGCTCGACCTCATCGGGCGCATCTTCCCGTACCGCAAGTGCCGGGGGCCGCGGCCAGGGCGCCCTAGCGGCACGCCTTGTCTCCAGCACTTCATCAAGCGCTCGCTGGGACCGTGCGAGGGGCGCTGCAGCCAGGCGGAGTACAGGGAGGTTATCGAGGAGGTCATCGGCTTCCTGCGTGGAGATATGCGTGCCGTGGAGCGCCGCATCGAGGCGGAGATGGCGGCGGCGGCGGGCGCGCGAGAGTTCGAGAAGGCGGCGCTCCTGCGCGACCGGCTGGCGGCTGTGCGGCACGTTGCGGAACGGCAGGTGGCGCGCACGGAAGGCGCTGGCGATTTCGATGTAATCGGCCTGTGCCAGGCGGGGTTAGGGGCGAACGTGCAGGTATTCCGCGTACGGGAGGGCGCCCTCGTGGCACGCCAGCAGTTCTACCTGGAGAACGCCGAGGGCGCCGAACGCGTCACGGTGCTCGAGCAGTTCCTCATGGAGTTCTACTGGGAGGGCGCGGGTATCCCGCCGCAGGTGATCGTGGACGCCGACGGCGACGTGAGCGGCGCGGCGGTGCTGCTCACCGAGGCGCGGCGCGAAGGTCGCTGTGCGCCGCGCCCAGCGTGGGCCCAAGCGCCGTCTGGTGGAGCTCGCCGCGCGCAATGCCAAGCTGGCGGCGGAGGCCGAAGTGGAACGGTTGGCGCGTCGCCGGGAGGGCCGCCGCGAGGCGATGGAGCGGCTGCGCGACAGCCTTGGTCTGCCTGGGTTGCCGTTGCGCATCGAGTGCTACGACATCTCGAACTTGGGCGACACGAACGCGGTGGGCTCCATGGTGGTGTTCGAGGAAGGTCGGCCGCGGCCGGCACACTACCGCTCGTTCGCCATCCGCGACGTGACGGGGCAGGACGACTTCGCGATGATGCGTCAGGTGATCGAGCGTCGCTTTGCGCGCGGCGATGGGGGCGGAGAGGCGACTGGCATGGTCGGCCAGGCGGCCAAGGGGTTCGACGAGAGCTTCGCCACCCACCCGGACCTGGTTGTCGTCGATGGCGGCAAGGGGCAGCTCTCCGCCGCTCTGGCGGGCCTGGCCGCGGCGGGGGCGGACGACGTAGCGGTGGTCAGCTTGGCCAAGCAGCGTGAGGAGGTCTTTGTCCCCGGCCGCGCCGGACCGCTGCCGCTGCCGCCCGACGATCCGGGCTCGCTCTTGCTCCAGCGGGTACGCGACGAGGCTCACCGCTTCGCCCTCACGCACCACCGGCGTCGGCGGGCCGCGCAGAGCCGCCGCTCCGCGATCTTCGACGAGCTTCCCGGAGTGGGGCCCGCGAGACGGCGTAAGATACTAGAGTACTTCGGCAGTCCCGAGCGCTTCCTGACGGCCAGCCGAGAAGAGCTGGAAGCCGTGCCTGGGCTGCCGCCGAAAGTAGCGAGGGGGATCTATGCACATCTCCACAAGACGGGTTGACCAGATTGCGTGCACGGCTCGCTACGCGACGCCTCGTGGCGAGGGGACCATCAGCTTCCACGATGGCGAGCCGTGGGAGCTCACTCTGCCGGGCGAAGATCCCCTCGCCGGCGATGTACCGTCCGGTGTGCCGGATTCCATTGGCGTGTGGGTCACGCTGCTCGAGCGGTACTTCGCCGGAGAGCGCGTGGAGTTTCCGCTCGACGTCGCCCGCTTCGCCGCCGCTCACGGCGCTACCGTGTTCGAGACGGCCGTGCTGCGGGCGCTGGCGGATGTACCGTACGGGCAGACCGTGAGCTATGGCGAGCTGGCGGCGCGCGCCGGGCGCCCTGGAGCGGCGCGCGCCGCGGGCTCCGTCATGGCGCGCAATCCACTGCCCGTTATCTTGCCCTGCCATCGCGTGGTCCACGGCGACGGCACGCTCGGCCAGTACGGCGACGACCCCCGCTGGAAGGAGTGGCTGCTGCGACTGGAGGGAGCGGCGGTGCCACAGGAGCTGGGGCCGCCGCGGTGATCGATCTCCGACCCAGCATGCAGTTCGTGATCCTCACGGGTCTCTCCGGCGCGGGCAAGACGCAGGCCTTGGATGTGTTCGAGGACGCGGGCTACTTCTGTGTCGACAACCTCCCGCCGCAGCTGGTGCCTACCCTGGTCGATCTCTTTCGGCGTGAGGGGAGCAAGGTCGACCGCGTCGCCGTGGTGTGCGACGCTCGCGGCGGCGAGTACTTCGGCGAGCTCGAGACGATGCTCGGAGAGCTGCACGAGCGGAATGTGGACTTCTCCCTCGTATTCTTGGAGGCTTCCAACGAGACGCTGGTGCGGCGCTTCAAGGAGACCCGGCGCCGTCATCCGCTGAGCGGCAACGGGTCGATTCTCGACGCCATCCGCCGCGAGCGTCGTCTGCTGGCGCCGCTGCGCGAGTGCGCCAACGTGATCATCGACACCGGCGAGCTGGCCACGCAGGACCTGCGTGTTCAGCTCAACAGCCAGCTCATCCAGCAAGGGCGCCGGTCGATCATCGTCTTCGCCGTCGTCTCGTTTGGCTATAAGTACGGCATTCCGATCGACGCCGACCTCCTGTTCGATGTGCGCTTTCTGCCCAACCCGCACTACGACCTCGAGATGCGGCCGCTCACGGGCCTGGAACCCCTCGTGCGCGACTACGTGCTGGGTCAGCCAGACACGGAGCAGTTCTTCGCCCGGTTGTTGCCGCTGCTCGACTACCTGTTCCCGCAGTACGCGGCCGAGGGTAAGGCGCACGTGACCATCGGCATCGGATGTACCGGCGGCCATCACCGCTCGGTCGCCATCGCCGAGTATCTCGGCGCGCACTATCGCAAGCAGGGGTTCTACACCATCGTGCGGCATCGGGACATCGCCAGGGGCTCGTGAATCGTCCAAGCGTGCAATGGCTCTACCCCGGCGTGGGGTTCAAGCGGTGGGTATTGCTCGCCGCGGCCGGTGTGCTGGCCTTCGGGTTCGCCGTGTTCGTCGGCTTGGGCGCCTGGCTCTCGTCCTATCGGGCTCTGGCCGGAGTGGGGCTCGGGTTCCTCCGCGGCCATTTCTTCATCACCGGGCTGCTCGTTGGCGCGGGGATCGTGCTCGGCCTGTTGGCTGCTTACGGAGGTGCTCGCGGCATGGTCCGCTTTGCTCGCGCGGTCGCCGACCCCGGGGTCAAGCGCTCCGAGGCGCGGTTGGCAAAGGGCCCGCGCGTGGTTGCGTTGGGTGGCGGCACAGGGTTGTCGGTTCTCCTCGGCGGCCTCAAGAGGGGCACCAGCAATGTGACCGCGGTCGTCACGATGGCCGACGACGGAGGCAGCTCTGGCATGTTGCGCCGCGACATGGGGGTGCTGCCGCCAGGCGATCTCCGTAACTGCCTCGTCGCGCTGGCCGAGGACGAATCGCTCCTGGGGCGGCTGTTCCAGTACCGGTTCGCCGAGGGTGGGCTCGCCGGCCATAGTTTCGGCAACTTGTTCCTGGTGGCGCTGGCCGCCGTGACCGGAGATTTCGAGCGCGCCGTGCAGGAGTCGACGAGCGTGCTCAAGGTGCGTGGCCGGGTGCTGCCGGCGACCCTCGACGACGTGCAGTTGCACGCGCAGGTAGAGGGTGGCGAGCAGGTGGCGGGGCAGAGCAGCATCACCGCGCACCGGGGGCGCCCGGTACGCGTGTGGCTCTCGCCGGAGGCGCCGCGGCCGCTCCCCCAGGTGCTCGATGCGATCGCCAGCGCCGATCTCGTGGTCCTCGGCCCTGGCAGCTTGTATACGAGCATCATCCCGAATCTGGTAATCCCCGGCGTGCGCGAGGCGCTTCGAGCCACTCGCGCCCGGGTGGTCTACGTGTGCAACGTGATGACGCAGCCGGGCGAGACCGACGGCTACACGGCGGCCGACCACGTGGAGGCACTGTACCGTCATGGCCTCGAGGGGCTCATCGACGTGGTCCTGGTGAGCGATACGCCGGTCTCGGCGGACCTCGCCGCCGCCTACGCGCAGACCGGTGCCCAGCTGGTATGCGTAGACGATGCGCGCCTGGAGCGTCTTGGCGTGCACGTGGTCCGCGCGTCACTGGCTGCTGGGAGCAATGTGTTTCGCCACGACGCCGCGCGGCTGTCCGGAGCCGTACTGCGTCTGGCGCGCTAGAGGGGGTGCGCAGGCGGTGCGGCCTGCCGGAGATTCCTTTACCGCCGAGGTCAAGCGCGAGCTGTGCATGCTGGTACCCGCGGAAGATCACTGTCGCAGAGCGCAGCTCGCGGGACTGGTGTTCGCCGCGGGGACCGTAGAGCTTGGCGCGGGCGGTAGGTTCGCGGTGCGGGTGGCGCTCACCTTGCCCGCCGCCACCCGCAATCTGCTAGCCCTCCTGCGTCCCTACGGCGTGAGCCCGCAGCTGCGCACGGTGGAGACGGCGCCGGTCGGCCGCCGTCTCGAGGTCATCCTCGGCGACCGTCCGCGAGAGCTGCAGGTGCTCAACGAGATCGGTGTGCTGACCGACGACTACCGGGTGCGCCTCGCCGTGCCGCGCCGGGTGGTCCGGCGTCACTGCTGCCTGGTGGCCTTCCTGCGCGGCGGCTTCCTCGGCTGCGGATCGGTGTCGGCGCCGGGGACACCGACTCATGTGGAGCTCACGGTAGAGAGCGCCGGCCTGGCCGAGGAGCTGGCGGAGTTGCTGGGCTCCACGGGGCTGGCGTTTCGCGTGGCCGAGCGCGAGCGCAACGTGGCCTGCTACAGCAAGCGGCGCCAGACCGCGGCCGATCTGCTCGCCCTCCTGGGGGCGCACGGCGCGCGACTCCGCTGGGAGGAGCACGACGTCCTCGGCGAGGTTCGCGGCACGGCGAACCGACAGGCGAACTGCGACGAGGCAAACGCGCGCCGCGCCGCGGCGGCCGGCCGGCGCCAGGTAGAGGCTCTGCAGCGACTGCGGGCGTCTGGGCAGTGGGAGCGCTTGCCCGCTTCCCTGAAGACGGTGGCGAGGTTGCGCCTGCGCTACCCATACCTCAGCCTCCAGGAGCTGGCGGCGCGGGCGAGCCCGCCGCTCACCAAGTCGGCCCTCAATCACCGCCTGCGGCGGCTGATGGCGCTGGCACGCCGACCGCGCGGATAGATACGGTTCGCGGGCGCGGCTCTCGCCGCGTCCCGCCGCCTCGCTCGTCCCGCCAAAGCGTCTCACGGCGCCGGCCGCCGTGGGGCGGCGATTGGTGTACCTTAACTCTCTCCCAGTCCACTGATGCGAGGAGCGAACAATGGCGACACGCGTGGCGATCAACGGCTTCGGACGGATCGGACGGCTTGTGGTACGGGCGCTGCTCGAGCGCGGCCGCGATGTGGAGATCGTGGCGGTCAACGACATGGCGGACGTAGCCACGCTGAGGCACCTCTTCAAGTACGACTCGGTGCACGGAACATTCGCTGGCGCGGTGAGTGCCGACGAGCGCGAGTTGACGATCGACGGGCGTTGCATCCTGGCGCTGAAGGAGACCGATCCGGGCGCGTTACCGTGGCGCGATCTCGGCATCGATGTGGTAATCGAGTCCACGGGGCGGTTCACCAAGCGTGAGGACGCGATTCGTCATCTGGATGCCGGCGCCAAGAAGGTGATCATCTCGGCGCCGGCCAAGGGCGCAGACGTTACGCTCGTGCTTGGCGTCAACGATGACATGTACGATCCGGCGCGCCACCACGTCATCTCGAACGCGAGTTGTACGACGAACTGCCTGGCTCCGGTGGCGAAGGTGCTCCTCGACGCCTTCGGTTTCGAATACGGCACCATGACCACCGTGCACGCGTACACCAACGATCAACCGACCCTCGACTTCCCGCACAAGGATCTGCGCCGCGCGCGTGCCGCGGCCCTCTCCATCATCCCCACGACTACCGGGGCCGCGCGTGCCGTAGGCGAGGTGATCCCGGAGCTCAAGGGTAAGCTCGACGGCTATGCGCTGCGTGTGCCGGTCCCCACCGGGTCGGTGGTGGACCTGGCCGCGGTGCTCACTTCCCGGCCCACTCCGCAGGAAGTGAACGCCGCGCTGCGCGAGGCGTCCGAGGGCTCCATGAAGGGCATTCTCGGCTACTGCGAAGACCCCATCGTCTCGGCCGACATCGTCCACGACAGCCATTCGTCGATCGTGGATGCGGCCCTCACCTACGCCTCTGGCGACATCACCGCCGTGGTCACCTGGTACGACAACGAGTGGGGGTACAGCTGTCGCACGGCGGACCTGGTGGACCGGGTACTGGCGTAGACGAGTGGAGTCGCTGACCGGCGGTCGCATACACTCTCTCTTATCTGTGGGAAGAGGGGCGGACAGGCGATGTGCCCCGAGCGAGTGAGGGGAGGCACCCTTGAACAAAGCGACCGTCACTGACTATCCGCTCGACGGCGCGCGTGTGCTGGTGCGGGTGGACTTCAACGTGCCGCTCGCCGAGGGCGTGGTAGCAGACGACACACGCATTCGGCGTGCGCTGCCGACGATCGAACTGCTCACCCGGCGCGGCTGCCGGGTGATCCTCGTGAGTCACCTGGGCCGGCCTAAGGGGCAGGTCGTGGACAGCCTGCGCCTGGATCCGGTAGCCGGGCGGCTCTCCGAGCTGCTGGGCCGGCCAGTTCGTAAAGTGGGGGACTGCGTCGGCGCCGAAGTAGAGGCCGAGGTCGCGGCGCTCGCGCCTGGAGATGTGCTGCTGCTGGAGAACGTCCGCTTTCACGAGGAGGAGACCGCTAACGATGCCGGGTTTGCCCGTCGGCTGGCGTCCCTCGCCGACGTATTCGTCAACGATGCTTTCGGCACCGCTCACCGGGCGCACGCGTCCACGACGGGCGTGGCGGCCGAGCTGCCCGCTGTCGCCGGCCTGCTGATGGCCGAGGAGCTGACCATGCTGGAGCGTCTGGTTGTGTCTCCAGCACGTCCGTACGTCGTGGTGCTCGGCGGCGCCAAAGTCTCCGACAAGGTCGGGGTGGTGCGCCGCATGCTAGGGCTGGCCGACAGCGTGCTGGTGGGTGGCGCTATGTGCTTCGCGTTCCTGCAAGCGCGGGGGCTCGAGGTGGGCCGCTCCAAGGTGGAGGAAGGGGCCGCCGACGTGGCGCGTGAGCTGCTGGACGAGGCCGTATCGCTGGGCGGCGAGCTTGTGCTGCCGGCGGACATCGTGGTGGCGGCCGGACCCGACGACGTGGATGGTGCACAAATGGTTCCGGCGGCGGCTATACCTCCCGAGCTCATGGGGCTCGACATCGGCGAGCAGACGCGCGAGCAGTTCGTGGCGCGTATTCAGCGTGCGGGCACGGTCTTCTGGAACGGCCCCCTGGGTCTGTTCGAAGTGTCGCGGTTTGGCGAGGGTACGCGCGTCGTAGCCACGGCGATGGCCGGTTCGCGGGGGACCACTGTGGTTGGCGGTGGAGACACCATCAGCGCCCTTGCGGCGTGTGGGCTCACCGACGCCGTCACCTACGTTTCCACCGGCGGTGGTGCCGCCCTGGAGTTCCTCGAGGGAAAGGAGCTCCCCGGGGTGGCCGCGCTCGCGGACCGGTGAGGCTCGGCCGCAGAGAGATGACATGACCGCGCGCCGGGGGCCGCGCGGCGATACACCGGGAGGCGAGCATGGCACAGGGGCGGCGGCCGCTGATGGCCGGTAACTGGAAGATGTACAAGACCGCGGCGGCTACGCGCGAGTACTTGACGCGGTTTCTGCCCTTGGTCGACGACGTCGACGACCGCGACGTGGTGCTCTGCCCGCCGTTCTTGAGTTTGGCCGAGGCGTTGCGAGCCACCGTCGGCACGGCGGTGCGCGTCGGCGCGCAGACCATGCACTACGCCGATGAGGGCGCGTTTACCGGCGAGGTGAGCGCCGCCATGCTGCGCGAGCTCGGCGTGCCTCTGGTGATCCTCGGCCATTCCGAGCGCCGCCAGTACAACGCGGAGACGGACGCCGATCTGGCGCGGAAAGTGAGAGCCGCACTCGACGCCGATCTGGAGCCGATCCTCTGCGTGGGCGAATCGCTGGAAGAGCGCGAGGCGGGGGATACCGAGCAGAAGGTCGGCGCGCAGCTCGCCGCCGACTTAGCCGAGGTGCGCGCCGACGAACTGGCGCGCGTGGCGATCGCCTACGAGCCTATCTGGGCGATCGGCACCGGCCGTACGGCCACACCGCAGATGGCGCAAGAGACGCTCGGGTTTATCCGCGCTCGCTTGGGCGAGCACTTTCCGACGGCCCTGCGGGTGCGGCTCCTCTACGGCGGCAGCGTGAAGGCGGCCAACATCGACGCCCTCATGGCGCAGTCCGACATCGACGGCGTTCTCGTGGGTGGCGCGAGCCTGGATCCCGACGAGTTCGCCCGCATCGTCCGCTTCGCGCCGCTGTGAGTGCCGTGTCCACCCCCAGCGCTCCCGCGGCCCGGCCGGGCGGCGGAGCGTTTCGTCCGGTGGTGCTGATCGTGATGGACGGCTGGGGGGTCGCCGCGAACGGGCCAGGGAACGCCATCGCGCGGGCGCGTACGCCCGTCTTCGACCATCTACTGGCCACCTACCCGCACGGTGAGCTTCAGAGCAGCGGACTGGCCGTAGGGCTGCCGGAGGGCCAGATGGGCAACTCGGAGGTCGGTCATCTGAACATCGGCGCCGGCCGTGTGGTCTACCAAGACCTCACGCGCATCACCAAGGCGATCGAGGATGGCAGCTTCTTCGCCAATCCGGTGCTGCGGCACGCCTTCGCCACGGCGGTGGGTCGTGGCAGCACCGTTCATCTCATGGGGCTGGTTTCGGCCGGCGGTGTACACGCCGATCTGGGGCACCTGGTAGCAGTCCTGCGGATGGCGTGGGACCAGGGGGCACGGGACGTCGCCGTGCACGCGTTCCTCGACGGGCGCGACACGCCGCCGCGCAGTGCCCAGCAGTACCTGGCGGACGTCCAGCTCGCCATGGAGGAGATCGGCGTGGGCCGCTACGTCACGGTCAGCGGTCGGTACTACGCGATGGATCGGGATACGCGCTGGGAGCGCACCAAGCTGGCGTACGACGCCCTGGTCTACGGCGAGGGCATCTCCGCGGCCTCGGCCGCGCAAGCCGTGACCCTGGCCTACGAGCGCGACGAGTCAGACGAGTTCGTGCGGCCGACGGTCGTCGAGCCAGCTGCTCGGGCACGGATCAAAGACGGCGATGTGTGCATCTTCTTCAACTTCCGGCCCGACCGTGCGCGCCAGCTCACGCGGGCGCTCTTCGAAGAGCGCTTCACACAGTTCGACCGTGGCTCACACCCGCCGCGTGTGGATGTAGTGACCATGACGGAGTACAAAAAGGAGTTCCCGCTGCCGATCGCTTTTCCGCCAGTTCGTCCCTCACACGTGCTGGCGGAAGTGCTCGCCGAGCACGGGCTCCGCCAGCTCCACATCGCGGAGACGGAGAAGTACGCGCACGTCACGTTCTTTTTCAACGGCGGGGTAGAGGCCGCGGTGCCCGGCGAGCGGCGCATCTTGATCCCCAGCCCGCGCGATGTGCCGACCTACGATCACAAGCCGCAGATGGCGGCCTTCGCCGTCACCGAGGAGCTGCTGGCGCAGCTCGCCGGCGGCGAGTTCGATTTCGTTATTGTCAACTACGCAAATGCCGATATGGTGGGGCATACGGGGATCGTCGCGGCGGCCGTGGAGGCTGTGGAGGCTGTGGATGAGTGTTTGGGGAGCGTGGTTGCGGCTACTGTGAATCTGGGTGGTGTGTGTGTCGTGACTGCCGATCACGGCAACTCGGACTGCATGCTGGAGCCGGATGGCAGTGCCAATACGGCGCACAGCACCAATCCGGTGCCGTTTCTCGTCACCGTTCCCGGCGCCAACGTGCGGGTGCGCCCGGGTGGCGTCCTGGCGGACATCGCGCCCACGGTCCTCCATCTGCTGGGCCTGCCCGTACCGCCGGAGATGACGGGGCGTGATCTCCTGGAGTGGAGCTAAGAGGTCATGAAAGGTGAGGTGGTTCGGTCGGGCTTGTCGGCTGTCGAGCTGGGTATACTAGGCCGTGTGCTTTCCGGTGGACAAAGTTGCCAGCGGATGATTGCATGTATGTATAGGAAATATTACACTTCTGCTCGAAGCCGGTGCAGAAGCGACCACGCGAAAGGGTGCCGCTCGTGCTGAATACCGTCCTCATCGTCGTCCATCTCATCATCTGCCTCCTGCTCATAGCGCTCATCCTGCTGCACTCGGGCAAAGACGCCGGCATGGCCAGCATTACGGGATTTTCCTTCGCCGCGCAGGCAAGCGTTATGGAGCGGAACCTGACACGCTACACGATCATCACCGGCGTCCTCTTCTTCATCACCACGTTCCTCTTGGTTTGGAGGTTGTGATCGGCTTCGAGACGCGGCTCGTACGCTCGGCATGCTGGCGCCCGTCTTGCACCGGCGGCGGCGAGGATGCGTAGTACGAAAATCGCGGGGAGGTGTTGCTCAGACGATCCGATTCTCGGGAGAGATTCTCTCCCTGCCTCTCGCGTCTGATCAAAGCACGGGGGCACTCGACTTCGTTGCAAAGGAGGGCACAGCAGTGATGAATCGCGCACGGAAATGGCGTTTGCTGTTGTCGGCCGCCGCGGTGGTCGTGGTTGCCACCTTGGGGCTGGCCGCCTGCGGCGGCGGCGACAAGGAGACGAACGGCGGCACTACGGGCGGTGGCGAACCGAAGGCTGGCGGCACGTACAACTTCCCTATCTCGGCGAACCCGGTCTCTATTGAGCCGCTGAACGCCCAGGAGACCGAGGGGATGCACGTGACTCACCAGGCCTTCGAAGGCCTGGTCAAGTACGTCTTGGGCGACGACGGTAACATGAAGGTCGAGCCCTGCATCGCCGAGAGCTGGGAGGCGAACGAAGACGCTACCGTCTTCACTTTCAAGCTGAAGAAGGGCGTCATGTTCCAGCCGCCAGTGAACCGCGAGGTAAAGGCGCAGGACTTCGTGGATTCGTGGAATCGTGTCACCCTGGAGGAGAACGCCTCCGACGTCTCCTACATCTTGGCCGCGATCAAGGGGTGCGAGGATACCGGCTACCAGACCGATCCCGCGGCCGGCCTCACCGGCCTGAAGGCGCTGGACGACTACACGCTGGAAGTCACCCT
This sequence comes from Thermoleophilia bacterium, assembly GCA_040772045.1. Lineage (GTDB taxonomy): Bacteria > Actinomycetota > Thermoleophilia > UBA2241 > UBA2241 > JAXGYV01. The sequence continues at coordinate 18,538 of JAXGYV010000001.1, forward strand.
GCGGTACTCCTTCGCGGAGTTTCCGGACACGCTCGGTCATAGCGTCGCCGCGGTGACGCCGGTGGATTACATCGAGGAGATCGGCCCAAAGGCGTACTTCAAGAAGCCCGTCGGCACCGGTCCGTACATGGTAGAGGAGTGGGTCGACAACCAGAAGATCGAGCTAGTGAAGAACCCGGAGTACTGGGACAAGGAGAACGCTGGCTATGTGGATCGCATCCACATGCCGATCATCCTCGAGGCGAGCACGGAGTGGCTCGAGTTCCAGAAGGGCACCGTCGACATGTGCCGCGTGCCGCCGGGCCAGGTGAAGCCGGCGGAGAACAATCCTAAGGTGCAGTCGGGCGAGTGGTCCACAAAGAAGTGGCCGCAGACGTCCACGTACTTCGTGTTCGTGAACATGGCCAACTCGACGATGGGCAACGACCCCGAGCTGCGGCAGGCGCTTGCCTACTCCGCCAATGCCGAGGCCGTGATCAACGTTGCCAGAGAGGGTGTGCCCACGCCGGCGACGGGCATCATCCCGCCTGGTACGCCCGGTTTCCGCGAGGGTCAGAGCCCCTACGGCTATAACCCGGACAAGGCTAAGGAACTGCTGGGTGGCAAGACGGCCAGCATCAACTACTGGTACAACACCGACGAGGCACACCAGAAGGTGGCCGAGGTGCTGCAGGCCGGCTGGAAGAGCGTTGGCATCGACGTCAAGTTGAGCAACTTCGAGTGGGGCACCTACCTCGACAAGCTGTCCAACAACGACAAGCCGGGCTCGCCGGAGGTCTTTCGCCTCGGTTGGGTCACCGACTACCCATCCATGGACGGCTGGGTGTATCCGCTGTTCCACAGCTCGCAGAAGGGGTCCAACAACTACTCCTTCTACGACAATCCCGAGGTCGACAAGCTGATGGTCGACGCGCGGTCCGAGACCGATGCCACCAAGCGGCAAGACATGTACGCCGAGGCGGAGCAGATAGTTCTGAAAGACGTCGCGGTCATCCCGATCTACTTCTACCGGGAGTTCCGCGTGATGAACAATCGGGTGCAGAACCAGATCCTCAACCCGATGAACTTCGTCGACATGTGGACCGTGTGGGTCAAGTAACACGGTCGTAAGCTTGCAGCGAGTGGACGTGGCCGCGTACACTCGCTGCGGTTGGGCGGGGCGGCCTGCCGACGACGGCGAGCCGCCCCGTATCTCTCCTCCCAGCAAGACGGAAGCACGGAGGCCGACCCTACCGTATGTACGCCTACGTCGTCCGCAGACTGATGCAGATGATCGTCGTGTTGATCGGCGTCAGCCTCATTACGTTCGTGATCATGTTCATTGTGCCGGGCGATGTGGCGCGCATGCAGGCGGGCAAGAACGCCACCGACGAGAAGATCGCCGAGGTCAGGAAGCAGCTCGGCCTCGACAGGCCGCTCGCCGTGCAGTACGCGAAGTTTCTGGGCCGCATCCTCAAGGGCGATCTCGGCAAGTCGTTTGCCCTCGACCGGCCGGTGACCGAGCTGATCTGGATGGGCGCTGGAAACACCATCCAGCTGGCGCTAGCCGCGGTCCTCATCGAGCTCCTGGGCATCCCCCTGGGCATTTACTCGGCGCTGCGCCAGTACACGCTGTGGGACACGGTGCTCACCACGGGGGCGTTGCTCATCTGGGGCATCCCCGTGTTCGTCCTGGGCGTGTTCATGCAGTGGCTGTTCGGCGTGCAGCTCGACCTGCTGCCGGTGTCGGGAGCGGGGGAGAACGTGCTGCTGTTCATCCCCGCCACACTGGACAGCCTGGAGAAACTGATCCTGCCGGCGGTTACGCTGGGCCTCATCGAGGTGGCGTACATCTCCTACATGCAGCGTGCCGCGATGCTCGAGGTGATCCGCTCGGACTACATCCGTACCGCCCGGGCCAAGGGCCTCTCCGAGCGCCGCGTGGTCCTCAAACACGGTCTGAAGAACGCGGTCATCCCGGTGATGACCATCGCCGGCATCGACTTGGGAGCACTCATGGGCGGCGCTATCCTCACCGAGACCGTCTTCTCGCGGCCGGGCATCGGGCTCATGATCTTCCAGGCCATCGGCGCGCGGGATATGCCGGTGGTCGCCGGCGGCGTCCTCTTCGCCACGCTCGTGTACGTGCTGGCGAACCTCGTGGTCGACCTCGGCTACGCCGCCGTAGACCCGCGCATCCGGCTGGAGGAATAGCGGCCGGTGAGCGACCAGAAGCCAAGGGATGCCGTGAGCCAGCAGGCAGATGTGGCCGGCGGCGAGCAGGTCGGGCGCAAGCCTCTCGGCTTGTGGGCGGATACATGGCGGCGCCTGCGGCGCAACAAGCTCGCCGTGGCCGGTCTGTGCATCATCACCGTGTTCATGGCGGTAGGTTTGACTCAGGAGGTGGCCAGCCTCGCGGGCACGTACCTCGCACCGCACGATCCGAACGCGGTCAACTATGAACTCAGTCCAGACGGGTACGGCTCGCCGCCGTCCTGGAGCCATCCGTTCGGGACCGACTACCTCGGCCGCGACATCTTCTCTCGTACGCTGGTGGCCACGCGCATCTCGCTCTTGGTGGGCGTAATCGCCGTGTCGATCGCCCTGGCTATCGGATTGACGCTGGGGCCGGTGGCCGGCTACTACGGGCGCTGGGTAGACAGCGTGATCATGCGCCTGGCGGACATCTTCTTCGCCTACCCCTACATCCTGTTCGTCCTGCTCTTGCTGACCGTCTTAGGCCCCGGCTTCGTGAACGTCTTCATTGCTATCGGTCTGCTCAGCTGGGCACAGTACGCGCGTATCAATCGTGGGTCGGTGCTGAGCGTGAAGGCCATGGAGTACATCGAGGCGGCGCGAGCCCAGGGCGCCAACGACGTGCGCATCATCTTCCGGCACGTGTTGCCGAACACCATGGCGCCGGTCTACGTGGCCGTCGCCATGGGGGTCGGCGGGGCCATCGTGACCGAGGCTGCGCTGAGCTTCCTGGGCATCGGCATTCAGCCGCCCGACGCCAGCTGGGGCAAGATGATCGCCGACTACCTGCCCTATCTGCAGGGCGGGCGCTGGTGGATGGAAGTGTTTCCCAGCGCCGCGCTCACCCTGACGGTCTTCGGCTTCATCTCGTTCGGTAACGGCTTGCGCGACGCCACCGACCCGAGGTTGAAGGAGTAGGTATGGCGGAGCGCTTGCTCGAGGTGCGGGATCTCTCCACGCATTTCTTCACGCACGCCGGAGTGGTACGGGCCGTCAACGGCGTGAGCTTCACGCTAGACCGCGGCGAGACCCTGGGCATCGTGGGCGAGTCGGGGTCGGGCAAAACGGTGGCCGCGCTCTCACTGATGCGCCTGGTGCCCGACCCGCCGGGCAAGGTGGTCGCCGGCGACATCCTGCTCAAAAGCAAGGATCTTTCGCGGCTCAACGAGGAAGAGATCCGCCAGGTACGCGGCAACGACATCGCCATGATCTTCCAGGACCCCATGACCAGCCTGAACCCCGTCTTCAAGGTGGGCGATCAGATCGTGGAGGCCATCCGCCTGCACCAGAACAAGGGGAAGAAGGAGGCGTGGAGGCAGGCGGCGGAGCTGCTAGCCAAGGTGGGCATTCCAGACGCGGAGCATCGCGTCGATCAGTACCCGCACGAGTTCTCCGGCGGCATGCGCCAGCGGGCGATGATCGCCATGGCCATCTCGTGCAACCCCGACGTACTCATCGCCGACGAACCTACCACGGCCCTCGACGTGACCATCCAGGCGCAGATCATCGAGGTGGTACGCGAGATGCAGCAGCAGTACCACTCGGGCGTCATCTTGATCACGCACGATCTAGGCGTGGTGGCTGAGATGTCGGACAAGATCATGGTCATGTACGGCGGTCGCACCGTGGAGTACGGATCGGTGGACGAGATCTTCTACGATCCGCACCATCCCTATACGTGGGGCCTTCTGAGCTCGCTACCGCGTCTCGACCTGGTCGAGAAGACGCGGCTCACACCCATCAAGGGCAATCCGCCCGACCTCCTCCTCCTGCCCCTGGGTTGCCCCTTCTCCGGCCGCTGTCCCTACGAGCGGCCGGAGTGTCGCGACAACTGGCCGACGGGCGAGATGGTCGGCATGAGCCATGGCGTGCACTGCTGGATCCCGGCGGAGGAGCGTAAGACCATTAGGTCCAAGCTGCCGCGCTTTAGGAGGCGAGTGGCGTGAGCCTGCTCGAGGTCTCCAGCCTCAAGAAATACTTCCCCATTAGGACCGGGCTGCTGCGGCGGACGACCGGGCACGTGTACGCCGTCGACGACATCTCGTTCTCCCTAGAACAGGGGGAGACGCTCGGCCTCGTGGGGGAGAGCGGCTGCGGAAAGTCCACCGCGGCTCGGGTGGTTCTGCGGCTCCTGACCGCCACCGATGGGCAGGTTGTCTTCGACGGGCAAGATGTCATGCAGGCCTCGCGTGGCGCCATGCAGCGTCTGCGCCGCGACATGCAGATCATCTTCCAGGACCCTTACTCCTCGCTGAACCCTCGCATGCGTGTCCGCGACATCGTCTCCGAGCCGCTCCTCAACCATCAGATCGGTACGGAGGCGGAGCGTAAGCGACGCGCGTTCGAGCTGCTGGAGACAGTCGGGCTGAGCGCTGAGCACGGCGAGCGCTATCCGCACGAGTTCTCGGGCGGCCAGCGCCAGCGCATCGGCATCGCTCGCGCGCTGGCGCTCAACCCTCGTCTCATCATCTGCGACGAGCCGGTAAGCGCGCTCGACGTATCCATTCGCGCGCAGGTGATCAATCTGCTCGAAGACCTGCAGGACGAATTCGGGCTCACCTACCTGTTCATCGCCCACGATCTGTCCGTGGTCAAGCACATCTCCGACCGGGTGGCGGTCATGTATCTCGGCAAGATCGTAGAGGTGGCCGGGAGCGACGTCCTCTACGACTACCCTCAGCATCCGTACACAGAGGCCTTGCTCTCGGCGGTACCTATCCCCGACCCAGAGACCGAGCGTGCGCGGCGGCGCATCATCCTGGAGGGCGATGTGCCGAGCCCGGCGAAGCCGCCCACCGGCTGCGTGTTCCACCCGCGTTGCCCGCGATTCCGGCCCGATCCCTGCGCCCGGGCCATGCCGCCGCTGCAGAGTACCGGCGGCGACGCTGGCGCCAATCACCTCGTGGCATGTTACTTCCCCACACGGTACGAAGAGGCGCCCGGCTGAGCAGATACGCGCGGTGGCTCCGGGCGCTGGAGCGCATGCCGGGATCGATGGGCGCACAGCAGCGACAGCACGTACACAAGCACCGCCGCAAGAGATGGGCGATACCGCTCGTGGTGCTCCTCTGCGCCTGCGGTGTGCTAGCCGGCTGCGCGACGTCCGGCGAGGAGCCCGCGGCGCGAGTGAACGGCACGGAGGTGCGGCAAGACGACGTAGACCGGGCCGTTGGCCTCGCGGCGCTGAGCGGACAGACGCTCACGCGCAAGCAGGCGCTCCAGCAGCTCATCTCGGAGGAACTGCTGCGGAGAGAGGCGGCGCGGCTCGGCATCACGGTGCCCGCGCCAGCGATTGACGCTCGCGTCGCGGACTTAGCTCAGGGGCTCGGGGGGCAGGCGGAGCTTAAGCGACGCCTCAAGGATGCCGGCCTCACCGTCGCCGATGTACGCGGGGGGGTGGAGGCGGTGCTCGTCGGCGAGCGTCTTCAGGCGGCCAAGTTCTCCGGCCTGCGTGCCACGCGGGCGGAGGCGGAGGAGTACTACGAGAGCCATCGGGAGCAGTTCTCCTCTCCGGCGGCGGTGAACATGGGTGCCATCGTGGTGCGGGCGGAGGGGATCGCGCGGAACGCCATCGAGCGTATCGAGGACGGTCAGGAGTTCGAGAACGCCGCTCGCCAGTTCACCATAGACCCCGAGGGCAGGTACTGCGGCGGCATGCTGGGGTGGATCGCGACGGCGAGCCTGCCGCCGGAGCTGGCGGCGGCGTTCGAAGAGATGGAGGTCGGCGAGCTCTCGGAGCCCGTCGCGGTGGGCCCGCTGTGGTACGTGCTCAAGCTCTTCGGCCGCCGCGCCGCGCGCACCACACCGTTCGCGGAGGTGGCGGAGGATATTCGTCGCGAGCTCACGGTGAGCAAGCAGGCGGCGGCGCTCACCGAGTGGGTAACCGAGGCTCGCGAGCGGGCGGATATCGAGATCCTCCTGTGACCTCGCGTGCCGTGCGGCTCCCGTCTCGGGTGCGCGCTGGTATACTCGGGGCGCTACGCTCCGGGTCCGCGCCTACGTCGAGGTGACCAGGTGAAAGACATCGTCATCGTCCTGTTGCTCGTCGCGATCGTTATTCTCGTCTTCGGTGCCGTGAACCAGGACCAGCAGATCGATTTCGACTACATCGCTGGCACGTGGGAGAGCGTCTCCGTGTTCGTCCTGGCTGCGATCGGCGCTGGCGTTACGCTGCTCGTCGGCTTGGGCGCCGCCGCCGCCGCCCGGCAGCGGGTAGTGGGAGACAGGCACAAACTCGAACGAGAGCTCGAGCAGGTGTACAAGCGGCTCCGCGCCGCGGAGCAAACCGCGAGGTTGCAGACCGGCAGCGCTGGCGAAGAGCCCCGCGCCGCGGCCGCGGAAGCTGAGGGAGAGGTATCCGCGGCCGCCGCGGCGGAACCCGAGGCGGAGGACAGCACCTCTCGTGAAGACACCTCGGCCTGAGGTGCGTCCGCCGAGAGGCGGCCGACCGGGTCCGTCGGAACCATGGGGTATCCTCCAGGCTGTATGACTTCCGATTCCTGGATGCTCTCAGGCGTCGACCTGAGGACGGCGCGCCGTCTGTCGGCCGAGCTCGGCGTATCTCGCGTAGTGGGGGAGATCCTCGCTCGGCGCGGATTCACGGACGGCGCGGAGGCAGAGGCCTTTCTGCGTCCGGACTACCTGTTCCACGATCCCTATTTGCTCCATGGGATGGCCGCCGCTCGGGCGCGGATCGATCGCGCGCTGGCGCGTGGCGAACGCATCGTCGTGTGGGGCGACTACGATGCCGACGGCGTGACCGCCGCTTTCCTGCTCAGCGACGTGTTGCGCGATCTGGGCGCCGAGGTGGCGTGGCGGCTGCCCAATCGCTTCAGCGACGGGTACGGGCTTTCGCTGGCTGTGGTGGAGGAGATAGCGGCCATGGGCGCCGCCCTGCTCGTCACCGTAGACTGCGGCGTTAAGGACGAGGAAGCTGTCCAGCGAGCGGCCAGCTTGGGCCTCGACGTCATCGTTACCGATCACCACGAGCTCGGCGAGCGCCTGCCTCCGTGCATTGTGGTCTCACCAAAACTCGAACCGTATCCCTTCCCCCACTTGGCGGGGGTTGGCGTTGCGCTCAAGCTCGCGCATGGCCTGATCGCCGAGCCCGGGGGGCCGCCTCGGCAGGAGCTGCCTCTGCGATTGCGGCCCTACTGCGATGTGGCTGCCGTGGGCAGTGTCGCGGACGTGGTGCCGTTGGTCGACGAGAACCGGGCGCTGGTCGCCATGGGGGTGGGAAAGCTGCGCTCTGGCCCTCGTCCTGGGCTCGCGGCTCTGCTGGAGGTCTGCGGCGCCGAGCCCGACGGAGTCAGGAGCGAGACCATCGCGTTCCGGCTCGCCCCGCGTCTCAACGCCGCCGGGCGGCTCGCCGATCCGTCGCTGGCGATGGAGCTGCTCCGTGCGCTCGACCGTGGCGCGGCGCTGCCGCTGGCGCGTCAACTGGACGAGCTCAACGCGACCCGCCAGCAGCTCGAGCGGACCATCCTGGACGATGCGCTGCGGATGCTGCCGGCGACGCCGCCAGCGGCGGTCGTGCTGCACTCACCGGAGTGGCACGAGGGGGTCATCGGCATCGTGGCCTCGCGAATCGCCGAGGAAGTGGGCCGGCCGGCCGTGCTCATCTGCAGCGGGGCGGATCTCGCCAAGGGGTCGGGCAGGAGCGTCCCCGGGTTCGATCTCGCCGCCGCGGTGGGCGCCTGCGCGGCGCCACTCATTGCCTTCGGTGGCCATCCCGCCGCTTGCGGGCTGCGACTGCCGCGCGAGCGTATTCCCGAGTTCGCGGACCTGCTCACGCGCTATGCGGCGACCTCCCTTCCGGCTGCGGGATCTCGTCCAGTGCGGGCCGATGCCGTGGTCGCCGGGCAGGACCTGACGCTTGACCTGGCGGCGGAGCTCGAGGCCCTCGCCCCGCACGGCGAGGGCAATCCTCGCGTGACCTTGTTGCTCGCGGGCGCCGCTCTCGAGGCTCCCCGGCGTACGCGAGACAAACGGCATCTGCAGTGCCGCGTGCGCTGCGATGGCGCGTGTGCCTCGGCCGTTCACTTCAACTACGAGGAAGACGAACTGCCGGCGGCGGACGAGCGTTTCGACGTGCTGCTGGAACTGGGCCGCAACTCCTTCAACGGCAGCGAGAACGCTCAGGTACGGCTGCGGCGCCTGTTCCGGCGGGAGTCCGCCGACGACCTCTGCGACACCCCCTGCGACGCAAGCTGTCCCGAGCGCCTCTCCGGCATGGAGTTCTGGCGGACGATCACCGCCGCGGCGGAGGCTGACCGGATACCGGAGAGAGAGGCCGACGCGCTCGAGGCCTTACGCGCGCGCGGCGGGCTCGTGGATGCCCGTGGCGAACCGGTGATTCCCCTGCTCTCCTCGCTGCTCGCCGACGGCCAACGCGTGTTGGTTCTGGTGGCCGATGTGGGCCGCCGCCGGCCGTTCCTCAGTCGCGATCTGCCGCCGGCGATCCTCGGCCGCGGCGGCCTCTATCTGAATCGGGCGTGTGCGCACCGCCGTCTCTCGCTGGCACTGGCCGAGCGTGCGTCGGCCGTGGTGGCCAGCCACGCTACCGCCGTGGCCATGCCGCAGCTCGTGGCGGCGTTCGGCCAGGTCGTGTTCCTGGACCCCCCCTTCAGCGAAGCCTCCTTGCGGGCGGTGGCTGCCGCCTGCTCGCACCGCCTGACCTTTGGATGGGGGGAACCTGAGGTACACTTCAGTCGCAGGGTTGTGGCGAATGCCTACGATCTGGATGCCATGTTGCGGCGGTTGTGGCGAGCGCTTCCGAGTGCCAGCGACGATACGGCCACAGCCGTCGAGGAACGGGTCTTCACCGCCGGTCCGTTCCTCGCTAAGGTGCCGGTTCTCGTGGCGGCGTGGCGGACCCTGTGCGAGACCGGGTTGGTAAGTGAAACAGGCGGCAAGAAGGAGCGGGACGGCAGGAGTGGCAAGGTGGACTTGTCGGCATCTCCGAGCTATCGCCTATGGCAACAACGGTATCAGAACGACCGGTTCCTCTCGCGCTGCCTGAGCACGACGCTCTGACGCAGGTCCCCGAGCAGTATCGTCCGCTGCTCGAGGACCTCATCAACGTTGTGCAACGCTACGACGCCGATGCGGACGGTGCGCTCATCACGCGCGCCTTCGTGGCGGCGGCGCTCCTCCACGGCGCGCAGTCGCGTAAGAGCGGCGAGGCGTTCATCCATCACCCCGTGGGTACGGCGCTCAACTGCGCCGAGCTGCAACTCGATTCCGTGACCATCGCGGCGGCGCTGCTGCACGACGTCGTCGAAGACACCGGTGCGCCTCTGGACTGGGTCAGGCAAGAGTTTGGCGCGGAGATCGCCATGTTGGTGGACGGGGTCACCAAGCTCACCAAGATGCACTTCACCTCTCAGGAGGAGGAACAGGCCGAGAACTTCCGCAAGATGATCGTGGCCATGGCCGACGACATCCGCGTCATCCTCATCAAGCTCGCCGATCGGCTCGACAACATGCGGACGCTCTGCTACTTGGGCAAGCAGAAACAGATCCAGAAGGCCAAAGAGACGCTCGAGGTCTACGCTCCGCTGGCGCATCGGCTGGGCATCCATAGCTTCAAGTGGCAGCTCGAGGACCTGGCTTTCGCTACGCTGCACCCGCGCAAGTACGGCGAGATTCAACAGTGGGTGAGCCAGCGGCGCACCGATCGCGAAGAGTACGTGGACGAGTCGATCGGCTACCTGCACAGCGAGCTCGCCAAGGCGGGCATAGAGGCCGAGATCACCGGCCGCGCCAAGCACTTCTACTCCATCTACGTGAAGATGAGCCGGCGCGGCAAAGAGTTCAACGAGATCTTCGACCTCACGGCACTGCGTGTGCTCGTAAAGACGGTCAAGGACTGCTACGGCGCCATCGGCATCATTCACGCTGCCTGGAAGCCCATACCCGGGCGCTTCAAGGACTACATCGCGATGCCCAAGTTCAACATGTACCGGTCGCTGCACACGACCGTGATCGGCCCCGGGGGCAAGCCGGTGGAGATCCAGGTGCGCACCCACGAGATGCATCAGACCGCCGAGTTCGGCATCGCCGCTCACTGGCTGTACAAAGAAAAGGGAGACCGGCCGGTCGACAAGCTGGCGTGGCTGCGGCAGATGATGGAGTGGCAGTCCGAGACGGGCGATCCGCGCGAGTTCATGGAGACCCTGCGGATCGACCTCTTCGAAGACGAAGTCTTCGTCTTCACGCCCAAAGGCGATGTGAAGAGTCTGCCGAGGGACTCGACACCCATCGACCTCGCGTTCGCCATCCACAGCGACGTCGGCAGTCACTGCGTGGGCGCCAAAGTCAACGGGCGCATCGTGCCGCTGCACCACCGGCTGCACTCCGGGGACATCGTCGAGATCATCACCAGCAAGTCCAGCCGCGGCCCCTCGCGCGACTGGCTGGGCATCGTGGTCACGCCGCGGGCGCGGCAGAAGATCCGCCAGCATTTCCGGCGCGAGGAACGCGAGGATTCGCTGCACTCCGGGCGCGACCTGCTGCTCGAGACGCTGCGGCGTGAGGGGTTGCCGGGCACCAAGGTGGTGCAGTCTAAGGTCTTCCAGCGTGTGCTCAAAGAGACCGGCTTCACGCAGATCGACGACCTGTACGCCGCCATCGGCTCCGGGCGCATCGCCGTGAAGGCCGTGGTCGACAAAGCGGTGCGGCACATGGGCGCCATGCGCGAGGCGGTTCCCGAAGTCGAGATGCTGCCGCTGGATACGGGCGCCGGTGCGGAAGCTGAGGTTGCGGCGCCCTCCGCCGAGTTCGGCATCCTCGTAGACGGCATGAGCGACATCGTGGTCCGGCTGGCGAAATGCTGCTTGCCGATCCCCGGCGACGACATCGTCGGGTACATCTCGCTCGGCAAAGGCGTCACCATTCACCGTGCCGACTGTAAGAACGCGCGCGCCCTGCGCAAGCACGCGGAGCGCTTCACGTTCGTAACCTGGAGCGGCTACGGTGGCAAGCCGTTCAGGGTAGAGGTGCAGGTAGAGGCGCTCGACCGCAGCCATCTTCTGGAGGACGTGGCGCGTACGCTCTCGGACTCGGGCGCCAACATCGTGGCCGGCAAGGTGCAGACCCTGCCGGATGGGGTAGTGCGCGACCGTTTCACCATCGAGGTGGTCGATGTTCGCCAGCTCGACAATATCCTCGCTAACATCCGCTCCGTGGCCACCGTCTACGACGCCTATCGCGTCGTGGGCGGCTGATTGACCGCTAGCCTTCCGGCTCCGCCGTCGGATACGCCCGCCAGATGCCTGGCGGGATGGGGACTCCCGAGCGCGTGGCCGCGCTCTGAAGCGCGTGGCGAAACGCGGCGTTGGCGAGGAACTGCTTCTCGGCGAGGCCCCGCACGCGGAGGTATATCTCGTGCGAAGGCCTCGCGGCGCGCATGCCGTCGAGCAGCTCTGTTACGAGGTCGAGCGAGATGGCGTATACATCGAGCAGCGCGCGGTGTGCCACCGCGAAGTTACTGGGCGGCCGCAGCGCGATCAGCCGCCGCCGAATAGCCGCCGTCTCGTGCCGCAGGTGCTCCGCGGCGGCGAGGGCGGGCCCCCAGGTCGCCGGCGCGGACCAGTCGATCCGCACCTCGTTCAAGGCGCGCGAGGCCGTGGCGTCGCGCGCGGCGATGCGTGCCAGTTCGGCCAGGTACGTGCGTGCCGCGGTCACGGAGGCTGGCGGCGAAGGCGACGTGTGCGCGTCGTGGGCGCCGCAGCCCACCACGCCTCCCGCGAGGCCGTACAGGATAGTCATCGCTGCGCTAACGACCAGCCGGCGTGCCGTGGTGCCTCTCATGGGACCTCCTCGCCGTCGAAGATAGAGTAGCGCGATTCGACCATCGCCGGCGGCGTCTGATACCGTATGCATGCACGAGCCTGTGGCGAAGGATCTCCCGAAGGATCTTCTTGCGATGTCCGATGATCTCCATGTGTACTCCCTGACGCTCGGCCCCTTACAGGCCAACTGCTTCGTGGTGGCGCGAGGGGAGCGAGCGCTGGTAATCGACCCCGGCGACGAGGCGTCCATGGTGGTGCGCCTGGTTGCTCGCCGTGCCCTCAAGGCCGAGGCCATCCTGCTAACCCACGGGCACTTCGACCACTTCGGTGCCGCTGAGAGACTGGCCCAAGCATGGAACGTGCCCGTCTACATTGGACGTCACGACGCCGACGAGATCGCTCGTCCGGCCCTCGGGGTGTGGGCCGGCGTGCGCGTCGATGCGGTGAGCACAGATCCCGTGCTCCTCGACGGCGAGGTGGCGCTGGACATCGTGGTGCCCATGCTCGCCGTCCCCACGCCCGGCCACTCGCCCGGCTCGTATACATTCTTCACAGACGGGCATCTGTTCGCGGGCGATCTGATCTTCTCCGGCAGCGTTGGGCGCACCGATCTTCCGGGTGGATCATCGCGAGCGCTCATCGAGAGTATCGCCGACCTCGTGCGCCGCTTCCCGCCGGACACAGTGGTGCACTGCGGCCACGGTCCAGACACAACGCTCGGTCGCGAGCTCGGCCTGAACCCCTTCTTCGCGCCCATACGCCGGGCCATGGAAGATCGCTGAGCGCGGCTCCGGCAGAGGTCCGCTGATGGGTATTCACGCCCCTAAGGGCACCTACGATCTCCTGCCTCCGCAGTCTGAGGATCGCCGGCACATCGTGGCTACCGCGGCGGCGGTGTTCGCCGCGCATGGGTACCGACACATCGTTACTCCGGCATTCGAGGACACCGCTTTGTTCGAGCGCGGCGTCGGCCAAGCCACGGACATCGTCCGCAAAGAGATGTACACGTTCGCCGACAAGGGCGATCGTCTGCTGACTCTGCGGCCGGAGGGGACGGCTCCGGTGTGCCGGGCCTACGTCGAGCACGGCCTTCACAAGTGGCCACAGCCGGTGAAACTCTGGTACTACGCGCCGATGTTCCGGTACGAGAGGCCGCAGAGCGGCCGTTACCGTGAGCATCACCAGCTCGGTGTCGAGGCCATCGGTTCCGCGCAGCCGGCCGTAGACGCCGAGGTGATCGCCGTGCTGGATACCCTCCTGAAGGAGCTCAAAGTGGGCGGCCTGCGCTTGGCGGTCAACAGCATGGGCGACGCGGCTTGCCGGCCGGCGTACGTGGAGCGCTTGCGCGCCTTTCTCCGCGCTCGCCGGGTGGAGCTCTGCGGCGACTGTCGTGAGCGCGTGGAGCTTAACCCTCTGCGGACGTTCGACTGCAAAGTGGAGTCGTGCCGCGCGGTGCTCGACCAGGCGCCGCGTATCGACGAGCACCTGTGCGGCGCCTGTCGCGAGCACTTCGCCACCGTTCTCGATCTGCTCCGCAGATTGGGCATGGAACCGGAGGTAGACTTCCGGCTCGTGCGCGGTCTCGACTACTACACGCGCACCACGTTCGAGTTCGCATGCGACAGCCTGGGTGCCCAGAGCGGGGTGGGCGGAGGTGGCCGGTACGACGGTTTGGTGGAGATGATCGGCGGAGCGCCGACGCCCGGTGTGGGGTTCGGCACGGGCATCGAACGCATCACGCTGGCCATGAAGGACGACGAGCGTCCGCCGGGTGCTGTCGACGCCTACGTGGCGTGCTTCGCCGAAGACCGGCGCTCCGATGTGTTCGTGCTGGCCGAACGGCTGCGGCGCGAGGGCTTGGCGGTAGAGCTGGACCTGATGGGGCGTAGCCCCAAGGGGCAGCTCAAACACGCCGGTCGCCTGCGCGCCGTCGCGGCCGTCTTCGTCGGGCTGCAGGAGCTGCCCGCGGATCGCGTGCGCGTGCGCCGGCTGGCGGGCGGAGAAGAAGTGGATCTGGAGTTCGACGAGCTCGCGGCATGGTTTGCCGGTGAGCTAGGTAAAGCCGGTCGTTCGGTGGGGGGCGAGCGTTGATGCGGCGGCGAAGCGATTATCCGGGCGAGCTTCGCCGCGAGGACGTTGGCCGCCAGGTGCGCCTCTGCGGTTGGGTGGCTCGCCGCCGCGACCACGGCGGCGTGATCTTCGTAGACTTGCGCGATCGCAGCGGGCTGGTGCAGTTGGTGTTCAATCCGCAGATTGCGGCCGAGGCGCACGGTGCGGCGGAGCAGCTGCGTACGGAGTACGTGCTCGCCGTCGCCGGCGAGGTGCTCGCCCGTAGCGTCGCAACGGTCAACCCGAATCTGGCGACCGGCGAGGTCGAGGTCATGGTGAGCGAGATCGAGGTGCTCAATGGCGCTCACACTCCGCCGTTCGAGATTGAGGGTGGAGAGAGCGAGGGCGTCGACGAGACCCTACGTCTCAAGTACAGGTACCTGGATCTGCGTCGTCCGCCGATGATGGCCAATCTGGAGCTACGGCACCGTGTCGTGCAGACCGCTCGCGCGTACCTCAACGAGCAGCGGTTTCTGGAGGTCGAGACCCCCATCCTGACGCGGTCCACGCCGGAGGGCGCGCGCGATTTCCTGGTCCCCAGCCGGCTGCAGCCGCACAAGTTCTACGCGCTGCCGCAGAGCCCGCAGATCTTCAAGCAGATCCTCATGGCCAGCGGCGTCGATCGCTACTATCAGATCGCGCGCTGCTTCCGTGACGAGGATCTGCGCGCCGATCGGCAGCCGGAGCACACGCAGATCGATCTCGAGGTCTCCTTCATGGACGCGGAGGAAATCCGCGCGCTCATCGAGGGTATGTGCCTGGCCATCATGTCGGAGGTGGAGGGTGGGGCATCCGCGCCGTTTCCGGTGCTCACCTACGAGCAGGCGATGCTGCGGTACGGGACAGACAAGCCCGACCTCCGCTACGAGGTACAGATCGTGGAGCTCTCCGCTGCGTTTGCGGCGTCGGCCTTCCAGGTCTTCCGCGCCGCCGTCGAATCCGGCGGCTGCGTGCGCGCGCTGCGCGCGCCCGGCGGCGCGAGCTTGTCCCGGGCGCAGATCGACGCGCTCACCGAGGTGGCCAAGGCGCAGGGCGCCAAAGGTATGGCGTACGTGTACGTAGAAGAGGGTTGCGCGTTGCGCGGCCCCATCGTCAAGTTCCTCAGTCAGGCGGAACAGACGGCTGTGGTAGAGCGGTGCGGTGCGGCACAGGGCGATCTCATCGTGTTCGCCGCCGACGCCGCGCCGGTGGCCGCGCGAGTGCTCGGCGCGTTGCGCGGCGAGCTGATCCGCCGTCTCGCGCTGCGGCCGGCGTTGCCGTGGGCCTGGACCTGGGTCATCGAGTTCCCGCTGTTCGAGGTCGACGAGCAGACGGGAGGCATCACGTACGGCCACAACCCCTTCAGCCTGCCCACGGAGGCCACGCTCGAGCTCATCGAGAGCGATCCGCTCGCCGTGCGGGGCGCGCAGTACGACCTTGTGCTGAACGGTTACGAGCTTGGCTCGGGGTCGCTGCGGAACCACCAGGCTGCTGTCCAGCGACGGATCTTGCGCGCACTGGGGATGGACGACGAGCGTATCGCACAGTCGTTCGGCTTCTTCCTTGAGGTGCTGGAATATGGTGCGCCGCCGCACGGCGGCATTGGCATCGGATTAGATCGGCTGATCATGATCTTGGCGGGCGAGCCGTCTATTCGCGACGTGATCGCCTTCCCCAAGACTGCCTCGGGGTCTGACCCCCTGACGAGTGCGCCGTCTGCGGTAGATTCCGGACAGCTACGCGAACTTCGCCTGCGCACCACGTAGCCGATCGCGCCGCGACTCATCCGCCTCTGCTGAACGCGGCCGGGCACGTGGTGCCCGTGCCCCGCGGTGTTTCCCGTTGTCTCGCTGCCGATACGGACCGGGGCGTGTGCTGTCTGGTATCCCGTAGCTTGTCTGTCGCCGGCGGCGTAAGAGTGTATCCGGCGATCCGAAGCAGGATGCGCTCAACTTTCGTCGCGACCGGCCGAAGAAGGAAGTGACTCTCAGCACTGCGAAAGAGAACCGCGACCGCTTGAATGAAGACGGAGCTGCAGCGGGAGGTTGTGAGGCGCTCATGCCGGAGAGGCGTTTGTTGAAGGGGTTTCCGTTTGTTACGATGACACCGCTCGACCTTGTGCGTGTACTCGCGGCATTTGTTGAGCCAACAGTAACACCTCGGGAGCCCGCCGTCGGTCGGGTCCTTGGACTCATCGAGAGGGCGCCCACCTGCGAAAGCAGGTTCAACAATAAAGCGAGCACGGCAAGGTGGAGCATCTATCCGAGGAGCACCGTATGAGAGCGTTCGCCATTAGGCGGCCCATGGCGGCCGTCTTTAGTCTGATCGTCGTGGCCGGCGCACTCATCCTCGGCGCGTTCACGGCTTTCGTGGCATGGGGCAATACAGCCGGCACGCCCAGCAACGCTGCCGTGGCCACCGATTTCGCCAAGGTCGGGTCGTACGGCATCGCCGGTTACCCGACGCTCACGGTGCGGGTTACGCCCGATACGCCGACGTTCGTCGCGGACGCCTTTCAGCAAGGTCTCGGTGTCGTGTTGTTGGCCTACGTGCAAGGTGCCGCGGCGGACGACGAGATGCTGGCGAGCTTCAAGCAGGTACAGAGCGCATACTCCAGCTCGGCTTCCTTCTTCTCCTTCGAGGCACGAGAGGCCGGTGAGCTGGGAGATATCCTCGATCAGCTCGGCGCCAAATCCCCACCCCTTCTGGCCGTCATCCAGGCGGACGGGACGGTGTACCAGCTCTATACCGGGTGGATATCGAAACCGGTGATGGAGCAGGTCGTCAGCAACGCCGTCCGCCTGTAACCTGACGCCTGCTGTTCGCATTCGCTTTCGCACGCCCGCGGACGGGCGAAGAGTGCGCGAGAGTATACGCGCACCTGGTGAAGATCCCGATTTGGCGATGCCGCGGGCCCTCTGCTACAGTAAATCCCGACTAGGATAGGCGGAGTTCTCGGAGGGACATGCGTATTTCCATGCGTTCGCGGTACGGCCTGCGGGCGATGCTGTATGTAGCGGCCCACGGCGCGGGGCGCATGGTTCCGCTCTCGGAGATCGCCACGTGCGAGGGTTTGCCGGCCCCGTTCCTTGAGCGCATCGCCGGCGATCTGCGTCGGTCGGGACTGCTCCGCACCCGGAGGGGGGTAACTGGCGGCTATGCGTTGGCTCGGTCGCCGCGGCGGATCTCCGCGGCGGATGTGGTCATCGCTCTCGACGGGCCGCTCAGCGTCCTCACCTGCATCCACGATCAGGCTACCTGCGAGCGCGCCGATGGCTGTCGGTCGCGTGAGGCGTGGAGCCGAGTAGATCGAGCCGTAGCGACGGCGCTGGCGGATGTTACCCTCCAGGACCTTATGGATAAGGCGGTGTAGCGGTGCGGGAGGTGTACTTCGACCACGCGGCGACAACGGCGCTCGACGCAGCGGTGCTGGAGGAGATGCTGCCGTTTCTGGGTGTGGCCTGTGGCAATCCATCGGCCCTGCACCGGCGCGGCCGCCAGGCGCGCCAGGCGGTTGAACGGGCGCGCCACCAAATGGCGGCGGCCATCGGGGCCCACGAGGGGGAGATCGTGTTCACCGGCGGCGGTAGCGAGGCCGATACGCTGGCCATCGTCGGCTTTGCGCAGGCGCTGCCGCCGGGCCACGTGATCACTAGCGCGGTTGAGCACCCGGCGGTAACCCAGGCCGTGCGCTTTCTGGAGCGCTCGAGCGACTGGCAGGTGAGCGTCGTGCCGGTAGACGGCACGGGCCGCGTGGACGCAGACGCGTTCGCCGCGGCGTTCCGCGCCGACACGCGACTGGCGTCTGTGATGCTCGCCAACAACGTGGTCGGCACGATCCAGCCGGTGGCTGAGCTGGCGCGTGTCGCGCACGAAAAAGGGGCCCTGTTCCACGCCGACGCGGTGCAGGCAGTGGGAGCGATCCCGGTTGATGTAACCGAGCTGGACGTGGACCTCCTCTCGCTCTCAGCGCACAAGTTCTACGGGCCTAAGGGCATCGGCGCGCTGTATGTGCGCCGGGGGGTAACGATTACCCCGATCATTCATGGCGGCGGACAGGAGCGTGGCTTGCGTTCCGGTACCGAGAACGTGCCCGGGATCGTAGGCATGGGGGCGGCGGCCGCGGCGGCGGTGAGCCGACTGCCCGCGGAACGTCCCCGGCTGGAGGAGCTCCGTGACAAGGTGATCGATGGTGTGCTGGCGTCGGTAGAGGGAACTACACTGCTCGGTCACCGTCGTTGTCGGCTGCCTGGGAATGCCTGTTTCACGGTACGGTTCGTCGAGGGCGAGTCCATGGTGCTCAGGCTCGATGCGGAGGGCGTGGCGGCTTCCTCCGGATCGGCGTGTGCTTCCGCCGCGACGGAGCCCTCTCGGGTAGTAACCGCCATGGGGTACGACGCGGTGGACGCACGCGGCAGCCTTCGCCTCACATTGGGGAAGGAGAACGACGCGGCGGATGTCGAGTACTTCCTGGATCGTTTTCCGGCAGTCGTGAACGCGTTACGGGCGATGAGCCCCCTGTCTGCGAGGAGTTAGCCGATGTACGGCGAGGTTGTGATGGAACACTTCGAGCATCCACGGAATGTGGGCGAGGTGGAAGGCCCGGATGGCGTGGGCGAGGTCGGCAATCCGGTGTGCGGAGATACCACGCGTATCACGATCAAAGTGCGGGACGACAGGCTGGTCGACGTGAAGTTCCAGACTTACGGCTGCGCCGCCGCGGTGGCTTCGTCCAGTATGGCCACCGAGATCGCGAAGGGCAGATCGCTCGCCGAGGGCTTGGCGCTGTCGAACGAGATGGTAGCCGAGGCGCTCGGCGGCCTGCCGGCGGCCAAAATGCACTGCTCGAATCTCGCCGCCGATGGGCTCCACGCGGCCATCGATGACTACTTGCTGCGCACCGGGCGGACGCGTGCCGGCGTGGAGTCTCTCGCCGTGCCGCGAGCATCGGCTTAGGAGACGAGCACATCGCGGGACCTCCCCTCAGAAGCCCGGTCCTCGTCGGACTGAGCGGCGGCGTCGATAGCACCGTCGCGGCGTTGCTGCTGTGCCGCGCGGGTTGCGAGGTGCGCGCCGCCACGCTGGTGCTGTGGGACTCGTGTCACGGCACCGACGCCATGGCCGGCGGCAAGGGTTCCGCGGAGGCGCTCGGGACTCCGTTTTACTCCCAGGACCAGCAGATCGCATTCCGCCGTCTGGTTGTGGAGCCGTACATCGCTGGCTACCTGGCGGGCGAGACGCCAAACCCGTGTGTGGAGTGCAACCGGTTCCGCCTCGCGAAACTGCTCACGCTGGCGCGGAGCACGGGGGCGGCAGGCATCGCGACCGGCCACTACGCGCGCGTGGTGTGGCGGCACGGCTGGCCGTTCGTGGCCCGTGCCGCCGACCGTCGCAAAGACCAGTCCTACATGCTGTGGCGGGTCAGCCGGGAGACGCTCGCTCGCCTCGACTTCCCCCTTGGCGAGATGACCAAGGGCGAAGTGCGGGGCTTGGCCGCCGCCGCGGGCTTGGCGGTAGCCGCGCGCTCCGAGAGCCAGGAGGCCTGCTTCGCGCCTGCCGGGCCACGGCAGTTTCTCCGTGCGCAGGGGGTAGAGCCGCGAGCGGGGGATGTAGTGAGTGGCGACGGTGCCGTGTTGGGATGTCATCAGGGTCAGTGGAACTTCACCGTTGGGCAGCGGCGCGGCCTCCGTGTGGCCGCGGGGGAGCCGTTGTACGTCCTCGAGCGTTGCGGACGGCAGAATCAGGTAGTGGCCGGCCCGCGGGAGGCTCTCGCTCGGGAGGTCTTCGGAGTGCGCGAGCTCGTCGATTGGGGGCTGGGGGATGGCACGGGGCTCACGGTACAGCTTCGCTATCGCTCCCGTGCGGTCGCCGTGGCGCGGCTCGAACACCGGGGCGCCGGGCAGGCGTGTGTTCGCCTGGCGAAGCCGTTTGAGGCCGTGGCGGTCGGGCAGTCGGCGGTGTTCTACGACGGTGATGTGGTAGTAGGTGGCGGGGTCATCAGCGCTCAAGAAAGCCTGTGATAGGCTTGCACGACTGTCGTGAAGACCTGGTCTGGCGCGCAAGAGTCACGGAGGGAAAGGCCTGGAATCGCTCGTCACGTTGGCCGCCATGGACGCAGCTTCCATGGCGTGGCGTCTCGCGTTGGCTTTCTTCCTGTTCCTGGCTGCTGTGGGGTCGGTGTACATGCTGGTGCGTGCCGGGAACACGTTGCGCAGTGTCGAGAAGATGGTCGAGGATCTCGATCGCGAGATGGTCCCTCTTCTGCAGAAGGTGGGGACCACCGTCGAGGAGGTAAACCAGGAGCTCGACAAGGTGAACGAGCTGACCGCTACGGCGGTGAGCATGGCCCAGAAGGTCGATGCCACCGCGCGGGCCGTTGAGTCGGCTGTCGGTACGCCGGCCAAAAAGGCGGCGGCGTTCACCGCGGGTGTTCAGCAGACCCTCTCGAGTCTGGTACACCGTTTTCGTAGCGGTACCATGCGAGCAGATCACGATGCATGGACCGAATGGCCACCGGCCGATACCACGGTGCGAGGGGAAGAGTCGGTGGGAAGCGGCCCGACGCCCGCGGCGAGCGCGGCGGCGGGCACGGATGCTGGTCAGGCCGCTGCGGCGGAATCTGTGGCCGGCGATCGGGAGGCGCAATGAAAGGGCTCCGCGGGTTCTTCTTCGTGGTATTGCTGGCGACTACGGTGATCGCGTATCTCGTCCGCCAGCGCAGCATAGAGGAAGGTGAAGACTACGCTACGGCCGCTCGCGGTCTGTTCGGCGAAGTGTGTGCCGCCGGCAAAGAGGCGACCACGCAGATACGGCAGGCTATCCAGGACGGGCGCCTGGCCGCTTGCCGTTGCGAAGAGGCTATCGAGCGGGACCTCACCGCCGCCGGGCGGGCCTAGCGGCCTGGTCTTTCTTCCCATGACAGAGACCGTCGTCCTTGAGGTCCCCGCGGCCGCGCCGCTGTACTCGGTGATCCGGTTGGTCGTCGGCGGCATGGCGGCGCGTGCCGACCTCACCATCAGCGAGATCGATGAGCTCTCCATGGCGGTGGAAGAGGTCTTGCGAGCTGCTCACGACCCAGCGTCCCCGGCGCGTGTACGTCTGGAGATCCGGGCTGAGGGAGGGCGGCTGCACATCCTCGCCGGGCCGTTCAACTCACCCGACCTGCCGGCTCGACTCCGACGTCCCTGCTGCGATCTGATCCTGCGGGTGGTGGATCACGATGTGTGGCGAGGACCACAAGGCGCTCACTCGGTCCACATCATCAAAGCACGTCGGTTTTAGTCGAGGACGGCGGTCGAGTATCCCATGAGGGACGAGAAGGACACGAATGCCCCGATAGACCTGTCGCTGTCTCTGGGCGGACTTCAGCAGGGCTTCAACGACGACGCCACGGAGGAGCAGGAGACCACCTCCGACGCGCGCCTCGGCAGCCCGCAGCTCGACGTGGGCCGCGACGACTCGGAGAAGCTGGACCAGTACCTGCTGCGGCGGTATCGGCTCCACGGCGACCAGGAGGCGCGCCAGCGCCTGATTACCATGTATCTGCCGCTGGTCCGCTCGTTGGCGCGCCGCTACGCCTCTCGGGGAGAGCAGTTCGACGACCTGGTACAAGTTGGCGCCATCGGCCTGATCAAAGCCATCGACCGCTTCGATCTGGAGCGGGGGGTGGAGCTCACCACGTACGCTACGCCTAACATCGTGGGCGAGATCAAGCGCTACTTCCGCGACAAGGGCTGGTCGGTACGCGTGCCGCGCGGGCTGCAGGAGCTCAACATCCGGATCAACAAGCTGATCGACGAGCTGGTACCCAAGCTCCAGCGCTCGCCGACGGTCAACGAGATCGCGGAGGCGGCGGGTGTTACGCCTGCCGATGTGCTGGAGGCGCTGGAGACGAGCCAGGCGTACAACTCGGTGTCGCTGCAATCCTCCCCCGGGGGCGAGGGAGAAGACGATGGCGGCCTGATCGAGTACCTCGGAAGCGAGGAAGAGGCGTACGACACCATGGAAGACCGCACCATGCTCGCGCCGGGGTTCGCCAAGCTCGACCGGCGCGAGCGGTATATTCTTCACCTTCGTTTCTTCGAGGGCCTCACGCAGTCGCAGATCGCGGCGCGCGTAGGTATCTCGCAGATGCACGTCTCGCGGCTCATCCGGCGTTCGCTCGAGAAACTGCGCGAGGAGATCGGCGATCTCGATCATCCGGCGCCGCCCTCCGCGGGCGCCACCGGCGGCGCTCGCTAACCCGAAGCGGAAGGACCACGTGGATATCTCGGATCTTCGTCAGGCGTTCCTCGACTTCTTCGCTGCTCGCGATCACCTGATCGGCGAATCGGCCGCTCTGGTGCCGGCCGGAGACCCGAGCGTGCTGTTCACCACGGCTGGCATGCAGCAGTACAAGCCGTATTACCTCGGGACGGCCGTGCCGCCTGCGCGTCGCGTGGTCACCGCGCAACGCTGCTTCCGCACGTCGGACATCGAGAACGTAGGGCACACGGCGCGCCACCTCACCTTCTTCGAGATGCTCGGCAACTTCTCGTTCGGGGACTACTTCAAGGCCGAGGCCATCGCGTGGTCCCTGGAGTTCAGCGCTCAGCTGGGGATCGATCGCGATCGCCTGTGGGTGACCGTGTTCGGCGGCAATGGAGAAGTACCCGCCGATGAGGAGGCCATCGCGCTGTGGCGCGGCCACGGCGTGCCCGCGGAGCGCATCGTCGAGCTCGGGCGCAGCGACAACTTCTGGGGCCCAGCGGGCCCCAGCGGCCCGTGCGGCCCGTGCTCGGAGCTGTACTACGACATGGGCGAGGGCGTTGGCTGCGGCCGGCCGGACTGCAAGCCCGGCTGCGATTGCGACCGGTACATGGAGTACTGGAACCTGGTGTTTCCGCAGTACGACATGGACGAGAAGGGTGCCCTGGCGCCGCTCCCCCGGCCGAGCATCGATACCGGCATGGGTATCGAGCGCATCGCGGCGATCACGCAGGGCGCCACCACCGTGTTTGAGTCCGATGCGTTCGACTATCTGATCGCGGCCGGCGAGCGCTTGAGCGGCGTTCGCTACGGCAGCAGCGCGCCGGCGACCCGCGCGCTGCGGACCATGGCCGACCACGCGCGCGGCGTCTCCTTCCTCGTGATGGACGGCGTGTTGCCCGGTAACGAGGGGCGAGACTACGTGCTGCGCCGTATCATCCGGCGCGCCGTGCAGCAGGGCGTCTCCATCGGCATGGACAGCCCCTTCATGGCGCGCCTGTGCGATCTGGTCGTAGAAAAGATGGCCGGCGCGTACCCAGCGCTGGGCGGGTGCCGCGCCGCGATCAGCCAAGTGGCCGAGGACGAGGAGCGGCGGTTCCGCCGTACCCTCGAGCAGGGCACGCACATCCTCGAGGAGGCACTGCGGAGAGCTAAAGATACGGGAGAGGAGCTTCCGGCCGAGGTGGCCTTCGAGCTCCACGACACGTACGGTTTTCCTTTCGATCTCACGCGAGAGATGGCGCTCGAGGCCGGTATGGGCGTGGATGAGGAGCAGTTCGAGCGTCTCATGACCGAGCAGCGCGAGCGCGCGCGCACGGCTCGCCGCAGCGGGTGGGGTGAGGGCCCCAGCGAAGTAGACGCTTTTCAGCGCGATACCGCCGCTATCGCGGTCGATTTCGTAGGCTACGAGAAGCTCGAGGTATTCACCGCGGTGCTCGCCTGCCGCACGTTGAGCGACGGTCGCGTAGCGCTCAAACTGGCCGAATCGCCGTTCTACGCGGAAGGCGGCGGTCAGGTCTGCGACGAGGGGTGGATTCACACCGAGGAAGGCGCCAAGCTCGAGGTAGACGACGTGGTGCGCTTCGGGGAAAATCAGGTGGTGGTCGCCCGGCTTCTCGAGGGAGCGGTGGAGCGGGGAAACCGGGCCAAGGCTATGGTGAACGCGGTGCGACGTCACCAGACGGCCTGCAACCACACGGCCACGCATCTCCTGCACAATGCCCTTCGCCTGCTGGTAGACGGCGCGGTTCGTCAGGCAGGCTCCATGGTGAGTCCGAGCAAGCTGCGCTTCGACTTCACCATCCGGCGCGCGCCTACGAAAGACGAATTGCGCCGGGTGGAAGACCTGGTCAACCGGCGGATCGTCGAGAGTCACCCGGTGCGCGCGTTCGTCACCACCCGCGAGTACGCGGCAGAGCTCGGCGCCCTGGCGTTCTTTGAGGAGAAGTACGGGGACACCGTGCGGGTACTCGAGATCGACGATTTCAGCCGCGAGCTGTGTGGGGGAACGCACGTAACGTCCACCTCACAGATCGGTCTGTTCAAGCTCACGAGTAGTCAATCTGTGGGGGCCAACACTCGGCGGATCGAGGCGATCACGTCGGCGAAGGCCATCGAACACTTCCGCGGTGCGGAACGGCTTTTGGAGGAGGCGGCCGCGGCGTTGCGTACAGACCCCGAGCGGGTGCCGGCCGCTCTCGCCAAGCAGGCCGAGCTCTTACGTGAGCTCGAGCAGCGGCTGAAGAAGACAGAGAGCGGTCAGCGCAGCGGAGCTCTGGCCGCCGTGCTAGGTAACCGTACGAGCGTGGCCGGTGTACCCGTCGTGATCGCCAAACCAACCGTCGACTCAGCGCAGGAGCTGCTGACCCTGGCGGATGAGATTCGCGCGCGAGTCTCCGGCGCGGTAGTCATCCTGGCGGCCGAGGTTGACGGCCGCGTGGCCGCGGTAGTCGCCTTGGACGACAGCGCCGTAGGCCGCGGCCTGCACGCGCAGGAGATCCTGCGGACTATGATGCCGGCGGTCGAGGGGAGAGGCGGCGGTAAGCCGACGCTGGCGCGGGGCGGCGGACCCATGGTGGCGGGTATCGCGGCCGCTCTCGACGCGGGGCTGGCGACGGTCACCGCGACGCTTGCAGGCAACCAGTGACGCCTCATGGCGGCCGCGGGTGCATGCGAGGGGCGCTGCTGAGTGGATAGCGGGCGGGTGCTCGCCATCGACTACGGGACCGTGCGCACGGGCGTCGCTGTCTGCGACGCGACGGGCACGGTAGCGCGTCCGCTGACCGTGGTAGCGCGCGCCGCTAGCGAGCGTGGGTTGCGCGAGATCGCCGTGCTGGTCCGCGAGCAGCAGGCCGAGCGTGTAGTGGTCGGCCTACCGCTCTCCCTGGATTCGGACGAACACGGTCAGGCGCGCGCCGTGCGCAGCTTCATCGCGCGCCTCGAACGCGTACTGACGGTCCCGGTGGTTACCTACGACGAGCGCTTCACGACCAAGCTGGCCCAGGGTCGCGGTGGCACGGCGGAACTAGACGCGCGCGCCGCCGCAGTGCTCCTGGAAGACTACCTACGTTCGGTAGAGGGAGGGCAATGACGAGGCGGTCGTCGCGACGCGTGCGCACGACGAGGACGCGGCATGGGCTGCTGGCAGGCCGGCCGCGTCAGCAGCGACGCCTAGACGTGCGTACGCGCCGCCGCCGCCGCCGCCTCGCGCTGCTCCTGTGCGTTGTGGTAGTGGGGGGGCTCGGTGGCGGCGCCGTGTTCGGCGCGGTGGCGTTGTGGCGGTACGTGGACCGCGGCTACGTGTTCACGCCGCCTGCGCGTGGACCCGAAGTTACCATCGCGATCCCCTCGGGCGCGTCGCTCGGCGAGATCGGTGAGATCTTGGAGGAACGGCAGGTGGTCGCTCGGGCGGGGCCGTTCGTGGAGCGCGCCGAGGCGGATGGCTATAGTCGCCGCTTTCGTCCCGGGACGTACACCTTGCATCAGTACGATTCATACGAGGCGATCGTCGGCGTGCTCGTGGCCGGCAATGGGCCTCCGAGCATCAAGGTCACACTCCCGGAAGGCCTGAACATCAGGGGTATGGCCAAGGAGGTAGCGGAGCGTATCGGGGGGTTCTCGGCCGAAGAATACCGCGAGCTCACACTCACCAAGCCGCTGCCGTTCAAGCTCGCGGGACATAAATCCGGCACCTCACTCGAGGGGTTGCTGTTTCCCGCCACCTATGATTTCCCTCCGCTCACCGACGCACGGAGCCTGGTGGAGCTACAGCTCGCCACTTTCATGAAGGCATTCTCGAACGTAGACCTCACTCGGGCGAAGGCGGCCAACCTGACCGCGTACGACGTTGTCATCATCGCTTCAATGATCGAGCGAGAAGTGCAGGTACCCAAGGAACGCCGTGTGGTGGCCGCGGTCATCTGGAATCGCCTCCGCAAGGGGATGCTGCTCCAGATCGATGCCACTCTGGAGTATGCGCTAGGGAATCACAAGCAGGCGCTCACGACGAAGGATCTCAAGGTCGATTCCCCGTACAACACCTATCGGTATCTCGGGCTACCGCCGACGCCCATCTGCAGCCCCGGGCTGGCGGCGCTCAAGGCGGCCGCCAATCCGGCCGACGTGGACTACCTCTACTACGTTGTGAAGAACGATGGCAGCGGTGCCCACGCGTTCTCCAACAACTACGAGCAGTTCCTCCGCGACAAAGCGGCGGCGGGCCTCTGAGCTTCTCGCTGGCGTTTGGTCGTCCGGAGAGCGTCGCACGGCAACGGCCGTCCCGCAGATCCTCCCCTGGGGAGGATGGAGAGCTCGCGCGACAAAGATAAGCTGGTACTCCGCCGCGGCAGTCGCCCTCGGATCACCTTGGACAACCGCGGCCCGACCGACGGAGACCTTCAGTGAGCGCTCTTCATAGGCAACCCATCAACGGTTCTACTCGGCTGGTTGGCCTCATCGGCGATCCGGTGGCTCACTCGCGGTCACCAGCCCTGCACAACGCCGCCTTTGCGGCTCTGGGACTGAACTACGCGTACGTTCCTCTGCCGGTACGTGCCACCGATCTGGCCGCCGCCCTGGCTGGCCTTTCCGCTCTAGGATTCGTGGGAGCCAACGTGACGGTACCGCACAAGCAAGCGGCGGCGGCGCTGGTCGATCGCCTGTGCGGAGACGCGGAGCTGCTAGAGGCCGTGAACACCATCGTGCTGGCGGACAACCGGCTGGAGGGGCACAACACGGATGTCGAAGGTTTTCTGCAGTCGTTTCGCGCCCTCACCACGGAGACTCCGCGGTCGGCCCTGGTATTGGGCGCCGGCGGCGCCGCGCGAGCCGTCGTCTTGGGGCTTCTGCGGCTAGGTTGCCGGCACCTTGCGATCGCCAATCGCACACCCGCGGCTGCGGCAGAGCTCGCCGAACGCGTCCATCTGTTGGAAGCGCGGGCACGCGTAGAAGTACTTGCTCTGACCGAGCTAGAGGCGACTGTGGTGCGCGAGCGCGAGGTCATCGTGAACGCTACCTCGCTCGGCATGCTTCCGGATAGTAAAGTCCCCGCCGCCGTGGCCGATAACTTGAGTGTAGACCAGATTGTGTACGACGTTGTCTACGCATCGGGTACTACGGCTCTGGTTCGGGCCGCCCGCGCCTTGGGGGCGCGAGCCATCGATGGATCGGAGATGCTTGTTGGGCAGGCGGCCGCGGCCTTCCGGCTGTGGACCGGACTGCCGGCGCCACTAAACGAGATGAGACGTGCACTCACCGAATAGAGAACGTCGCGGGTCTGCCGGCCCCCGTAGCGCACCGCCTGATGGCCTCAAAGAGGCGGCGACGCTCATGACCAGATCGCCGGCGACAGATGGGAAGGCCGCTCCTGTGGACGCGTCCCGGGTGTGGCCGGGGCAAGAGCCCATGGCGCCGGCAGGCGGTAATGGCGAGGAGCGTCACCTGCGCTTCTCACGCCTGCGCATCGGCGACATCCTCAAAGACATGGGGCTCGCCACCGAGGAGCAAATCCAGGGCGCGCTGGCTCGCCAGCGCGAGACGCACCAGCGGCTAGGTCAGGTGCTCGTAGAGCAGGGTGTCGTCAGCCACCTCGACCTCACGCGCGCGCTGGCGGCCAGATTCGGCGTCGAACACATCGACCTCCAGAGCATGCAGCTCGACCCGGCGGCCGCCAACCTCATCCCGGAGCGGTTCATGCGGCGCTACGGGGCGGTTGCGGTGCGTTTCGCGGACGAGGCTACTCTCCTCGTGGCGATCACCGATCCCGCGAACGTGTTCGCCCTGGACGACCTGCGGATGATGACCGGCTACGAGATCGTGCCGGCCATCGCTCCCGAGGAGGACGTACTCTCGGCTATCTCGCGGCTCAGTCGCCTCGATGAAGCGGTCAAGGAGAACGTCGACGGTCTCGCATTGGAGTCCCTCGAGGAACCCATGGACATCCGCGAGGCCACCGAGGCAGCGCCCATCATCAAGCTCGTCAACTCGGTGATCGCGCAGGCGGTAGACGAAGGCGCGAGCGACATCCACTTCGAGCCGCAGGACAAGGAGCTGCTGGTCCGCTATCGCGTAGACGGAGTGCTGCACGAGGTCATGTCGGTGCCACGTCGCATGCAGTCGGGGGTGCTCAGCCGCCTCAAGATCATGGCCGACCTGGATATCGCCGAGCGGCGGGTGCCGCAGGACGGCCGTATCGGTTTGGTGGTCGGCGGCAAGCCTATCGACATGCGCGTAGCTACGCTGCCGGCGGTGTATGGCGAGAAGGTGGTCATGCGCCTGCTGGACAAATCCAACGTGATGCTCGACCTCGCCGACCTCGGCTTCAGCGAGAAAGCGCTCAGCCGTTTTCGTCGCTCCTTCATGCGGCCGTACGGCGCGATTCTGGTAACGGGACCAACTGGGTCGGGCAAGTCCACCACCCTGTACGCCGCGCTGAACATCCTCAACTCGCCGGAGAAGAACATCATCACCGTGGAGGATCCGGTGGAGTACCGGCTCACCGGCATTAACCAGGTGCAGGTCAATCCGAAGGCGGGGCTCACCTTCGCCTCGGGCCTACGGAGCATCTTGCGCTGCGACCCCGACATCGTGATGATCGGCGAGATCCGCGACCGCGAGACGGCGCAGATCGCCATCGAGAGCGCGCTCACCGGTCACCTGGTGCTCAGCACGTTGCACACCAACGACGCGCCGGGGGCGCTCAGCCGACTGACCGAGATGGGCATCGAGCCGTTCCTCAGCTCGTCGGCGGTGGACTGCGTCCTCGCGCAGCGGCTCGCGCGGCGCTTGTGTTCGCACTGCCGAGAGCCGTACATCGCCACGCGCGAGATGCTCGCCAAGAACGATTTTCCTCCGGAGGTGCTGGAGGGTCCCGAGGTCACGCTCTACCGCGCTAAGGGCTGTCCTCGCTGTAACGGTACGGGGTACAAGGGCCGTCTGGGTCTCTACGAGGTCATGGTGGTCAGCGAGGCCATCCGCCGGCTCACGGTGGAGCGCAAGAGCTCCGACGAGATCGGCCGGGTGGCCCAGGCAGAAGGAATGAGGACCCTCCGCGACGACGGCATCGACAAGGTGCTGCAGGGCCTCACGTCGATGGAAGAGATCTCGCGCGTCATCGTCTAGACGCGCCAGGAGCGGAAAGGACGATCGAGGTGGACCTAGTCGACATCTTGCTGGAGGTCGTAGAACGCGACGCCAGCGATCTTCACATCTCCGCCGGCTCGCCGCCGGTACTGCGCTGCAACGGCAAGCTGGAGCGTATGGATACGCCGGCCCTCAATGCGGCGGAAACCAGAGAGCTCGTTTACAGCGTTCTTTCGCAGGACCAGCGACAGCGGTTGGAGAACGAATGGGAGATCGACTTCTCCTACTCGATACCAGGCAAGGCTCGCTTCCGCGTCAACGCCTATCTCCAGCGGAACAGCGTAGGCGCCGCCTTCCGCCTGATCCCCGTGCGCATCAGAAAGCTGGATCAGCTCGGGCTGCCCAAGGTGCTCCACACGCTGAGCACGAAGCCGCGGGGGTTCGTGGTGGTCACCGGTCCCACCGGATGCGGCAAGTCCACAACGCTGGCGGCCATCATCGATGAGATCAACGAGGCCCGCAGCGAGCACATCATGACCATCGAAGACCCCATCGAGTTTCTCCACCAGCACAAGAAGTGCATGGTCAACCAGCGAGAGGTGGGCACCGACACCCACAGTTTCAACAAGGCGCTGCGATCCGCGTTGCGGCAGGACCCCGACGTGATCTTGGTGGGCGAGATGCGCGACACAGAGACCATCGCCACGGCGCTCACGGCGGCGGAGACGGGGCACTTGGTGCTCGCCACGCTACACACTCAAGATGCCCCCAAGACCGTCGACCGCATCATCGACGTGTTTCCGCCGCACCAGCAAGAGCAAGTTCGCGTGCAGCTCTCCACCGCGCTCATGGCCGTCATCACCCAGCAGCTACTGCCAACTCGGGATGGCCGCGGCAGGGCCGTGGCGTGCGAGGTACTCATCCCCACGCCGGCCGTCCGCAACCTGATTCGCGAGGGCAAGACGCATCAGATCGCCTCGGCCATGCAGACGGGCTCGCAGTTCGGCATGCAGACCATGGACGCCGCGCTCGTCGACTTGGTGCGGCGCGGCATGATCACGCGGGAGCTTGCCGAGCGTCGTTCCAGCACGCCAGAGGAGCTCAAGCGGCTGCTGGGCCAGCAGCCCGCCTCCGCTACACGGCCGCCGCAGCGAGCTGCCGCGGCGGTGCGGAGTGCTTAAGGTGAACGCCGGTTCCGCCGACAAGGTGGGCGCAGGATGAGCCAAGTTGGTGACAAATCATGACGAACTTCGCCTACAAGGTACTGGACGCTCGCGGTCTGCAGGTCAACGGCGAGATCGAGAGCGACAACAAGGCCGCCGCCGCCGCCGCCCTGCGTGGCCGCGGCCTCACGGTGCTCGATCTCAACGAGGTCAAAACGAGCCTCGCCAAGATCGACATCATGGAGCCTTTCCAGCGCATCAAGCCGAAGGACCTCACCGTCTTCTCGCGCCAGTTCGCCACCATGGTCAACTCCGGCCTCTCCCTGTTGCGCTGCCTCTACGTGCTGGAGGAACAGACGGAGAACAAGAAGCTCGCCAAGGTCATCGGCGCGGTACGCGACGACGTCGAGGCTGGTCTGAGCCTCTCCGACGCGCTCGGCAAGCACCCCAAGGTCTTCAGCTCGCTCTACGTGAGCATGGTGCGGGCGGGGGAGCTGGGAGGCATCCTGGACGAGGTGCTCAACCGGGTCGCCCTACAGCTTGAGCGCGACGACAACATCCGCCGGTCGGTGAAGTCGGCCATGGTGTATCCCATGGCGATCGGCATCTTCTCCATCGTGGTGCTGTTCGGCATGGTGCTGTTCCTCATCCCGACCTTCGCCGACATGTACGAGCAGATCGGCGGCGGTGCCGAGCTGCCTTCGCTGACCAGGGCTATGATCTCCTTCTCAGACTTCATGAGGGGCTGGTGGTTCATCGTCATTCCGGCGATGATCGCCGCCGTCTGGGGCATCATCAAACTGAAACAGACGCCCCAGGGTACCGATACGTGGGATCGCGCTAAGCTGCGTGTTCCCATGGGCATCGGTCAGATCGTGCGCAAGCTGGCTATCTCGCGCTTCTCCCGCACGCTGGGCACGCTGATCTCCAGCGGCGTACCGATCCTGCAGGCTATCGACATCACCGGGAAGGCCGCCGGCAACGTGGTCATCGAGAAGGCCATGGTAAATGTCCAGCAAGCGGTCAAAGAGGGGCAGTCCATCACGGTGCCGCTCTCCAAGGTGTCGGTATTCCCACCGATGGTCACGCAGATGGTCTCGGTGGGGGAGGAGACGGGTTCGTTGGACACGATGCTCACTAAGGTCGCCGACTTTTACGAGGATGAAGTGAACGCCAGCATCAAAGCCCTCACCAGCATCCTCGAGCCGGTGCTCATGCTCTTCGTGGGCGGCATCGTCGGCCTGGTGGTCATCTCCATGTACCTGCCGATCTTCAACCTCATGAACGTGCTCAAGTCATGAGCACCGCTGCTCTGGCAGAACGCGCGCCGCGAGACACCGTCCTCGAGCGGCGGGTCCGGGGGCGAGCAAACGGCCAGAGCATCCGTTCGCAGCCGCATCAGCTTGACGTACTGGTCCGCAAGAATCAGCCGCTGCTGCACCACATCCTGAAGCGCTTCGCCTCCAGTGGCGAACCGTATGAAGATTTGCTGCAGGTGGCCAACGTGGGCCTCATTAAGGCGGCGCGTAACTACGACCCCGACCGTGGCACGCAGTTCTCTACGTACGCCGTGGCGGTGGTCGACGGCGAGGTCCGGCACTACCTGCGCGACTGCCTGCTGCTGCGTCAGCCGCGCTGGGCCAGACGCGCCTACGCGGATATCCAGCACGCCATCACCATGCTGGGGCACAAGCTCGGCCGGCCGCCGACGGTGGCCGAGATCGCCGCGGCGGTCAACATCACCGAGGCGGGTGTGCTGGAGGTCATGGCGTTGTCGGCCCGCGTGGAGCCCGAGGTGTACGACGAAGCCATGCATGCGTACGAACAGCAGGGGCTCGATATAGCCTCCATCCGCAGCCAGCACGCGGAGTCGTTCGCGCTGCCCATCGAGGACCGTATCGCGCTGGAAGCCGCCCTGGAGAAGCTCTCCGACTTCCAGCGCCGCCTCATCGAGCTGCTGTTCTACCGCGAGTTCACGCAGCGCGAGGTGGCGGAGGCGCTGGGAATCACCACGAAAAAGGTGTCGCGCGAGCTCGCCAAGAGCCTGCGCCGGCTGCATGAGCTGATGGGTCGGCGGGTCTTCTAAGGCGGGCGCGGTCAGGTGTCCGATGTCGGTGAGCTCGCTCTCCCAAGTACCGCGACTAGACAAAAGTACTAGGGCCAGTCGCCGGGAGGTGGGCAGACTGGGAGCGGATCAGGGCAGCCGGCTCATCCGGCCCGCCCACTGCAAAGTAAGGCGTGAGGACCGCCAGCGAAGGAGGAGAACAGTAATGATGAGCCGGTTCCACAAGAAGCAGGGTGGTTTCACCCTCATTGAGCTGCTGATCGTGATCATCATCATCGGCATCTTGGCTGCCATCGCTATCCCCATGTACCTCAACCAGCGCGACAAGGCCAAGGATGCCGCCGTCAAGGAAGGTGTTCACAGCATCCAGATCGGCGTACAAAGCTGGGCGGTTGATAACAGCGACACGTATCCCGATACGTGTGGTCAGGCGACTGCCACCACCCGGGGCAATCTGGCTCCAGTCGGCGACTACGTCGACAACTGGCCAAACGATCCTTGGACGGCTGGTACGGACATGGTAAACAACAATACGAAGGGTAACTACAATTACGTTTCTGCCGCTACCGACACATTTACGCTCACAGGTATTGGAGCAGACGGGGTTGTTATCACTGTTCCGTGATCCGCTGATATAGGTCTCGACCGTGTGAGAGGGGCGGCGCCTGCCGCGCAGGCGCCGCCCGTTTTCTCTGCGGCCGGTCAGGAAACTGAGGTGACTGAGGTGATGTGCCAGGTGCCGATGAGCCGAAATGGGGGGTGGCGGTGTCGCCCACGACGCAGGCGCGTGTTCCCGGGGTTCAGCATCCTCGAGGTGCTGGTGGTCGTGGTCATCATCGGCATTCTCGCGGGCGTCGCGATGCCGATGTATCTCCACCAGCGCGACCGAGCGAAGGATGCGGCGGTCAAGGAAGGGGTTCACGCGATTCGCCTGGGGGTGCAGTCGTGGGCCGTTGAGCACGAGGACTCGTACCCTCCGATCGCGGAAGTGGCTCACGATCGTGCGATTGGCCACTACGTGCATCGGTGGCCCACCGATCCGTGGGACGATGCCGTGCCGATGCGAAACCTCGGGACGCGGGGGAATTACGACTACGTGGTGGATGCCAACGGCGACGGCGTGGACGACGATTTCAACCTGCGGGGGTTCGGCACCGGCGGGGCGCTGGTGATCGTGACACCCTGAGGAGCGGAACGACGGGGCAAGACACGGGGACGAGGTCGGCGGAGATGACCTCGTCCCCTTCGGCGTTCCGAAGGCGACGGTGGGCGAAGGTGTGAACGGGGAATGGGCGAACAAGGCAGTGGCCGCGAGAGGTACGCGGTAGCAGGGGACGGGATGTTGCCACTGAAGGCTACAGTCGAGCGGCCGAGTGGCCGATATGAGGGGCGGATGGAGTTCGAACAGGGACAGATGAGTCAGAAGGCGGTGGCCGTACGAGAGTTGTACAAGACGGTCGCGGTCGGTTTCCGTCGGCGGAAGGTCGAGATCTTGCGCGGTGCGAGCTTCGCGGTGAACGAGGGCGACGTGTTCGGCATGCTCGGCCCCAACGGAGCGGGGAAGACCACCGCGCTGAAGATCATCCTCGGCCTCATGCGACCCGACGCCGGGGTCATCGACCTCGGCGTGGCGCGTGCCACGGTGGGGTACTTGCCGGAGAATCCGTATTTCTACGACTACCTCAGCGGCCGCGAGCTGTTGCAGTTCTGCGGCCGCCTGTTCGGGCTGCCGGAGAGTGTGCGGCGTGAGCGGGTCGCGCGCCTGCTCGCGCAGGTGGGCCTCGAGGAGGCCGCCGACCGCCAGCTCCGCAGGTACTCAAAGGGGATGCTGCAGCGGATCGGTATCGCGCAAGCGCTCATCAACGACCCTCACCTGGTGTTCCTCGACGAGCCGATGACGGGGCTCGATCCGCTGGGCCGGGCCGAGGTGAAGCGCATCATCCAGGGCCTGCGGGAGCAGGGACGCACCGTCCTCTTCAACTCTCACATCCTGGCCGATGTGGAGGAGCTCTGCACGCGGGTGGCCATCATGCGCGCCGGCACGGTGATTTGGGAGGGCGCGGTCGCCGAGGCGAAGCCCTCCGGCGGCGGCAATCTCGAGGACTTCTTCATCGCGGCGGTGTCCGCATGAACCGTATGGCGGCGGTCGCGTTGAATACCTTCAAGGAGACGATCCGCGATCGCGTGCTACTGGTGATCGTGGTATTCGCGCTGGCGATGATCGTGGCCGCGCTGTGGCTCGCCAGCATCAGCCTGGGTGAGACGGCACGTATGATGCAGGATTTCGGCCTGGTGGCGGTAACGGCCTTCGGGGTGATCGTGGCCGTGTTCGTGGCCGGCACGCTGGTGCGCAAGGAGGTCGAGAAGCGCACCGTCTTCGTAGTGTTCTCCAAGCCGGTGCGTCGGGGCGAGTTCATCACCGGTAAGTTCCTGGGGCTCAGTCTGACCATGGCCGTCGTACTGGCGGGGATGGGAGCCTTCCTCTTCCTGCTCACGTGGCTCGTGGGGGGTGTATCGGGCTGGATGCTGCTGGCGGCCACCGGATTGGTGTACCTGCAGGTCCTGGTAGTGATCGCTGTGACCATCTTCTTCTCCACCTTCTCCTCGGCGCTCCTCGCCAGCGTGCTCGGCATCTGCGTATTTGCCGCCGGCCAGCTCAGCCACAACGTGCTTTCTCTCTCGAGACTGGGCGACAGCGCCCTCCTCAAAGGGTTGTCGTGGGCGATCTACCTGCTCATCCCGAACTTCTCCGCGGTAGACATCAAGCCTGGTGTAGTCGGTGAGGCTACGGCCGCGTGGGGCGACATCGCGCTGTGGTCCGGCTACCTGGCGGCGTATGCGATAGTCGCGCTGGTGATCGCTACGCTGGTCTTCAACCGACGGGAGTTCTAGGCGTGCGCCGGGTGCTCGTGATCGTGGTGCTGCTCGTCGGCCTCGCTGGCGTGGCGGCTTTCCAGCTCACCCAGCGGCACGTGACCAACGCCGATGCGCGCGTGTTCGTGCCGTCGCCGCGTTTCTACCTCGACTTCTCGCCGAGCTTTCGCACGACCATCGCCGATGCCTACTGGCTATCGACGGTGCAGTACTACGGCGAGCACCTCAAGAGCGATGGTCGCTTCGATTCGCTGGCCGCCATGCTCGATCTGGTGACGGAGCTCAGCCCGCGCTTCGTGAGGGCCTATCAGTTCGGCGCGTACGCGCTGCTCGACGCCGGCGAGGGTCAAAAGGCCTATGGCCTGCTCCAACGCGGCTGGAGACGGAATCCCGATGCATGGCAGCTCGCGGCCGCCGCCGGCATGCTCGTGTACATGTACGGCGAGGGCGAGACGAAGGTGCAGATCGCCGCCGACTGGTACCGGCAGGCCGCCGCTGTCGCGGGCAGTCCCGACTACGTGTCGCGGCTGGCGGCCACGCTGTTGCAGAAGGGCGGCGAGCGCGACAAGGCGATCACGATGTGGGCACAGGTTTACGCGGAGGGCGATGAGTACGCGCGGCAGAAGGCCGTGACCGCGCTGGACGAGCTGCTCCCGGCGCGGCGCGACGAGCGGATCGCCGCGCTGGCCGCGCTCGACGTCCCGATGACTCCCGACCGCCGCGCCGAGCTGTCGGCCGCCCTCCTTAGGGACTAGGGTGCCCGTGCTGCCCCAGTGGTTCGTGCTGCTCGCCGCCGGTGTCGGCGGCCTGCTCGTCGGGAGTTTCCTGAACGCCTGGGCGTATCGTCTGCCGCGGGACATCAGTATCGCCAAGGGGCGGTCGTTCTGCCCCGCGTGCTCGGCTCCTCTTCGTTGGCAAGACAACATCCCGCTCTTCAGCTACCTCGTGCTGCGCGGGCGCTGCCGCGTCTGCGGAGCGCGCATTAGCTGGCGCTACCCGGCCGGCGAAGCGACGACGGCCGGACTCTTTCTGGCCGCCGCCGCTGCCACGGGGGCCACGTGGGAGCTTCTGCTCCAGCTCGTCTTCATCAGCGTGCTCGTGCTCGTTACGCAGACCGATCTGGAGTTCCACGAGGTGCCGGGAGATGTGCTTCTGGTGGCGGGCGTCATCGGTCTTGGCGGGATGGCCGTGCTGCACCACGACCGCTGGTGGGTGTGGGTGGCCGCCGCCCTGGGGGCGGCGGCCTTCATGGCCATCGTCCGAGGTCTGTACAAGGCCGTGCGCGGAGTGACCGGCATGGGGAGCGGCGACGTAACCTTGTCCTTCTTCCTCGGGGCGTACCTGGGAGTCGCCGTAGTACCGGGATTGTTCGCGGGCTTCCTACTTGGCGCGATCGCCGGCATGGTGGTGCTGGCGCGCGGCCACGGCGACATGAAGACGGCGGTGCCCTTCGGACCATTCCTGGCACTCGGTGGCGTGCTCATGCTGTTCGTAGGCGATGCGCTGATCGGCGCGTACCTCGGCCTGTTGGACTAAGCGGCGCGCTCCCTCTCTGTCGGCGCGACATTGTTATCGCTGCCGCGGCCACAACGTCATCGGCAATCCGGGTCAGTCACCCTCTCCTGATCTCGCTCGGCGGCATAGGCTTGCTCCGCCATCCAGGAGGAGGGGCTTGTGCACACCACTCACCATCGCGCTGAGCACGCTCGTGTAACCATCGCCGGAAGCGGCCGTGGGCGCGCGGGCCGCCACGGCCGCTGCCGCGCCATGTACGCGTTCACGTTGCTCGAGCTCCTCGTCGCCGTGATCATCGCTGGCCTTCTCGTGGGCATAGGGGGCGCACTGCTCTCTCCGGCGTGCGGTCACCTCGCCAGTGGTACGGCGGCGCGTCGGTTCGCCCTCGTGCTTCGCGGAGCGCAAGCCGCCGCGCAGGCAGAGCGCTGCCGGTTTCGAGTTCGGCTGGTGGACGGCGGATGTGGCTATGTGGTCGAGCGCGTTCAGGGGCACAGCTCCACTCTGGAGGTGTCTGGCACGTTTGCGGGGGCCACCTGTACCACCAACTACCCGAGCGTCGCGGTCGACTTCTCGTCCGAGGGGCGGCCGCTGTCGGTAGGCTCTCCAACGCCGCGAGCGGGCACCTTCACGATCGCCAAGGGGGCCGCCGCGCACCGTGTGGTCGTACAGCTTGGCGGGTGCGTCCGATGGCGCTGAAGCACAGCGCGGGCTATGGGCTGCTCGAGACGATGGCGGCGGCGGCCGTAGCGCTCACCTTGGTGGCCGCGGTGAGTGGCGTTATCGTGGCCGCCCAACGCCTCACGACTGCGGCCGCGGTCAGGGCGCGGGTCGCCACGGCCGCGATCTCCGAATGGGAAGCGCTCCGCGTGTTGCCGCTGGAGAGCGCGCGCGAGCAGAGCTTGGTGTCTCGCGTGTTCCCTCACGCCGACAGCACACGCAACACCTCGCGGGCATGGTACAGCGCGGCGCCGACCAGCGGCTGTCTGGCGGGGAGCTTCTTCACCTGTGTCCAGCACGACGGTGTCGAGCTGCGGGTCGGCGCCACCTTCGTCGTGCTGCGAGACGGCGAGTGGCGGAGCCAGCTCCCTCGTGCGACACCAGGGGGAGAGCTAGAGCCGCCCACCGCCCACGTGCTCGTACGAATCAGCGAAGCTGGCCCTCGTCCAGAGCCGCTCGTCGTCAGCATCCTGCCGTCGGCGACGTCTGGGGGCTCTCCATCTCCGGCTACCACTGCTGGGCCATGAGCCTCCCGCCGCGTCACCGTCACGGATTCTCGTTGATCGAATTACTGATTGCCCTGGCTGTGGGTGCCGGGCTGTTGAGCGCCACGTGGTCGTGGGCATGGGCGGCGGCCAGCGCCGGACGCACCGCGACGCAGCAGGCCGACGCGCTCAGCAGCCTCGCCATGGCTCGCCGGTTGATCGTTCACGATGTACGCGTGAGTCAGGGGCTGGCCTCGGGGAGTGTTGGCGGCGAGGGTTGTGGAGCGAGCTCGCTGACACTGCTGGCTTCCGAGGGTGTGGCCGGCGCAGTGTGCTACTCGTGGAATGCCGTGCGTGGTGTGCTGTGGCGGTCGGCTTCGTCGGTGTACGTGGCCGAGCGCGTGCAGCGTTTTTCTGTGCGCTACTTCGATGCCGCCGGTAGCGAGCTCGTGCCGCCCTCGGGCGGGTATCTGGACGCCGGCGCGGCGGTACGAGTCAAACTTCTCATCTTCCGGCTCAGCGTGTCAGCGGGCCCGCGTGTGGAGACCTGCGTGTGGGCGGTCGGTCTTCGATGAGGAGGGCAGCTAGGGCTCGCCGTCGCGTTGCGGGATTCGCTCTCCTGGGCGTCATGCTGGCCGGCGGCCTCGCGTGTCTCGTCGCGGCCACCGCCGTCGTGGTTGCGGTCTCCGTCTCCCGCATCGTGGCCGCCGACGAGCGGCTAGACGCCGCCACCGCGGCCGCGGAAGCGGGTATGCTGGCGGCCTGCGATTTCCTTACGTGGGGCGGCGGCCGGTCGCTCATGCCAGGAGAGCATCACGAGCTCGCTCTGGAGTATGGGACGGCCGAGTCCGCGGTCACTCTCACTGGTCTGGTGCCGCTTGCGTCAGATCCCACGTGGCTGCGGCGCGTGCGTGTCGAGGCAGTCGGATACTGCGGTCGTGGACGTGCCGTGCTGGCGCACTCGCTCGTGGTCCGGCCACAGGAGCTGCCCTGCGGGCTGAGCATCGGTGGCGACGCGGCCTGCGCGGCGACGGTCATTGTTGAGGGCTGTGGCGTGTACTGCGGCGGCGATCTTCATGGGAGGGAGCACATCACGTTTCAGGCGGCGGAGCCAAGCAGTGCTTCGCCTGCTCCAGATTACGCTCACGGAGAACGGTGGCCGGCCGCTGGCGTACATGCGGCCGGGTGCATCTACGCGGCCGGCGTCGAGGTGCATTCCGCTGGCGCGGAGGCGCCGGCTACGGATGGCGACAACTGCACCGGCGAGTCCGTGCCCGAAGCGTGGGTCTCACCGCCGCGAGGAGCTGGTCTGGCAGCACTGCGTGCCCACGCGATACCCGCGGGCGATGCGCTGACCGCCAATGTGCTGGACCTGAGCAAACTATCCCCGGAGCTTTCCTCGTCGCTCATCGTGGCCGTGGCGCCTGAGGACCAGCCGCTGCGGATCGTTGGGTGGCGGAGCCCACCACCGGCGGTACCGGCGCTCACGGTGGTGGTCGTGGGCGACGCCACAGTGGATGCTCACCCGGCGGCCGAAGAAGACGAGGGTGTGTGTCTCGCCGGCCAACTGGTGGTCACCGGTACGCTCGTCGTACGAACACCAACGTTAGTAGAGGGGTCGTTGACGGCGGGCGCTCTCAGCGTGCGTGCGACGTTAGTCGTGCGGCTCGACGAGCACTGGCGCAATGTGCCGCCACCGGGCCCGCTGACCGTCGTGAGGGGAAAAAATACATGAGGACGACCGTTGCCTGTGCATGCAACACCTGTCGCGGTATGTCAGAATGTCGACCGAGCAGGAGGCAGCGCTCCGTGTGTCGAAACGATCGGGGCGTCCGCTCAAGCCTAAAGGGAGTTACGCATCCTGCCGAAAAGACCACCGCTGGCATGAAAGGGTAGGCGGTCAACGGATGAAGTCGCACAGTGCATCTCGCGTTGGACTCGATTTCGAGCAGACGCTCCTGGCCGCTGCCCAAATTAAAGGAGTACGCCAGTCCCAGGTGCTCACCCATGCCGCGGTGCACTCGCTGCCCGAGGGTCTTGTCTCGGAGGGAGAGGTCACCGATGTAGCGTCGCTGGCGAGCCAGCTCAAGTCCTTCTGGCGGAAGAACAACTTCAGCGGGCGTCATGTCCTTCTTGGGGTTGCCAACCAGAAGATCGTAGTGCGGACCATGGAGTTCCCGGTTATCGACGAGAAAGAGCTTCGGGCCGCGGTCGAGTTCCAGGCGCAGGAGCACATCCCCATCCCCGTTGAGGAAGCCGTGCTCGACTACCAGATCACGGCGACCTTCACTGGCGAAGACGGCCAGTCGCGCCAGCGCATCC
This sequence comes from Thermoleophilia bacterium, assembly GCA_040772045.1. Lineage (GTDB taxonomy): Bacteria > Actinomycetota > Thermoleophilia > UBA2241 > UBA2241 > JAXGYV01. The sequence continues at coordinate 59,123 of JAXGYV010000001.1, forward strand.
TTTTGGTGGCCGCTCAGCGTGACATGATCAGGCAGTTCGTGGAGGTTGCGCGCAAAGCTGGTCTTGTGGTGGATGGTATCGACCTGCAGGCCTTCGCTCTGGCACGCTCGTTGGCGTTTCCATTCGATCTCTCGGCTACGCCAATGGCCGAGGATGAAACAGCCATGGCCTTGGTCCACATCGGCTCGGGTATCACGAACCTGGTCGTGGTGGCCGGTAGCACTCCGCAGTTTACGCGGGTGATCAGCCTCGGCTCCGAGTCCTTGTTACATCCGCTCATGGCCCAGCACAATGCGACCGTGGAAGATGCCTGGCGTCTTGCCGTTACGGTTGGCCTACGCACGGATGGCGAAGAGCCGCTACCTGAGGATGTCACCCCGGAGACGGCCGAGGCTATTCGTTCGGCACTCGAAGGCGCGTGCGAGACGTTTTCCGACGAGATCCGCCGCTCGATCGACTACTACCACACACAGGCACAGACCGGCCGCATCGGGCGCGTGTTGCTCACCGGAGAGGGTTCTCTGGTGCGCAACCTCGCCGAGTACCTCGCGCACGGTCTGCACGTGGACGTCACGTTGGCGAATCCACTGCAGCGGCTCGCCGAGAATCGTTCGAAGATCGGCTCCGCGGAGTTAGAGGCGTTGGCACCTCGCCTCGCCATCGCCATCGGCCTCGCGTTGGATGATGAGGAGTAGATGAGCTTGCGTCGCATCAACCTGCTTCCGGCCGAAGAACGGCAAAAGGCCTCACGCGAGCGGGGCCTCCTGTACGCGGCCGCCATACTCGTTCTGGCGCTCGCCGCGTTCGGCGGTCTGTACGTGCTGGAGAGAGGCAAGGCGACGGACAAGCAGACGCAGTTGGCCGAGGTGCAGACGCAGGTCACTCAAGTTCGTGCCGACGTCGACAAGCTAAAGCCGTACGAGGTTATGCAATCCCAGCGCGTCGCCATGGCTCAGGCCGCTCAGCAGGTCTTCGATTCCAGGGTCGTCTGGTCGAGTATCGCCGAGGAGATCAGCCTGCTCATCCCGAAGGACGTGGGTCTCACAGCGTTCCACGGGACCGTGCCACCCGAGATGCTCGCCGGCAGCGCCCTCGGCACGGTCGCCCCCGCTGGCGGTGGCGGTAGTACCGACCTCTCGTTTGAGGGCGAGGCGTACACCCACAAAGATGTTGCCGACTTCATGACGCGCTTGGGCCTCATGCCGCAGATCACCGACATCAAGCTGGTGAGCGCGGAGAAGACCGAGCAAGACGGAAAGGTGATCGTCAAGTTCCAGATCACCGCGGAGCTGCGGCCGTTCCTGCAGGCGCCGCCGTTTGCCATTGGCGCGCCCGCGACAGGGCAAACAGGAGGGACGGGGCAGTGAAGATCCGCGGCAAGGAGATCTACATCGTCACTGCCGTCATCATCGTCGTGGTCGCGGTGGCGTGGTGGTTCCTCTTCTACAGCCCGCAGCGAGACAACGTCAAGAAGTACAGCGAGCAGATCGAGACGAGCCAGCAGACGCTGGCAGGCCTCAAGCAGGACTTGCGGCGGCTCGAGGAGTATCGCAAGACCGCTCCGCAGACACAGGCCGATCTGCTGCGCCTCAATAAGATGATGCCGCCCGAGTCGGGTATCCCCTCCATCATCGTGGAGCTCACACGTACGGCGTCGCAGGCGGGCCTCGACTTCGTGCGGATCGAGCCAGGCGCGGTCACCGCCGGTCAGACGTTCGGCGTCGAGCCGATCACACTGAAGTTGGTTGGGCGGTACTATGATCTGGAGGATTTCCTCTTCCGGCTCGAGAGCTATGTGGAATACCGCAACAGCGAGTTCCTGGTCACCGGTCGGTTATTGCAGGTGGCGAACGTCGAGATCGCGGAGGGGCCGGGCGACGGTTTCCCCATCATCGAGGTGACCATTACCGTGAACGCGTACTTGTGGACCCGGTCTTCCGCACCGGCGCCAACACCCGCGACGCCGACGCCTGCAACACCAACTCCTACCGCCACGGGAACGCCGACCGCCAGCCTGAGCCTGAGTGAGAGTGGGGAGTGATGAGTCCCGGCAAGCGTGTCCTTCTGTTCGCGACGCTTTTGGTCCTGCTGGGGACCGGCGTGGCCATGGCCCTTTCGGGTGGCTCAGGCGATGGCACGGGTCCTCAGGCACTGCTGGGCGGCACCAGCCAGACGCTGGCCGCCGCCGGGGCGCAGGCAACTCCACTCGCCGGGTTGCTGGATCCGGCCAAGCAAGAGCCAGTCCTCGACATGTTCACGAGCAAAGACCCCTTTGTGCCGTTAACGTCGCCCGCCGCGACGGTGTCGCCCACGCCGAGTCCTACGGCAACGTCGGCGGTACAGAATCCTGAATCGGCGTCGGTCAAGATCGACGCAACAACGATGACCGTTCACGCCGGCGACGAAGTACCCAGCGCGAACCCCGTCTTCGAGATCGCCAGTCTGAAACCATCTGGTGTCACCTTCGAGTTGCTCGACGACATGCAATTCGAGGATGGCAGCAGCTCGGTGCTGGTGGGCGAGGGCCAGGTAGTCAATGTAACGAACGTCGACACCGGCATCACGTACCGGCTCGAGGTAATCGATCTGAAGTACGCAGGCGAAGGCAACACAACGCCCGCGACCGAGCACTCGATCGCTCTGCTGAGCGTGAATACCCAGAACGGACAGAGCACCGCGACCTTCAAGGTCGACGGCACCACTTACGCCGACAAGGGGGTGGGGGCCGTGTTCGCGACCGACTGGGGGCAGATTAAGGTGCTCGCCATAAGCGCCAGCATGCAGACGGCCACCATTCTGCACGGCGACGACACGCTCGTCTTGCACGTGGGCCAGACCATCGAGAAGTAGACAGGCTATCCGCGGCGCCCGCGTTGCTTGAAGTGGTACGCCCGTAGTAGGGTGGGGCGCCACAATGGCTATTCGATATCTCACCGCCGGCGAATCCCACGGGCCCCAGCTCACGGCCATTCTCGAGGGCTGCCCATCCGGCGTGCCGTTGAGCGCGGTAGACATAGATCGAGACTTGGCGCGGCGGCAGCTCGGTTACGGGCGCGGTGGCCGCATGCAGATCGAGCAGGATCGTGTCTCCATCGTCGGCGGTGTGCGCTACGGAAAGACTACCGGCGCGCCGGTCGCTCTCACGATCGTCAATCGCGATGCAGCCGCGTGGGGCGACACGCTCTCTCCGGAGGAAGAGGCGCAGCGTGCCGAACCCGTCCGCATACCCCGGCCCGGCCATGCCGACCTCGGTGGGGCACTTCTCTACGGTCACACGGACCTGCGCGACGTGATCGAGCGCGCCAGCGCGCGGGAGACCGCCGCGCGAGTGGCTTGTGGCGCCGTAGCACGGCGCTTGCTAGAGGAACTAGGCTGTCACGTGGTGAGCCACGTGATCGGCCTGGGCGACGTGCGCGCCGCCAGCCCGGGCGCATCGCTCAAGGCGTTCGCTCGTGTAGACGAGAACCCCGTGCGGTGTCTGGATGCCGAGGCCGCACGCCGCATGCAGGCGGCTATCGATAGAGCTGCCGAACAGGGCGACACCTTGGGCGGCGTGTTCGAGGTGGTGGCCTTCGGTGTGCCGAGCGGCCTCGGGAGCTATGTGCAAGCGGACCGCCGTTTGGGAGCGCGGCTGGCGGCCGCGGTGATGAGCATCCCGGCGATTAAAGGCGTGGAGCTTGGTGGCGGCTTCGCCCTTACCGAGCTCCCGGGATCGCGTGTGCACGATCAGATTACGTGGCGGCCGGGTGGGGGGTACGGCCGGGTGAGCAACCGCGCCGGCGGGGTCGAGGGTGGCATGAGCACGGGGGAACCAGTCGTTGTGCGTGCCGCCATGAAGCCGATCGCCACGCTGCGATCGCCTCTCGGGAGCGTCGATATGGGCACGCACGAGGTGGTGCTCTCGCGGTTCGAACGCAGCGACGTGTGTGCGGTCCCGGCGGCCGCCGTTGTTGGAGAGGCGGCCGTGGCTTTGGTGTTGGCCGATGCCGTGGTGGAGCGCTTCGGTGATGCCTGCCTGGCGGATGTGCTCGCCGCCGTGCGCCTGTTCGGCGAGCGCATCAGAAAGGCGTAGGGCGTAGCCCCGGTGAACGCAGTGGCCCTCATCGGATTCATGGGCTCGGGGAAGAGCCACGTGGGCATGCTGGCGGCGGCGCTGCTGCGCGTGCCGTTCGTGGACACCGACGCGCTGATCGCCGAGCAGCTGGGGCCTATAGAGGACATCTTCGCCGAGCGCGGGGAGGCCTTCTTCCGTTCGGTAGAGCACGACGTCTGCGTGACCGTCCTCGAGAAGGGCATCAAGCTCCCTGGTGTGGTCTCGCTGGGCGGCGGGGCGGTCATGGACGAGGACGTTCAGCGGGCGCTCAGGCGTCTATCGCAGGTCGTGTGGCTCACGGCACCTTCGGATCTGCTCTACGAGCGGGCGACGGAGGGTGGCCGGCCGCTCGCTCGCGATCGTGCGACGTTCGACGTGCTGCTCGCGGCGCGCGAGCCGCTCTACCGGTCACTGGCAACCGCGGTGGTGGCGAACGACGGTGGCAGGTCGCTCGACGAGGTGGCTCGCGAGGTAGCTGCGCTGGCGGGAGCTTAGGAGTGCCCATGCGTGACGTTGCCGTGCATACGTCGCAACGAGAGTATCGTGTACGGGTTGGCGAGGGGGCGCTCGCGCGAATCGGCGCGGCGGTCTGGTCGGTGAGCCCTCACGGACGCGCCCTGCTGTGCAGCGACGACAACGTAGCGCCGCTGTACGCCGACGGTGTCCGGCAGAGCCTGTCCGAAGTCGGCTACAACGTGACGTCCGTCGTAGTACCCGCCGGCGAGCGGCAGAAGACACTGGCCACCGTCCAGCGGCTGTACGACGAGTTCTACGATGCCGGCGTGCGGCGGACGGATGTGGTGGTAGCCCTCGGCGGCGGCGTGATCGGAGACATGGTGGGATTCGCCGCCGCCACCTATCTTCGCGGTGTCCGTCTTGCGCAGGTTCCCACAACCCTGCTCGCTCAGGTGGATGCATCCGTCGGCGGCAAGGTCGGCGTCGATTACCGGGATGGAAAGAATTACATTGGAACCTTCTACCAGCCGCTGCTGGTACTGGCCGATCCGCTCGTGCTAGCTACGCTGCCCCCTCGCGAGGTACGGAACGGGCTGGCGGAGGTTATCAAGTACGGACTGCTCGTGGGCGGAGATCTGTGGGCGCGTGTGCAGGGCGCGGCGCGCACGGGACAGCTCTCCGGCGATCTCATCGCGGACTGCGTGGCCGTCAAAGCCGACATCGTCGCCAGGGATGAACGAGAAGAGACGGGCGAGCGTCACCTGCTGAACTTGGGACACACGGTGGGGCATGGCATAGAGGCCGCTGGTGGATTTCACGAGTGGTCTCACGGCGAGGCGGTTGCCCTTGGCTTGCGCGCGGCGCTCTGGCTGTCGGTGCGCCTCGCCGGTTTGGCGTCGGAGCAGGCCGAGCAGGCGAATGCCACGTTGTCGGCGGTGGGATTGCCCGAGCGGTTCCCGCGTGCGGCAGCCGATCGGGCGCTGGAACTCGTGGGGCGCGACAAGAAAGCCGGGCACAGTGGTGTGGAGTACGTCCTCTTGCGGGCGCTGGGTCAGCCCGTCCGCGGCGTACACGTTTCCGCCGCGCTGCTGGAGGAGGTGGTGGCATGGCTTACGAGCGAATGAAGACCTTGGCACTCCTGCATGGTGTGAACTTGGATATGCTGGGCCGCCGTCCACGAGAGCACTACGGGACGCTCACGCTCGGGGAGCTGGAGGACCGGGTCCGACGCTACGCATACGACCGCGGCTTCGCCGTGCGGACGTTTCAGACCAACCACGAGGGCGTGATGGTGGATCACTTGCACCAGCTGGCGGTGTCGGATGTCGCGGCGATCATCTTCAACCCCGGTGCTTGGACGCACTACAGCTACGCTATCCGTGACGCGCTGGAAATCGTGCCCGTGCCGGTGGCGGAGGTTCACCTGTCGCAGGTGGACGAACGTGAGGAGTGGAGGCGCACGTCGGTGATCGCCGACCTCGCGGCGATCCGTATCGCCGGCAAAGGGCTGGAGGGCTACCTCGAGGCGGTGGACCGGCTGGCGCGCGAAGTAGCGGCGGAACGGGCGCCCGTCCGGGGGCTGCCGACGGATGAGTAGCGGGCACGTAGCCGGCGGCGCGAACAGCGCGCGCGGCGGGGGCGACGCTCTTGCTTTCGCGCAACGCCGCTTGGCGAGGGCGAGGGAGCTGCTGGACGAGCTCCGGCTGGATGCGTTCCTCGTCAGCGCGCCTGCGGATGTCCGGTACCTGTCCGGGTTCCGCGGTGAAGATGCGTGGCTCGTCATCGGGCGCCACCTCGCTCTCATCTGTACCGACTCGCGCTTCTGGGAACAGGTAGCCGAAGAGGTGCTCGAGTTTCAGCTGGAGAGGATAGAGCGGCTCGACGAGGGGGCCGTTGCCGCTCTGCAGCGCGAACTCGGCGTGCAGAGTGCCGTGGGCTTTCAAGGACACGATCTCAGCTACGCATCCTATCGGCGGCTGCGGCGGCTCCACCGTGGGCGGCTGCGCAACGCGGGCGACTCGGTGAGCCGCCTGCGTATGGTCAAGGACGCCGGCGAACTGGCCGCCGTACGACGTGCCTGCACGATCATCGAAGATGGTCTCGAGCAGGTGCTGTCGAGCGGGCTCATCGGCCGCACGGAGGCGGAGGTTGCCTGGGAACTGCGGGCGGCTCTCCACGAGCGAGGGGTACAGGATCTCGCCTTTGAGACCATCGTGGCTGCGGGAGAGCGGGGCGCTCTGGCACACGCGATCCCCGGCGATCGGGCGATCAAACCCGGCGATCTAGTGGTCATCGATGCGGGAGCGCGTGTCGACGGCTACTGCAGCGACATTACGCGCACAGTTGCCGCGGGCGGCATCGCGAAGGCGGCGGCCGAGGTGTACCAGGTGGTCCTCGAGGCCCAGCTGGCTGGGGTGGCCGCCGTGCGGCCGGGAGTCAATGGGACTGTTGTGGACGCGGCGGCTCGTGAAGTGATTCAAGCCGCTGGCTTTGGCGAGTTCTTCGGTCACGGGACGGGTCACGGCGTAGGTCTGTGCGTGCACGAGCTGCCACGATTGGGGCGCACGGTGGGCGACGTGCTGACCGCCGGTATGGTACATACCGTCGAACCGGGCATCTATCGCGAGGGCTCGTACGGTGTACGCATCGAAGACACCGTCGTGGTGACTGACGCGGGCTGCGAGCGCCTCACTCCATCCGGTAAAGAGCTGCGCACCGTAGACTGAAAAGGCCTCGCGGTGCTCGGACGATCGGCTACGGGGCACCTGTCTGGTAAAATCGCCACTCTATCCGAGTTGATCCCCACCAATGGGGCAGGAGCGCATGGCTGACGTAATTTCCACGAATCAGTTCAAGAACGGCATGGCCATCGAGGTCGACGGCGAAAGCTTTACCATTGTCGAGTTCCAACATGTGAAGCCCGGTAAGGGTGGCGCGTTTGTACGCACGAGGTTGAAGAGCATCGCCACGGGCAACGTGCTCGACCGCACGTTCAGGGCGGGCGAGAAGTTCAACCGGGTGCATACGCAGACCCGCAAAATGCAGTACCTGTACGCCACCGAGAGCGAAGTAGTGCTCATGGACGGTGAGACGTTCGAGCAGGTTTCGGTCCCGCCGGCCATGGCCGAAGCGGCTCTCAAGTGGGTCGTAGAGAACATGTCCGTTGACCTGCTGTACGTAGATAATCGGCCCTTCGCCGTGGAGCCGCCTACCTCGGTCGAGCTCGAGGTGGTTAAAGCCGAGCCAGGTTTGCGCGGCGATACCGCGCAAGGCGGCTCCAAGCCAGTCACGCTAGAGACGGGGGTTACCATTCAGGTGCCGCTGTTCATCGAACAGGGCGAGCGCATCAAGGTAGACACGCGCAGCGGTCAGTACCTCTCGCGAGCCTAACCAGCAGGAACTACCATCATGCGAGCTCGCCGCATACGCATCACCGATACTACGCTGCGCGACGGCCATCAGTCATTGTGGGCCACCCGCATGCGCACGCAAGACATGGTGCCGATCCTGGAGAGCATGGACCAGGTAGGCTTCCATTCTCTCGAGTGCTGGGGTGGAGCTACCTTCGACGCCTGCCTCTGCTACCTCGACGAAGATCCGTGGGAACGTCTGCGGGTCATCAAGAAACACGTGAGCCGTACGCCGCTGCAGATGCTGCTCCGTGGCCAGAACCTGGTTGGGTACCGGCACTATGGGGACGACGTCGTGCGTCGCTTTGTGTTCAAGGCGGCCGAGAACGGCATCGACGTATTCCGCGTGTTCGACGCGTTGAACGACACGCGGAACTTCGAGGCCGCCGCGGCCGCCATCAAGGAGAGCGGCAAGCACTTCCAGGCGGCCGTCGTCTACACCATCTCACCAGTACACTCGCTGGATCACTACCTCGACGTGGCGCATCGGCTGGTCGATATGGGTGCCGACAGCATCTGCATCAAGGACATGGCGGCGCTGCTCTCGCCGTTCTACGCCGATCAGCTCGTGCGGCGGCTCAAGGAAGAGATCTCCGTTCCGCTCCAGTTGCACTGTCACTACATCGGCGGGCTCGCGCCGATGACCTATCTGAAGGCCATCGAAGCCGGTATCGATGTGATCGACACGGCTACTGTGCCGCTGGCCTTCGGGAATTCGCAGCCGGCGACCGAGATGATCGTGACGGCGCTCATCGGTACCCCTTACGACACACAGCTGGACCTCGAGAAGCTCTTCCGCATGGCCAAGTATTTCGAGGGCGTGCGACGAGAAACCGGGCACGACCGTGGCGTTACCTCGTTGACGCACATGCAGGTGTATTCGCACCAGGTCCCTGGTGGCATGATCAGCAACCTCGAGAGTCAGCTCAAAGAGCAGAACGCGCTCGAGCGGTTGCCGGAGGTGCTCGAGGAGATCCCCGTTGTGCGCGCCGAGGTTGGCTTCCCTCCGCTGGTCACTCCTATGTCGCAGATCGTGGGCACGCAGGCTGTCCTCAACGTGCTTTCCGGCAAGCGGTGGCACATCGTCCCGGACGAGATGAAGGAGTACCTACGCGGCCATTACGGCGCCGCGCCTGGCCCCGTGTCTCAGGAGATCCTCTTACGAGTTCTGGACGGCGAACAGCCCGTCGACTGCCGGCCGGCGGAGCTCATCCAGGAAACGGTTGCCCTGTTCGAGGAGCAGATTGGGGGCCTGGCTCGCTGCGAGGAGGATGTGCTGAGCTACGCGCTGTTCCCGCAGACGGCGCGGGCGTATTTGGAACGGCACCGTCTGGGCCCCGAGTCAGATGTATTCGGCAGGCACGACCACTACATCAAGCAGTTCCCCGCCCAGGCGATGAGCGCGGCCACCGGCGACAGGGTCCAGCAGATCTTGGCGATGGTCGACGAGAGCGATGTCGACGAAGTAACCGTCGAAGAGGGCGATCTGCGGATCACGGTGCGCAAGTCCGCTGTGGGGGGCGGCCAGGAGCTATCGCCGGCGGCCGAGCCGGTCACGGCGCCTTCGCGGGCGGCCGCGGCCCCCGGCGACGAGGCAGACGGCCACCATGTAGTGCGCTCTCCGATGGTGGGCACGTTCTACCGCGCTGCGTCGCCTGGCGCGCCGCCGTTCGTCGAAGTGGGCGATCAGGTGAGCATGGGCCAAACGCTCTGTATTCTGGAGGCAATGAAGCTCATGAACGAGCTCACCGCGGATGTGGACGGCGTGATCAGGAAGATCGGGGCGCAAGATGGTCAGCCGGTGGAGTACGGTCAGATGCTGTTCGCTATCGAGACGGCGTGATCGGCGAGAAAGCACGGAGGCGGTGACGCCCGTCCGCCCGAGTCGCAAGCGCGCGCGCCGCGATGCGCTGTTCGTCTTGTACCAGAGAGAGGTGACTGGCGAGGCGATCGCGGTTCTGCTGGACAAGCTGCGGCAGCGCGAGGGGTACAGCCCAGATCCATTTACCGTGCGGACAGTCACGGAAGTGAGCGAGGGGCTGGCGCGTATCGACACGCAGCTCAGCCGCTTCACGCGGCACTGGCCCCTTGCCCGCATCGCGCCGCTTGAGAGGAGCGCTCTGCGTCTGGGGTTCTACGAGCTGGAGCAGGACCTCACGCCGGCGGAAGTAGCCATCGACGAGGCGGTACGTCTTGTGCGGCGGTATTCGAGCGACGAGGCTGGCGCTCTGGTGAACGGAATTCTCGGCGCCGTGCTCCGCGACCTGCAAGCGAAGGAGGAAGCATGAGCGGCGCACCGGCGAGCGATGCCGGCGAGGCAATACTGGCTACCGCGAGGCAGCTGGGCGATCTGGAAGCCCGACTGGCGGCCGCGCCCTCGGCCGAGGTGCAGTTGAGCCTCCTGGAGCGCGCCACCGAACTCGCGGAATCGGCAGCGCGCATGCTGGAGCAGGTGGCGCGCGATACGGCATGACCAGGAACGGCTACCCGGAGCATCTCCGCTCGCTCGTCGAGGGATACCTGGCCGAGTTGCGATTCTCCTCGCGACGGCCTGCCGACCAATTAGCGGAGGCCATGCGGTACTCGCTGCTGGCCGGTGGCAAGCGGATCCGGCCAGTGCTCACGCTGGCCGTTGCCGAGGGACTGGCGCGGCCCACGGAACCCTTGCTACCGACCGCCGCGGCGCTCGAGCTCATCCACACCTACTCCCTGATCCACGACGATCTTCCGGCGATCGATAACGACACGCTGCGGCGAGGCAAGCCGACGTGCCACGTGGTGTATGGGGAAGACGTTGCCATTCTGGCTGGCGACGGACTGTTCGCGGAGGCGTTCGGCCTGGTGCTCGAGCGCCAGCAGGCGGAGCCGGCGCTGCTCGTGGCCGTGCTGCGCGAGATCTCCCGCGCCACGGGAGTGCGAGGGATGGTCGGCGGGCAGTACATCGACGTTACGCAGAACGGAGCGGACGAGGTAGATCTGCGCCAGCTCCACGAGATGAAGACCGGCCGTCTCATCGAGGCCGCGGTGGTGTGTGGCGCGCTGCTTTGCGAGGTGGGAGCAGACGAGATCCAGCTGTACCGGGTGGTCGCGGCCGAGATGGGCCTGCTCTTCCAGATCGTAGACGACATCCTCGACGAGGTGGGAGAAGACGCCAAGCTCGGCAAGACGGCCGGCAAGGATGCGCGCGCCGGCAAGGCCACGTACACCACGAGGTTCGGCCTGCGCCGTGCGCGCGAGCTGGCGGCGGAGAGCCACACGCGCGCCGTGGAGCGACTGGCCGTCCTGCCGGGCCAGCCACGGGCGTTGCGAGCCATCGCCGAGTACATCTACCGGCGCGATCAGTAGAGGTCGGCAGTGTGCAGGTGTCGCGCTGCCGCCCGTGGGGCGTCAGCCGAAGGCGGCGCGGGGGCTCCGAGCGCTGACCGAGGCGGTGGTATACTCGTCCGTCAATGAACGAGACTCCAAGGTTGCTGCCTACACTCTCCGCGCCCGCCGACCTTCGCAAGTTCTCCGACGCAGAGCTCGTCGAACTCGCCGCTGAAGTACGGGCGCTGATGTTGCGCTGTGTGAGCAAAACCGGCGGGCACCTTGCCGCGAGCCTCGGCGCTGTGGAACTGGCCATCGCCATCCACAGCGTCATCGATAGCCCACGCGACAAAGTAATCTGGGACGTGGGGCATCAGTGCTATGCGCACAAGATCCTCACGGGCCGCTGGAAAGACTTCTGCACCATCAGGCAGCAGGGTGGCCTGTCGGGGTTCCCCTGCCGGTTCGAGTCCGTTCACGACGTGTGCGGGACGGGTCATGCATCGACCTCCGTGAGCTATGGCCTGGGACTCGTGGAAGCGGCCAAGGTCGCGGGCGAGCGGGGAGGACACGTGGTTTGTGTCCTCGGCGATGGAGCCATGACGGGCGGCGTGGCGTTCGAAGCCATCAACCAGGCCGGCCAGCTTCGCTCGCCGCTGGTCGTGGTGCTCAACGATAACCAGATGTCGATCAAGCCGAACGTGGGCGCGGTGGCGCTCTACCTCAACCGGCTGCGGCTCGACCCCACGCTCACCCGTTTCCGGGAAGAGGTCGAGCACACCGTCGCACGAATCCCCGCCATCGGTGCCCGCGCGTACAGTCTCGGCAAAGATGTCAAAGAGAGTATGAAGGCGCTTATCGTGCCGGGGATGCTGTTCGAGGAGCTGGGGTTCGCCTACGTAGGCGTGGTCGATGGCCACGATATGAAGGCGCTGCGCGTGGCGTTGCGGCAAGCGCTCGACACGCGCCGTCCGGTCGTGGTGCACGTGAGGACGATCAAGGGGAAGGGGTACAACCCGGCTGAGGAGCGGCCGAGCGAGTTCCACGGCACGCCGCCCTTCCATCTCGGCAACGGTGAGCTTGCGAGCGAAACCAAGGGCACCACGTTTACTCAGGCGTTCGGCCAGGCGCTGGTGCGTGAGGCGCGCGACGACGCTCGGGTGGTAGCCATCACCGCCGCTATGACGCAGGGCACTGGCCTCGAGGCGTTCGAGCGCGAGTTTCCGCAGCGGCTGTACGACGTAGGCATCGCCGAGGAGCACGCCGTGGTGTTCGCCGCCGGGCTGGCGTTGGGTGGCCTGAAGCCCGTGGTCGCGGTGTACTCCACCTTCTTGCAGCGAGCGTTCGACATGCTCATCCAAGATGTCGCCCTGCAGGACTTGCCTATCGTGTTCGCGGTGGATCGCGCGGGGCTCGTCGGCGACGATGGCCCAACGCACCACGGGGCGTTCGACCTCTCGTATCTGCGTATGATCCCGGGGATGGTCGTCATGGCCCCGTCGTCGCAAGAAGATCTCCAGCACATGCTGCACACTGCCCTCGTGTGGGATCGCCCGGTCGCGATTCGCTACCCACGCGGGTTCGCGGTGCCCTTCGTGGCAGCGCAGGAACTAGAGGTGCTACCGTTGGGCGAGGCACGAGTGCTCCAGGAGGGAGAGGGCGTCGCGCTGGTGGGCGTGGGGACGGGCGTCGGCCTCTGCCAGGCGGCGGCGGCACTACTCCACGCCGAGGGACTGCACCCCACGGTCGTCGACGCGCGATTCGTCAAACCGCTCGACACCGGCCTCCTCGATCGACTCGTGGAGACCCACGACCGCATAGTGACCGTCGAGGAAAACGTGCTCAGTGGGGGCTTCGGCAGTGCCGTCGCCGAGTATCTGGCGCCAGGCGGCATGCCCGTAACTATGATGGGCTTGCCCGACGCATTTGTACAGCACGGCACGCGAGCGCAACTACTGACCAATGTCTCCCTTACGGCGGAGGCGGTGGCGGAGGCGGCGCTGCGCTCGCGCTCCGGCGCGATCCCCGCCAGGTAGCCAGATGCGCGAGCGGCTTGACGAGCTGCTCGTCCGTCGCGGCCTGCTCCCCAGCAGAGCTCAGGCGCGTGCGGCCATCCTGGCCGGCGAGGTCCGCGTGGATGGGCACGTGGTTACCAAAGCCGGGGAAGCCGTCGCTGTGGGGGCGCACGTCGAGCTTGTCGCGCGCCGTCGGTTTGTGTCACGCGGGGGAGACAAACTCGATCACGCTCTGACGGTCCTCGGCGTGTCGGTGGCCGACGAGGATGTCTGCGACCTGGGCAGCTCCACGGGCGGGTTCGTGGATCGTCTGTTGCAGGGCGGAGCGCGGTCCGTAGTGGCCGTCGACGTGGGCTACGGGCAACTGGACTGGAGGTTGCGGGGAGACCCCCGGGTACTGGTGCTCGAGCGCACGAACGCGCGCGAGCTGACGTGCGATCGTCTCCCCACGGTGCCCACGTTTGTCACCGCCGATGTGTCCTTCATCTCCCTGACGGTGGCTCTGGGCCCCGTGCTAGAATGCGCCCGGGCTGGCTACCGTGGTCTGGTGCTCGTAAAACCGCAGTTCGAGGCCGGGCGCGAGCACGTGGGCAAGGGCGGGGTGGTGCGTGACCGCGAGGTGCATCGGCAGGTGCTGGTGTCTGTGAGCGAATGGCTCCGGAGTCGCGGCGCGGCCATCCTCGGCATGTGCGACTCGGGGCATCCAGGGCCAAAGGGAAACGTGGAGTACTTCCTGTACTTTTGCGATGCGACGTCGTCGTTGGCGGCGTCACAGGTGGAGCCGGCGATCGCCGCACGCGCGGCAACCGAGGTCAGCGGTGGCTAAACCGCTGCGCCGCGTCGCCGTCCTCACCCATCTGCTGGCCGATTCCACGGCGGCCGCGCTGCGGGAGTTGGCCGAGGTAGGCGCCGAGTACGGCCTTCAGCTCTTGCTCCCGACCGAGGAGGCGGCCAAGCATCCGCTGGCCGACGAACTCGGATACAGGCGGATCGGTGCGCGCGATCTCCACATGGCCGACCTCTGCCTGGTGTTCGGCGGCGACGGTAGTATCCTGCGCGCCCTGGGGCGGCTGCTGGGGAGCGGCGTGCCGACGCTGGGTGTCAACTTCGGGAACGTTGGCTTTCTGGCAAGCTTGCCGCAGGAGCGCTGGCGGGACGGGCTCGCGGGGGTGCTCGCCGGGAGGTACCAGGTTGCCGAGCTCCTAACGGTGGAGGCGCGGCTTCCCGATGGCTGCTTCGCTGCGGTCAACGATGTGGTGCTGTCGCGACCTCATCGGCATGGAGTGCTCCATCTGGAGTATGCCATCGCCGGCGCGTCTCTCGGAGGCATGCGCTGCGACGGCATGATCGTGGCCACGCCGACGGGGTCCACGGCGTACAACCTATCGTGCGGGGGGCCGCTGGTGGTGTGGGATGCGAGCGTGCTGGTGCTGAACTTCGTGGCGCCGCACTCGCTCGGCTTTCGTCCGCTGGTCTTGCGACCCGAGCACGTCATCGAGGTATGCAACGCCGGCGATGTGAGCGAGGCCGAGGTGGTGGTGGATGGCCGGGTAGTCGGCGTGCTCAGCCAGGGCGATTGCCTGCGGATCGGCGCATCGCCGCTGCGCGCTCTGCTGCTCCTCCAAGAGGGAGCCTCGTTCTATCGGAACGTAGAAGAGAAGCTCTTTGGATTCGGTGCGGATGCTCGCTGAGCTCTCTATCGCGGATCTGGTGCTCATCGCGCAAGCGCGCCTCGAGCTCTCGCCTGGTCTCAACGTGATCACCGGAGAGACGGGTGCCGGCAAGACTCTCCTCGCTCAGGCCATCGGCCTCCTCATGGGGCAAAAGGGCGGGGAGGGTCTGGTCCGCGTTGGCGCCGAGCGAGCAACCGTGCAAGCCGTGTTCGCAGATGGCGAAGAGTTACTGGCTGTGGCACGTGAGTTGCCGGCGCGGGGCAGGGCGCGTGCCTATGTAAACGGCCTAGCCTCCTCAGCGGCAGTGGTCGAAGAGGTGGTGCGCGATCGGGTGGCGTTCTACGGACAACTCGAACACGCGCGTCTGCTCCACCTGGAGCGCCAGCTCGACTTGCTCGATGAAGCGGCGGGCGAGAACGTTGCGCGGCTGCTCGTCACTTACGGCGAAGCCTACGCCGGCGCGCGTGAACTGGAGCGCCGTCTGCAAGAGCTGCGGCGTGCGCAACAGGACCGCGAGCGCGAGCTCGATCTCCTCCGTTTCCAAATCGAGGAGATCGAGCGAGCGAAGGTAGAGCCCGGGGAGGATGCACGCGTCGCGCAGGAGCGCGACCGGCTGCGGCACGCGGGCAGGCTGCTGGAGCGTGTAGGCGGAGCGGTGGCGTTCCTCGCGGGAGAAACAGAGGCGAGCGGCCTGGACGGCCTGCGCGGGGCGCGCGGACTGGTTGCCGACGCGGCGTCATGGGACGCCGCGCTCGCGCCGCTCGGCGAGCGGCTAGACGGGCTGGTGGCCGAAGCAGAAGATGTGGCATTCGCGCTCCAGGCCTACCTCGAGGAGATCGACGCCGACCCCGCCCATCGCGATCGCGTCGAGCTACGGCACGACGAGCTCACCGCGCTGCGGCGCAAGTACGGCGCCACGGCCGACGACGTGCTGGCGTACCTCGCGCGGGCGCGCACGCGGGCGGACGAGCTGGCGCGCGGGGGCGAGGAGCAGGATACGCTGCGCGAGCAGACCCGTGCGGCGTGGGAGGCCGCGGTGACCGCCGCGGCGCGGCTCACGGAAGCGCGGCGGAAGCACGCGCCGCGTTTCGCCGCCGCGGTGGCGCGCGAGCTGCGGGCGCTCAGTATGCCTCACGCACGCTTCGAGGTGGCGCTGAGCAGCCGTGGCGAGGGCGTGGCGGTGCTCGGCCCTCGCGGCGCCGACGAGGTGGAGTTCCTCTTCTCGGCTAACCCCGGTACGGCACTGCGCCCGCTGCGCGACACGGCCTCGGGGGGCGAGCTGTCACGAGCCATGCTCGCCCTCAAAAGCGTGGCTACGCTCACGGCCGACGTCGGTACACTGATCTTCGACGAGGTAGACACCGGCATCGGCGGTGTGACGGCCACCGGCCTGGGCGAACGGCTGGTGCGGCTAGCGAGCCGCACACAGATCGTGTGTATCACGCACCTGGCGCAGGTGGTGGCCTTCGCGGACCGTCACTTCGCCATCGCGAAGGTGAGCGATCCACAGGCCGCGACCACCGAGACCGTCGTGCGCCGGGTGGAGGGCGAGGAGCGGGTAGACGAGCTGTGCCGTATGCTGGGCGCCTCGGCGTCCGACCCGGCGGCGCGCGCGCACGCCGAGAGCCTGCTCGCGCGAGCGGCCGAGGCGCGCAAGGAGGAGGTGCGGGCCGGCTGTCGTCGGCTGGCGCGCGGCGGCTGTCTCGCCCCTTTGTGCGACGGGAGGGGCGTTCCCACATGCTATACTTGCGACCCGAAGTGGTAGGTGAGACCCCGGCTAATCACTGTGCTCCGGCCCGCGCTCTCGCGGGAGGAGCCGGAGCCCCGCTCTATCGCCTTCTCTGTCTCTCCTCGCGCTCGACCTCACGGGTCATTGTGTTCATCTCGTCCCTCTCGCGCGGAAGGTAGGTTCGTGCCCAAACACATTTTCGTTACCGGTGGTGTGGTCTCGGGTCTGGGTAAAGGCATCACAGCCGCCTCGCTCGGGAGGCTTCTCAAAGCGCGCGGGCTGAAGGTGGCCAATCAGAAGTTCGATCCGTACATCAACGTCGATCCAGGTACCATGAGCCCCTTCCAGCACGGCGAGGTTTTCGTCACCGAAGACGGAGCCGAGACAGATCTCGACTTGGGGCACTACGAGCGCTTCGTAGACGAGTATGTGCAGCGCGAGAGCAACGTGACCACCGGTGGTATCTACAGCGCGGTCATCGCCAAGGAACGCCGGGGCGATTATCTGGGTGGGACGGTTCAGGTCATCCCGCACATCACCAACGAGATCAAGAGCCGCGTGCACCGTCTCGCGCAGCAGCTGCAGGTCGATGTGCTGATCACCGAGGTGGGCGGCACGGTGGGCGACATCGAGAGCCTGCCGTTCCTGGAGGCCATTCGCCAGTTCCGCAAGGACATAGGGCGCGAGAACGTGCTGTATATCCACGTCACTCTGGTCCCCGTCATCGGGGTAGTGGGCGAACAGAAGACGAAACCCACGCAGCACTCCGTGGCCGAGCTGCGCGAGATCGGCATTCAGCCGGACATCATCGTGGTTCGCTCGGAACAGCCAGTATCCCGAGGGCTGCGCGACAAGATAGCCCTCTTCTGCGACATCGAACCGCAAGGCGTTATCTCCGCGGTCGACTGTGATGATATCTACAAGATCCCACTGCGCATGCACGACGAGGGGCTCGACGATCTGGTGGTGCGCATGCTCCAGCTGGAGTGTGCCGCCCCTGACCTGGCGGAGTGGGAGCAGCTCGTGCAGCGTATCCGCGAGTGCAACGAGCTCGTGACCATCGCGCTCGTCGGTAAGTACGTACAGTTGCACGAGGCGTATCTGTCGGTCTGGGAAGCCCTCAAGCACTCGGCGATTTACCACGGACGGAAGCTGGAGCTACTCTGGGTGGACGCCGAGGACGTTACGCCCGACACGGTGCGCGAACGGCTGGAGCGCGCCGACGGTGTGATCGTCCCCGGCGGCTTCGGGATGCGCGGCATCGAGGGTAAGATCGAGGCCATCCAGTATTGCCGCGAGAACAACGTGCCGTTTCTCGGTGTGTGCCTGGGTATGCAGTGCGGCGTCATCGAGTTCGCGCGGAACGTGTGCGGCATGGAGGGCGCCAACTCCTGGGAGTTCAACGAGGAGACGGAGTACCCGGTGATCGATCTTCTGCCCGAGCAGAAGGCGGTACGAGATATGGGCGGCACCATGCGGCTGGGTGCCGAGCCGGTGTGTTTGGTGACCGGGACCAAGGCACACGAGGCGTACGATCAAGAGGTGGTCTTCGAGCGGCACCGGCATCGCTTCGAGGTCAACAACGAGCTGCGCCCGCGGCTGGAGCACGCCGGCCTGGTCGTGAGCGGTACGTCGCCGAACAAGCGCCTCGTGGAAGTCATCGAGCTGGTCGACCACCCATGGTTCGTGGCCTCGCAGTTCCATCCCGAGTTCAAGTCGCGACCCACCCGCCCGGCGCCGCTGTTCCGGGAGTTCGTGGGGGCCGCCGTGCGGTTGCGGACGCGTCGCGATGGTGGCTGAGCACGAGGCCGTGGCCACCCCCGGCGGTCTGCTGGAGCTGTTCCTCGCTCTGGCAGCCATACCGTCGCCGTCGGGCGCGGAGCGCGCCGTGGCGGATCTTGTTCTCGAGCATCTGCGCGCAGCCGGCCTGGAACCTCGGGAAGATGAAACAGCGGCGAGCGCTGGCGCCGGCAGCGGGTGCATCCATGTGGCGGTCGAGGGCGCTGGGAGGGGTACACCGGTCTTGCTCTGCGCGCATCTGGACACCGTTGGGGTGGCCGGCCCGATTACGCCGCTCGTTGCGGATGGCGTGGTGCGCAGCGACGGCACCACCATCCTCGGCGCGGACGACAAGGCCGCGGTGGCAGTGCTGCTGCACGCCTTGGCCGATCTGGCGGCAGCACCGCCCGCGGGCCGGGTTGAGGTGCTGTTCACCACGTGCGAAGAGGTCGGCCTGCGTGGTGCCAAGGCGTTCGACGTGGCGTGTTCGCGCGCGGCGGCGGGGTTCGTCTTCGATTCGAGCGGGCCACTTGGACAGGTGATCACCTCGGCCCCGGCGCAGAAGACTCTGGAGGCCGAGTTTCGCGGCGTCGCCGCTCACGCGGGCATCGAGCCCGAACGCGGTCGCAGTGCCGTGGTGGCGGCGGCACGCGCCGTGGCCGCCATGCGGCTCGGGCGTATCGACGAGGCGACCACGGCGAACGTGGGCAGCATCGCGGGGGGGCACGCCACCAACATCGTGCCCGAGCGCTGCGTCGTGAGGGGCGAGGCGAGGAGTCGCCAGGCCGAGAGCCTCGCCGCTCAGACTGCCCACATGGTGGAGGCGATCACGCAGGCCGCCGCGGAGACGGGAGTGGACGTCACCACGAGCGTGCGCGACGAATACCAGGCCTTCGCGGTAGCGTCGGATTCGTTACCGGCGCGGATTGCTCGCGAGGCACTCTCACGGGTGGGTGTGCCGGCGGAGATGGTGGGAACCGGGGGCGGCTCCGACGCGAATGTGCTGAATGCGCGTGGCATGCCGACGGTTAATCTCAGTGTGGGATACGAGCACGTGCACACCTCCGACGAGTACATGCCTCTCGATCGCTTGGAGCAGGCGTACCGCCTGGTTCACGAGATCGTGGCGGTGGCTAGCGCCGTCACCGAGTAACTCGCGTTCGCCGCAGGGGAAGCGCGTGGCGGCGCCGAAGGGACAGAGTATGCAGCGCGGTCCCGTTCACGATGCCGATCTGAGCGACTACCTCGATTCCCTGCGCTTCGAGCGGGGCATGGGCGAGAACACCGTGCGAGCGTACGAACGCGACGGGACCGCGCTGGTCATGTTCCTGCGCGCTCGTGGCCGTGCGCTGCGAACGGCTCAGGCGACCGATCTGGACGCCTACTTCGCCGGACCCGGTGGTGGAGGAGCTGCCTCCAGCGTCGCCCGACGGGTAGCGGCGATCCGCGGCCTGTTCCGCTTCCTGGTGCGCGAAGAACGCATCGCCGGCGACCCGTGTGTGTGGCTGCGCTCGCCACGCCGTGGGAAGCCATTGCCGCGGGTGCTCAGCATCGAGGAGGTTCGAGCTATGCTGGCACACGTGCGCACGGCGGGCGCGGCCGGGCAGCGCGACCTGGCGATGATCGAGCTTCTCTACGGCTGCGGCCTGCGAGCGTCCGAGCTCGTGGGGTTACGTACGGTGGATGTGGACGTGGAGGGCGGACTCGTGCGCTGCCTGGGCAAGGGGGACAAGGAGCGGGTGGTGCCGATGGGCAGCTACGCGAGCGAGGCGGTCGCGCACTACGTGAGAGACGGCCGCGCCAAGATCCTCGGAGGGCGCCGTCGCGACGAACTCTTTGTGAACGCTCGGGGTGGCCCTCTGACGCGCCAGGGACTGCACCACATCCTGCGGAGCTACGCGCGCCGCGCGGGCATCGAGCGTCCCGTGAGCGCGCACGTCTTTCGCCACAGCTTCGCCACGCATCTGGTACGAGCCGGTGCCGATCTGCGCAGTGTTCAGGAGATGCTGGGACACGCCGACGTGAGCACCACCCAGGTGTACACGCACGTGACTGCCGAGCACTTGCGAGAGACGTTCTTGAGCAGCCACCCCCGAGCTCACCGCCGGGCGCGATGAGGGCCGTGGTTCACAGCGACACCCGTCGCAGGCGAGTCTTCGTGTGCGTCCTAGATGGGGTGGGCGCCGGTGCGCTGCCGGACGCGGCTGCCTATGGCGACGCCGGCGCCCATACACTGCGCCACGTTCTGGAACAGTGCCCCGTCGCGGTACCCAATCTGGCCTCCCTGGGCCTGAGCGAGGTCGTCGGCTTGCCTCTTGGACCGGTGCGGGCGGATGCGACGTACGGCCGGCTCCTGGAGCACGGCGCGGGCAAGGACACCACCACGGGCCACTGGGAGCTCATGGGTCTAGTCCTCGAACGGCCGTTCCCTACCTACCCGCACGGCTTTCCGCGCGAGGTGATCGAGGCCTTCGCGGCCGGCATCGAGCGAGAGGTGCTGGCCAATCGGCCGGCCAGCGGCACGGCGATCATCGCGGAGCTCGGCGACGAGCACGTGCGGACCGGCAAGCCGATCGTGTATACATCGGCCGACTCAGTCTTCCAGATCGCCTGTCACGAAGCGGTCGTGCCGGTCGATGTGCTCTATGACTGGTGCGCGCTCGCTCGTCGCATTCTCACTGGCCGGCATGCTGTGGGACGCGTTATCGCGCGGCCTTTCACGGGCGAGCGTGGTTCCTACGCTCGCACGCCGCGGCGGCGTGATTTCTCGCTGCCCCCCACGGGGACCACGTATCTGGATCTCCTGCAGGAACGCCAGGTCCCGGTGATCGGGGTGGGCAAGATCGGGGAGATCTTCGTGCAGCGTGGCATCGACGTGGACGATCACACCACCGACAACGTCGCTGGGATCGCCGCGTGCCTGCGCCATCTTCGCTCCATGGAACGGGGGCTGCTGTTTGCCAACTTGGTGGACTTCGACATGGTGTGGGGGCACAGGAACGACGTGCGGGGGTTCGCGGACGGATTGCGCGCGGTCGACGCGGCACTGCCCGAACTGATAGGCGCGCTGCGCCCCGGCGATGCCATGATGCTCTGCGCCGATCACGGCGTCGATCCAACCACGCCCGGCAGCGACCACACGCGGGAGTACTCTCCTCTGTTGGCGCTGGGCCTCTCGCCTGGTCGCTACGATGGCCTGCAGGAGGACGTGGGAGCTACCGCGTTTGTCCTGCTCACCGGCGAACGGCCACCCTTGGCCGGCCAGCTCATCGGAGGCGGAGGGTGAACGGCTCCGGCGAGGATGGCGGGCCACGGCTGGCCGTAGTCTGCGGGTCGGGTCTCGCCGTAATGCCAGAGGGGTTCCGCGTGGTACGGCGGCGCACCTACCAAGCGCTCGGCTGGCCATGCACCAACGTCGGCGGACACGCCAACGAGCTGCTTCATGGAGAGGTCGCCGACGGCCTGGCTGTGCTGCTGGCCTTCGGCCGCCCGCACCTGTACGAGGGCTGGACGCTGGCCGAGATGGAGCGGCCACTCGTCCAGATGGCCTCCTGGGGTGTCCGCAAGGTGTTGTTCACGTACGCCGTGGGAGGGTTACAGCCGGACCTCGGGCTGGGTGCCCTCGTGCTGCTCGAGACCGTGGTAGATCTCCAGGCACGTGCCGAAGGAGAGCCGTCGCGACTGCGGGCGGCATCTTCTCCCGAGGTGCTCGCCGAAGCGGCGGTGGCGCTGCGGGGCGTGGGGTCAGTACGATGTGGCAAGTACGTGGCCGTGGTAGGTCCGCAGTACGAAAGCCCGACCGAGGCACGGTGGTTGCGCGGGTTCGGCGATGTGGTCGGGATGTCCGGCGCCTTCGAAGCGCGTACGGCAGATCGTCTGGGGATGGAGTACGTAGCTCTCGCGGCGGTGGTGAACCGCGCGGCCGCCGCCGACTCACATGACGCGGTCCTTCTGGCCGCCGGCGAGTTGCGGGAGAGCCTTGGACGCGGTGTGTCGCGGCTGGTGCGGATGCTGGCTTGGCGCGCGGACCACGATGGCCCTGATGGGAGCACGGTTGATGGACATCGTTAATGATCTGATCGCCTGGAAGCGAGATGGGCACCAGCTCGACGACCTGCGCATGCAGTCCTTTATCCATGGCGTCGTCGATGGCTCGTTGGCCCCCTACCAAGCCAGTGCGCTGCTGATGGCCATGGTCCTCCGAGGGCTCAGCGAGGCGGAGACGGTCTCGCTGGCGCGGGCCATGGTGGCCAGCGGCAAGATGCTGGACCTGAGCCCACTCAGGCGGCCGGTGCTGGATAAACACTCGAGCGGTGGTGTGGGGGACAAAGTGACGCTCGTGCTGGCCCCTCTCGTGGCGGCCTGCGGCGGTGTGTTCGGCAAGATGTCCGGCAGGGGCTTGGGGCACACGGGGGGTACGCTCGATAAGCTGGAGTCGATCCCCGGTTTCCGCGTGCAGCTTTCGCAGGGGGAGTTCCTGCATCAGCTCGAGCGCATCGGGGTGGCGGTGGTCAGTCAGAGCGAGCGCGTAGTACCCGCCGACAAGATCCTGTACGCCCTGCGGGACGTGACGGCGACGGTGGACGAGGCAGGGCTCATCGCGGCGAGCATCATGGCGAAAAAGGTGGCCAGCGGGACGGCGGCGCTGGTCCTCGACATTAAGGTTGGCAGCGGCGCCTTCATGCGTACACTCGAGGATGCCCGTCGGCTGGGCAGGCTGTGCGCCGCCATCGGCGCCGCCTTCGACCGGCCAATCCGCTGCCTCTTCACGGCCATGGAACAGCCGCTCGGCCGCGCGGTCGGTAACCGGCTCGAGGTGGAAGAGGCCTGGGCAGTGCTCACGGGGGCGGGGCCGGCCGACGTGCGGGCGGTCGTCTTGGAGCTGGCGGCCATGCTCCTCGCGCTCTCCGATTTGGGCATCGACGAGCAGGAGGCCGGCCGTCGCGCGGCGGCGGCGCTAGATGACGGGAATGCCGCCGCCCACTTCGAACGCTGGTGTCTGCTGCAGGGAGGCAAGTGGCGCCCTGGCGAGTTCCACCAGCTCGCGGGCGCGTCCGTGCGTGCCCCCCGGGGCGGCTGGGTCACCGGCGTGGACGCGTTTCAGGTGGGGCGAGCGGCGCAACTCGCCGGCGCTGGCCGACAGCGGGCCGACGAGGCCATCGACCTCGCGGCTGGGGTGGTGCTAGCCGTCTCAGTCGGCGAGCAGGTCGAGGAGGGCGATCTGCTGGGGACCGTGTTCGCCCGCGACGGCCGGCGGCGCGCCGCGGCGCGCGAACTGCTCGCTCGCGCGTTTACTATCGCGAACGCCGCCGCGCCGTCAGTCGCGATCGTGCTAGACAGGCTGTAAGGCGGGCTGCGCTGGCGGCAGGATGAGGAGAGTTCTATGGTGCAGGACACGGCAGGTGAGCGGAAGCTCGTGACCGGCGACGTGCTGCGCGACCGTATTCGTGGCAGTCTGCTGGGCACGGCCGTGGGCGACGCGGTGGGCGCGCCGCTGGAGTTCCTCGACGGACACGCCATCTCCGCGCGTTTCGGCCCGCGGGGCGTGCAAGCCCCCGAGCCGTGGCGAGGATTGCCCGCGGGTAGCGTGACCGACGACACACAGCTCACGGTCGCCACGGCGCTCGGGTTGGCGGACGCGGAGCGAGACGTTGCCGCGGGGCGGGTGCACGACCCCGTAGGGCGTGTTCTCGACCGGTACGAGGAGTGGTACCGTTCGCAGGCCGACTCGGTGCACCGGCGTGCGCCGGGCGCTACGTGTTTGACCGCGTTGCGCGAGGCGGCGGGGGGTTACCGAGGAAGGGCGCGGAACGACAGCAAGGGCTGTGGCGGTGTGATGCGTATCGCACCCCTCGGCCTGGTGCCGCAGCGTGGCGATGTCTTTGCGCTCGGTTGCGAGCTGGCGGGGCTTACGCACGGCCACCCAACCGGTTATCTCGCCGCGGGCTTCCTCGCGGCGCTCGTCGCCCGCGTGGTAGGTGGCCAGCCGATCGACGGCGCGCTGGATGCCTGCCAGAGCGAGCTCACGACGTACGCCAGACACCAGGAGACATCGCGTGCGGTGAGTCAGGCGCGGCGGCTCGCCGCCTCCCCGTGCTCGCTCGCGGAGGGCATCGAGGCACTGGGGGCGGGGTGGGTGGCCGAAGAGACCCTGGCGATCGCCTTGTTCTGCCACCTACGCTATCCGGGCGACTGGGCGGCCGCGGTCCTCGGCGCCGCGAATCACGGCGGCGATAGTGATTCGACGGCCGCCGTCGCCGGCGCGCTCGCCGGCGCCGTGCTCGGCATCAGCGCCCTCCCCGGAGACTGGGTCACCGTCGTGGAAGACCGCGCCGGCCTGCTGGCACTGGCCGATGAGCTGTGGCGCCTCCATGGCGCGTGTGGAGGCAGGCCGTGCGGGTGATCGGCGGCCAGTGGCGGGGCCGGGTACTGCGTGCTCCGCGCGGACGCGCTACGCGGCCCACCGCCGACATGGTCAGGGAGGCTATCTTCGACATCCTTGGGGGCCTGCTCATCGCTAGGGGGGGTGAGCAGACCGTGGATCCCTATGCCGCGCTGGAAGTCGTCGACCTCTACGCGGGTAGCGGCGCGCTCGGCATCGAGGCACTCTCGCGAGGCGCCGCGCGGTGCACCTTCGTGGAACAGCACAAAAGCGCGCTGCGTACTCTGCGGCGCAATCTCGAGTGTCTGGGCGTGGCGCCCGCTCGCGTACGCGTGGTCGGCCGGCCGGTGGCCGATGCGCTGGCGGCTGACGCTCGAGAAGGGGTGCAGTATACTCTGCTGCTTGCGGACCCGCCGTACGGCGAGTACCGGCGGGCGGAAGCGGAGCTCGCGGCACTCATCCCAGCGGTGCTCGCGCCGGCGGGGGTCGTTGTTGTGGAAACGGCTCGCGGGCAAGCCGTGCGGCTTCCTCTGCACAGCGTGCGCGACAAGACCTATGGAGACACACGCGTTACGGTCATGGTGCGGGAAGACGCGATACAGCCCGGTAGTGCACAAGGCAAAGCGACGAGCACAGGCGGAGATGAACCATGCCCGATAAAGTGACCGCCATCTGTCCTGGGACCTTCGATCCCGTCACGGTGGGGCACCTCGACATCATCCGCCGAGGGGCCTGCAAGTTCCAGTCAGTGGTCGTGGGTCTCATCGAGACGCCGCTTCGCAAGCAGGTCCTCTTCACAGCCAAGGAGCGGCAGGCATTCTTGGAAGAGGCGCTCGAGGACGTCCCGAATGTGAAGGTGGATCCCTTCAACATGCTGGTGGTGGACTTCGCCCGCAAGTGGAACGCTACGGTGATTCTCAAGGGCTTACGTGCCATCTCGGATTTCGACTACGAGTTCGCGATGGCGCAGCTAAACAGGAAGTTGGCGCCCGAGATCGAAACGGTGTTCATGATGGCGTCGCCCGAGCACTCATACCTGAGCTCGAGCGGTGTAAAAGAGATCGTCGCGTTCGGCGGTGCCCTTGTGGATCTTGTGCCGCCGGTGGTGGCGAAGGAGCTTGCTAGGCGCTTCCCGACCGGGGTGCCGCGACGCTAGAGACGCTACGGAGGGCCGTACATGGACGTGCTCGTGCTCATCGATAAGCTAGACGACGTCATCCATAACGCACGCACTGTGCCGCTCACGGATAGCGTCATGATCGACCGTGAGGAGATCTACGACCTTCTCGATCAGATGCGGGCGACCATTCCCGAAGAGATCAAGCAGGCGCGGTGGATCGTCAAAGAGCGGCAAGAGATGCTCGCCGAGGCTAAACAGGAGGCCGAGCGAATCGTGGCCGAGGCCAACGACAAGGCGACCCGGCTGGCTTCGAAGGAAGACGTGGTTCGCCTGGCGGAGAAGCAGGCTATGGAGATCACCGACGACGCTCGTGAACGGGAACGCGAGATCAGGCTGGGCGCCGAGGATTACGCCGACGAGGTGCTGGGCAATCTCGAGGTGAATCTAGAGAAGTTCCTCGCCGCCGTACGTCGCGGACGCGAGCGCCTGCAAGGTCGCGGCGGCGACTAACAGGTGGGCGGCCGTGGGCGGCGGCCGCGCGGAATGGTTCAGCGTGAAACGGTTTGATGTACGCAGCCTGCGCTTTGACGAGCGTAACGAGGCATGGCGGCGGTTCCCTGTGGAAGTGGAGCCGTTCGTGCTCGGGGGCGCGCCGTACGATGTGCGGGGCGGGCAGGTCGACCTCAGCCTGAGCGCCGGGCGGGTTGGCGAGCGGCTGACTCTCACCGTCTCCTTCAGCGCGACGCTCCGCGGTCCGTGCGATCGCTGTCTGGAGACGGCTGAGATACCCGTGGAGGTACGCGCCGTGGAGGTGGTGCGACGCGGCGAATCCGAGGGCGCGGATCCCGATGAAGCGTACGTTCGCGGGAGTATCCTCGACATCCATGCATGGGTACGGGATCTGATCGCATCCGCCTTGCCCGAGCGCATGTTGTGCAGTGAAGGATGCCGCGGCCTGTGCCCTATCTGCGGAGCCAATCTCAACACGGAGCCCGAGCACACCCATGAGGTAACGGGCTCATAGGATGTACACGTTCGTGGTGGCAGGAGAGAGGAGTCGAGGTGTACTTGGCTGCCTCCGTACGGTACAGTAAGCCGCCGCAAGAAGGAGATTCGGTATGCCAGTGCCCAAGAGAAAGACCTCGCAATCGCGCCGCGACAAACGGCGTGCTCAGCAGAAACTCACGGTGGAGACGGCCAGTTTCTGTCCGCAGTGCAAGAGCCCCAAGCTCCCGCATCGCGCGTGCCCCGTCTGCGGTACCTACAAAGGCCGCGAGATCATTCCGATCGAAGTGGGGCAGAAAAAGTAACTCCGGGTGAAGCACGGCGAGGGCAAGGTGCCGAATGAGGTCTCTCTACATCGCTTCCACTGAGGGAGGCGGCGGCAAGACCACCATCGCCGTCGGCCTGTGTTTGGCTCTCCGTGTACGGGGCATCGGCACCGGGTACTTCAAGCCCGTCGGCGTTGCCAAGAATGGCGACCGCGACGCGGATGTGGCCTTTGCCGCCGAGGTGCTCGGCCTCACGGAGCCGCTCGAGGATCTCTGCCCCGTGACGCTCGACGAGCAAGCGCTCCGCGCCATGGGCGACGTTCAGGCAGACGCCATGGCGCGTATCGAGGAGTCGTACGGTAACGTCGCCATGGCGCACGAGCTGGTCGTCTGCGACGGGCTCGGCGAGATCTGGCAGGGCAGGTTTCTGCGCCTGAGCGGCGCGGACATCGTCACGCGCCTGGGGCTAGAGACGCTCCTCGTCTCCAAGTTCACCGGCACCCGACAACTCGACGACGTGTGCTACACGCACGACGTGCTCAGGAAACGTCTCCTGGGCGTGGTGTTCACGATGATACCCGAGACGCGTCTGGAAGTGGTGGAGCACCACTACGTGCCGTTTCTCGAGGAGAACGGCATTCGGACGTTTGGTTGCATCCCCTCGGACGCATGTCTTTCGGCGGTGCCCGTGAGCGATATCGCGAGCGCGCTGCGCGGCCGCTTCCTCAGTGGCGAGGAATGGGCTTCCGCGTCGGCGGAGACGTATCTCATCGGAGCTATGAGCGCCGACCATGCGCTGCGCTACTTCGAGCGCGTGCCGAAGAAGGTGGTGGTCGTCGGCGGCGATCGTGAGGATCTCATCCGCGCGGCGCTGCAAACGCCGACGACCGCGCTGATCCTCACAGGCAGCTACGTGCCGTCGGATGCGGTGCTCGCGCAGGCGCGCGCGGCCAAGGTATCGGTGGTGTCCGTTGCGGGCGATACCGTAGCCGCGGCGGAAGGACTCCGTCGCCTCTTCGGCCGCTTGCGTGTGCACGAGCGGAGTAAGATCGACCGCGTCCTCCAACTCATCGAAGAGCGGATCGATCTCGAGAGGCTGTTGACGGCCCTGCGGTGAGCGCGGTCACGACCGAATCGTCCGTGCGGCGGCCCGTCGTGCGGGTCGCCGTGGATGCGCAGGGCGGCGACAACGCGCCCGCCGCGATCGTGCAGGGCGCTCTACAGGCCGCGTCCGCGGACCTCGAAGTGCTGCTCGTCGGCCGCGGCGCGGAGATCGAGCCCCTCGTAGGAGGCGCGACTCACGTGCGTCTCGTCGAGGCGCCCGATGTCATCGGCGGCGGCGAGGAGCCAGCGAACGCCGTGCGCAGCAAACCCGACTCATCGATGGTGGTAGCCACACGGCTGGTCGCCCAGGGCGAAGCGGATGCCGTCTTCTCGGCCGGGAACACCGGTGCCTTTCTGGCAGCGGGGCTGCTGAGTGTGCGTCGTCTTCCCGGGGTGTTAAGGCCCGCTATCTGCCAGGTGTTGCCCTCGCTACCTCGCCCGACGCTGCTGCTCGATGTGGGCGCGAACGCCGAGGTAAAGCCCGAGCATCTGCGACAGTTCGCGCATATGGGGAGCGCGTTCGCCAGCGAGGTCCTCGGCGTGCGCGAACCGGTAGTGGGGTTGCTGTCTATCGGCGAGGAGCCGGGGAAGGGCACGCCTCAGGTTGTCGCAGCACATGCTCTGCTGGCGGCCGACCCCGGGTTGCGGTTCTACGGTAACGTGGAGGGGCGCGACCTACTCTCCTCCGTGGTCGACGTGGTCGTCACCGACGGGTTCAGCGGCAACGTGGCGCTGAAGACTGCGGAAGGTGCCGCGCATGCGGTTATGGGTCTCGTGAAGCAGGCCGTAGGGACCTCCTGGCGCGCCAAGCTCGGTGGGCTGCTGCTCAAACCGGACTTGCTCCGCGTGCGTGCTGCCGTAGACCCGGAGGAGTACGGCGCCGCTCACCTCCTGGGTATGCGGCGCCCTGTGCTGGTCGGTCACGGATCGTCCGGAGCACGCGGGGTGGAGAACGCGGTGCGCTTCGCTGGCCTGGCCGTGCGCAGTGGGTTGGTCGAGGTGATCGCGCGCTGTCTCGGGTTGTGACAGCCGGAGGCCTCTCTCAGCTTACCTGAGGGCGGTCGACGTCCTGTCCGGAAACGAGCAGTGACCGTGAGCAAGGTGAAGGCCGCTCTTTGTCGACGGTGGGCGTTCTGGTACAGTACCGACCAAATCCCGGTCGGAGGTTCTGCATGTCGCGTGACGAGATCTTGCTGGTCATCAAGGAGTTCCTGCTCGAGGCACTTCCGCTCACCGAAGAGCGTATTACTCTGGAGGCGCGTTTTCAGGAAGACCTGGAAGCCGACTCGCTGGACTTGGTAGAGCTAATCATGGCTCTGGAAGAGAAGTTCGATATCAAGATCACCAACGAAGAGGCAGTGCAGATCAAGACGGTCGGCGATGCCGTCGACTTCGTCGAGCAGCGCACCGCCGGCTGAGCTCTAGCGGAGCTTGGCTCATGTCGTACAGGGGGGACGCTCACGGAGCGTCCCCGTCTCTCGGGGAGCTTTGGACGCCAGGTCTGGGTGACGGTAAGCTGTGACCTGGCGTCTGCTCACCCTCCTCGATCAACTCGAGCCATCAGTGGTTCGTCAGGTGTTCACGCATTCATCCTGGGTTGGCGATCGCGCGCGTTCCTACGAGCGCTTGGAGTTCCTGGGCGATAGCGTCCTCAACCTAGCGCTCACCACCGAGCTGTATCGGCGGTATCCGCAGTTCGCCGAGGGCCACCTGGCGCGCTTGCGCGCATACGTGGTGAGTCGCGAGACGTGCGCCGCGGTGGCTCGCGAGTTGGGGTTAGGAAAGCGCATGGTGCGTACCGCGGGCGACGGGCGCGAGGCGGCGGAAGTGGAGCAGCTCGCCGCCAACTCCAACGTTTTGGCGGACCTGACGGAGGCGCTGATCGGCGCCATCTATATTACGTATGGGTTTCCAACGGTCCGTCCCGCCGTGATCGAGGCGTTCGCGGCGCACATCAGCTTCGCGGAGAAGAGCTACGTCGACTTCAAGACGGAACTGCAGGAGGTGCTCGCCAAAACGGCGCGCAGCGTTGTCTACCGCACGGTGGTGGAGAGCGGGCCGGCCCATGACCGGCGCTTCGAGGTGGAGGCCGTGGTCGACGGCGCCGCGGTGGGCCGCGGCAGCGGGCCGAGCAAGAAGCGCGCGGAGCAGCAGGCGGCGGCCGAGGCGCTGGCCGTCTTAACTGCCGAGGCCGTACCGAAAGAACGCCCGCGTGTACGCCTGTTCGGCCGACGACGGAGCAAGGAAGAGGCTTAGGTGTATCTCCGCGCGATTCGCTTGCGGGGCTTCAAGTCGTTTGCGAAGAAGACCGATCTCTTGCTCGAGCCGGGTGTCGCGGTGGTCATCGGCCCGAACGGCAGCGGCAAGAGTAACCTCGCCGAGGCCGTCATGTGGGCGCTCGGCGAGCAAAGCCCCAGCAGTGTCCGCGGTGCCTCCATGCAAGACGTTATCTTCGCCGGTAGCGATGGCCGGCGCGCGGCTGGCGGAGCCGAGGTCGAGTTAACCTTCGATAACAGCGACGGCGCATTGCCACTGCCGACGCCCGAGATCAGCATTCTGCGGCGTGTGCGGCGAGATGGCCAGTCGGAGTATCGCATCAACCAGGCCGTGTGCCGCCTGAGTGATGTCGTCGAGCTCATGAGCGCCGTGGGGTTGGGCAAGGAACTGCACTCGATCATCGGCCAGGGGCGGGTGGAATCTTTTCTCTCGAGCAAGCCGGCGGATCGCAGGGCGATGGTCGAGGAGGCGGCGGGGCTCGGTCGCTACAAGCGCCGGCGGGAACGCGCTGTGCTCAAGCTGCGCGAGACCCAGCGCAATCTCGAGCGGGCACGCGATCTGGAGCGCGAGGTGGCGATGCAGATCTCCCCGCTGCGTCGCCAGGCGAGCGCGGCCGAGCAGCTGCGCGCGGCAGAGCGAGAGCTGGAAGAAGCTCGAGGGCGGCTCCTGGCGGGTGAGCTGGCTACTCTAGATGCTCGCCTGGCCGCGTACCGCGAGCAGATCGCCGGCTGTGCGGCGGAGGGCGAGCGCCTGGACGCGGAGCTGGTGACGCTCGCCGAGGGCAGGACAGCCCAAGAGGAGGAGCTCGCGCGCGCGTTGCGCGAGCGCGAGCAACGCGCGATGCGCGCCCTGCGCGCTCGCGCGCTGGTTGGCCGGCTGGAGGGCTGCGAGCGGCTCACGGAGCAGCGCGCGCGCCTCTTCGAGGAGGTGCTACGCTCCGCGGAGGCAGAGCGCGATCGACTGCTCACCGATCTCGCGGCGCAGTCGGACCAAGAAGACACCTGGCCGCAGGAACGCCTGGCATTGCAGGCGGCTCTCGAGCGAGCGAGCGCCGAGCATACACGCACGGCCGATCGGGTGGCGGAGGCGCGTCGCGTGTCGGCGGAACGTCGCGCCGAGGTGAGTCGCGCGGAGGCCGAACGATACGAGTCGGTGGTGCGGGCGGCGCGCCTTGTGGAACGCC
Source organism: Thermoleophilia bacterium (assembly GCA_040772045.1). Classification (GTDB taxonomy): domain Bacteria; phylum Actinomycetota; class Thermoleophilia; order UBA2241; family UBA2241; genus JAXGYV01. The sequence goes on from JAXGYV010000001.1 coordinate 90,921, forward strand.
GTTCCGCGCTGCGCGCGGAGCTCGGCACGCTGGAGCGGGAGATGAGGGAGCTCGAGACAGAGGCGAGCGCGCTCGAGTCCAGCCTGACGGCTGCCCTCACCGAGCGAACGCGGCTGGACGAGGCGGAGATGACCGCGGTTGGCGAGCTCGAGCGCGCCATCGCCGCCGAGGAGGAGGCCGCTCGCGGTCTGGCCGCGGCAGAGGCGCGACGGGCGGAGCGCGGCGCCGACGTGGCGGCGGCGAGTGCTGAGGCGGCGCAGCTCGCGGCAGCCCTCTCGGCGCTGCAAGATGTAGACGAAGAGACGGCGGGCGTGCTCGCACGGTACCCTGGCGTCGCCGGCCTGGCGGACGGGTTGCACTGCGATGAGGGATACGAGCTGGCGCTGGGTGCGGCGCTCTCGTATCGCGGCAGCGCGGTCGTGGTGCCCGGCGACGTCGATCGCTGGACGCTGCTGGGTGCCTTGCGCGCGGCGGGCATCCGAGTGGCGCGGCTGGTGCTGCCCAGGGGCGGAGCGGCTGCGGAGGATGTGGCGGCCGCGGGTCTCGAGCCGCTGCTCGCACGCGTACAGGGCGCCCAGGGCCGCGTACGAGAGCTCCTGACCAGCGCCTACGTGGCCGACGACCTGCGGGCCGTTCCATCCACCTTCGAGGGCATTGCGGTCACTCGCCGGGGCGAGTACTACCGGCCCGCAAGCGGCGAGCTCGGCGTTGCCGCCGGCCTGCCGGCCGCGGTACTGCTCGAGCGTCGCGGCCGTCTTGCGGCGGTTGAGCGGCGCCGCACGGAAGCCGAAGGCGCGTTGCAGTGGGCGGAAGAGGACGCACGGACGGCTCGGCAGGTGGCCGAAGGACGTACCGGCGAGCGCATGCGCCGCGAGCACGAGGTGGAGGGTGCGCGCGCCGCCGCGGCGCGCGCGCGTCGCGAGTCGAATGCGCTCCAGGCGCGCGCGCAGGAGGCCGCCAGCGCGCGGGCGCGTGCCACACGGAAGAGCGAGGCGCACCTGGCCGAGCTCGCTGGTTTAGACGACGAGGTCGAGGCGCTCGAGCGACGCGCGGCCGAGGTGCTGGTTGCGGCGCAGCACGCCGCTGGGCCGCTGGCGGAAGCCGAGGCGGCGGTCGTCGCCGCCGAGGAGGAACATGAGCACGCGCTGAGCATGCTGACCCGCTGCCGCGTGGAGCTCGAACAGCGGGCTGCCGCGGCGGAGCGCGCGGCGGCCGAGCGAGAGGCGCGCCAGGCGAAGGCCAGGGCCGCGCAGGAGCGGCTTCAGACCCTGCAGAAGCGGCTGGCGAGCGTGCCTCAGGCCGTAACGGCCGCGGCGGCGCTGCGCCAGGCAGTGCACTCTCTCTTGGCGGTGGCGAGTACGGCCGCCGAACGCCTGGAGCAGGCCGACGATCGTGGGCTGCGCGTGCCGGACCGCGAGGGCCTGCGCCAGATGGCTGTGCGTGAAGCGGAGATACGCCGCTCGGCCGACGACGCCCGCGAGCGGCGGATCGCCGCTCAGGTGGAGGTGGCCCGCCTGGAGGAGCGGCGCGGCGATGTGGTCGCGGCTTGGGAACGGGTGGCGGGGCGGCTCGAGGTGGCCCACTTTGCGCCGCCTGCTGACGAAGACGAGGCCGCCGCGTTGGCTCGCGCGGTAGAACGCGCGGAGCGGCGAATCGAACGCATTGGGCCCGTGAATCCGCTCGCCGAGGCCGAGTGCGCCGAGCTCGGCGAGCGGGCGGCCTTCCTGCGCGAGCAGCGTCGCGACATGGAGCGCTCGCTGCAGGAGCTGGAGACCCTCATCACCGAGATGACCGGCCGTGTCGACGCCGGCTTCGCCGAGATGTTCGGGCTAGTGCAGGGTCACTTCTCGCACATGATCGAGACGCTGTTCCCAGGCGGTCGCGGCATGCTGACGCTCACCGCTGGCGACGAGGGAGAAGAGGCCGGCATCGCCATGCAGGTCAAGCCGGGGCGCAAGCTCGGTAAGCGCCTGACGATGCTCTCGGGAGGAGAGCGCTCGCTGGCGGCGATCGCGTTCCTGATGTCGCTGATGCTGGCGCGGCCATCGCCCTTCTACATCCTCGACGAGATCGAGGCGGCGCTGGACGATGTGAACATCGGGCGTTTGGTAGGGCTCGTGAGAGAGTACCGGACTAGGACGCAATTCATCATTATCACGCATCAGAAGCGTACTATGGAGGCCGCGGACATCCTGTACGGCGTCACCATGGGCGAAGACGCCGTGTCACGTGTGGTGAGCGCGCGTATGGCTGAGGAAGAGATCGAGAGGCGTTCGGAGGCCGACTGAATGGAATGGCACGAGGTATTCGTCGGAGTGGAGGGAGAGGCCTCTCCGGAGCTAGTAGCGGAAGAGAATCAGGAGCGAGCTGGGCTGCTGGGCCGCTTGCGGTCTAATCTGGCCAAGGCGCGCACCACGCTGCGCGAGCGCCTGCGTGTGATCATGTTCAGCGGCCTCGACGAAGATCTCTGGGAACAGGTTGAGGAAGCGCTGCTCTCCGCCGACGTTGGCGTGGAGGCGACGGCGGACATCATCGCCGAACTCGAACGCCAAGCCGCCACCAAGGGGCTGGACTCCACGGAGGAGCTTATCGAGGAGGTGGCTCGAGTGATGGCCGACAAGCTGCGCCCGGCCGACCCTGCGGCGCAGCGCATCGACGTCTCGGGGGCGCCGAGCGTTGTGCTGGTGGTTGGCGTGAACGGGACCGGCAAGACGACCACGGTCGGTAAGCTCGCCTACCGGCTCGCGCAGATGGGAAAGCGGCCGCTGATGGTCGCCGGCGATACCTTCCGCGCCGCCGCCGCCGAACAACTCACGGAATGGGCCAACCGGGTTGGCTGCGATATCGTCAAACACACGTCTGGTGGTGACCCCGCGGCGGTCGTGTACGACGGTCTGGAGGCCGCGTTCTCGCGCGGCTCGGATGTGGTGCTCGTCGATACCGCTGGCCGATTGCACACCCAGGTGAACCTCATGAACGAGCTCGCTAAGGTGCGACGGGTGGTGGAGCGGCAGGTGCCCGGAGCTCCACACGAGACACTTCTGGTGCTCGACGGCACCACCGGCCAGAACGGCCTCCGGCAGGCCGAGGAGTTTCGGCAGGCTGTCAATGTGAGCGGCGTAGTGCTCACCAAACTCGACGGGACGGCGAAAGGCGGCATTGTGCTCGCCATCCACGAGCGGCTCGGCATTCCCGTAAAGCTGATCGGCGTGGGGGAGCGGCTGGAGGACCTGCGGCCATTCGACGCCGATCAGTTCGTCCGCGCCATCCTGTCCGCGGATGCGTGAGCTCCGCGAGTCTCAGTCTCCGCTGGCGGCACGGCCCGGATGCGGTGGCGGACACGTGGCGTGCGGTGCGGGGCAGAGAGTCTCGTGTGTGACCTGGTAGCATAGGGCATATGTTCGACGCACTTTCAGAGCGACTCCAGGGTGTGCTGAGTGGCCTGCGCGGCCGTGGCACGCTGAACGAACGCGACATCGATGCCGCCATGCGGGAGATCCGCCTGGCGTTGCTCGAGGCGGACGTGAACTTCAAGGTGGTGCGCGAGTTCGTCGCGCACGTAAAGCAGCGTGCGCTCGGCGCGAACGTCCTGGAGAGCCTCACCCCTGGCCAGCAGGTGGTGAAGATCGTCCACGAGGAACTCACCGCGCTGATGGGCTCCACAGATTCGCGGCTGGTGTTCAGCGGCCGCTCGCCGACGGTCGTGCTGCTGGCCGGCCTACAGGGTTCAGGGAAGACCACCGCCGCGGCCAAGTTGGCGCAGCTGCTTCGCAAAGAGGGCAAGGCGCCGGTCCTCATCGCCGCGGATGTCTATCGGCCGGCCGCTATCGAGCAGCTCGTCACGCTGGCCAACCGGATTCAGGTACCGGTGTATGCACCTGGAGCGCAGGTGGACCCCATTCGCATCGCCGTGGACGGTGTAGAGATGGCTCGTCAAAAGGGCGATGTAGCCATCATCGACACTGCCGGGCGCTTGCACATCGACGAGGCGCTCATGGAGGAGCTGGCGGGCATCCGCAGCGCCGTCAAGCCGCACAATATCCTGCTGGTGGTCGATGCGATGACCGGGCAGGACGCGGTCACGGCCGCCGAGCAGTTCAAGGAGCGCGTCGACCTCGACGGAGTGATCCTTACCAAGCTCGACGGCGACGCGCGCGGCGGCGCGGCACTCAGCGTGCGCGCGGTCACCGGCAAGCCCATCAAGTTCGTGTCCAACGGCGAGAAGCTCGGCGATTTCGACGTATTCCATCCCGACCGCATGGCCTCTCGCATCCTCGGCATGGGCGATGTGCTCACGCTGATCGAGAAAGCCGAGCAGGCGGTAGATGCCAAGCATGCCGCCGAGATGGAGGCCAAGCTTCGCAAGGCGAGCTTCACCCTCGAGGATTTCCTCGTTCAACTCAAGCAAGTGCGCAAGATGGGGCCGCTCTCGGGCCTGGTCGGCATGCTGCCGGGCATGCCAGGGATGAAGCAGTTGAAGAACGTGCAAGTGGACGAGCGCCAGCTGGACCGCGTCGAGGCGCTCGTCCTCTCCATGACTCCGGAGGAGCGCCGGCGGCCGGAGATCATCGACGGGAGCCGGCGCCAGCGCATCGCCCGCGGCGCCGGCATGCAGGTGCAAGACGTCAATCAGCTGCTCAAGCAGTTTCGCGAGATGCAGCGGATGCTCAAGCGGTTCGCCGGGGCGAAGCCTGGGCGGTTTGGCTTTCCCGGCATCGGCGGGTAAACTTGCGCCCCATGCGTGCCGGCCAGAGCGGTGTGAAGCTGACACGGCCGAGGATTCCAGTACGTGACTATCCCACTGCACGTGGTACGTGCCGCGGCAGCCGAGGCACCCGAGGGGGTGAACGCAAACAGTGGCAGTGAAGATGAGATTGAGCCGAGTGGGGAGTGCCAAGAACCCCATCTACCGCATCGTCGTGGCGGACTCCCGGTCTCCACGCGACGGTCGGCTGATCGAGAACATCGGACAATACAACCCACGGGTCGAGCCGTCGACTATCGATCTCGACGTCGAGAAGGCCAGCGACTGGCTCAGGAAGGGCGCACAGCCCACGCGGACCGTCAAGCGGCTCCTCTCCATAAAGGGGATCAAAGTCTGAGGCGGCGCATCTCGTAAGTGGGAGAGGCGGAGGGAATGCTGAAAGAACTGCTCGAGTACCTCGCCAAGTCGCTCGTCGATAGCCCCGAGGCCGTGCACGTGGAGGTCGTGGAAACCGAAAGCACGGTTGTCCTCGAACTCACAGTGGCCAAAGAAGACGTGGGCAAGGTGATCGGCAAACAAGGACGCATCGCACGGGCCCTGCGGACCATCGTCAAGGCGAGCGCCGTGCGCGATGGTAAGCGGGCGATCGTGGAGATCCTGGACTGAGAACGGAGTGGCGGCCAGCCATGGCATCCGTGGTTTGGCCGTGTGGCAGACTCGGTCGTCCCCACGGCCTTAGCGGAGAGATGTACCTCGAAGTGCTGCCGCACGGCCTCGAGTATCTCGAGCGTGGCGAGCGCTTCAGCATCTGTAACGAGGCCGCGGGAGAGCCACAACCCGTCGTGGTGCGCCGCGTCGGCGGACAGGATACGCGCCCGCTGCTCCGGCTGGAGGGCGTTGCCAGTCGCGAACAGGCGGCGGTGTACGCGGGTTGGATCCTGCTCGCGGCGGGAGGTGCCCTCGACGAGATCGCTGCTTGGCGTGTGGGCGACCTCATTGGACTGCGTGCCTGCAGCGGCTGTCGCGACCTCGGCGTGGTTAGCGACGTGCTGCAGTCGCCGAGCGCGGACATCCTGCAGATCACGCGGGCTGGCGCTCCGCCGGTGCTGGTCCCTCTGGCGAATGAACTGGTGAGCGTGGATCTGCCGTCGGGGGTTGTTCGCGTACGCGAAGGCCTCCTGGAGGAAGAGCCGTGAGGCTGGATATCTTCACGCTGTTCCCGCACGCCTTCGACTGGTTTCTGGAACAGGTTCATGTGCGACGGGCTATCGACCGAGGCTTACGAGTGCGGCTGTGCAACTACCGCGACTACACGCCGTTGCCGGCTGGGCAGGTGGACGATGCACCGTACGGCGGCGGTGCCGGCATGGTGGTGCGCATCGATGTGGTCTGCACGGCGCTGGAGGCGGTGTATGGCGAGGATTGCACGTCGTTGAAGAACCATCTGCGCGTCATCGAGCTCACGCCGAAGGGCCGTCAGTTCGACGACGCCTTCGCCTGTGAGCTGGCCGGGGACGATGTGTGCCTGCTGTGCGGTCGCTACGAGGGTATCGACGAGCGCATCGCCCATCTGGTATCGGATCGCATCTCCATCGGTCCCTACGTGCTCAGTGGGGGCGAGGTGGCCGCTATGGCCGTCGCCGACGCCATGCTCCGCAAGGTGGAGGGGGCGGTGAGCAATCCCGAGAGCGTGCGGGCGGAATCGCATTCCGACGAGCTCGCCGGTGGCACCGAGTATCCACACTATACGCGCCCGGCCGAGTTCCGCGGGTGGGCGGTGCCACCCGTGCTGCTCAGCGGCGATCACGCGGCCATCGCCGCTTGGCGTGCCCAGCATGTAGGCGACTGCACGCCGAGGTCGCCGGAAGGGGACGGCGCCGCGACGCGGACGTAAAGTCGTGGGCGAGGCCAGACCGGCGGCCCTGCTGTGGGATGGAAGGGGTTGTGACGTGCTCGGCGAGTGGTCGGTTGGAAGCGGCGGCTTTGCGACGACGGTGTCCGTCTGCTAAAGTACCCGCCGCACTTGGCTTGGAAAGAGGTCCCGTGGGCATCATCGAGAACATCGAACGCGAACAGCTGCGCGCCGACATTCCGGTCTTCAAAGCCGGCGACACCGTCAAGGTGCATTTCAAGGTCATCGAAGGCAATCGTCAGCGTACGCAGGTCTATCAGGGCATCGTGATCAAACGGCAGGGCGCTGGCGTACGCGAAACATTCACCGTTCGCAAGCAGTCGTTTGGTGTTGGCGTCGAGCGTACCTTCCCGCTCCATTCGCCGAAGATCGAGAAGATCGACGTCATCACCATCGGCGATGTTCGTCGCGCAAAGCTGTACTACCTGCGCCAGAAGGTCGGTAAGCAGGCGCGGGTGCGCGAGAAGCAACGCTAGCGCTGCTCGTGCCCTTCGGGCAGGCAGACTCCTCTTCGTCATCCGCACCGCCGGAGTCATCTGAGGCTGCAGCTGCCGCACGCGCCGCGCGTCGCCGCCGGCTCCTTATCGAGTACCTGATTATCGCCGTGCTGGCGGTGGGGCTCGCGCTCCTCGTGCAGGCCTATGTGGTGAAGCCCTACAGGATCCCGAGCCCATCGATGGAGACCACGCTCCAACCGGGCGATCGCGTCTTCGTGAACCGTTTCGTCTATCATTTTCGAGATGTCCGTCGTGGCGACATCGTCGTGTTCCACGCACCCGGCAGCGGTGCAGTGCTCATTAAACGCGTGGTTGGTCTGCCCGGAGATACCATCACGCTGCGCGATGGCCGTGTACTGGTCAACGATCACCCACTCGACGAACCCTATGTGCGCAGGCTGGACGGCCGGGTCGCCGCGACAGAGCCCTTCCCCACAGGGGAACCTTGGTCGCTGGCGGCTCCTTATACGGTGCCGACCGACAGCTACTTCATGATGGGTGACAACCGTGAGAATAGCGGCGATAGCAGGGAGTTCGGCCCGGTGCCGCGAGACAGCATCATCGGCGACGCGTTTTTCATCTACTGGCCGATGAAGCGTATCAGCGTCCTCTAGTGCCATGACGGGGCGTTCGGGGTGAAGCGCCGACCGGATCCTGGAGAGCTTTCCCCACTCTTCCGCTTCGACCTGGAGGCCGCTCATGCGGCTGGTGTGTCCCCGCTGGTCGCGGGAGTCGACGAGGCTGGCCGGGGCGCCCTCGCGGGACCGCTAGTAGCCGCCGCCGTCGCTTTCGACTACGCGTGCTGGACGGCCGAGGACTACGCCGCGCTGGCCGGCCTCGACGACTCCAAACGACTGCGGGCTGTAGAACGTGTGCAGCTCTTGGGAGAGATCATTCCTCGGGCGGCGCAGGTGACGGTGGTCAGCTGCGCCGCCGCCAGCATCGACGAGCGTGGTCTGCACCGCTGCAATCTCCAGGCTCTCGGGGAGGCCCTCGTGGCGTTGCGACCCTCCCCGGTTGTGGTGCACGTCGACGGATTTGCCCTGCGGGAATGCCCGCTCGCGCATCGCCCGGTGGTGCGCGGCGATGCGCGCTCGGCGGCCGTGGCCGCGGCGTCAATCGTGGCTAAGGTGACGCGAGACGCGGTCATGCGCGGGTTGCACGAAATTCACGCGGCATGGGGGTTCGCGACGCACGTAGGCTACGCGACGCCGGACCATCACCGGGCGATCCTGCAGTATGGCCTCTGCGCGCAGCATCGGCGCTCTTTCGCGAGCGTCGCCTATCGGCAGCTCGAATTGAAGTGGGCGGGCGACGGGGCGCAATCCGCCGAGCCAGTGCCCGACGCCATCTCCTGAGAGAAGCTTGCCCACTTTGCCCGCGGCGTCCGCCGCTGGGTACGCCGCCGGGCGCTGCGCGACGCGCTCTCAGGGGTGCGCGTCGCGCAGCGCCGCCGATATGGCCGACAGCCCCTCGCGGAGCTCCGCGAGAGTGGGCCAACCATATCCCACGCGCATGTACCGTCGCGGTTGTTCGAACCAGTGGCCGGGGCCAACGTACGTGCCGTACTTATGGAGCAATACGCTGTAGAAAAGGTCCAGGTCGACCGGCACCTCAGGCTTGATGCGCGGGAAACAGACTACGCCACCCTGTGGCTGGATCCACTCCATGAGATCCTCTGTCGCCATCCATTTGGCAACCACGGTGAGGGCTTCGGCGATGCGGTGCCGAATCTCGGGTAACCACGTGGCCCGTTGTGAGAACACCTGGAAGGCGATCTCCTCGTCCACGACGCTGTTGCAGATGCCGATCTGCTCTTTGGCGGCGAGGAAGGTGGAGAGCAGCTCGCTGTCGGAGCAGACCGCCCACCCCATGCGGATACCCGGGATGCCATAGGTTTTGGAGAGCGACGAGACGCTGATGACGCGTTCGCTGAGAGTGGCCGCTACGGGGAGGCATGCTCCGTAGGTCATCTCCCTGTACGTTTCGTCTACCAGCAGCCGGCAGCCGGCGCGCTCGACGCCGCGTACCAGTGTCTCCAGCTCGGCGGGGGTCATCACTTGTCCGGTCGGGTTGTGCGGGACGGTGACGCTGACGCAACGCGTGGTAGGGCGGATCATGTGGAGCAGGCGCTCGACGTCCAACCGGAAGCCGTCTTCGAAGCGCAAGTCGTAGTACGTGCTGTCGACGCCGATGGCCCGCGGGACCTCGATGTTGGTGGCGTAGTTGGGCCGTACCACCACCAGGTGATCGCCGGGTTCCAGGAGCGCCGTGGCGATAATGAAGAGAGCGTGGGCGGCCCCAGCGCATACCAGCACGTGGTCGGCGGTGATGCCGGCGCCGCTCTGCGCGGCGATCAGCTCGCGGAAGCTTGGGTGCCCCGCGTGATCGCCGTAGAACAGCACCAGGTTGGGGAGCTGCACGCCGATCTCCGCCAGAGAGCGATCGCGCACCGAACTCTCCGAGAGATTGAAGGTGATGGCGCCATATCCGAGCTGTTCGGGGGACTCTTCCTCCATCGGCATCCGTACGTACTTCACCTTACGGCTCCTTTACGCTTGGGGTGGGGGGATGGCTGGCTGGCCGGTTCAAAGGAAACGTCCCGGCCGGCGAGCTCGACGCAGGCCACCGCGTCGCCGAGTTCCTCGCGGAGCATATCGCGGGTCCCGGGGTGACAAGTGAAGAGGAGCACCTGCTGATCGGGCGCCAGGGTGCCCAGTACGCGACAGAGTGCCCGTGCTCGCTGAGGGTCGAAGTTGACCAGCACCTCGTCCATGACCAGGGGCAGACGTGCCGCGCGGGCGCCGAACTCTTCGGCGAGGGCGAGGCGAACACAGAGGTAGAGCTGCTCTGCCGTACCGCGGCTCAGCTGAACGGTCGTCTTGCGGGCTCCATGATCGTCCACGACGGCAAGCTGTTGGGGGAGGCCTTCCTGCACGATCCGTACGTAACGACCCTGGGTGACGTGAGCGAACAGAGAAGAGGCGCGGGCCAAGACGCGCGGCTGATGGTGCTCGGTAAACGAGGCGAGAGTGCGTGAGACGAGGGCACCGGCCAGGGTGAGCGCGCGCCACGAGTGCGCCAGCGTCCGAAGGTCTTGCGTTACGGCCTGTACAGCGGCGGCGGCCGCCGGGACATCCGCCGATGCTTCGATGTGTCGCCGGGCCGTCTCGGCGTCGCGGCAGCGCTTGGCCGCCGCCGCCAGCTGCTGGTCGGCCTCGCCGAGACTCGTGGCGAGGTGATCCGCTCGGGTTTGCCACTCGCTCAGCCGGCCGGTGGCCAGCTCGGCTTGGGCGGCGGAGTCGCATCCCAATCGGCCCTCCACGACGGCGCGGGCTGCGGCGACGCGTCGCAGTGCTTCCTGGCGCCGCTCGACAGTCTCGTGGAGGGCGGACACGCGCGCCAGAAGCTGCTCGCCGCTGGGGGGCGCTGCCGTCCATACTTGGTCGGCCTGCTGCAGCGCGCTGGTAGCTTGCTGCTCCCAAGCGCGGCGCGCGTTCTCCAGGGCACTGAGCTGTCCGTGCGCCTCGGCTACGGCGGCCAACTTGTCGCGTGCTGCTTCGGCGGCACGCAAGAAATCCAGGGCGCCGGCGGGTGAGAGCTGTTCCGGCAAGCCGGCGGCCGAACGATGTTCCTTCCACGCCGCCGCCGCCCGCGCGGCCGCGTCCACGGCCTGACGGTACGTCTCGTGCAGCGGAGCCGTCTCTTCGCGCCGGATGCGCAGCCGTTCGGCGCGCAGGTGGAGCTCGGTGGCCAGGCGGTCGTACTCGGCGCGTCGGGCGAGCGCATCGCGAAGAGCGGCATCGCGCTGCTCGACCTCGTGGGTTGGGGGCTCCGCGGGCAGCGAGAGACGCTCGCACGCGGCCGCTACGCGCTGCTCCAAGTCGCGGCACGCGCTGGGCGCGGGAGCGGTGCGCGTCCACTGCGTGGCGACGACGATCCCTCCCACCGTGCCCGCCGCGATCAGCAGCGTGCCGAGCAACGGGTCGCCGGACACGAGCCTCCAGACACCGAGCGCCACGATGAAGAGCGTCGGGATCACCGTGGCGAGCGTGAGCGTCAGACCACCGCTCCCGCGACGTGCGGCGCGGGCCACGCGGAGGTCGCTGAGATCAGCGCGCAGTTGGGCGCAGAGACGGGTATGCGCGCGCAGCTCGTGCTCGGGCGGGGGCTCCTCCGTCGGCATGGTGCGCTGGAACTCGGCGAGATCCTGCTCGCGCTGCCGGAGCTCGTCGCGGGCTCGGTCGAGGGCGATGGCGGCAGCCTGAGTCGCGCTGGCCGTCTCCTCCAACTGCTGTTGACAGGAGCGTATGGCCTCCCGGGCGGGGATGGAGGTATCGAGTGCCGCCAAGCGCTCCTCGGTCCAGGCCGGCCCGAGATCGGCCAGCGCGGCGTCGGCCTGTTCGCGCGCCACCGACAGCGAAGCGTGCAGGCGCGGTTGTCGTTCGAGGCGATCGCGCTGGAGCTCCAGGGTGCGCACCAGCTCGGTGAGCGACTCGACGGCGAGGGGTGGGAGGGGAGGAAGCGAGTCAGCGGCGGCTTGTGCCTCCACGAGTGTCTGCCATGGCGGCCAGAGCTCGAGGAGATCGGTGACGCGCCGCACCTCCTCGCGCTGCGCCTCGACCTGGCGCTGAAGCTCCTGGAGATCCTGCTCGGCGGCACGCTCCTCGTCTTGCCGGCGGGCGTACTCGGCGGCGAGACGCCGCGCGGTGGACAGATCGGCCTGTGCGCGGTCGTACGCCGCGAGTGCTGTGCGGAGCTTGTCTTGGCGCGCCGTTTTGCGGAAGATCTCGGCCGCCCGTTGCTCGGTGGCGGTGAGGGCGCGCCGCGCCGAAAGGCCGGCGCCGGTGAGCCCGGCGGAGAATATGCGTTCGGCGACGCCCTCATCGGACAGGCTGGAGAACGCCTGGAGCTCCGCGAGGCTGAAGGCGAAGATCGACTCGAAGAGCGCCTTATCCGCATTGCCGAGCATGCGGAGCAGGTCGCCGGGAGTGCCGGGTTCGCCGTCTCCATACGTAACGTGAGGAGGTGCGTTGCGGCGTCCGGCTTGGCGGTCCACGGTAAGCAGTCTGCCGTCACTCTGAAGCACCAGGCGCCCGCCGTGGCGCGCGCCCGTCGGCGCCTCGTAGACAGTCCCGCTCCGTCGGTCTTTGAAGCCGAAGAGCACGCCGCGGATGAAGGCGAGCAAGGTGCTCTTGCCCGCCTCGTTAGGGCCGTGCAGGACGGTGATGCCATCCGGCAGTTCCGGGCCGGCGTGGTCGCGGAATACGCCGAAGCCGTCGATCGACCAAGAGACGATCTTCATCCGCCGACCCTCACCTGTCCGCCGGGTGTCATTGCTCGTCCTCTTCGGTGAGGAGATCGAGGGCGATGGTCTCGGCGGCCGCCATCAGAGGGACGAGGTCTTCGTCCGGCAGCTGCCGGAGGGCCTCTGGGAGCCTTCTGAGCGGTAACTCACGATTGAGCTCGTCGAGCAGATGGCGCAGTGCGATCGGGTCGGCGAGCAGGGCGTCGGCCTCGGCGACCACCTGCGCCGCGAAGTCGTGTCGTTCGCGGATCTGGTCGCGGTCGATCTGCGGCCGCGTTGCGTCGGAGAGGGCGTCCCACCAGAGGAAGGGGAGCTGCGCCACGCTGCGTTCGCGCAGCTCCTCGAGAAGGCTGGGCAGAACGCCCGGGCGAGCTAGGAGGCTGTGCGCAGGCCCACGACCGTCCACGGTGGCGCGCACCACCAGCGGTAGGCCGCCCTCCTCGGCGCGCCGCCTCTCGGCGGCTTGGAGGAGCTCGTCGAGGACGTCGCTGATGTCGGCACAGGTCGACACGTCGGCGTGCAGTGCTGCGAAGCGCAGTGCGTCGCACGCGTGGAAGCGTACGTTGGCCACGCGGCCATCCGCGCACTCCACCACTAGGGCGCCTTTGGCGTCGGTCTCGGAGGGCTTCATACTCCGCCCCTGCAGGTTCCCTGGGTAAGCGATCACGGGAGTGCCGTCGCCGAGCGTCTGCCGTTTGTGGATGTGACCGAGGGCCCAGTAGTCGATGGGTGCTTGACGGAGGTCGGCGAGGGAACAGGGGCTGTAGGGGAGATGTTCACTGCTCGATATGGCGCTACAGTGCAGGAGTCCGATCCTGAGCGCGGCGGAGTGATCTGCGGCCGGCGAGGCGGCAGCGGCGAGGTGCCGCGGGCGAAAGCGCAGGGCGAGGTTCTCGCTGGTCTCGCGGCGCGCGTAACTGATGCCGGTCACGGTGGCGAGACACCGGCCGTCTCTCTCCACGGACACCGTCTGCACGTCGGTGTGGTCCAGAATGGTGACGCCCGCCGGCCAATGGATGATGGCGGACCAGCCCTCTTCCACCGGATCGTGGTTGCCGTGCACGACGAACGTCTGGATGCCGCGCTCGCTCAGGCGCTCGAGGCCGCGGAGAAAGCGAAGTTGGGCGCGGACACCGCGGTCGACTCCATCGTAAATATCGCCGGCGAGGAGCAGAAAGGCGGCGTCCTCCGCGATGCAGAGCTCGACGAGGTGGTCCCAGGCGTGCAGCGACGCCTCGATCAGAGCCTCCCTGACCTGCCCAGTGGCAGTGGAGATGCCCTCGAGTGGTGTGTCCAGGTGCAAATCGGCGGCATGGACAAAGCAGAAGCTGCTCACAGACGCATCATACCGTCGTCTGGGGACGGAGGCGCGCGAAAGCGGCTGTCTCGTGACTACGTCACACAGGGATGCCGTATGTCACCATGTACCGCTGGGCGCCCTCCCACTACGCTGCTGAACACAGGTGGGAGGAGCCGTCGCGGTTCCTCCCGCGGTTTCTCTCGTCGACAGGCGGACCAAAGGGGGCGGATATTTCGACGGCGGCGCAGCAGTACGGGCGAGCGGCAGAGCGTGCCGCTGCCGACTACCTTTCGGCACGCGGGTATCGGGTTCTCGCGAGGAACCAGCGTGTGGGGCGCGGCGAGCTGGACATCATCGTTCGCCGTGGCTCCATACTTGCGTTCGTCGAGGTTAAAGCCAGGCACGGCGAACGTTGTGGCACTCCCGAGGAGGCTGTCTCGGCCGCTAAACGCGCGCAGGTCGCGCGGTTGGCGGAGCTGTGGCTCGCGTCGCGGCCATGGGCTCTCGCCGGGGTGACCGAGGTACGTCTGGACATCGTCGCGGTGTCCGTGCGCGGCTCCTCGGCACAGATCCGCCATCTGCCGGGCGCCTTCTCAGGCGGCTGGTAGGCAGAGGCTTCGCCGTGCTCGCACGTGTCCGGAGCGAGGCCCTCAGCGGGCTAGAAGGCCATGCGGTAGAGGTAGAGGTCGATGTTGCCACGGCGGCGCCGGCGTTCACCATCGTCGGCCTGCCGGATGTCGCCGTACAAGAGAGCCGCGAGCGCGTGCGGTCGGCGATCGTCAATAGTGGGTTTCGGTTCCCCTCGCGACGCATCACCGTGAACCTCGCGCCGGCCGACCTGCGCAAAGAGGGTCCTTCCTTCGACTTACCTATCGCGCTGGCCTTCCTGGCCGCGACGGGTCAGGCGGCGTGGCCCGAGCACGCACCCGCCGCTCTGGGCGAACTGGCGTTGGACGGCACGCTGCGGCCCGTCACCGGCGCTCTCGCCGTAGCCGAGAGCTTGGGGCGTCGCGGTGTGCGCGCACTTCTGCTCCCGGCGGCCAACGCACGAGAGGCGGCGCTGGTCCAGGGGCTGCAGGTCATCGGCGCGGGCACACTGGAGGAGGCGGCACGGGCCATGGCCGACGGCGCACCCGTCGTAGCCCATCCCCTGTCGGCGGAAGAGCTGCTCGGCGTGCGGGCCGCGTACACGGCCGACATGGCCGACGTTCAGGGTCAAGCGCACGCCAAGCGGGCGCTGGAGGTAGCCGCGGCCGGGGCGCACGCCGTGCTTATGGTCGGTCCACCGGGGTCGGGAAAGACCATGCTGGCGCGCCGCCTGCCGTCCATCATGCCCCCACTCTCGGTGGACGAAGCGGTGGCCATCACGCGCGTCTACAGCGTGGCCGGGCTGCTGCCGGCCGACCAGCCACTGGTGGTGGCGCGGCCATTCCGAGCTCCGCACCACACGATCTCGAGCAGCGGGTTGGTGGGTGGAGGAAGCTCGCCCCGCCCTGGGGAAGTAAGCCTTGCGCACCTAGGGGTTCTCTTCTTGGACGAGTTCCCCGAGTTTCGCCTCGCCGCCCTCGAGGGTCTGCGGCAGCCCCTCGAAGACGGCGAGGTGACCATCTCGCGAGCGCTCACCTCGGTAACGTTTCCGGCGCGCATCATGCTCGTGGCCGCCATGAACCCATGCCCGTGCGGCTTCCTGGGCGATCGCGAGCGCGAGTGCACGTGCGCGGAACATCGTATTCGGCAGTACACGAGCAAACTGAGCGGCCCCCTGCTCGATCGCATCGACTTGCGCATCGAGGTGGCGCGCGTCTCGCGGCTTGCCCGGCGACAGTCTGCTCCGCGGGAAGAGCCTTCCGCCGCCATCGCCGCCAGAACGGCCGCGGCGCGTCGCCGCCAGCTCGAGCGGCTGTGTCAGAGCGGCCGGTACGCCAACGCGCACATGACGCCACGGCAGGTACGGCAGCTCTGCCGCCTGCGGCCCGACGCGGCCGACATGCTCGACCAAGCGTACGAGCGCCTGCGGCTCAGCGCACGAGCGTGCGACCGGATCGTCAAAGTAGCGCAGACCATCGCCGATCTCGAAGGCACGCCGCATATCCACGCCGCGCACGTGGCGGAGAGTCTGTCGTATCGGCTGCGGCCACCGGGGCTCCCGTGAACGGCGCCGTCCGCTCCCAGCAACGGCTTACCTGTCGGTGGCTGGCGGAGGTGGGCACGTGGAATCCCGGAGCGCTGCGCAGGTTGCAACAGCGGTATGGGGGATTGGATGCGCTTCTGGAGCATTCGCGAGAGGACCTCGCCGCGGAGCTCTCATCCGCGCGGCGAGCCGTGCCGGCCGCAGTACCCGGCTTGCCTGCCGAAGAAGAGCGCTGGACGGAGGCTGGCGCATATGCTGCCACGCTCGCCGCCGCCGCGCGAGGTCCAGTGGTGGCAAGCGTCGGCAGGCCGGTGGTTACATGGGTCGACGATCGCTACCCGGCTAGGCTCCGGCACTTGAGCGATCCTCCGCCGGCGCTCTTTCTGGCTGGAGCGGCGGTTTGGGAGGCGCTTACCGTCTGCACGGCCGTGCCGGTGGTGGCCGTGGTAGGTACGCGCGGGCCGACGGCCTATGGGCGAGACATGGCGCGCGCCATCGCCTCCGGTTTGACAAAGGCGGGAGTTCTGGTGGTCAGCGGTCTGGCCATGGGCATCGACGCCGAGGCGCACAGCGCGGCGCTGACGGTCGCGGCAGGCACTTGCGCGGTAGGCACGGCGGCGGTGCTGGGATGCGGCGTCGATGTCGTGTATCCCCGCGTCAATCGTCGCCTGTTCGCTCGCGTACACGCCGCCGGTTTGCTGCTCAGCGAGTTCGTGTGGGGGGCGGGGGCTCGGGCTTGGCGTTTTCCGGCCAGGAACCGCATCATCGCCGGGTTGGCCGACGCCGTGGTCGTGGTAGAAGGAGGGGCACGCAGCGGAGCGCTTTCGACGGCCGAGTTCTGCAACGATCTGGGGCGCGAACCGCTGGCGGTGCCGGGCGAAGCAGGACGGCGGCTGTCGGCCGGCCCGCATCGTCTCCTGCGCGAGGGCCGCGCCGGTCTCTGTGAGTCGGCGGCCGATGTCCTCGCGGCACTGGGCCTGCCGCAGAGCGCCTCCCCACGGCAGGCCCAACTGTGCCTCGCGACAGGCGTGTCCAGCGGCGACGCGGCGGCCGTACTCTCGGCTCTGGATGGTGGCGAGCTGCGCGTGGACGAGCTCGCCATCGCCGCCAGTCTGCGTGTGGTGGACTGCCTGGCGACGCTCGCCGAATTGGAGCTCGCGGGTCTGGTGAGCCCCTGCTCGGGAGGCAGGTATCGCTTGGTGCGCGGAGACGATCCCGGAGTCGTGGAAACGCCGCGAGCGGGCTAACGCGGACGTCGGCACCGCGGCGCGAGGGTCGCGGTGAGGGGCAGTACCGGGCGCGGAGTCCCTTCCGCGAGCGGCAGAACAGCCACGGAGTACGCGGTGCCGGGCAGGAACCGGGGGCGTGGTGCAGAACCCGTCGACGATGGAGTTCCAGCCAGACCCCGATGCGCTCGTGCCCGCGTATCTGCACGCCTTGGGTGTGCAGGGCGCCAGCATGGCTACGCGGCGGTCCTACGGCGCGGATCTCGAACAGCTTCTCGCCTGGCTCGAGAAGCAGAGCAGATCGCTGGCGCAACTCGATCGCCGCGTCGCGCGCGGCTATGCCGCCGATCTGGGCCGGCGCGGGTACGCGCCGGCCTCGCTCAGTCGGAAGCTCTCGGCGTTGCGCGGGCTCTGCGCGTATCTCACGGAGCGAGGTGTATTGCCGGTGAATCCCGCGACCGAGCTGCCGGGGCCGCGACGTACCCGCAGGCTGCCGAGGACACTGAAGACGTACGAGGCAGAGCGCCTCATGGAGGTGGTGGTGGCCGCGCCCGGCCCTCTCGGCATGAGAGACCGGGCGCTCTTCGAGGTCTTGTATGGGTGCGGCTTGCGCAGCCACGAGGTCGTGCAGCTCGACCTCGACGATCTGCGTGAAGAAGGCCCGGACTTGCTGGTACGGGGAAAAGGGCAGCGTGTGCGGGCGGTTCCGCTAGGCGGAGAGGCGCTCGCCGCCGTGAGCATGTACGTGGACTACGGTCGCGGACGTCTGGTGATTCGCGGTGAGGAAACACGCGCCCTGTTCGTGTCACGTTCTGGTCGGCGCTTATCAACCTCGGACATCCGCCGCAGGCTCGACGTGTTGTGTACGGCGGCTGGGCTGGATCATGTCTCGCCGCACATGCTGCGCCACGCGTATGCCACCCACATGCTGGAGCGGGGTGCCGACCTGCGGGCTATCCAAGAGCTGCTTGGCCACGCCTCCGTGTCGACCACTCAGGTGTACACGCACGTGAGTGGCGCTCATCTGCGGCGCGAATATGAGCGCCATCATCCGCGAGCATAGCGGTGAGACGGCGGTCGATGCGGGAGGAATGCGGCCTGCTTGGTGCCATATGTACACGTGGCGGGGTTGCGTCGGGTAGACTCAGCGGCGAAGGTCTGGAGTTCGACGAGAGAAGGTGCTGTTGACGGCAGTGGTGAGAAGCTGCCTTTGCGCTGCGACAAACACTGAGGGGTACGCCTCATGATGGCCACCCTCAGTGAGGAACGCGTTCGTGAGCTCTGGCAACGCTACAAGCAGGCCGGCGATCAGGACGCCCGCGAGCGGCTGATCCTCGCCTACGCGCCGCTCGTCAAGTACGTGGCCGGCCGAATGGTGAGCGGACTGCCGGCGCACATCGAGGAGGCCGACCTCATCAGCTACGGCCTGCTCGGCCTGATCGGCGCGGTGGAGCGCTTCGACCCAAGCAGAGATATCAAGTTCGAGACGTACGCCGTCTCGCGCATCAAAGGCTCGATCATCGATGAGCTGCGGGCGCTCGACTGGGTTCCGCGGTCCGTCCGCAGCAAAGCCCGGGAGATCGAGCGCGTCTGCGTCAAGCTCGAGCACGATCTCCAGCGTGTACCGACCGATCACGAGATCAGCGCCGCGCTCGGCGTTACGCTCGAGGAGTTTCACCGTACGCTTACGCAGATAGCCAACACCTCTATCGTGGCGCTGGACGAGCTGTGGGAGATCTCGGGTTCGGATGGCGACACCGCCTCGCTCATCGAGACGCTGGAGGATCCGAAGAGCCACGACCCCTCGCGCATGCTCGACCTGAGCGAGATGAAGGCGCAGCTTGCACGCGCCATCGACGCGCTTCCCGATCGCGAGAAGGTGGTCATCGCGCTCTACTACTACGAGAGCCTCACTCTCCGCGAGATAGGCGAGGTGCTCGGCGTAACGGAGTCGCGCGTCTCGCAGCTGCACACCAAAGCGGTGCTACGACTCAAGGGACGCTTGCGCGACGAGATCAGCCCACCTTCTAGAGGCTGACGGCCGCCGCGAGAGCTGGGCTCGGTCTGTCTCGAGCGACGCGCTATCTGCTATACTTCGGAGCCGCTTTTTCATCCCGACCCGGCGGGTCCGGGCGCACGGCGGTGCCCTTCAGGGAACCGTGTGTCTCCGCCGGCCAGAAACCGTAACCGAGTTCGAGGAGGCAGTCATGCCTGCACCCGCAGAGGGCGGTGTCGCCCGACGCATCCCCACGGTGAGTATGAAGGACCTGCTGCAAGGCGGCGTCCATTTCGGTCACCAAACGCGTCGCTGGAACCCGAAGATGAAGCCGTACATCTTCGCTGAGCGCGGCGGCATCTACATCATCGACCTCATGAAGACCACGGCGCTCATCGATGAAGCGTACGAGTTTATTCGCACGATGGCGGCCCGTGGAGGAGCAGTGCTCTTCGTCGGCACCAAGAAGCAGTGCCAGGAGGCCATCAAAGAGCAGGCCGAGCGCGTCAGTATGCCCTACGTGAGCAACCGCTGGCTCGGCGGCTTGCTGACCAATTTCAGTACGATCAGTCGCCGGATTCGCACCTTGCACGAACTGCGTGAGCGGGTGGGCGACGGGTCCATCGACCTGCTGCCCACACGCGAAGCGATGAAGCATAAGGCCGACCTCGCCAAGCTCGAGACCAATCTCGGCGGCGTAGCCGGCATGGAACGGCTACCGCAGGCTGTGTTCGTGGTAGACCCGCGGAAAGAGCAGATCGTGGTCCGCGAGGCGCGCAAGTTGGGCATCCCCATCATCGCCCTGGTCGACACGAACTGCGATCCCGACGAAGTCGACTACCTGATCCCCGGGAACGACGACGCTATCCGCTCGTGCTCGCTGATCGTGCGCGTCATCGCGGACGCGGTACAAGAGGGCAGGCAGCTGCTCTCTGAACACGAGGTTCGGCTGGCCGCGGAACGCGAGAAAACCGAGGCGGAGGAGCGCGCCCGGCGTGCGGCCGAAGAGGCGCAAGGGGCGTCGGCTCCCGAGGCGGGCGCATCTCGTGCGGAGGGAGCGCCCGCACGCGAACGTCGCGGGGCGGCGGCGCGCTCGGGCGGCGAGCGCCGCGGCGGGCCCGGCGGCGCTCGTGGAGGCCAGCGTCGCGGTGGTGCCGGAGCGCGACGCGGACAGGCCGAGCATCCAGTTGCGTCGCAGCCGGCTCCGATAGGGCGTCGTGCTCCCGAGCGGCGCGCGTCTCCAAGGAAAGAGACCAAAGAGACGCCCGAGCAGCAGCCCGTCGAGGAACAGTCGGCCCAGGTAGCGGCCGAGGGCACGGCAGGGGCGCAGCCCGTCTCTTCGCCAGTCTCGGAGGCGGCCGACGTGTCGGCGACGGAGGGTACGGAGGCAGTTGCCGCAGCGGATACCGCGGGTGCCGCCCCCTCCGCCGAGGGTTCGGAACAGGGCGACTGAACAAGAAGAGCGAGCGATACGGGCCGCGAGCACGCGGCCCGTATCGCGTACAAGAGAGGAAGAGAGCGAGGCAGCGTGGCTGAGATCACCACGGCGATGGTCAAGGAGCTCCGCGAGCAATCCGGGGCCGGCATGATGGAGTGTAAGCGAGCGTTGGTCGCCGCCGGTGGCGACGCGCAGAAGGCCATGGCGGAGTTGCGCAAGGCCGGTCTGGCGGCGGCGCAGAAGAAGAGTTCCCGCACCACGAAGGAAGGGCGCGTGGAGTCCTATATCCATGGCGAGGGGCGTATCGGCGTGCTCGTCGAGGTCGGTGTGGAGACGGACTTCGTCGCCCGCGGCGACAGGTTCAAGGAGTTCTGCCACGACCTGTGCCTGCAGGTGGCGGCCGCGATGCCGCGTTGGGTTTCACGGGATGACGTGCCGGAAGAGGTGATCGCTCAGGAGCGCGACATCTTCGTAGGGCAGGCCGAAGGCAAGCCGGAGAAGGTGGTCGAGAAGATCGTCGCCGGTAAGCTCGAGAAGTTCTTCCAGGAGAACTGCTTGATGGAGCAGGCCTTCGTGAAAGACCCGGACGTGACCATCGAGCAGTTGCGCACCGATCTGGTCAACGTGATCAGAGAAAACGTCGAGGTCCGTCGCTTCGTCCGCTTCCAGCTGGGCGAGAAGGAGGGATGACGCGCGTGGCCGACGGCGCTCCTGCGGTCGCATTTCGGCGTGTCCTGCTCAAGCTGAGCGGGCAGGCGTTGGGCGGGCAGAATGGCGTTGCCATCGATCCCGCCCGCACCGCCGAGCTGGCCGCCCATGTCGGACGCGCCCGACGCCTTGGTGTAGATATCGGTATCGTGGTCGGCGGCGGCAACATCTTTCGCGGTGTCGTCGCCGCCGCCCGCGGTATGGACCGTGTCACCGGCGATCACATCGGCATGATGGCTACCGTGCAGAACGCGCTGGCCATCCAGGACGCCCTGGAACGTGCCGACGTGCCGACCAGGGTGATGAGTGCCATCGAGATGCGAGCCATCTGCGAGCCATACATCCGGCGGCGTGCCGTGCGCCACCTCGAGAAAGGCCGCGTCGTGGTATTCGCCGCCGGGACCGGCAATCCGTATTTCTCCACCGATTCCGCCGCCGCGCTGCGTGCCCTGGAGATCGGCGCTAGCGCGATCCTGATGGCGAAGCGGTCGTTCAACGGCGTCTATACCGCCGATCCCGAACGAGACCCCTCGGCGACGTTCATTCCGAGGCTGACCCATTTAGAGGCCATCCAGCGCGAGCTGGGCGTGATGGACACCACCGCGCTGTCGCTGTGTATGGATAATGGGCTGCCGATCTACGTGTTCAAGATGACCGGCGACAACATCGATCGCGTCCTCGCGGGGGAGCAGGTGGGCACCATCGTCTGTACCCCCTGAAGAAGCACGGCCGCGCGGTCGCGGAGCACGATCGCGTGCGTGGAAGGGAGCCACGAGAGAGGGAGCGTGAAGTGGAGAAGGAGCTGCTGGCCGACGCCAGAACCAGGATGGACAAGGCGATCGTGGCGACCAAGAACGAGTTCAACACCGTTCGCAGCGGTCGCGCCTCCACGGCGCTGCTCGACCGTATCATGGTGGATTACTACGGGATCAAGACCCCGCTGAAGCAGCTAGCCAATGTGGCTGTTCCCGAACCACGCCTCCTCACCGTAACGCCGTACGACAAGGCGGCGATGAAGAGCATCGAGAAGGCCATTCGTGAGTCGGATCTGGGCGTGAATCCCTCCAACGATGGCCAGGTAGTCCGACTGCCTATCCCGCATCTCACGGAGGAACGGCGTCGCGAGTTGGTGAAACTGGTGCGTCGCCTGGCAGAGGACGGGCGAGTCGCCGTCCGCAACGTGCGACGCGACACGGTCAAGGACCTCCGCGAGCTAACGAAGGAGGGCGTGGTGAGCGAAGATGCCGTGCGCCGTTCCGAAGAAGAGCTCCAGAAAGCCACCGACGACCACGTGCATCAGATCGACGAACTGTTGAAGCAGAAAGAGGCGGAGATCCTCGAGGTCTAGACCTCGAGGATCTCCGCACGAGGCACGTGGCTTGACGAACTGGAGCGTTCCCCGCAGCCTGGCTCGCCGGCTCTTCCGGCGGCCCGCCCGAGGAGTCTCGAGCCAACGCGAGGCGCCCGCCAATTGCCGTCACGTGGCGATCATCATGGACGGTAACGGTCGCTGGGCGCGGCGGCGCGGGTTGCCCGTGGCTGCCGGGCACCGAGCTGGCGCGAAAGCGCTGCACGCGGCCGTCGAGTGCGCGCCCGACCTCGGGATCACGGAGCTCACGGCCTTCTGTTTCTCCACTGAGAACTGGCGTCGCTCGCCGGAGGAGGTAGAGGCGCTGTTCGATCTCTTCGTCGAGATGGTGAGGCGAGAGATCCCGCAGCTCCAGAAGCAGGGTGTTCGCGTGCGTTTTTTGGGACGTCGCACGGGGCTCCGCCCTGATCTCGTGGCGCAGATGGAGGAGAGCGAGGCCAGGACTGCCGGCAACGAGCGCATGACCCTCTACCTCGCTTTCAACTACGGAGGCCAGGCGGAGCTCGCGGATGCAGCGGTCGCGCTGGCAAAAGCGTACAGGCAGGGCGACCTCGCCACGACTGAGCTGCCTGCCGAGCCGCCAGAGGATATCCTGCGGCCCTTCCTCTATGCTCCGGACATGCACGATCCGGAGCTGCTGATCCGCACCAGCGGCGAGCTGCGCTTATCCAACTTCTTGCTCTGGCAGCTCGCCTACACCGAACTCGTCTTCAGTCCGAAGCTGTGGCCGGATTTCGGTCCACGGGATCTCGCGGCCGCGCTCGATGAGTACGCGCAGCGCCGGCGGCGCTACGGAGGTCGCTGATGCTGCGCACGCGGGTCGTCGTCGGCGCCATCTTGGCTGTAGGGGCGGTCCTCGTCATCGTCCTGGGCAAATGGGTGTACTTCACCGTGATGGTCCTGCTCGCCCTGCTGGCGCTCAATGAATTCTTTCGCATGACGCGGTCGTACCGCCCGTTGGCGCTGGCCGGATACATCGGGCTCGGCTTCATGCTGTACTGTGCCTGGTACAGGACGCTCAGCGGAGTGCTCGCCAGCATTGGACTGCTCGTGCTGGTGACGTTTCTGTTGGGAGCTCTCGGCGGAGTACGGCCGGGTATTACCGGTCGTATGGCGGTCACTGTGCTCGGCGGGGTATATCTCGGCCTGGGCTTCGGCCACCTGCTCCTCATGCGCCGCCTGGAAGCACCGGCTGGGTCGTCGGACGTGGGTATGGCTCTGGTGCTCACGGTCGTGTTCGGCACGTGGGCTGGAGATACGCTGGCCTATTTCGTAGGGCGGTACTTCGGGTCTACGCCCATGGCTCCCCGGCTCTCACCGAAGAAGACGTGGGAGGGGTTTCTCGGAGGCATACTGGGTACCGTATTGGCCGTGGTCTTGGTGGGGGTGTACACGGATCTCAAACCAAGCGAATCGCTTATCCTGGGCCTGGTGATCGCGATAGTAGGGCCGCTGGGCGACCTGTTCGAATCGCTGGTGAAGCGCGATGTGAATGTGAAGGACGCCGGCGCCTTTCTCCCCGGCCACGGCGGCGTCCTGGATCGGTTCGACGCCCTCCTCTTCAGCGCGGTCGCCGTGTTCTATGCAGCAACCGGCCTCCTGGGGTACTAGGACGGCGCGGCCGGGCAACAGAGGCCCAGGGCGGCCGCGCCGGGTGCTGATCCTCGGCAGCACTGGCTCCATTGGGCGCCAGGCGCTCGACGTTGCCGCTAACCTCCCCAACGTACGGGTGGTCGGCCTGGCGGCCGGCGCGCGATTCTCTGAGGTGCGCGCGCAGGCCAAGGCGTGCGGCGCGGCCGCCGTAGCCATAGCGGAGGGTGGACAGAGCTTCGCGGAGAGCGGTGGTGCCGCGGCCGCGCGGTTGTTCCGCGGGCCAGAGGCAGCACTGGAGCTCATTGCCTGGGCGGCCGCCGAGGCGGCCCAGGCGGGCGAGCCGCTCACGGTGCTCAACGGCATCGTAGGCGCGGCCGGGCTGCGGGCGACGCTGGCGAGCCTGGAGGCCGGCGCTACGCTGGCGCTGGCCAACAAAGAGAGCCTGGTGGTTGGCGGCGAGCTGGTGCTGGCCGCCGCCGCCCGGGGCGGCGGCACTATCATCCCGGTCGATAGCGAGCACAGCGCGCTGTTCCAGTGCCTGCTAGCGGCGCGGCCTGAGCTCGAGGAGGTTCCCGGGAGGCCCGTCCCCGCCGCCGGCCGCCTGCGTGCCGCCGAGGAGCTGGTGCTCACCGGCTCCGGTGGGCCGTTCCGCGGCCGCGCGCGCCAGGCGTTGGCCGACGTGACGGTCGCCGACGCGCTGCGCCACCCTACGTGGTCCATGGGCGCCAAGATCACCGTGGATTCGGCGACACTCATGAACAAAGGCCTCGAAGTGATCGAGGCGCACTACCTGTTCGGCGTCCCGTACCAGCGCATCCGCGTAGTGATTCACCCGCAGTCCGTGGTGCACTCCCTGGTGCGCTTAGCCGACGGAGCACTGCTCGCGCACCTGGGCGTCCCCGATATGCGCGTGCCGATTGGCTATGCTCTGAGCTACCCGGAGCGGGCGCCCTTGCCGATGGTGGCGCCGCTGGCATTGGTGGGTCAGCAGCTCACGTTCGAGGAGCCAGACAGCGAAGTATTCGGCTGCCTCCGCCTGGCGCGCGCGGCTGGAGAACGAGGAGGGACCGCGCCCGTCGTACTGAACGCCGCCAATGAGGTCGCCGTGCAGGCGTTCCTTGGGGGCCGGCTGCCGTTTTTGGGCATTGAGGGCGTGGTCGAGAGCACGCTGGCGCAGCTGGAGCATGCCGCGCACGGTGGCCTGGACGTCGTTCTCGCCACCGACGCGGAGGCGCGCCGCGTGGCGGCGGACTTAGCTCGCCGGTGGCCGCGCGTATGAGGACGTCACGGCGTCTTCTCGGGCTGCATGCTGCATGGAGCGAGCCCACGGGTAGAATCTCATCACTATGACGCAGCGAGGCAGCGAGAATCGGCGATCCGCGCGAGGCACGTCTGCGGGTGCCGACACACCGCAGAGTGGAGGATGGGGCTGGCTTCTCCTCGGCGGTCTGGTGTTCGCGCTAGTGGCCGCTAACTGGACACTGCTGGTGGCTATCGCGGGCCTCGCGTTCCTGATCACCGTTCACGAGTTCGGGCACTTCGCCGCGGCCAAGCTCTTCGGCATGCGCGTGGAGAAGTTCTACGTGGGCTTTCCGCCGGCGGTGTGGCGTCGCCAGCGCGGAGAGACGGAGTACGGGATCGGGATGATCCCCTTGGGAGGGTTCTGCCGCATCAGCGGTATGAGCGAGGAAGAGGAACTGCCCCCCGAGGTGGAGCCGCGGGCGTACTACAACCAGCCGGTCTGGAAACGCAATCTCACCATTTTCGCCGGCCCCCTGTTCAACTTCCTCATCGCCGTCGTCATCCTATTCGTGTTTCTCCTCGCGCAAGGTGTGCTCACGCCGACACTCACGCTTGAGGAGGTAGTGCCCACCATCACCGTAGACGGAGTTAAGCGGACGAGCCCGGCCGCCGAGGCTGGCCTGCGGGCGGGCGATACGCTGCTCGGCGGCCGGCTGGTAGAGGGCAGCGGTGCGAGTGCGCGGTTCTCCTCGTGGACCGAGTGGGCGCAAGCGAGTGCGTTCTTCCAGGACCACCCCGAGCGAGTCGTCGAGCTCCGCTACCGAACTCGTCAGGGAAGTGTGCGAGTGGGGCGCACCACCCTGGCGAAAAATCCAGCCGACACGAGCACGGGCTATCTTGGGGTGCGAGCGGGTCAGAGGGCCGACAGGCCTCTGCCATGGACGGCCGCCTGGATGGCTGTGACGAAGACGGGCG
The DNA here is from genome assembly GCA_040772045.1 of Thermoleophilia bacterium. Classification (GTDB taxonomy): domain Bacteria; phylum Actinomycetota; class Thermoleophilia; order UBA2241; family UBA2241; genus JAXGYV01. Next base: position 117,321 of record JAXGYV010000001.1, read on the forward strand.
ACATCGTGGTGAAGACGTTCCAAGGGTTCTACTGGCTCATCACCGGAAAGGTGAGCGCCAGCGGCGGCGCCGCGGGGCCCGTCGGCATCATCGACATCTCCAGCCAGGCCGTGCAGCAGGGCTACTACCCGGTACTGCTGGCACTGCTCAGCGTGAACCTGGGTGTCATCAACCTGGTGCCCCTGCTGCCTTTCGATGGCGGCCACCTCTTCTTCAACACGCTCGAGCGCGTCCGTAGGCGCAAGCTCGATCGGCGCGTCATGGAGCGATTCGCGGCGGTTGGCGTGGCATTGCTCCTCATGCTGTTCGTGTTCCTCACGTTCAACGACCTGCGTCGCCTCTTCGGCGGATGAGGGCCACGGCGGTCGCGTATGCTCGCCGTGCGTACTCGGCTGTTGGTATCCTGCTCGCATGAGTAGCACGATCCTCGTGAGCGGTGGCGCCGGCTTCATCGGCTCGCACGTTGCGCGCGCGCTCCTGGAGCGCGGCGATACCGTGCGCGTGCTCGACGACCTCTCGACCGGCAAACGCGAGAACCTCGCCGCCGTGGCCGGACACGTCGACTTTCACGTAGGCGATGTGCGTGATCAGGCGCGGCTCGCCACCCTGTGCCGCGGCGCCGATGCCGTTGTGCATCTGGCGGCGATCGCCTCGGTAACGGCCTCGTTCGAGCGGCCAGTAGAGGTGGAGGGCGTCAACGTGGGCGGTACGCTCGCGGTCATGACTGCCGCCCGGCGCTACGGCGTGCGTCGCGTGGTCTTCGCGTCCTCGTGCGCGGTGTACGGAGAACCGCTCGTGGTACCGGTGAGCGAGGAGCAGCTCCCCGTGCCTGGATCGCCCTACGCGGTGAGCAAGCTGGCTGGGGAGGGGTACCTCCGTGTCCTCGGCACCGCCGCCGGTGAGCGGCGAGGAGACGCTCCTCACACGGTCGCTTTGCGGTTCTTCAACGTCTACGGCCCGCGGCAGGACGCAGGCTCGGAGTACTCGGGGGTCATCGCGCGTTTCGTGGCTGCCGCGCGCGCGGGCGAGCCGCTGACGGTATTCGGCGACGGCTTACAGACGCGCGACTTCGTCTACGTGGCGGATGTGGCGCGGGCGGTCCTGCTCGCTCTGGGCACAACAGCGGGCGTGGGGCGGGCCGTGAATGTGGGGAGCGGAGTTCAGACGACGCTCCTTGATCTGGCCGCCGCCGTCTGCGGCGCGTCTGGCGTTCCTCTCCGCGTGGTCCACGAGCCGCCGCGGCAGGGCGAGATACGACGGTCGGCGGCAGATACGCGGCTGGCGTGTGAGTTGCTCGGCTACCGGCCTACCGTGCCGCTGGTCGAGGGCGTGGCGGCGACGGTGGCCTGGCAGGCGGAGAGCGTGTGACGAGCCGGCCGGCAGCGCGTCCTACGCGTCGCATCGCCGTGGGCGCCGTCGCCGTCGGCGGCGGCGCCCCCATCGCGGTGCAGTCCATGACGTGCGCGCCGGCCGGCGACGCTCGGGCTACTCTGGAACAGATTCGCGTGCTGGCGGCGGCCGGCTGCGAGCTAGTACGGGTCGCGCTGCCGAAAGACGAGGCTGTGCCCAGCTTCCGCCAGGTGGTGAGCGGCTCGTCGCTGCCGGTGATCGCCGACATCCACTTCGACTGGCGGCTCGCCTTGGCCGCCATCGAGTGTGGCGCCGCGGGTGTGCGGTTGAACCCTGGGACCATGGGGAGCCGAGCTAAGGTGCGCGAGGTGGTGCGCGCGGCCACCGAGCACGGTGTAGCTGTACGTATCGGCGTGAACACCGGCTCACTGCCGCGCGCCCTGCGCGATCGCGCCACCACCCAGCCGGCCGAGGCGTTGGTGGAGGCGGCGCTGGGGTACAGCGGCGCATTCGACGAGTGGGGCTTCCGGAACTACAAGATCAGCGTGAAATCCTCGAGCGTGCCGACGACCATCCGAGCGTACCGAACGCTGGCCGAGCGCTGCGATGCGCCGCTGCACGTGGGTGTTACCGAGGCGGGCACCCGCTGGGGCGGCATCATCAAGAGTGCCGTCGGCATCGGCGCACTGCTGGCGGACGGCATCGGCGATACGCTGCGCGTGTCTCTTACCGCCGACCCGGTGGAAGAAGTGCGGGTGGCCTGGGCCATCCTGGCCGCGCTGGGCTTGCGTCGGCGCGGCCCCGATGTGATCTCCTGCCCCACCTGTGGCCGCACGGAGATCGACGTGATCGCCCTAGCGGAGGAGGTGGAGCGGCGCCTACAGGCGTACACGATACCGATCACCGTGGCCGTCATGGGATGCCGTGTGAACGGCCCCGAAGAGGCTCGTCACGCCGACTTCGGTATCACCGGCGGAGCGGGGGAGGGCATCGTGTTCGCCCGCGGCCAGCGGGTGGGAGCAGTGCGCGAAGAGCACCTCATCGACGAGCTCTTCGCCCTGATCGACGTCGCCGCCGCCGCGCCGCCGCGGCGCTGATGGTCAGCGGGGAGGGCCGGATGCGCCGTCTCGCGTACGAGCCCAGCGCGCCAGCACTTCCACGACTCGGCCGGCGGCTCTGCCGTCCCAGAGCGGGATGCGCGGTGGCTCCGCGGCAGCGGCGCGCGCTTGCCTGCCCCGTTCCACGGCCGCTCGCGCGGCGACCAAGATCGCGGCGTGATCGAAGGGATCTGCCAGGCGGTTGGTACCCTCCGTTACCGTGATCGGTCGTTCGGTGGTGGTGCGGACCGTCACGCAGGGTATCCCGAGGGCGGTCGTCTCTTCCTGCACGCCGCCGGAGTCCGTGATCACGGCGGCGGCGTGTCGCATGAGGCCGAGGAACTCAATGTAGCCCAGCGGATCGGTGAGGATCAGGCAGTTGCCGTCCCGCTGGCGATCGCGGTTCCAGCCAGGCAGTTCGGCAACGCGCGCACGCGTGCGCAGGTGCATGGGGAAGACCACCTGGACATCGCGGCCGAGGGTGTGCAAGACCCCCAGGAGCCGCTCGAGCTGTGGCGGATCGTCTACGTTGCTGGGGCGATGGAGCGTGACGAGCACGAATTCGCCAGCGCCGATGCCCAGCCTGGCGCGGGTGCCGGCCGCCGCCGCCTCGCCGCGTTCCAGGAGGTGCAGGAGCGAGTCGATCATGGTGTTGCCCACGTTCGTGATGCGCGCGGCGGGGATACCTTCGCGAAGCAGATTGGCGTTCGCCTCGGCACAGGTCGTGAGCAGTACGTCGGACACATGGTCGGCGACGATGCGATTGATCTCCTCTGGCATGGCGCGGTCGCCGCTGCGCAGACCGGCCTCGAGGTGAGCCACCGGCAGGACGAGTTTGGCTGCGGTGAGGGCGGCCGCGCACGTCGAGTTCACATCGCCTGGGACCAAGACGAGGTCGGGGCGGTGACGCAGCATGACCGGCTCCAGAGCCTCTAAAAGCCGGGCGGTCTGCCGCGCGTGGGAACCGGACCCCACGCGCAGGCTCTCATCGGGCTCGGGCAGGGCGAGCTGCTCCAGGAAGACCTGGCTGAGCACGTCGTCGTAGTGCTGGCCGGTATGAACGAGGACTTGTTCGAAGCGCGGTGCGCGAGCCTCACAGGATTCGTTCCAGGCCGTCATGGCCGCCATGACGGGCGCCACCTTCATGAAGTTGGGCCGCGCGCCGACCACGTGCATGATCTTGCAGGTGCGTGAGGCGGTCATGCCCGGTCGTCTCCCATGTTGTCCCTCCGCGCAGGCTGTTCACCGCGCCGCCCTCGCGGACGAAGGCGGTAGCGCAGCACCAAGAGCAGGAACGAGAGGTTGCCGAGCAGGTACCGGCGCCACATGCGTCCTGGCTCTTGCGCGAAGCGGAACACCCACTCCAGGCCGGTGCGCTGCATCCACCGCGGCGCTCGTCTCACCTCGCCGGCGTACACGTCGAAGCTGCCGCCGACCCCCATGCAGAACGGAACGCCGAGCGCCTGGAGATGCTCTGCCAGCCAGTACTCCTTGCGCGGGCTGGGGATGCCCAGGAAGAGGAGGTCGGCGTTCGACGTCCGCACGGCGGCGATCAGGTCGCCGAGCTCGTCATCTGCCCAGTAGCCGTGGCGCCAGCCGCAGATGCGCAACCGCGCGTGGTCCCTCCGCGCGCGGGCGACGACCTTCTCGACGACCGCGGGTTTCGCCCCCAGGAAATACACCCCGTAGCCGCGGTCGGCGGCGAGCTGGAGCAGGGCCTGGAAGAGGTCGATGCCAGTCACTCGCTCCGGTAATGGCTGACCCAAGATGCGCGCCGCCCACACGATGGACTGTCCATCGGCGTTCACCAGGGCGCAGCCGGACACTATCTCGCGCAGGCGGGGATCTCTCTCCATCAGCACGGCCTTGTGGGCGTTCACGACGCAGTGCTGCGTCGGCGTGCCAGCGGAGATGAGACGTTCGATGCGGGCGAGGGTCTCGGCGAAGGTGAGGGGATCGATAGGGCATCCCGCCACCGAGACGCGAGGGGGGGTTGCCGCGCCCGTGGTGCTCATACATTCCCCTTTCGAACGCCGGGGGAGACGGGCAGTATGGCGCTGCGCAGCCGCGCGCTAGATGCGCGGATGAACTGCTGGTGCCAGAGCTCGAACACGATCAGGTCGAGCAGCACGCGCTTGTGATCCTCGCGCCCGGCGACGTGCTGGCGGATCATCTGGTCGACGGCGCTCGCGTTGAAGTAGTGGGCCGTGGCGGCCTCGCGGTCCAGCAGCAACTCGCGCACCTGGGTCGTGAGGTCGCTGCGCAACCACGCATCGAGGGGTGACTGGAACGGGATCTTCTTGCGCCGCAGCACTTCCTCGGGAACCCACGCGCTCACCGCTTTGCGCAGCAGGTACTTTTGGGTGCGGCCACGGATCTTGAGCGCGGCCGGAACACGCTCGACGAAACGCATCAGCTCGAGATCGAGGAGCGGGACGCGAGCTTCCAGCGACACGGCCATGGCGAGTTTGTCTCCGTAGAGCAGCAGGTTGTCGGCGAGAGACAGGCGGGAGTCCATGTAGAGCATCTGGCTCAGTCCGTCGAGGTGGCTTACCTCCGCTCCCCACAGGGCGGTAGGGAGCTCGGGTTCATCGTGAGGCTGCAGTCCCGGAGCGTAGAGCCGGCCTTTCTGCTCGGCGTCGACGACCGTCCATACGGCCACCATGCGAGCGAGAGGGTCGCGCGTTCCCAGTGAGCGTACCGCGCGCTTCAAACGCTCGTTGCGCGGCAGGCGCGCCACTAGTACCCTGGCTACGCCGTCCAGCAGGGCGGGAGGAGCGCCGCGGAGCAACCAGCCGTAGCGTTCGCCCAGGTGTCGCGGATAGCCAGCGAAGGGTTCGTCGGCGCCTTGCCCGGTGAGGACGACCTTGACGGTGGTGGCCGCCAGCTCGCACACGCGGGAGTAGGCGAGCGTGGAGTCCGTGGCCACCAGATCCTCCAGGTACCACACGGCGCGGGGGAGGAATCCGACGTACTCGTCGGCCGAGATCACGATGTCGTGATGGCGGCTGCCCAAACGCCGCGCTGTGGCGCGGGCGTACGCCGTCTCGTCCAGGCGGTGGTGGCCGGCGAACCCCACGGTAAACGTATCGATGGGCTGCTCGGCCAGCCGTGCCATGAGGGTGGCCGTGGTCGTAGAGTCCACGCCGCCGCTCAGGAGTGCGCCAACCGGTACGTCGGCCACCATCTGACGGCGCACCGCGGCGGCGATGAGCTCGCGAAGCTCCTCTACCAGAGCAGCTTCGTCGCGGGAGTCCATCGCCGTGGGCGCGGCGATGTGGTACCGGCGAAGCGCGCATCCCCGCGGCGTACAGACCAGGGCGTATCCCGGGGGGAGGCGGTGGATGCCGGCGAACGCCGTGCGCGGCGATGGGACGTAGCTGAAGCTCAAGTAGAGATCTAAGCCGAGCGGGTCGACGGCCCGAGGGACAGCCGGGTCGCACAGCAGGCTCTTGATCTCGGAGGCGAAACGGATCGTGCCACCAGTATCGTGGTAGTAGAGCGGTTTGATGCCGTAGGGGTCGCGGGCCAGGACGAGCGTTCGTTCGGCGGCGTCCCACAGAGCGAGCCCGAACATGCCGTTGAGGCGGGTGAGGAAGGCGAAGCCCCACTGCTCGTAGGCATGGACAAGAGCTTCGGTGTCGCTACGTGTACGAAAGATGTGGCCGTGGGCCGCGAGCTCCGCGCGGAGCTCGCGGAAGTTGTAGATCTCGCCGTTGCACACCGTGACGTGCGTGCCGGCTTCGCTGGCGATGGGCTGGGCGCCGCCCTCGAGGTCGATGATACTCAGGCGGCGCATCCCCAGGCCGAGCGCGCCGGCGAAGTGGAAGCCGTCGTCGTCCGGTCCACGGTGCACCATGGCCGCCGTCATGTCGCGGATTGTGGTCTGCGATACCGGCTCGCCGTCACGGTAGTTGTAGATGCCACAGATGCCGCACATCGTGGTCAGTTGGTCTCCCGCACCGCCACGAGCACCAGCGCGCGAAACATCTGCGCTTGCGCCCAGCGATGGTAGGGGACCGTATTACGTCCGCACATGGTCTCACGTGTCACGAAATGCCCGTCCGGCAGGACCCAGCGTCGCAGTACCTCCGTGAGGAGGGCCGTGCCGATCGCCGAGGCCTCAGGATCCACATCGGCCAACAGCAGGGCGAGGTTGATGCCTTCGGCGTAGTCGTACAACTCGCGCCGCTGGAGCGTGGGGCGCTCCGAGTAGGCGAACGGCACCGGCAGCCCGGCGGAGTCGAGAAGGGAGGACTTGTAGGAAGCGTAACCACGGAAGGCGGCTGCTAGGAGATCGGAGTCGCCGAGGACGCGCCATGCTTTGATGAGGTTCTTCAGGACGAGACACGTGTGCAGGTTATCGACGAACGCATCCTTGCCATCCATGGCGTACAACCAGGAGCCATCCGGCCGCTGGCTGTACAGGACGAAGGCCAGCGTAGCTCGTGCCTCAGCGAGCCACTCGTCGGCGGCGAATCGCGAACCGGCCGCGGCGAGCAGGAAGCCGCGGTATGCGCTCGCGTTCACCACGCGCCGGCTGTCGTACGGCGAGTACGCGGAGGCGCGCACACCCGGGGCGATCTCCGTGCTCGGGATGCGGGCGTAAGCGAAGCGCGCGATGGACTCCATGATAGCCAGATACCGCGGTTCGGCCGTGGTCGCGTACGCCGCCTCGGCGGCCTCGTACGCGTACGGCGTGGACGTGATCAGAGGCGTGCCCGCTTTCCAGGTGCCGAAGCACGTCTGCCAATCGAACGGGTAGCCCCAGCAGTGCTCGGGCTCGCCGGGACAGCGCTGGTCCAAGAGCGCCGCGAGGTGCTGCTGTCCGCGCGACGACCAGGCTGGATCGTGGGCTTGTGCCAGTGCGAAGAACCCCATGGCGTAGTGGGCGTCGGCGATGGGGAACCGCTGACGGTGCCACAGGAGCTTGCGCGTGGCCGGGAGAGCGGTGTCGAGCAAGACGAATGGGGCTACCAGGGGGAGGCCCAACCACCGGTGGCGGTAGTAGACGGCTTTCGCCCGCCGACCCACCGGGTTGGCCCACAGATCGTGCGCGTCCCACGACGTGGGGCCGTACATCTCCAGCCATGCCGCGTGCCGGAGCGCCGCGTGCAGCGCGGCTGCGGAGAGGCGCGACTGGTCGTGGTGGCGCGCGGCGTACGAGCTTGGCGAGGGGGGAGCCGCGCTCATGGTTCCTCCCGTCGTCGCGACGAGGCACGGCGCGGCGCACTGTCGCGAGCCACGCGCTCGAGGATCGTCAGGTACCGAGGTGTCACCGCCGCGGGCGCGAACTCCTTGACTTTGGCGAGGTTGTTGGCGGCCATCGTCGCTCGCAGCCCGTCGTCAGCCAGCAGACGCTCGATAGCCTCGGCGAGTTTCTCGGGCTCCCGTGGCGGAATGAACAGGGCGTTCACGCCCTCTGCGAGCCGCTCGGCGGCACCGGGGAGATTGGTGGTGACGATAGGCAGTCCCCTGCTCATCGCCTCCGGCAGCACTGTGGGGAAGCCCTCACGGTACGAAGGCAGGACGAAGACGTCAGCCTGGCGGTAACAGGCACCGAGGGCTTCGCCCGATACGTGTCCGCGCCAGTCGATCTTGTCCGCGATCCCCAGCAGGCGCGCCTGCTGGGCCAAGGCGTTCGCGCTGGGGCCATCGCCCGCGACCACCAGACGGCACGGCACGGCCGCGTTGAGGTGCGCGAGCGCTTGCAGGAGGTCCGCCACGCCTTTCTGTGGTACCAGGCGACCAACGTACAGGATGGTTGGCTCAGCGGGTGGCGTGGTCTGGCTGGGCTCGCGTGCCGCGTCTAGTGGTATGGGTGCAGCCGCGTCAGGGACAAAGGGATTCGTAACCACGTCGAAGCGGCTGTTCGGCAGGAAGGCGGACCACTCGTCGCGCTCCTGCGTGGAGAGCACCAGAGTGGCGTCGGCCTGCCGAACGAGCAGGCGAGACGCGAGCTTGAGCAGCCGGTGCCCCGGGGCGACCAGGCGGTCGGAGTGACTGCCGTGGAAGTGCAGGACGCGATGCGCGCACAGCCGTCGCGTGGCCAAAACCAGGGGGATATCGCGCAGAAGCCCGCCCCAGTTGTGCGCGGTGGCGATGAAGAGCACGTCGACTGGGCGTCGCCGGAGCTGGCGGCGGATGCGCGCGATGTCCGCGGTCCGGCCAATCGTCTTCGAGAGCAGCGTCTCCTCGTCGGTGTGGCGGCCCCAGCTCGCGGTCTCGACAGCACAGCCCAGGAGTCTGAGGTGGTCTACCAGGAGCGGGACGATCTTGGGGATAGGGCCGCGAACGTGCGCGTGCGGGGCGAGCAGCAGCAGTCGTAGCCTCCGCCCAACGGGTGCATGATCGTCGGTCGCGGTCATCTCGGGACGCCTATCTCTCGCTCGTGAAGCCCCGTCATCGTATCGGCAGGCGGTCGAAAAAGGCGAACCGCCGGATGCGCGGATGGGTACCCATCAGGATGGTCGACCACCACTCGCAGTCCTCGGCCATCCGATGACTAGGCCGAGGTGGCCTCTTCATATACACGGACGAAACCCTCGACCATACGCTCGAGAGAGTAGACGTCGGCGATACGGCGCCAACCCGCCGTGCCCATGGCGCGGCGTTCGGCTCCGTGAGCGCACAGATAAGCGATGCGCTCGGCGAGCGCCGTGGCGTCGGTCGGAGGGACCACGAAGCCGGTTTCCCCATCCTCGACGAGCTCGCGATTGCCGCCGCCCTCTCCGCAGATCACCGGCAGGCCGCACGCCATGTACTCCATGATGGCGTTGGAACAGCCCTCCTGCGCCCACGCCGGATCGGTCATGAGCACGCCGATGTCCGCCTGGTACATCTGAGGGATCGCCTCGAGGCCGGCGGTGGCGAACACGACCGTGCCGTCAGCGAGCAGGTCGGCGGCCTCCGCCATGAGAGCCGGGCGAGTCGGGCCGTCTCCGACGAAGAGGAAGCGATAGGGATGCTGTCTCCGCAGGAGGCGAGCCGCGGCGATCACGAGGCGATAGTTCTTCTCGGGCGCCATTCTGCCGACCATGACAACCGTGCAGGGCTTGGGCGCGTCGGCTGACGAGTGTTCGGCGCTCGTGCCGGCCGTCGAACATGCGGCGAGGCGGGAACGGTCGAAACCGTTGGCCACCACGCATCCCTTACGCGGCGGCACGCCCCACGCCTGCAGGCCGGCGTGCGAGTTGGCCACGACGGTGGTGGCGCACGCCATGCCGACGCGTTTGAGGGGCAGGTGCGCGGATTGCAGAGCGCCTGTGCGGATGGTGCCGTCGATGAGGGGGATGCGGCAGAGCCGGCAGACCGGGCCGGCGATCAAGGTGGAGATCCAACTCCATGAGTGCACGACGTCTGGTCGCGACAGGGCGATCTCCCGCCAGAGAGTGGCCGCCGGATCTGGGTCGAAGCGGGAGCGGCGCTTGAGAACGCGTACGGCGATGCCGCGCTCGCGGAGGTAAGTTACGAACGGTCCTCCGCCCAGCGCGCACACGCGCCGTTCCCATTCCGCGGGCAAGCCGGCGGCCAACAGGGTCATCTGCCGCTCTGCTCCGCCGTTACCGAGGGAGTCTACGAGGAAGAGCACCTTCACAGACCGCGTACCTCTAGTTCGCCGGCCGAGAGTTCCCGTGCGGCCGCCGTGAGGCCGATGAAGCTCCCGCCGCCCGCGCGAACTTCGCGGAAGAACTCAGTGAGGCAGCGGTAGAGCGCGCGAATGGACTCTGCCGTAGGTCGAAAGGGACTTCCGCCGGGCAGCAACTCGCTGCTGTGGAACATCATCACCGCGATCTTAACACCGGTGCGCTCGGCGTGTCGCCAGACCCGCAGGAGATCCGCGGGCCCATAGTGAGGTCGGGGTGCGAGCCACATGGGCTGCGGCTGCAGCCAAGTACGCAGAAGGACCTTGCGTATGGCTCGCGCGGGCTTCGCTTGGTACGCCCGCAGGAGAGTCGGGTGCCTGCGGAGTACATCGTATGTCGGCAGCACGGTCACCGGGATCTCGATGAGCGGTACGCCGCCGCTGCCGCTCACGCGAAACGGCTGCACCGAGCAGTGCGAGAAATCCGGCCCCGCCTCGCCCGGCAGGCCGGGCGTGTCTCGCCAGGAAGTCAGCGGCGTGACGGACGAGTCGACCACGTAGCCCTCCTGGACGAGCGCCTGAGCGACGCGAAGGTCGAAGCCAAACCGGCCAGCGCGAAACGCTGTCGGCACCGCGCCGAACGCGCTGGCGATCTCTCGCGTTAGATTGTGGAGCTTCTCCTGCAAGAGGGAGGTGGGGAGCTGTGAGGGAAACGCGTGGATCCGATCGTTAAACCGCAGGCCGGGCGCGTCCACAAACGGCGGGGTGGTCCATGGGTGAAGGTGTGCGCCCACTTCGACGAGCCCTTGCCGCTGCCAATTCGACAGGTAGTCGCGCGCGAGGTCGTCGGCGGCCATCTCCGAAGTGAGGAGGTAGGTGGGGATCACGCCGTACTCGTCGCAGAGTTCTTGAAATCTCGGCCAGCTTCGCACATTACGGGTGTTGACCGGGCAGCCGTGGTCCCACTGGCAGTCTGCCTCCACGTCTAGGGTAACCGCGAGCTTCATCGCCGGCGGCCACCTGCGCGGCGCTGCAGAACCGCTGTGTGCAGCCGTCGGACGGCGTGCGCTGAGGCCGCGATGGTCGGTGAGGACATTTTCTCGTGGATAGCCACCACCTTCTCGGGCTCCGCCGTAGGGGCGAAGCCACGCTTGAAGAAGTTGACGCCCCACAAGGGGTCTTCCGGCCGGGCCATCAAGCTGTAACCCCCGAGATCAAACAGGGTGCAGCCGCGCGCGCGAGCCCAGCGTATGGCCTCCCAGAGGAGGAGGTGCGAGCCCGACGCTTTGCCAGACGCCTTGGGGTTGCGCCCGGAGGGCAGCATGCGGAGGTGCGCGCGCTCGCGGTAGATAATCACCAGGGCAGCGGCCAGCGGCTGGTTGCCCTCGCGGGCGATAAGGACAGTGCCGCCGCTGCCGCCGTGCAGCCAGCACCGGCTGATGCGAGCGAGGAGATCGGGAGAGGCCGTCTCCACGGGGGCTCGCTCGCGCATGGCGCGCTGCAGGTCGCAGAGAATGGCCTGACCCTCGGCCGTGTCTTCAGGCTGGACGGCGACGCCGAGTCGCAGGCACTTCCTGATCTCCTGGCGAGTGGAGCTGCGAAACGATGCGAGCAGGGCCTCTTCGCTGAGAGAGAGGTCGATGCACAGTGTCGCCCACGTCCCGAACAGGCGATGCCGTACGTAACCGTGTCGCTCCAGCGTGGACTCCACGGCGTCGCCTCCGCCGTCGAGGGGCAGAGGGGGCGCGACCCGTATGCGCGCCGCGTCGTGCGCGAGCACACCGTCCAGCCACCCTAGCCAGTGGTCGAACACCTCGCCGTCCAGAAAAGTTGGCCCCTTACTGAACTCCCAGAAGGAACGGCCCGGGATGGGCAGCTGGCGGCGTACTCCTAGCGCGGTCAGACAGACTTCGCCATCCTGCTCGCCCCAGAAGAAGAACGGCCGGCGAGCCGTACGTCCTTGCCCAGAGCGCTCGACCTCTGCCCAGTCGGGATCCGCGAGGTAATGCGTCCAGGGGACTTGCTCGGCGTGCCGCTGCCACCGCGCACGTACGTCGGGCTCCAGCCATGGGGAGTAGAAGAATGCATACATCGTATCCCGCGGTTCTCCCTCGTGTCTCGCGCGAGCGCTGAGCGCCCCTAGACGCAGTCTCCCGCCGCCGCCGACTCGCGGAAGCTCGCGGCGGCGGAGGAGGCTGTCGGATCGCCGGTGTCGTGGACCTTCGTGATGGTGAAGCGGTATTTGCCGGAAGCGCTGGGCTCGATGTGGTCGACGAATTCGAACGACACGGCGCACTCCTCTCCCATGGCGAGCTGTACTCTGTGCGTGATCTCAGAGATGCCGGCTGCTCTCATGGCCTCGATATCGGGAAGGTCCTTCCGCTGGACGATGCGCGCTCGGACGTGCCGCGTCGACTCCTGAATTACCTGAAACTTCTCGATCCAGTCCTGCAGGTGGAAGGCGTAGTTGAAGTACTGGCCCGCGACCAGCGTGCCGTCGGCCGTCACGAAGGTGTCGGAGACGCGACCGGTGATCTCTCGCAGGAGTGGCCAGACCCGCCCGCAGTCGCACGGCGCGTCCGCCCACACTCCCAAGTCACCGATCTCGTACCTGATAAGGGGGAGAGCGTAGTTGACGAGCGAAGTGACCACGATGCGGCCGGTCTCTCCCGGCTCGGCGGGGGTGCCGTCGTCGCGCAGTACCTCGAGGAACACCGTCTGGACCGGCACGTGCATGCCGGCGTGGCGATTGCACTCAAACGCCATGCCGGAGACCTCGCGCGAGCCGTACGACTGGAACACCTCGGCACGAAACACCCGCGTCAGGAGGTCGCGCATGTGGGGCTGGAGGCAGCCCGCGGCGGTGGCGACCGTCTTGGGGGAATGCACGGTGAGGCCGTTTCTCTCGACGAACCGGGCGATCTCCACGGCGCTCTCGACGTAGGCGATGATGTGCTCCGGCCGTGAGCGGTTCATGATGTCGACGTACGAGCTCATGAGCTCGGGCGTCAGGCGGAAGCTGTTCAGCCAGATCTCGTTGCGCAGCCACTGTCCAAGCCGTGCCCGCAGCGTCTCCTTGCCCGTGAGAAGATCGTCTACCGAACCCCAGATATGGAGTCGCTTCTCTCCCAGTGGCCGGCAGAGGATCTCCGCGGCGGCCACCAGGCCCACGGCGCGCTGCCAATCCAAGTACGTGCTGTCGTTGATGAGGCGCACGGGCTCACCAGTGGACCCGCCAGTCGAATCGTAGCGCCACGTCCTCTCCTGGAGGTCGTCGGATTGGAGGTCGTCGAAACGCGCGCGCAGCGTTGCCTTGTCGAGGAGAGGGAGGTGTGTGAAACGGGCGGCCAACGCCTCGGCTGAGGCGGTGGCCAGCCCCTGGCTAGAGAAGACCTCACGGTAGTATGGCACGTGTCGAGAGGCGTGTGCGAGCAGCGCGGCGAGCCGCCGTCGCTGATCGGCAGTGGAGGCCTCAGGAGTGAGCCACTGTCCTGCGCGCACTTCGGCTGCGTGCTGTCGCGTCGACCCCCGCGACAGCGTCGCGAGCCGCTCGATTCTGGCCGCTAGCGGGGGCATGTATCCTCGCTAGCGGGTAGCTCGCGGGAGTCGACGTTCTGGTGCCGCGCGCGATACGCGACCATGGCTCCTCGTTGTGTGCTGGCGTGTGTCACGAACCCTCGGTGGTGGATTTGTGCGCGCGCGGGGGCTTCTGGCGGCGCGCGTTGGCGGCGCGCAGCGCGCGTACAGCGCGCCGCGCCGCTCCGTATCGTGCGCCGATGAGCCCGACGAGAGGCGGTGCCGCCACGCGCCCTAGCGCGAGGTGTGCTTGTCGCATGGGGATCGTCTCGGGCTGCCAGTCGCGCGACCACGGCGTGTCGGTCACCAGATCGAGGCGTTTGATCGCCGGGTCGGTGCAGCAGCGCTCAAGTGTCCTGTTGAGGAGCACTTGCCCGGGGCCCAGGCGCGCGTAGTCCTGATCGTAGCCGATCTTGAGGATCGCGTAGTCGGGGCCGGTGCGCACGCAGAACTGCGCGGCGACACAGCGATCGTCTACCCAGAGGCTGTTGATCTCGCAGTGGTCTTCGGGACCGACCATGGTGGCGACGAGGGCACGGTAGAAGGCGGTCAGTCGCGGATACAGGCTGATGGCGGACCCCGTGCCGCCCTGCCCCTTCCAACCCGAGGCCTCGACGCTCAAGAAGGCCTCGAGGGCACCCTCCAGGATGTCTTCGCCGACAGCGGTGGCGAAGCGCGCGCCCTCGAGGCGCGCGATCTTGTTGCAGTGGCTGCGCACGTTCCGCCGGAAGTGCTTGGACAGGCGAGCCATGAGCTCGTCGTAGGGCTTCTGGCAGTCGAAGCAGTGAGACACCTCTGTGGCGTGAGTGGACCAGGAACACCGGCTCATGTTCTGGAGGCCGTGCCACACGGCGGATGCTTGCGGCAGTGGCCCCAAGACCAGCAGCCGGCGTCCGTCCATGCTCGCACGAAGAAAGCGGACTGCGGCGGGTACGAGCGCGGCCGCGGCTTCCGCGTCTGGGCAGAGCACGTCGGTGATGGTCCAGTGTGGGTGCCAGGGGAGGGCCCAGACGTGCAGAGGGTAGCGCAGGCTCGTGTCGTCCCGCGCCACCAGGGGGCAGATGGCGCGCACGTGTCGCCCATCCGTGAGAGTGAGATACCGAGAGAGCTCTGGTGTGTCGCAGAGATGGTCGAGATATGCCAGCTGTGCCTCAAAGGTGTGGTATCTCGATCTGTGGGGCAGCGCCGCGTACAGCGTCCTCCAGTCTGCCTCCAGGCGCTGCAGCCCGGCGCGGCCCCGGTGCTCAACGATCCTCCACGGCGACGTACTCATGACGAGGAGCTCGTGCCGACGTGGAGGCCGTGCGCACGCCGGCTGAAACGAGCGCTGGCTCTCATCAGGCTGCCCGGAACGTAGGAGAGCACGTGGTACGAGCAAGGTACGTGGAAGACACGGGCGAGCTCGTTTCGGGCGCGTCGCCGCTGCCCCTGCCCCAACAACTGGCGTACCTTCTGGAGCCGAAAGTGGTCAGCGGCATGCTCGTAATCGTCTCGGTGCAGGGCGAGGAACTCCTCATCCTGGCCCCAGACTCGCTCGATGATGGTCAGAGCGGCCTCCGCGCGCGCGGAGGCCGCGAGGCCTGTGAGCCGCGCGCCCGCATGGCCGTGCTGCCACGCCGTATCGCAGTCCATGTAGCCGGCGAGGCCGCGCCGCGCCAGCCGAGCAAAGCACTCCCAGTCTTCATAGATCGCGATGTCTTCGGGAAATCGCAGAGCGTCGCCGGCTTCGCGCCGGCGCACGACGACCGTGCACGTGTTCACGTACCAGCCGTTGATGTACGCCTCGTACAGGCGTCCGATGTGCAGCCTGAAGTCTGGAGCGGACGCCGGCAGATCCCGGATGGTGGTTGAGTCGATAGTACGGGAGAGGACGCGATCTGGGGCGCTCGCGTTGCCGTACCACGACGAGAGGTAGTGTGACACGCGGCGCCCTTGTTCTGTAACCACCCCAAAGTCGCTGAAAACGAACAGTATGTCGGGGAACTGTTCGAGTACTGTGCGCTGCCATGCAAGCTTTCCGGGGATCCATTCGTCGTCTGAGTCGAGAAAGGCGACGAGATCTCCCTGTGCCCACTGGACGCCGGTATTCCGCGCGGTACCGGCGCCGCGGTGATCGGTCCTGACGTACCGTACGGCGGGCGCGAAGGCGCGCACGACCGCCTCGGTGTTGTCCGTCGATCCGTCGTCGACAACGATGACTTCGTCTCCTGATTGACACTCGGTGAGCGCACAACCAACCGCTCGTGCAAGGAGGTGCGCGCGATTGAACGTTGGGATCACCACCGAGACTGTGAGATGTGTCACGGGCGAGGTGTCCTTGCGGTGCCGCCTGAACGAAGCCAACTATAGCATGAGGTCATCGCTCGCCCGGCGAGGGGCGGCGAGCGGTGGAAGCAAGAGGCCGGCTCCGTGGTCAGCGAACATCTCCTGAGCCAGCGCGCGTATCTCGGGCCACGGCTGCGAAGAACGCGCGGAGCCTAGCTCCGTGAAGCGCGTAATGGAGCTGTTCCTCGGCGATACGGCGGCCGGCTTGTCCTATCGTCGCCGCTCTCTCGGGATCGTCGAGGGCGGCGACGATCTGGGCGGCATAGGCGGCCGCGTCGCCCGGCTTCGAGAGGTACGCCGTCTCTCCGTCCTCGAGGTAACGGTCGAGCTCGCCCACGTGCGTGGTCACTACAGGGCGGGCGGCCGCCAGGTACTCGCCGATCTTGGTCGGAAACCGCGCCTCGGACCGCTGGTCCGCGAAAAGGGGGATGAGGGCCGCGCGCGCCTGCGCGAGGAGCTGCAGATATGTATCCCGAGCCACGTAGCCGACGTACTCAATACGCGGGTCTGCTCCGGGTGAGCTCGAGCTCCCGGAATCGGATGTGCTCGACGGAGCGCGCGTGCCGCCGGTGACCACGAGCTTGCAGTTGGGGTGCCGGCGCCAGACGGAGCCCATGGCCTCGAGGATGAAGGCGAGCGCCGCGTCGTAGCCGGGGGAGGCGGCGTAGATCAGATGCTCTGACGCCGCGTTGTATTCCGTCGGATGTTGTTCGCCCGCGTCCACGAGTATCGGCACCTCGAGGATGGGCAGCGGCCCTCGGCGAGCATCCTTGGCCTCTCGAGAAGCCCACGCTGCCAAGTAGGCCGATATCGCTACGGCGCCCGAGACGCCATGGAGGAGCGAGAGGCGCGTGCCGAGCACCGCGGGAAGGCGGGGCGCGCGCCAGGGATGTTCGTTGAGTTCGACGATCACCGGCACGCGCAGCGTGTTGAGGAGCTTGACGAGGAGCCAGGGGGCGATCCGCCATGATCGGGCGCCGGACCAGAGGTACACGCAATCCAAGCGTCCGCGCCGGCGAAGCGCGACGAGACGGCGGATCGCCCCTCCATAGCCGCGGGCTTCGCGGAGGCGCCGCGCGGCGAACGAGGCGGAGCGAACCGTCGTCCCGGTCGTGTACTCGAATGAGATGCCGTCGGCCGTACCGCGCGCGGCCGCGTTGCGCACGCGCCCCGGCAGTTCACTGACACGCGTGCACAGCACATGGACAGTCGCGCCCTGCTCGACCAGGGCGCGTCCCAGCAAGCGCACTCGATTGGTGTTCGCCAGCCCGTTGGGGAATCCGAAAGAACGTACGAGGAACACCACGTGGAGCTCGTCGGAAGGTCGCGCGGGGCGCTCGCTTGCGTGGGTCACGCGCATGCGGCGTCAGTCCGCCCCGTCGACCGACGATGTGACCGCGGTGTCGGTGGCTGTACCGCTGCGCGGCGCAGCGTGTGCCGCTCGCTCGAGGGCGTCGCGAAAGCGCTCCCGCACGACGCGAGCGTCGTGCTCCCGCTCACACGTCGCGAACGCCCGCTGCGCGAGGCTGCGCCGCAGGTCTTCATCGCCGGCGAGCCGCTCGATGGCGACGAGGAGGCCCTCGGCGCCCGGCTTGTCGACCACCCACGCCCAGCCGCGGTCGCGAGCATCGAGTGCCAGTGCGTGTTCTTCGGGAGCGTAGACGAGCGTCGGCACCCCTGTGGCCATGTACGCCGGCGCTTTGGTGGGGTAGGAGAGGCACGCGAAAGCCGCCGCCTTGCCGGCGAAGTCATAGGGCAACACCAACAGGTCGGCTCGTGCGAGCACGGCGGGTATGTCGTCGTCGGGAATCGCCGAGTGGACGGCGACGCCGTCGAACGACGCCAGAGCGTACGCTCGAGCGGCTGGTTCGCTCGGTGTGAAGATCTCTAGAGCGAGGTCCAAGCCCCGTTGTCTGAGTGTTTGCACGGCGCGGCACACATCGACGAGGCTGGGTCCAATACCCAGCCCCACACGACCCGCGTAGACTATCTTGAAAGTACCGGACCGGGACCAGCTCGCTCTGCGCGCTCTGGCCCATCGGGGGATGTCCACTGGGTTGTGGAATACCTCCCACCTCTGCCCGTAGCGGGCCTCGTACACCTGCGCCATGCGCTGGCTGATGGCGAGCGTGCCGGATGCTCGCGCCACGATGGCGCGAAACGAGCGATCGGTCTCGGCGCGGAAGCGAGGTGCTAGGAGGCCGCTCTCGAAGGCGATGCTTGGCCAATCGTCCATGATGTGCAGCGCGATGGGCAGGGAAAGCGCGTCGGCGAGCTGGGTAACCAGGCGGATCATGGCCAGCGAGTTGAGCCAAGTGTAGATCAGGTCGGGGCGTACGTCGGCGCTCCATCTCAGCAGGCCGTTCGAGGTCGCAAGCGAGCACAGTACGCCGACGCCGCCAAGCCAGCGCACAGTGCTGAAAGCCGCCGCCCTGGCGACAGAGCTTGCGGTCGGCACGCGCGTCACGGGGGGCGCGGCGGCGGTCTTCGACACCCGAGGCATGGTCAGATCGCGGTCGGGTATGGACGGCCGCCGGTTGCCGCGTCTGAGAGCACGTACCGGCCAGACCCAGCGCTCCTCGTCCGCGCCGAGGATGTACTGGCGGGCGCATGGCGCGGGGTTCGTCTCGCAGGGATGGAAGTCGGCGACGGCGAGTCGCTCGCGGGGCCAGCCGTCGAACAGGTTGCTGAGCGTGATGCCGCCGCCCGTTACGAGATCGAAGTTGTAGCCGACGATGAGCACGCGGGGATAGCGTTCAGCTGTCGTGACGTGGTCTGCTTGTCTGCCGCTGTTCACAGGTGCCGTGGTGGAGTCAGTCCGCTCAGACAGAGGGTGCGGCGAGGTCGGTGGCGATGGCCTCGAACGTCCGGCGCACACCCTCGGCGAACGAGACGTGAGGAGTGTAACCCAGCAACTCGCGAGCCAGGGTGATGTCGGCACAGGAGTGCTTCACGTCGCCTGGACGCGTGGCGGCGAAGCGCGGCACGAGTGAGTGGTCGCAGGCTGCCTCGATGGCCGTAACAAGATCGAGGAGCGAGTGCGACCCGCCGCACCCGACGTTGATGACGTGTCCGCAGGCCGCCTCGGCCGAGAGGGCCGAGAGGGTAGCCTGCACCACGTTGGCTACGTAGGTGAAATCGCGTGTCTGGAGGCCATCACCGTAGATCACCGGCTGTCTGCCCTCCAGCGCGTGTTTGATGAACAGAGGAACGACGCCGCTGTATTGAGAACTAGGGTCTTGTCGCGGCCCGAACACGTTGAAGTACCGTAGGGCGACGGTCTCCAGGCCGTACACCGAGTGGAAAGCCGTCGTGTACTGTTCCGCGGCGAGCTTGGAGACGCCGTAGGGCGAGATGGGGGCCGGAACCAACCCCTCATGCTTCGGTGAATCCGCCGCGGCACCGTAGACCGAAGAGGACGATGCCGTGATGACGCGGCGCACGTGAGCGTCGCGTGCCGCCAGGAGGATGTTCAGCGTACCCGTGATATTGACGGCGCTCGTGGTGAGGGGGTCCTGAACCGAGCGCGGCACGGAAGGCAGCGCCGCCAGGTGGATCACCGAGTCGACTCCCGCCACCGCGGTGTGTGCTCGTTCGTAGCTTCGCAGATCGCCCTCAACGAGTTCCACGGCATCTCCGTAGGGCGAGAGGTTCTCGCGGCGTCCGGTCGAGAAGTTGTCGATGACGCGCACCGCTTTGCCGCGGGCGAGCAGCTCGCCGACTACGTGCGAGCCAATGAAACCCGCTCCACCTGTTACCAGGCAGAGGTCGCTCATGCGGCCCACCTCCTTTCGATCGTCTGCGCGCAGGCAGTATACCGCTCCGTAGCCGCAGCCTGGCACAGAGTCGCGTCCCCAGATGGAACGCCGCCGCCCGTGATGCTCATCGGTCCGCGCCGCTCTCGACCCACCGGCAACTTCGTGGCCCACGGTGAGTCGTGTCGTCGGCGTGGACTACACCTGCGCCGTGCCGACCCTTCAGTTATCCGGATAACGACCGATTCTCTGGGGCGAGACGCCGAAGACCGGCGGGACAGTTCGACATCATGTGAAGCTCGCTGCGCCGGTGCAGCATCCTCAGCTCTGACTGGAGAGCTTGCGCCTCGCGCTTCGTGTGATCTGCGAGGAGGCTCCGATGTACAGAGCGAAGAAGACCCTGGCGATCGCCGGCACCACCCTGATTCTCCTCACCTCCTTCGCCTTCGCTCCGCCGCGTACCGCGGCAGTTGTTCTCGAGGAAGATACTCCGGCCGCGAGAGTCGCTCGGGCAAGCGTGACCGCGCACGTGCGCATCACGCGGTCGCACCACCGTATCCATAGCCTGGCTACAGCCTGGCGGAGATACCCGCGGAGCCGTTGGGTTCGCGCTGAGATCGTCCGAGAGGAGCGACGCACCATCAGCGTTACCCGTGCCATCCAGGCGCTGAACCGCCAAGTCCTCGCCATGGCTGAGCTTGACGAAACGACTGTCCGCACCGTCCTGGCCGTCAATGCGCGCATGTTTCACATAGATCGCGACGTGGCACGAGTGGGTGCTCGCGTGCCAACTCCACTCCATCGCCGGCTGGCGAGGAGCGTTCGCACAGCGGCGAGTCAGCTGCGGACGCTGGACGCAAAGGTACGCGGGAAGTGGCGTGCTGCGAACGCCACCCCAACACCCACTCCAACGGCTACGCCAACTCCTGTGACGTCGCCTTCCGAGACGCCTACGATGGAGCCGAGCGCCGATCCAACGGCTACGCCAACCCCTACGCCGACGCCAACGCCGAGCCCCATTTCTTTGCCGACCACCACCTACACCAACTACGTCGTGCCGGCCGGCACCCACGATGTGGTCTATGAGAACTGCCGCTTTACCGGCGGCTCGGCCGACATCACCAGCGGTGGGGTGCTGAGCATCACCAAGCCCTGCTCCAACATCGTCTTTCGCAACTGCGTGATCGACTCCGGGCCGGGACAGGGCATCAAGATCGTCGACTACGGCGCCACGGTGCACGACATCCGCTTTGAGAACTGCACCATCAGATCGCAGCCCTGCATGGGCTTTGAGTGCATCAGCCGTCCCACGGCGGGCAGAAGCGGCGGCTACCAGCGTATCGACCTGATCAACTGCACCTTCGAGCCCCAGGGCAGCGAGGCCGTCAGCTACGACTGCGACGGCGATCCGCGGCAGTGCGGCAACTGCCTCATCGACGGCGTGCTGATCAAGGGCGCGGGGACGAACCCCAACTACTGGGGACAGGGCCTAGAGATCAACGGGCCCACCAACATGACGGTTCGCAACACGACCATCTACCGTACCCGCAGCTGTGCCCTCAACCTCAATGGCAAGGGTGTTGCCGACTGTGGCTGGACGTTTAGCGACTGCCTGTTCGACATGACGACCAGCTTCCAGAGGATGCCTCACGACGCCAGCGCCGGCATCCTGGTGCCCTTCGGCATGAACGGCGCCCTGTTTAGCCGCTGCACCTTCAACGCCGGCGATGTGGCCTGGGGCAACGCCTGGCTTGTCGACGGCTGCGATAACAACGACTTTCGCAGCTGTACGCTGCTCGGCGTAGGCTCCTACCGCCGCGTCTACGACGACGCCGGCAACGCCAACAACCTCTGGCCGGAAGGCACGCTGTTCTGGTAGGAGGGGGCGAGGAGGAGGAAGGGCGCGCGGAGACGGCGGCCGCCATGGTCGTGAGCGCGACGCGTTGCTTCGCATAACCGTCGCAGCTCGCGACCGGTGGCAGATGCCCGCGAGGTCCATCGTGGCTGCCGGAAGTAAGCGGTGCCGCCACCGTTTTCTCCGAGCGACTGAGGTACCCTACTCTGTGACATGGGTACCTGGAGGAGGAGCCACGAAAGACGCTTCCGCTTTGGCCTGGGGCGCGCATCGCGAGGCGAGAGGCGGCACTGCGGCACAGCCGTATCCCGTGGCCCGTGGCTCCCCCTGTTCCTGCTCTGCGTCGCGGCGGCCACCTCCGCCTGCTCGGGATGTTCCACCCGCGTCTACTCAGCCACCACCTACACCAACTACGTCGTGCCGGCCGGCACCCACGATGTGGTCTATGAGAACTGCCGCTTTACCGGCGGCTCGGCCGACATCACCAGCGGTGGGGTGCTGAGCATCACCAAGCCCTGCTCCAACATCGTCTTTCGCAACTGCGTGATCGACTCCGGGCCGGGACAGGGCATCAAGATCGTCGACTACGGCGCCACGGTGCACGACATCCGCTTTGAGAACTGCACCATCAGATCGCAGCCCTGCATGGGCTTTGAGTGCATCAGCCGTCCCACGGCGGGCAGAAGCGGCGGCTACCAGCGTATCGACCTGATCAACTGCACCTTCGAGCCCCAGGGCAGCGAGGCCGTCAGCTACGACTGCGACGGCGATCCGCGGCAGTGCGGCAACTGCCTCATCGACGGCGTGCTGATCAAGGGCGCGGGGACGAACCCCAACTACTGGGGACAGGGCCTAGAGATCAACGGGCCCACCAACATGACGGTTCGCAACACGACCATCTACCGTACCCGCAGCTGTGCCCTCAACCTCAATGGCAAGGGTGTTGCCGACTGTGGCTGGACGTTTAGCGACTGCCTGTTCGACATGACGACCAGCTTCCAGAGGATGCCTCACGACGCCAGCGCCGGCATCCTGGTGCCCTTCGGCATGAACGGCGCCCTGTTTAGCCGCTGCACCTTCAACGCCGGCGATGTGGCCTGGGGCAACGCCTGGCTTGTCGACGGCTGCGATAACAACGACTTTCGCAGCTGTACGCTGCTCGGCGTAGGCTCCTACCGCCGCGTCTACGACGACGCCGGCAACGCCAACAACCTCTGGCCGGAAGGCACGCTGTTCTGGTAGGAGGGGGCGTCGGCGGCCGGGCGGTCAGGGAGGCGGCCACCGGATAGGATGGCGTCTGCGCGTACGATGAGCAGCACTGGGAAAACGGCGTCGCGAAGCAAGAGAGGGCGCGGAGGGGAGAGACGGGTTCGAGCATGATGACCGCCGTTCGCTATGGACTTCCCGCCGTCCTCTTCGTGTACTTCGCATGGCGTTCCACCCGGCAGCGGGCATTCCTGCTGGGAATCCCGTTCCTCATGTTTCAGAGTCGCGCTGTATTCCTCGAGAACATCAAGCTGTTCTCCCTGCCCACGCGCCTGGGCCCTGCCGAGCTCATGATGATCTGGCTGATCTTGGTATGGCTGCTGTACTTCGATCTCTTCCTTCCGGCCCGTCATCGCCTCGGGGGGCGCCGTTCACAGGCCTTGGGCCCGGCGCTCTCGCTGCCGGAGGAGATCGTCCTCATCGGGGCCGCCGGCTTGGGAGTCCTGGAATTTCTGCTGACGGTTCTGCGCTTTGGGACCGTCGCCTCCGCGCTCTGGCAGGCGAAGGGGTTCGTGTACCTCTTCGTTGGCTACGTGCTTCTCCGCAGCATCTTCTGCCACGCGAGCCGTTCGGACGTCATCGATCTGCTCACGGCGATCATCGTGGTGAACACGGTTGCCTCGCTCCTGTTTTTCCTGCACCAGGGGCTCCACCTCCCGGTCTACGTTGGCCTCACCGAGCACCAGACGGTGACCTTTATGGGACGGGAGTTGACCCGCAGCTTCTACTTCATGCCCCAGCTCCTCGCCGTGGCGCTCGCCTTCTGCTTCGCCAAGCCGCGATGGGGCTGGTTTTGGACAGTTGTGGTCCTTGTGAATCTCGCGGCTGTATGGGTGTCCTATACGCGGGTGCTGTTGGTCATCGCACTCGCGGAGCTGATCCTCGTGTTGGGCGTTCGTCTGCTCAAGTCCCATCAGGCAGGACGAGCTCTGAAGCGCATCCTCGCCCTGGCCGCGATCGCTGTGGTGTTCGGCGCGGCGGTGTTCATAGCGCTGCCCGCCGAGTCACGCTACTTCGCTTCGCGCATTGGGCTCACCGCGCAATCCGGGAGCATCATGGGCGACGAGAACCTGGCACTTCGCTTCGAGTTCTTGCGGATCGTGTACAAGGGTATCGGCGCGGAGAGTTACCTTGTGGGGCAGGGCTTCGCGGCGCCGCATCAGGAGCCCATGGCCCGCGATCTGTATCGCATGAGCGCCGACACCGTGTGGGTGCCCATTCTGTATCGCTTTGGCCTCGCGGGAATCGCCGTAGTCGGCCTTCTCTATGGCCTCTTCATCTTGCGCGCTCTGCGCATGGGTGTCAGTGGAACCGGCGAGGCCGAGTTCCTGGCGCTCGTCCTCCTCGGTGCGCTGGCAGGGCAGTTCCTTGGAGGAATGACCTCCTGGACCATCCTCGATCCCGTACGCTATCCTCTGGGCCTCTGGCTGTTCGCGTTGCTCGCCGCCGAGAGCTATTGGCGACGAGGCGAGCAGCACGCTACGACCGTACCGGCGGGGGTTGCGGGGCAGGCTCGTGCCTAACCTTTCGGCGTCGAGGCCCGTGAGGAGGCACAACGCAGTGTGCTTCGGCAATCCAGAAGTGGAGGCGAGATGATCGGTGGGGCGGTGCGCAGGGCGCTGGGGCGGCGAGCGCGCCGCGCCGTGGCACGACTGCTCCCTACGGCAGCCGTGCTGGCGTACCACCGGGTAGCCTCGCCGCCCTCCGACCCTCAGCTCCTCTGCGTGGCGCCGGAACGCTTCGCCCAGCAGTTGAGGGCGCTGCGCAGTGTGGGAGAGTGCGTATCTCTTCGCGACCTCGTGCGCGCGCATGCTGCCAATCGCCTGCCGCGCAGGGCTATCGCCATCACCTTCGACGACGGATACGCCGACAACCTCACGGTGGCTGAGCCACTGCTCCGCACCGCTGCCGTTCCGGCCACAGTGTTCGTGAGCACGGGAGGCTTGGCGGAGGGTCACCCATTTTGGTGGGACGAGGTGGAGTCGCTGATGCTCCACGGTACGATCAACCGACCGGAGATCGCCCTCACGGCGCGTGGCCGGCGGTTCCGCTGGTCGGTAGGCGCAAACCCCGATGAGCTGACGGACGGTGCCGGCGATGCGGTCTCTTGGGACGTAACGCGAGGGACGCCGCCGACCGCCCGGCATGCGGCGTACTGGGAGATCGTGCGGCTCTGTCGCGCGCTGAGCCTAGAGGAGCGCGGGACCCTGCTCGAGGATCTCAAGGGCCAGGTTGAGTCGTGGCCTCTCGGCGACCATCGCCGCCTCACGCCCGACGAGGTCGCGCGGCTGGCCGCGAGCAGCGTGATCGAGGTGGGTTCTCATGCCGTCTCTCATACAGTTCCCGGTGGCCTGACGCCTGGGGTGTTTCCGGAGGAGTTGCGCTCGAGTAAAGAGTACCTGGAGCAGGTGACTGAGCGTGCGGTCGATCTGCTCGCATATCCCTTCGGAGCTCGTGGCGATCTCACGGCCGCTTCGATTCGCAGCGCCCGCCAGTGCGGCTACGCGGCGGCTTGTGCCAACTACGCAGGCCTGGTGTGGCGATGGAGCGACCTGCACAGCTTGCCTCGCTTTCTGGTTCGCGACTGGGATGGTGAGGCACTCGGGCAGAAGCTCGAGGACTGGTTCGATGGGCGTGATTGACCGGTACTGCGTGTGGTCTGAGGTGGAGATGACGTATCCCCAGAGAGTAGCCGCGGGCGATCACTTAGCACAGCCGACGCGCGTGGCCGTGTGGTAGTGCGGGAGACGAGCACGGATGCGGATTCTCTGGTTTACGGACTACCAGTCGCCTGCCGTCCGGCGTCGCCTCGGCGCACCAGACAACCCGGGGCCTCAGGCTTGGGTGGAGGCGCTGGCCGAGAGATTGGCGCCGGCGCCGGGCGTCGAGCTGGCTGTTGCGACGGCGGCTGAGCGAAGCTTGCCGCCGTTCGAGGAGGCGGGCGTCGCCTACCACGTCCTCGGGCGACGCGTTTACGCCTCACGGGTATCGCGTGCGGCGGCTGGATGGCGACATCGACCTCCCGCGCCACCTTTGCATGAGGCGCTGGCACTGATCCGAGACCTCTCCCCTGATCTCATCCACGTTCACGGCACAGAGGGCGCCTGGGGTCTTCTCGCGCCGCTCGTGGCACCTATCCCGTGCATCATCTCTCTCCAGGGCATCCTTGGGGCGTACGTTAAGGCGTTCTTCGCCGGTCGCTCGGCTACGGAGATCGCACGCCTAGCCGCGGACCGTGAGTTCCTTGTGGGCCGGGGATACGCGCACGGATACCTGCTCCTCCGCCGATCCGCGCGACGGGAAGAGCGCATCGTGCGTGCCGCGCGCTGGTTCATCGGGCGAACCGCGTGGGATCGAGCGGCGCTCGCGCAGCTGAACCCAGGGGCCGTGTACTTCCACTGTGACGAGATTATGCGACAGCCCTTCTACGAGGCGGAGTGGGAGCGGGAGAGGCGCGACGGCCCGAGTCCGCGGCTCTATACCACCGCGAGCGGGTTGATGGGGAAGGGTACCGAATGCCTCCTGCGCGCACTGGGGATCCTGCGGCGAGAGGGCCTGCCGACTGCTCGCTTGCGCGTCGCAGGGGTGCCACCCGGCTCTGGCCTTGAGGATGTGTACCGCCGGGTGGCTCATCGCAGCGGTGTCGCCGACGCTGTTGAGTGGCTGGGTCGTCTCGCTGCGCCGCGGATCGTCGACGAGATCCGGAACGCCGACGTATTCGTTTATCCCTCTCGTGTAGACAACAGCCCCAACAGCCTGGTGGAAGCGATGCTCCTGGGCGCTCCCATCGTCGCCTCGCGTGTCGGCGGAGTGCCAAGTCTTCTGAAGGATGGGGAAGAGGGCTTGCTCGTGCCGCCGGGCGATGCGGCGGCCCTCGCCGCCGCGATCCGGCGGTTGCTCGACAGGCCGGAGCTCGCCTGCGTGTTGGGTTCTCGAGCTCGCCTGACCGCCCGCGGGCGAAATGACCCAGTGGGTATCGTAGCTCGTACCCTCGCTATCTACGAGGAAGTGCTCGCGCGGAACGGCGCGTCGCCGGCCGCGACACGCCTCTGATGATCGGAGTCGCGGAGGGCCACAGCCGAACGAGGACCGAGTGCTCGGCGATGCCGGCGCTGCAGACGGCAGACGGATCGAACTGGCGGCTCACGGGGGAGGCACTTTTGCCGATATGCTTACGGAGTACGTGCGCACAGCGCTGCGGCGAGGCTCGCGTTCGCGCCAACCTCTCGACTTCGACCAACAACCGGCGGTGCCATGACCACACATGATGCGAACGGGATTTCCCTGAAGAGCTACGTCCGCGTTGTGCTGCGCTGGAAGTGGCTCGTGCTGGCGACGATGCTCGTGGTGCTGGGGGCGGGCGTAGCCTACACGTGGATGCGGACGCCGCTCTACACCGCGTCGTCGCAGCTTCTCTACGCGCAGCAGATAGACATCCAGAACCCGCTCGGCGGTCTGTACGTCGATACCGCCGCTCAGCAGGCCGAGATCGAGAGCATGCCGGCGGTTATCGCCAGCTCCGAGGTCCGCGAGGCGGCCGAGGCGCTCATGAAGCCGGCGCCAATTCCGAACGACTACATAATCGAGGCGGTGCTGACGCCGGGCACGTCCGGATACTCCAACGTGGTCACCCTCAAGGCCCAGTCCGCCAAACCGCGACTCGCCGCCGCGGCCGCGAACGCCTACGCGGAAGCGTTCATCGCGTGGGGCCACAGGAGTGCTCAGAAGCAGATCTCGGATGCGATCGCCGTGGTCAAGGCCAAGCTCGCGCCGCTCACCGATCCCACGGCCAGCGAGTATCTGACCCTGCAGTCGACACTGCAGAAGCTCGAGCTTCTCAAGGCCGCCATCACCGGCAACTTCAAGATCATCACACGCGCCACGGTACCCTCCCGGCCGTCGTCTCCCAACAAGCAGCGGGGGGCTATTCTCGCGCTGCTGGGCGGGGCTGTGCTGGGCGTCGGGCTCGCGTTCTTGGTCGAGCAGTTCGATACCCGCGTCCGAAATGAGGACGAGGTTGCCGAGATGCTCGGCCTCGGTGTTGTGGGGCACGTACCGGCACTCACGCGGAGAGATCGCGAGCGGGGAGTCATGAAGACACTGGTGGATCCCTCGGGCGCGGCGGCGGAGGCGTATCGCATGCTGCGCAGCAACCTCGAATACGCGGCGCTCGGCGACGACCTCCACGTGCTCCTGGTCTCCAGTTCGGTCCAGGGCGAGGGCAAGAGCGTCATCGCCTGCAACCTCGCCGTCTCGCTGGCTATGGCGGGCAGGCGCGTCATCTTGGTCGATGCCGACCTCCGCGCCCCCCAAGTGCACCACTACCTCGGTATCCCGAACGTCTCCGGAGTATCCACCGTGGTCTCTCGGCGGCACCATGTGATGGACGCACTTCTTGGCGTCTCGCTCGCCGCCACGCACGTACAAGACTCGGCTCTCGTGATGTCGAGCGATATGGCTCCGCCGGGAGCAGTTTCAACAGGGCGCGTGCCGGCGGTGCCCGCGCATCTGCTGCGCGAGCCCATCGCAGCCCAAGGACGGAGCGCGATCGCTAGCAGCGGCTCGTCGCTGCGCGTTCTACCCAGCGGCCCCCTCCCGCCGAATCCCGGCGAGATCGTTGCCTCCAGGCGCTTCGGGGAGATCCTCGGCCAGTTGGCTGAAGACTGCGACCTGGTCATCGTAGACGCTCCCGCCATGCTGCCTGTGGGCGACACGGCTGCCATTGCCCCCTGGGTGGACGCGCTCGTCTTCGTCGCCGACCCCTCCGTCGTGCGGCGACCGGTGCTCGAGCGCGCTCGAGCACAGCTTTCGCATCTGCCGTGCCGCAAACTCGGTGTGATCTTCTTCGTGGAGTCTCAGTGGCACAGCCACTACGGGTACTACACGCGCGACCGCGACGGCAACGCGCCCAGCGGAGCACGGCACGGCTGATCGAGGTGCGGAGGGTCGTCTTCCATGAAAGGCAGAAGTCGCACGGCAGCCTGGAGCGCATGTCTCGTCCGCGCCGCGGGCGTGGTGACGCGACCTCGTCGCCTGTGAGGCGTCAACCACGGTGAGTGTGCGGAACATCCTTCGGACGCCTACGGCGGTTGAGGGCGTGGTGGTCTACGAGCGCAAGCGTGGGTGGGCCTCCCTCGATCTCCGTCAGCTTTGGGCGTACCGTGAGCTCCTGTACTTCCTCACCTGGCGCGACATCTTAGTGCGCTACAAGCAGGCCGTTCTGGGTGTAGCCTGGGCCGTCCTGCAGCCGCTCCTCACCATGGTGGTATTCACGGTGGTGTTCAACAGGGTGCTCGGCGTCAAGAGCCCTACGTCGAGCGTTCCATACGAGGTCTTCAGCTTTGCGGGCCTGTTACCGTGGCAGTTCTTCGCGGGTGCGCTCTCCCGCTCCGGTGTGAGTCTCGTCAGTAACGCCAACCTCCTGACCAAGGTGTACTTTCCCCGTCTGGTGATCCCCATCTCCGCCGTGCTCGCCGGACTCGTAGACTTCGCACTCTCCTTCCTGGTGCTCGCCGGACTCATGGGGGCGTATCGCGTGGCGCCCACGTGGAACGCGTTCTTCATCCCGCTCTTCGTACTTCTCGCCTTCGCGATTGCGCTAGGAGTCAGCCTCTGGCTGTGCTCCTTGAACGTGCTGTACCGCGATGTGCAGTACGTGATCCCGTTTCTCGTGCAACTCTGGATGTTCGTAAGCCCCGTGATCTATCCGCTCAGTAGCGTCACCAATGAGAAACTGCGCGTCCTCTTCACGCTCAACCCGATGACGGGTGTTGTCGACGGGTTCCGCTGGGCGCTCCTCGGACAGGAGCCCCCTGGGATTTCTCTATGGGTCTCTCTGGGCGTAACGGTCCTCGTGCTGTGGGGCGGTCTGTTCTATTTCAAGCGCATGGAGCGCGTGTTCGCCGATGTGGTGTAGACCATGAGTGAGGCTGCTATCCGCACGATGGGGCTCGGCAAGATGTACCACATCGGTGGCGAGCAAGAGAGATATCGGACCTTGCGAGACACGCTGGTGAGGGCAGCCAAGCGCCCGATCGAGCGCATCCGCCATCCGGGAGCGGCCACGCACCGTTCCGAGACGTTATGGGCGCTGCGTGACGTGGATCTCGAGGTGCGGCACGGTGAGGTGCTCGGCATCATCGGCCGTAACGGAGCGGGCAAGAGCACTCTTCTGAAGGTTTTGAGCGGTATCACGGAGCCAACGGAAGGTCGCGTCGAGATGCGTGGCCGAACCAGTTCTCTCCTCGAGATCGGTACCGGATTCCACTCCGAGCTCACCGGCCGGGAGAACATCTACCTCAATGGCTCGATCCTGGGGATGAAGAAGGCGGAGATCGACAGCAGGTTCGACGAGATCGTCGAGTTCGCCGAGATGAAGCGCTTCCTGGATACGCCGGTGAAGCGGTACTCGAGCGGCATGTACGTGCGACTGGCCTTCGCGGTAGCCGCCCACCTGCAGACCGAGATCCTCATTGTGGACGAGGTCCTGGCCGTGGGCGACATCGCATTCCAGAAAAAGTGCTTGGGGACCATGGGGAACGCCGCCGCCAGCGGTAAGACCGTCTTGCTCGTGAGCCATAACATGGCAGCCATTCAGGGGCTCTGTTCAACAGTGCTGCTACTCGACCGCGGAACGGTCCACTCGAAAGGGCCGACGAACGAGGTGGTCAGCACCTACCTGTCTCTCCTCGGCTCCCG
Source organism: Thermoleophilia bacterium (assembly GCA_040772045.1). Classification (GTDB taxonomy): domain Bacteria; phylum Actinomycetota; class Thermoleophilia; order UBA2241; family UBA2241; genus JAXGYV01. Next base: position 147,828 of record JAXGYV010000001.1, read on the forward strand.
CGCCGCCCACGATCTCGCGAGCAGGGAAGACCGGCAGGGGAGCGGGCAACTCCGCTTCGTGAGCGTCGAGTTTCGCTCCGCTGACGACCACACGCCCCTCGGTGAGGTACGATCCGGCGACGATGTCGAGATCGTCGTCGGCTATGAATGCACCGAGGATCTGCACAACGTGTGGGCCTCCATCGATCTCCTGTCTGATTCTGGCGAGGCGTTGTGCTTGCTCAGAAACGATCTGGCCGGAGTGGAGTGGAGCACGCTGCCTCGCCGGGGTCGCCTGTGCTGCCGAGTGAACAAGCTCCCTCTTGGCCCCGGACACTACCAGCTCGATCTGCACTGCATGGCCAACTACACGGTCGTGGACTACGTACAGAGGGCCGCCTCGCTATCGGTGGAGGCCGGCGACTTCTTCGGCACCGGCAGGCTGCCGAATCAGAGCAACGGCCCGCTTCTGGTAGATCATCAGTGGACGCTCGGGTAGCGCGCGTCAGCCCGCGAGCTACGCCACCGGCGCGGCCTCAGAAAGGCTGGCGATCCACTCGGCGATCGAGCGTGCTGCTCTGGCCAAGCGCACGGAGCGAGGTGCCGCGACAAGGCGTGCCGCGATGAACGACGGTGGCCCGTTCCCGCGGGTTACCTTCGGGATCATCGTGCTCAACGGCGAGCCCTTCACCCGGTACTGCCTGCGCTCCATCTATCCGTTCGCGCACCAGATCGTGGTGGTCGAGGGAGGGCACGAGGACACCCGCGCCGTGGCTACCCCGGATGGGCATTCAGTCGACGGCACGCTCGCCGAGCTCTACCGTTTCAAGGAAGAGGAGGATCCGCTCGGTAAGCTCGAGATCGTCACTCGAGATGGCTTCTGGCCGAAGACCGACGAGCTGGGGCGCCACCGGACAGCGCAGTCGCGCGCCTACGCCGAACGGGCGACGGGGGACTACCTGTGGCAGGTGGACATCGACGAGTTCTACCTGGCTGAAGATATGGCGCGGGTGCTCGCTCTCCTCCGGGCAGACCCGTCGATTACCACCGTATCGTTTCGTCAGAAGACGTTCTGGGCGCGCCCTGCGTACGAAGTCGATGCCTGGCCGCTGCGTCGGGGCCAGGGCGTGTGCCATCGCGTCTTTCGCTGGGGCCCCGGCTACCGGTATGTAACTCACGAGCCGCCAACTGTTGTCGACGAGCGGGGAAGGGACCTCCGCACGCTGCACTGGGTCACGCCAGCCTCGCACCATCTCAGGGGTGTGTACATGTACCACTACTCTCTGCTGTTTCCCTGGCAGGTGCAGCAGAAGGCCCTCATCTACCGCGACGAGAAACCGCGGGCCTTCGCCGATATGGTCGATTGGTACGAGCACGCGTACCTGCGGCTCGAACGGCCCTATCGCATTCACAATATCTACCGAACACCGGGGTGGCTACAGCGTTATCGTGGTGAGTATCCGCGTGAAGTAGTCCGCATGATGGCTGACGGCGCGGGCGGCGAGCTTCCGGGAGGCATTCGGCCGGTCGATGATGCAGAGCGCCTGTTGCGAGCTTGGTGGTACCCGTGTGGTCGCGAGGCCCTGAAAGCCTTGGACTACCTAGTACGAGCACGCGAGTGGTCTGTGCGGCGCCTGCGACGCTTTGCGCATGCTTTGGGCATACGACGTCACGGCGGAGACGGCGGCCGCTAGTGTCTGGCGGCCGCCGTCTCCGCGCGCCCTTCCTCCTCCTCGCCCCCTCCTACCAGAACAGCGTGCCTTCCGGCCAGAGGTTGTTGGCGTTGCCGGCGTCGTCGTAGACGCGGCGGTAGGAGCCTACGCCGAGCAGCGTACAGCTGCGAAAGTCGTTGTTATCGCAGCCGTCGACAAGCCAGGCGTTGCCCCAGGCCACATCGCCGGCGTTGAAGGTGCAGCGGCTAAACAGGGCGCCGTTCATGCCGAAGGGCACCAGGATGCCGGCGCTGGCGTCGTGAGGCATCCTCTGGAAGCTGGTCGTCATGTCGAACAGGCAGTCGCTAAACGTCCAGCCACAGTCGGCAACACCCTTGCCATTGAGGTTGAGGGCACAGCTGCGGGTACGGTAGATGGTCGTGTTGCGAACCGTCATGTTGGTGGGCCCGTTGATCTCTAGGCCCTGTCCCCAGTAGTTGGGGTTCGTCCCCGCGCCCTTGATCAGCACGCCGTCGATGAGGCAGTTGCCGCACTGCCGCGGATCGCCGTCGCAGTCGTAGCTGACGGCCTCGCTGCCCTGGGGCTCGAAGGTGCAGTTGATCAGGTCGATACGCTGGTAGCCGCCGCTTCTGCCCGCCGTGGGACGGCTGATGCACTCAAAGCCCATGCAGGGCTGCGATCTGATGGTGCAGTTCTCAAAGCGGATGTCGTGCACCGTGGCGCCGTAGTCGACGATCTTGATGCCCTGTCCCGGCCCGGAGTCGATCACGCAGTTGCGAAAGACGATGTTGGAGCAGGGCTTGGTGATGCTCAGCACCCCACCGCTGGTGATGTCGGCCGAGCCGCCGGTAAAGCGGCAGTTCTCATAGACCACATCGTGGGTGCCGGCCGGCACGACGTAGTTGGTGTAGGTGGTGGAGGTGGTGGTAGACCGTGGTGTGAGCGTCGGTGTTGGGGTGGGCGACGCTGGCGTCGGTGTGGGCGTGAACGAGGGGAGGGGCGTGGGCGACGCTGTCGGTGTGGGGCTGCTGGTGGGCAGGACTGGCGGACTGGGGAGCGGACTCGGAAGCGGGCTGGGTGGCGGCGCCGTGGGCACAGGCGTAGGTGCGGGGCTGGGCGCCATACTCCGACTGCGCAGCGCGGCGTTCAGGGCACGAAGCTTGCGAGTAGCCGAGAGAAGTTGTGGCGATGCGGCCGCCCGGGTCTTGTGAAGCACTCGTGAGCAAAGACGGAGAGCGTCCTCGTCCACATGGAGAACACGCTTGTTCAGGTACAAGAGAGCCGTGCGGCCGTCCGCGGCGCTGTCGGGCCGTGCGAGATAGCCGCGGTTGAGGGTGGTCACGAGGCGTGTGACGTCCGTGACCGCGCGGGTAACCCGTAGCACCTCTCGCCGCAGCACGGTTCTGCGTCGGCGTATGTCGTTACGATTACCCTGACGGGAGAGAGACCGATGGAGGCGGCTCAGGCGAGCCAGCCGTCTGTGGAGACGAACAGCCTGTGCCTCGTAGCGCTGCGTGGAGCGCCGCAGGAGCTCCAACGGGGAGAGCGTGGGTGCGGGCGTTTCGGCGGCCGCTGCCGCCGCCGCGAGGGCCGCGGCGGTGGCGGCCGACGGATCGCCGACGTCCGTTACGCTTGCCTGACCGACCTCCGCACCCGCGACAGCGAGTGAGGGGGTGGTGCCGGTACATCCCGTGGTCGAAGAGGAGAGATCGGTCTCCGGTGGATGTGGGCAGATCAGGCTCCAGTCGATGCGGAAGGCATCAGTGATTTTCACGCCCTGCAGCGACACGTCGCTGCTCAGGAATACACGCCCCGCGAGGCTGGCTGCCCCTGCGCCCACGAGCGTGCTGCCGGATGGGATGCACAGGTTCCTGACCCTATAGATTCCGCCCGGCACGTGGACGACCTGCCCGCATGCGAGAGCATGCTGGAATGCCGCGGTATCGTCGGTAACGCCGTTGCCTGCGGCGCCGTAATGACGGACATTGACGGCGGCCGCAGCCGTTGCTGTGAGGACCAGCGACAGCAGCAGCGTGAGTCCAATGATCACCCCGTTTCGACGTATCACACGTATCACCCTTTCTGGTATGCGACAGTGGAGGAGTGGCCGCCTGCGCCGAACAAAGCAGCGGGGTTATCGCCACACGGAAGGCCGGCGCACGAGGCATCTGCACGTGCGATGGTGCGAACCCACACACCACGCGGGATAGGTGCTTTGAGTGCTGTGTGCTCTGTGAGAGATCTCTCGCCGAGGAGAGGACGATGGCTCTGCGGAAGATGCGGAGCGGACGGACGCGGGGTGCCCCGACATTCCCGTTGGCAGGCGGGGCTTCGTTCTGCACACTCGAACAGAACGTGTGGTTGTCCGCCAAGCATCACCGCCCCTACGCTCGCTCAGGAGGTTGTGGCTTACCCGCGCCTGGCAGCCTCGGGACCTATGAATATGCGACGGGACCGATGGTCTTTCGGCCGCGGCCCGCGCCAGACGCTATGTGCCACTGTGGTGCGAGTCAAGCAGCCGCAACGCGGCCGAGGCTCGCAAAGCGAGCGACAAACTGTCGAACGAAGTGAGAAAGGTCCTGCACCTGAGGAATCGGCGTGGCGGGCATGGTAGCGTATGTTAAGAGAAGTTAAGGTTGTGGCTGTTCGCCGGCGAGAGCGTCGAGAGCTGCTATTTCGCGGACGCCAGTAATGGGTGCCTGCATGTTTGTGCGGCAGTATGGCGACGGGTGTCGTGATAGCTTGGCAGCGTACAAGCTGGTGTCGGGAGGTGCATTGATGGCGAAGACAGCGCTGGTCACGGGCATTACTGGCCAGGATGGCGCGTACTTGGCCGAGCTTCTCCTCGGGAAAGGGTATGTGGTGCACGGTATCAAGCGCCGGGCGAGTCTCTTCAACACCGACCGGGTCGACCATCTCTACAGCGACCCCCACCGGCCCGGTGTGCGGTTTTTCATGCACTACGGCGACCTCACCGATGCCACCAACCTCATCCGCATCGTGCAAGAGACGAAGCCAGACGAGGTCTACAATCTTGCCGCGCAGTCACATGTACAGGTGAGCTTTGAGACCCCCGAGTACACCGCCAACGCCGACGCCCTCGGTACCCTACGGCTGCTGGAAGCGCTGCGCATCCTCGGCATGGAGCGCAGTGTGCGTTTCTACCAGGCATCTACGAGCGAGATGTTCGGCCAGGTACAGGAGGTGCCGCAGCGCGAGACCACGCCCTTCTACCCCCGGAGCCCCTATGGCGCGGCTAAGGTGTACGGCTACTGGATCACGGTGAACTATCGCGAGGCGTACGGCATGCATGCCAGCAACGGGATTCTGTTCAATCATGAGAGTCCGATCAGAGGCGAGACGTTCGTCACGCGCAAGATCACCCGCGCGGTGGCGCGCATCGCTCTGGGATTCGAGTCCGAGCTGTACCTGGGCAATCTGGACTCACTGCGCGACTGGGGACACGCGCGAGACTACGTGGAGGCCATGTACCTCATGCTGCAGCAAGACGAGCCCGACGACTACGTGATCGCTACGGGCGAGCAGCATTCGGTACGCGACTTCGTGCGACGAGCCTTCGCAGAGGTCGGCGTAAACCTCACGTTCACGGGCGGTGGTGCAGACGAAGTGGGCGTGGTGAGCGACGTCGACAGCCACCGCCTCGCCGCTGCCTGCGATGGCTACGGGCCGCCGGACAGCCAGTCGGCGATGCGCCCCGGCTCTGTGGTGCTCCGAGTGGACGCTCGCTACTACCGGCCCACCGAGGTGGTCAGCCTGATCGGCGACGCCAGCAAAGCGGAGCAACGACTTGGCTGGCGGCCGCGAGTCAGGTTCGCGGAGCTCGTCAGCGAGATGGTGCACGAGGATCTCGTCCAAGCGCGGCGCGACGGAGCGCTGCGCGCGAACGGCTTCGTCGTTCGGCAGACTCGCGAGTAGTGTCCATGAGCGCCATCTCAGCAGCCTCCACTGTATATCTCGCCGGCCAGAGCGGCCTTGTCGGCGGCGCCATCCTGCGAGCATTGCGCCACCATGACTACCACCATCTGATCCTTCGCGATGCATCTACGCTGGACATGCGAGAGCAGGCGGCCGTGAGGGCTGACGTGGCGGCAACGCAGCCACAGGCGATGATCATCGCTGCGGCCAAGGTTGGCGGGATCCTGGCGAACTGGCGGGAACCGTACGAGTTCGTCGCCGACAACCTGGCGATCGAGCTCAATCTGATCGACGCGGCCTTTCGCAGTGGGGTGCAGCGCCTGATCTTCCTGGGCAGCTCGTGCATTTACCCCCGCGAGGCGCCGCAGCCGCTGAAGGAGGAGTACCTGCTCACCGGGCCATTGGAAGAGACGAACAGGCCGTACGCTGTAGCCAAGATCGCGGGCATCGAGCTGTGCCGCAGCCTCAATCGACAGTACGGCACCGACTACCTCAGTCTCATGCCTACGAATCTCTACGGGCCGGGCGATAACTTCGACTTGGAATCCAGCCATGTGCTCCCCGCGATGATTCGCAAGTACCATCAGGGAAAGGTCGGCGGTGGTCCTGTAGTGCTTTGGGGCAGCGGCACACCTCGTCGTGAATTCCTCCACGTCGACGACGTGGGCGAGGCCGTCGTCTTCGCCCTCGAGAACGTTGGCGCGCACATGGTGCCGGACGGCCTCTTGAACGTGGGGTGTGGGGAAGACCTCACCATCCGGTCCCTTGCCGAGGCCGTGCAAGCCGCCGTTGGCTACCGCGGCGCAACGGAGTGGGATACAACAAAACCAGATGGCACACCGCGCAAGCTCTTGGATATCGGGCGGATAAGTGCACTGGGCTGGAGGCCGAGCATCGCGCTCGAGGATGGTCTCCGCACCACGTACCACTGGTTCCGCGAGCACCAGGCCGAGGCCAGGGTGTAGCTCCTCCTACCTGATATCATCGCGGTGCCGTCTCTGGCGGCACTGCCCCTGCCCGCACAAGCAGTCCGGAGTTAGCGCATGCGCGTCAGTCATACACTTCTGCCGACGGTCAAAGAGGATCCCGCCGGCGCCGAGGCCATCAGCCACAAGCTCATGATCCGTGCCGGCCTGATCCGCCAGCTGGGCGCCGGCATCTACGTGTTCCTGCCGGCCGGGTGGCGGGTAATGCAGAAGATCGCCGGCATCATCCGCGAGGAGATGAACGCCATCGGCTGTCAGGAGATCCTCATGCCGGTCATCAATCCGGCCGAGGTGTGGCAACAGTCGGGTCGGTGGTTCGACATCGGCGACGAGCTGTTCCGCCTGAAAGATCGCAAGGGTGCAGACATGGTGCTGGCGATGACGCACGAGGAAGTCATCACGTGGCTCGCGGCACGGGAGATCCATTCCTACAAGCAGCTGCCACAGCTCTGGTACCACATCCAGACCAAAGAGCGAGACGAGGCCAGACCGAAAAGCGGTATCCTGCGCACGCGCGAGTTCATCATGAAGGACTCGTACAGTCTGGACGTGGATGTAGCCGGCCTCCAGGCGAGTTACGCCAAGCATATCCAGGCGTACAACGCTATTTTTCGCCGCTGCGGGCTGCGGACCATGATGGTCCAGAGCGACCCGGGGATGATGGGCGGCAGCATCTCCCACGAATACATGGCGTTCAGCGAAGCCGGGGAAGACGAGGTCGTCTTCTGCTCAGACTGCGGCTACGCGGCCAATGCGGAGCTTGCCGCCGGCAGGCACGAGCCTCTGGACGACGCATCGGCCATCGGCGCCCCTGACGCACCAGTGCCGATGACGTTGCCAGACGCGGACCTGCCGGCGGTGGAACGACTACGCGAGATCCATACTCCGGAAACACGGACTATCGAAGAGGTTACGGCCTTCCTCGGCATTCCGGCGCGGCGCTTCATCAAGTCGCTGGTCGTAGTCAGCGAGACACGCGGCACCCTCCTGGTGCTGGTACGCGGCGATCACGAGGTCCATGAGGCAAAATTACGCCGCGTGATCGGCGAATTCCGTCTCGCCACCGCCGACGAGGTCCAGGAGGCGCTCGGCGTCCAGGCGGGCTTCGTCGGCCCGCTGCGCCTGCGCCGCGGGCCCGTGGGCGACATGGTCGCGGCGGAGTCCGCTGGCCTTCCCGTCCTCGCCGATCGCGCGCTCGAGCACGGCGTATATGTGGGCGGTGCGAATCGCGACCACCATCACCTCGCGGGCATAACGCCGGCCGATATCCCCGCCGCCGAATTCCACGATGTGCGCGTCGTGCGTGGCGGAGAGGGCTGTCCGCAGTGCGCTGGCATTCTCCGAAACGAGCCGGTCATCGAGGTAGGCAATATCTTCCAGCTTGGCACCAAGTACTCAACGCCCATGGGGGCCACGTATCTGGACGAGCGTGGGGAAGAGCACACGATCGTGATGGGAAGCTACGGCATCGGTTTGGCGCGCATAGCCGCTGCCGCCGTCGAACAGCATAACGATGCGGACGGCATTGTGTGGCCAGCGACCATCGCGCCGTTCCACGTGCACGTAGTGGTGATCAAGCCCGGAGATCCCACGCAGGCCCAGCTCGGTGAGCAGGTATACGAACAGCTGAATGCCGTGTGGCTGCCGGGGGAAGAACGCCGGCCGAGCGTCTCCCTCGACGTCCTGCTCGACGACCGCGAGGTCTCGCCGGGCGTCAAGTTCAAAGACGCCGATCTGCTCGGCTGCCCCATACAGATCGTAGTAGGCAAGCGCGCCGCCGAGGGACTCGTCGAGCTCAAGCGTCGCTCGGACGCGCAGCGTCTGGATGTAGCGGCCGAGGAAGTCGCACGAGTGGCTGCCGAGTGGCTCCGCGAGTTGCTCGGCGAGCTTCTGTAACCCCAGCGCACGGAGCGGAGAGCGGGGCCGTTGCGCGGAGCTTAGGAGTACGCTAACACGCTCTGGCACGGTGTTGTCTGTCAGGGCAACAGATGTTCCAGTACGCAAAGCTCAAGTGTCGCCTGTCTTGGCACGATACAGGTAGTGACATGCGAGTCTATGCAGAACAGCTAAACTCCTCGCTCTCCGCAAGCCGAACGATGGTGACTTGTTCCCCAGAGCGCCGTTTCAGCACGCTAGCATTCCCCGACGCGCTGAAGGTGCTCATGGAGGAGCGCCGCTTGAGTTACCGTCAGCTCGCCTATAAGACACAGCTATCCGCGGGCTATCTGAACCATCTCACCAAGGGGAGCCGGCCTGTACCGGCGGATCCAGTAATCCAGAATCTGGCGGCCGCGCTGCGAGTAGCACCCGACTACTTCCTCGAGTACAGACTGCGCCAAGTGACACAGGTCTTGGGTGAAGCTCCGGGCCTCGCCGACACGCTCTATAAGATCCTCGTCTGCGAGGCACCGGTTACGAACGAGGTTACGGAGCTACTGACCGAGGCCGCCGGAGCCTGACCGGCGGCCGACGGTCTCCTTCCTGTGAATCAGCTTGCACGCCGGCGTCATCTTGCCCCGAAGCCAGCGAGCGGCGCGACGGCCGTATCCGAAGCGGAACTCCAGAGCGGCGATGAGCGGCCATCGCGACCAACGACCCAGAGCGATGTAAGCCTGCTGCATCTCCATTCGGTCGGGGTGCCATGGTCGGAGCCATGCGGCATCGCCCAGCATGTTCACACGGGCAATACGCGGGTCCGCGCAGCAACGTTCGAGTGTGTGGCGCAGGAGGAGGAGCCCCGGGGCTACGTGGGCGTACTTCTCATCATATGCAGTCTTCATGATCGCGTATTCATCGCCTGTGCGCATACACAGAAGCGAGGCGATGCAGCGGCCATCGGCGTGGAGTTCATTGATCTCACAATGATCGTCTTCACCGTCCATTCGCGCGACGAAGTCGCGAAAGAAGTCAGGTTGGCCTTTCCGCAGACGTATCGCCTTTCCCACGCCCGGCCGGCCCTTCCATCCGCGGGCTTCCAGGTCGAAGAACGCCTCGAGATGCGCTGGCAACTGGGCTGTATTCGCCACGGTGGCAAAGCGCACGTTCCCGAGAGCTTCCAGTCGACGATAGCGTCTCCGAAGGTCGGCGCGGTACCTCCGCGCCAGTCTCTTCAGAAGCACCTCGAACGGTTGCCTGGAGTCGAACACGTACACGTGACTGGTACGAGAGAGGCAGTAGTCGTACGGCGCCAGCTCCGCCAACCCCGCCCACAGGGGCGAGGTCTGAGGCAGGGGGCCGAGGATGAGAAGCCGACGACCTCCAGCACTGCGCCGGAGGTAGTGGGTGAGCAGTGGGAGGAGCTGGCGCCGTACGGCTTCGTCGGGGCAGATCACATCGCCCATGGGAAAGTGCGAAGGAAGCGTGAGCCTCCACACACGGACGGGGCGTCCGAGTATGTGCACGCTACGACTCTCCAGTGGGCAGATGGCCCTTGCTGTGGCATCGACGGAGATGATGACACAGCGCAAGTGGTCAGGCTCGGCCATAACGGTGGGCACGTACGCGCGATGTGCTTCGTAGACGTGAAAACCCGTGCGCTGCGACATCTCGGCATAGAGTCTCCTCCAGTCTCGAGCGACGTGGTCGAGACTGGCTACACCACGATGCTCAGCGATCGTGATCGGCGAACTGTCGCTGTGCTTCAGAGTCGGTGAGGGGGCGGGAGAGTTCATGGTCTGCACGCTATCGCCCAGCACGACATCTAGCAGGGGCCTTCCGGCTGCCGAACGTCCTTCCGTCGCTTGCTGGGCAAAAGGGCGGCGTGGAGTCGACGGTAGAGACGGAGAGCACCCGCGAGAGGCGCCGCCGTGAGTGGCGTGAGCGGCACGGGCAGCAGCAGCGGGTGGGCTTGCCGCAGTTGCTCGTAGCGGATGAGGCAGTCAAAGCGTCGGCGATACGACCCGATGGCGGCTCGAGGGAACTCCGGGGTATCCAACCACGCTTCCTCTCGCTCCTGTCGTAACACCGTGCCGTCGAGAAGACCCCGTTCGCTACAGACATCCGCGAGGTGTGTCTTGGGGTACGGGTAGAAGACGCTGAGTATGGCGCTGTGAGGCGCTATGCGGGCGTTCATGCGCACGGTATCCAGGAACTGCCTGGGTGTCTCACCTGGCGTTCCGATGATGTTCTGACTTATGGCGGGGAGCTGCGCCTCGTGGAGCAGACGAAACCCGTGCACTATGGCCTCATCGCTGAGACCCTTCCGCATGAGCTTATTGCGAACGTACGCGTTGCCGGACTCGATACCGACGAATACTCGCGTGGCACCTGCCGCTTTGAGGAGGTGGAGATCCTCCTTGTCGAAGCCGTCGGCGCGAAGGTTGCACCAGAACGGCGTCCGTATCTCCTGGCGGTAGCGCTCCATGAAGTCCCGGAACCACGCGCGGTCGAGAGCGAGGTCGTCGTCGTGGAAGGTGATATGCCGTAGCTCGGTCGCCTCCAGGCACTCGTTGACTACTCGGATCGCCGCGTCGACCGATGGACGGGGGATTCGCGCCCCGAGGACCTTTCGCAACGCGGCGTTGGAACAGAATGCGCAGTGTCGTGGGCACCCCCGCGTGAGGATGATCTCGAGACTCTGCTCGTCCCGCCGGAAGTCGCGAAACCTGGCTAGCGCGCGCAGAAACAGCTCGTGATCGAACCCGATGGCCTCGTCGAGGTCGTCCAGGTCGGCGTTCGGCGGATTCTGCACAACGGTACCGCGAGCACCATTTCGAGGAGCTGCCCACAGCCCCTGAACGCCTGTGAACTCGCGGCCCGCCTGGATGAGGCGGAGGGTCTCGACGAGTGGCCGTTCGCCGTAGCCGACGCACACGGCATCCAGCGAAGGCGTGGTGAGCAGACGCTCGGGGCACAGCGTTGCGTCTGGGCCGCCGTACATCTGTGGTAGTCGGGGCATGGCCTGTCTGAGAGCCGTCGAAAGCCGCTGCAGGGCGGCAAAGCCGGAGGAGGGGCCGTAGAAGCCAACGAGGCAAGGGTCGGTACGGCGAGCAGTCTCGAGAACATACGGCAGGTCGCTCTCGTGCCGGTAGTAGACCAGTGAACTGACGAAGCCATGGCTTCGGATGTAGGAGGAGAGTGCCGCCAACCCGAGCCCACAGGTATACCCTGTGTGCGCAGTGACATCGTTATAGACGAACAGGACGTCGGCCGGCACCGCGCTTGGCACCCCTCCCGTGGTTCGCGCAGCTGCTGCAAAGCATCCGTGATTCTAAAGGATACCTCAGACGTATTCGGCCATATCACCCGAATACTGAAGGCGAAAAAGATGATGGTCGGCGTGGCCAGATTCGAACTGGCGACCCCCAGTCCCCCAGACTGGTGCGCTAACCAGGCTGCGCCACACGCCGACCGCGGGTGCCAAGTCTAGCACAGCCGCTGTGGCCGCGCGGTAGTGCTCTCCGCGGGGGACACCTATGCCGCGAGCGCGGTACCTCGGGCTCGCGAGAGGTACTTGCTCACGGGGAATGCCATGCGCCGAAGCCGCGCGGCGGCCATCTCGTCCCCCGTGAATCTGAGTCGGGCGGGGGCCTGCCGTGCGCCTCTTTGGTAGACTCCTCCCCGAGATGATCCGGTACGTCCCCAACGCGCTGACACTCTTCCGCTTCGCCTGCCTGCCCGTGTTCGTCTGGATATACGGCTGGCAAGCGCCGGGCTTTGCCTGGAAGGCAGCTCTCCTGATGTGGTTCGCTACCTGGAGCGATTTGGCGGATGGCTACATCGCGCGCAAGTACAATGCCGTCACCCGTCTTGGGCAGGTGCTCGATCCGCTCGTGGACCGAGCATTCTTCCTCACGGCATTCGGGGCGTATGTCTACTACGGGACCATGCCGTGGTGGGCCGTCGCCCCAGTCGTGGGCAGAGACGTGCTGCTGATCGTAGCTTCCGCTGTTCTCGTCGGCTCACGGCGGGGGGAGGTGCAGGTGCTGCGCAGTGGCAAGTGGGCTACGTTCGTACTGGCGTGGTCGGTCGGCTTCTTCATGATCGGCGTGCGCTTCATCGCATGGCCGCTGTACATCGTGGGCGGAGCACTCTACCTGTACACCGGCTGCCTGTACGTGGTGCGCTACTTTCGCGCCCGGCGCGCGCGACCAGCGGCCGTATAGCGCTTTTCGTCGCACGGACCGGACACAGCACTCGACCACCGTGCCGAGCGGTCATCTGCTAGCATAGGTTGCGGAGAGCATCCCCCTGGACCTCGAGAACGGGAGGTGAACCATGCGAGCCGTCGTCATGGCCGGAGGAGAAGGCACTCGCCTGCGCCCACTGACCAGCAATCAACCCAAGCCTATGGTCCCTCTCTGCGGCAAGCCGTGCATGGAGTACACGGTCGAGCTATTGCGCGAGCACCACATCACCGACATCGTGGTTACCCTGGCGTTTCTCCCCAAGCTGATTCGCGGATACTTCGACGATGGCTCGGCACTGGGCGTGAACATGACGTACTCCACCGAGGAAGCGCCCATGGGCACGGCGGGGAGCGTTAAACTCACCGAGGAACACCTGGGGGAAGAGCCGTTCCTGGTTATCTCTGGCGACGCACTCACAGACTTCGACCTCACCGACGTTGTCGACTTCCACAAGCGTGTTGGCTCGCTGGTGACCGTCGCCCTCAAGCGTGTACAGAACCCGCTGGAGTTCGGCGTCGTCGTCGTCAACGAAGAGGGGCGCATCGAGCGGTTCCTCGAGAAGCCCACCTGGGGTCAGGTGTTCAGCGACACGGTCAATACCGGCATCTACGTCATGGAACCCGAGGTCTTCGACCACATCCCTAGCGATACTCCGTACGATTTCAGTCAAGATCTGTTTCCAAAGCTCTTCAGCATGGGAGCTCCGCTGTACGGCTACATCGCCGAGGGGTATTGGCAGGATATCGGCAGCCTCCCGCAGTACCTGGCTGCCGGGCGCGATCTACTAGACGGCAGGGTGAGGGGAGCGCAGCTTCCGGGCATCAAGCTGCAGAACAACGTTCGCATCGGCGAGAACGTCAGTCTGGATTCTCTGGAGAACGTGCGCGGCCCAGCTTTCCTAGGTAACTACGCCAAGATAGACCGTGAGGCACGCATCTCGCCGTACACGGTGCTCGGCAACAACGTGGTGGTCAAGAGTCACGCCGAGTTGGGCAACTGCGTGGTCGACTCCAATACCTACGTGGGGAGCACCAGTGTGCTACACGGCACCATCGTGGGCAAGAACTGCGATATCAAAGCGGGCGTCATCCTCAGCGAGGGATCGGCCGTCGGCGACGAGTGCATCATCGGCGAACAAGCGTTCGTGGGCCCCGATGTCAAGATCTATCCGTTCAAGAGCGTCGATTCAGGCGCTCAGATTAAGAGCAGCATTATCTGGGAGTCGCGCGGTACCTCGCAGCTCTTCGGCAAAGACGGCATCGTAGGGCTCGCCAACATCGACATCACTGCCGAGCTTGGCCTCAGAATGGCCATGGCGTACGGCACGGTGCTGCGGAAGGGCGACGTGGTAATGACGTCGCGCGACGCTGCTCCCGCCTCGCGCGTCGTCAAACGAGCGATCATCTCTGGGCTCAGTTCCACCGGTGTGTCGGTTCGCGACCTGCGCATATGCACACCGGCCGTCAATCGGCACCAGATCAAAGTGGGGAGCGCGCAAGGCGGTATCCATGTACGCGTCTCAGGCTGGGACCCCGAGATGCTGCAGATCCAGGTCTTTGAGCCTCCCGGGGTCCCTTTGAGCGAGAGCTCGCAGAAGGCCATCGAGCGATACTACGGGCGCGAGGACTTCCGGCGCGCGTACTACTCGGAGTTGGGCGACGTCGACTACCCCGATCGCGCGGCTGAGACATACCTGCGCGCGCTGCAACGCGCGTGTGACTACCAGCGGATCGAGGCGCGCGGATTCCGTTACGTCGTCGACTATGCGCACTCGCCCGCCTCGGCGCTGCAGCCGCTCAGCGCGGCGGTACCCGCGGAGGTTGTGGCGGTAAACGCCTTCGCCGGCAGACGTGTCGTAGGGGGGTTCGACGCCGCCTCTAGTGTGACCGCCATGCAGCGGCTGGTGCGTGTGTTGGGTGCGGATCTCGGTGCTGTGTTCGATCCAGCCGCGGAGTTGCTGTTCCTGGTAGACGAACGGGGCGCACGAATTCCTCAGGAGAGAGCACTGCTCCTCTACGTGCGCCTCGTGTGCGTCGCGGCCGCCGGGAGCGGGGCGAGCATCGCGCTGCCAGCCACCGTAACGCGACTCGCGGACAGCATTGCGGCTGAGTACGACGTTCAGGTGATCCGTACGAAGACGAGCCTGTCGGCACTCACGGATGCGGCCACCCGCGACAGAGTCGTGTTCGCGGGCAGCACGAATGGTGGCTACATCTTCCCGCAGTTTCTGTTTGCCTACGATGCGGTGGTGAGCTTGGCGAAACTCCTCGAGCTTCTGGCGCCATGCTCCAAGTCGCTCTCGGAGCTCGTCGCCGAACTGCCGACCAGCGCGCTGGTGCACAGGACGGCCGCCTGCCCCTGGGCGCTCAAAGGCACCGTGATGCGTACGCTCACCGAAGAGGTACAGCGACGGACTGAGGGGGACATCGGGCTCATGGATGGCATCCGCGTCGACTACGGCGGGGAGTGGGTCCAGGTGTTTCCCGACGCCGACGAGGCGCTCTTCCACGTGTACGCCGAGGCGGAGAACCCATCGGCCTCAGCCGACTTGGCTGAGCGGTTTGTCCACGCTGTACGTACGGTCGTTGAACAGGGTGAATGAGGGAGAGGGGCCGAGGGGCTCCGTCGCCGGCCCCTCAGAGATGCGGATCGAGTCCTCCGTCCAGCCGGTGACGGCCGATGAGGGGGACAGGCGCGAGACGCACCGCTGGACGACGCTCCTCGCAGCACTCGTGTTAACGATAGGTGCGGCGGCGGGCTGGTTCGGCTGGCTGCAAGCCGCTCACGCGGACGTGGTAGCCTCCGGCGTCCAGGTGCTCGGCGTGCAGCTTGAGGGGTTCACTCGCGGGCAGGCCGAAACCGCTATCGCGGAGGCGCTCGGCCGGCGCGGCGTGCTTACGGTCACTCTGCGGGTAGCTGGCCAGACCTTTCATCTTCCGCTAGCGAGCCTGGGCATCGAGGTCGATGTGGCGGCGACTGTACGCGCGGTCATGCAGCGCGGCCGCGCGGCACTGCCGTTTGCAGACCTCCACATCTACGTAGGAAACGGCGGAGGCGCGGTGCCCCTCAAGCTTCGTGTGGATTCCGACCGGTACACCAGAGGTCTCGTAGTGATCCGCGATGCGGTGGATGTGCCGGCGCAAGACGCGTCGTTGCGGTTGCTCAACGGCGACCTGAGCGTAGTGCCGTCGCAGGATGGCGTGGCCGTGGATGCTCTCGCCCTTGAGCGCGCCATCCTCGCGAGGGTGGCTACCGGGCGCCAGTTCGACGGCGTAGTGCCTACGGTGACGATGGAACCGGATGTCACCACCGCTGAAGTGGAGGAACGCGCGGCCACCGCCGCAGCTTATCTTCGCTGGCCGATCGTGCTGCGGTACCGCTCCCGCTCGCTGACGCTCTCACCTGCGCGCTTAGCGCCGCTCCTGAAGATCAACACCGGTGCAGGTACACAGAGTAGCCCCCTCACGTTTGCCACCGCGGCCATGGAAGCCGCGGTGCGCCGAGCGTTCGGCGATGTAGAGCGCACGGCGGTGGACGCAACCGTAAAGGTGCGCGGGAATCAGGTCGTCATTACGCAAAGCCGAGAGGGAGCGCGTATTGACATAGAGCGCCTCATAGAGGATCTGGACCGCGTCGTCACCGGCAGCGGTTCCCGTACCGTGCGTATACGGCTCGCCGCAGTCCCTCCTCGTGTCACCACGGAAGAGCTCCGGGAGATGGGTTTGGCCGCGCTGGGGTCCGAGTTCACCACGTACTTCTCGCCGGAGAATGAGGCCCGCGCGACCAACATACGACGCTGCGCCGAGCTGGTAGACGGTACCATCGTTCGTGCGGGTGCCGTGTTCTCCCTCAACGAAATCGTGGGCCCGCGCACGCTCAACCGCGGCTTCGACTACGCGCCGGTGATCGTGGATGGCGTGCTACGCGAGGGCGTTGGTGGCGGTGTGTGCCAATTCGCCACCACTCTCTTCAACGCGGTGTTCTTCGCCGGCCTGCCAGTTGTGGAGCGCCATTGTCACCAGTTCGCCATCGAACACTACCCTCTCGGCCGCGACGCCGCCGTAGCGTGGGGCGCGGCCGACTTACGCTTCCGTAACGACACCGGACGGCCGCTCATGATTCGTACGTGGAGCGACGCCAGCTCGCTCACGGTCGTGATCGTGGGTGCCACGGGTCGCAGTGTGCAGTATCGTACCGGCGACATGCAGGCTGTCCGAGCACCGGTGTACACCCGCACTCATCCACGCATCATCTCCGATGCCACGATCTCCCGCGGCGTTACCCGTCTCGAGCAGGGAGCCCCTGGCTACGCCATCACCGTCAACCGCACGGTGCGGGAGGGGAACAGGATCGTGCGCCGAGATCGCTTCTTCTCCGTCTATCAGCCGCGAGACTGGGTGAAGCGCGTGGGCACGCGTACCCAGTAACTGGCCGGCTGAGGATTTCCTCTCAGCGAACCTACCGAGCCTACGCTGTGTCTGCGCTGCCCAGGTCTGTCAAGCGGTCTTCGCGATGACCTGCTTGCAGACCGTCTTGAGCGTCTCGAAGACCCCGGTACCCTGGACGGCCGAGGACGGTACGAGCGGCGAGCCGGTGTGGTTGAGCAGCTCGTTGAGATCCTCGACGGAGAATACGTCCGTGAGGTCTCGCTTGTTGAGTTGGATCACGAAGCCGATGCGCGAGAGATCGTCGCCCTGAGCGAGGAGATTGTCCCAGAGATTGAGATAGCTGGCGACGTTCTCGTCCAGTCTGGTGATTTGGGAGTCGGCCACAAAGACGATGCCGTCGACGCCTTGCAGCACGAGCTTGCGGCTCGCGTTGTAGTAGCTCTGTCCGGGCACGGTGTACAGATGGAAGCGAGTCTTCATGCCGCGTACAGTGCCCAAGGTGAGGGGGAGGAAGTCGAAGTAGAGCGTGCGCTCTTCCTCGGTGGCGATGGACACCAGCTTGCCGCGGGCGTCTGGATTGATCTTGCGATGGATGTACTGGATGTTCGTCGTCTTACCGCAGAGGCCACAGCCGTAGTAGACAACTTTGTAGTTGATCTCCCGTGCGGCAAAGTTAACCAGTGGCACAGTGAAAACTCCTTCGATCCACCCCTGTATAGACAGAGCGGCGGGTCACGCCGGTTCTGTCAAGCAGTCTGGCCCATTGTCGCAGAACAGCTCGTCGATCCGCCGATCCGCGGTGGCCTCGTAGAACTCGTCCACCTTGAGCTGGGTATCTGACGCGTCGTCCTCTTGCAGAATGCGTGCCAGGACGACGATCGCCCGCTGCGTATACAAGCGTACCTTTCCGATCGGCACGTCGCGACCGAAGGTGATGAGCAGAAGGATCTGTTCGGTGACTTGAGCCACGTGGAGGTTCACGCTGTCGCCTTCATGGAAAAGGAGCGTGAACTCGCGCTCGTTGAGGATCTCGGCGAGCTGCCGTGTAGCGGCGAACGCGCTCGCCGTCAGCGAAGCTAGAGAGAGAGTCTCAGGGTGATCTTCATCGCTGGCTGTGGTGATGGGCTGTCCGGCAGTGGTCACCAGAGCGAGAAACCCGCAGTCGAGCAGCCGCTTCAACTCCCAGAGCAGAGCGTCGGAACGGTCAACTTGGCGATCGGTGATCACGAGCCCTCTGCGAGTGGCCACTACTCCTCCCATCTTGCGCTCTCGTCGTTCGCAGCGGCGTCACGTTTTTACCAGTATCGTCACGCAGTTCAAAATGCCTTAGGCCTCAATCTGTACTTGAAGGTTGAGCTCCGGTCCTGTACCCTGTACGTCCGGTCGCCAAAAGGGAGGTGTGTCCGGTGGACGACATTGTCGACTTTGTGTCGCGTTCAGACCAGGAACTCAGAGATCTGATCGCCCAGTTTGAGGCGGAAGAACGGGAGATCTCTCGCCGGCGGCGCGTTCTGCACGCCGAGATCGATATTCTCCGCGCTGAACTGGTGATGCGTCTCCAGCAAGCCCGCGAGGCCGGCAAGTCCATCATCACGGCAACCGATCTCGACCGGCTTTCGCAAATCCTGGCCGGTATGGGGCCGCTGATGTCCCGCGCGAACACCGACGCCGAGGGTGGGGAGGACTAGCGTGTTCTGCCCAAGCTGCGGCTTTCGCAATACCGAGGGTTCCGGTTTCTGCGCTCGCTGCGGAGCAAGCCTTCTTCAGGATCAAGACGAAACGCAGACTACGCTCAGCTATGTGCCGGGGGAAGAGGAGCAGGAGGCCGCGTCGCCACACGACATCCTGCCCGAGGGTGCCTCGCTCGTTATCCGCAGTGGCGGGGGGAGAGCTGGGGAGACGTATCCGCTGCAGGTCGATCAAGTAACCATTGGCCGACATCCGGATTCCGGCATCTTCCTCGACGACGTCACCGTCTCGCGCAATCACGCGGTGATCGAGCGCGAGGGGAGCGCGTACTCGGTTGTCGATCGGGGAAGCCTGAACGGTACCTACGTCAACCGCAAGCGGGTCGAGCGGCAACTCCTCACCGATGGTGACGAGTTACAGATTGGCAAGTACAAGTTGACCTTCATCACGCAGTGACAGCGAGGATGTCATGAGCGAAGCCACGTCGGCCTCCGTGGATCAGCCGCTTCAGCCTAGTGCTCCCGCGGATGAGGAGGTGCAGCTCGATATCGGCGCGCAGGAGCTCCTCACGATCGGGTCCGTGGTTAAGCGACTGCGCGCCGAGTTCCCGGATATCAGCGTGAGCAAAGTGAGGTACCTGGAGGAGCAGCAGCTCATTACGCCAAAGCGAACCCGTTCCGGCTATCGCTTGTTCTCTCAGGAGGACTACGCCCGGTTGGAGCGCATTCTCACGATGCAGCGCGATGAGTACCTGCCTCTCAAAGTCATCCGGCGCGAGATGGAGCGCGGTGGCGGTGCGCCAGTGGCCGGCGGTGTCCGCCATGCCCCGCGGAAGGCCGACTTCATCGAGCCGGTTGGCCATATGGTCGAGCACACCGCGGACGAGGTTCAGCAGTTGACGGGTGCCGACGCGGCGTTGCTCAGCGAGCTCGAAGAGTATGAGCTCATTCGCGGCCGGCAGGTGAGCGGCGTGAAACGCTACGGAGAATTGGATGCCGCCGTAGTTGGCGCGGCGGTCCGTCTCGCCCAGGTGGGGCTGCGCCCCAAGAATCTCCGCATCCTGAAGAGCGCCGTGGACCGCGAGACCGGCTTGGTGGAACAGGTGGTGCTCCCGGTGTTGCGTTCGCGCCGACTGGATCATCAGCGTGACGCGCTCGACCTTACCGAAGAGGTCGTGCAGGCCACCACACATCTACGCCAACTCTTTCTTACCAAGAACATCCGCCGACTCACGTCCGGAGCCGGTCGCTAACTATCTGCCCACAACAACAGGGAGAACCGAACATGTCCCTCACATCCGAGGTCGATCTGCGCGCGTATATTCGCGACATCCCCGATTTTCCCAAGCAGGGGATCCTCTTCCACGACATTATGCCGTTGCTCCAAGATCCACTGGCGCTTCGGTGCTCCGTGGACCGCATCGCGCAGTACGCTATCGGGAAGCATGTGGATGTGGTCCTTGGCGCCGAGGCACGGGGCTTCATCTTGGGCGCGGCCGTCGCCTACTCCATCGGGGCGGGGTTCGTCTGCGCGCGAAAGCCGGGCAAACTGCCCTGGAAGACCGTCGCCGAAGCGTACGCGTTGGAATACGGCAACGACCAGCTCGCGGTACACGCCGACGCTATTAAACCTGGTATGAATGTTCTAGTACATGATGATCTCCTGGCCACCGGTGGTACGGCGGCCGCCAAAGTGCGTCTCGTCGAAAAGCTGGGGGGTAAGGTCGTCGGCATCGCCTTCTTGGTGGAGCTCAGCGAACTCCACGGCCGCGACAAGCTGAAGGGTCTGGATATCCTCAGTCTCGTAACGTATTGAACGCGCTGGGGCGCACGCGGCGGGCCGATCAGCGGCCGTGCGCGCGACCGCTGACCCACGAGATCCACGAGCAAGAGTCCCTGAGGACTCCGCGCACCGCGGGGTAACATGGCCGGGTCGCGCGCGCTGCACGGACTCGTTGGCAGCGCGCACACCCGCGCAAACATCGACTGCCCACGCGCGAACGTGCTCGGCTGCGGATGCTTGCGCGTCGGGGGGAAGGGACGACCGCAAGCGCTGTGGGTAGCCTACGGATCTCCAGGGGCCGAAGCGTTCGCCAAGCACGACTTTACATAACAGAGATTATCGTGCGTTATCTCCAAGCGGCGCAGCGGCGCTCGTCTGCGATTTGCCGCTCGCGACAGCGAGGTAGATCCCCCCTCAGCCGTCGCGGCTACCACAACCGACCGAGATACTCCATATGCTGGGGCAGGCGCTCCAGAAAGCGGGCAAGTACGTCGGCCACCGGCGGATGGAGCGCGAGGGCGGCGAGCTCGCCCGCGGTGAAGAACTGCGCGGCAAGAACGGCGGGGTCTCGCGGCGCCGGAGGGGTCGCGCGCGAAGCGACATCCTGACAGAGGTCGGCCGCGTAGATCACGTGGATCACGTGCTTGGGGTAGTTGGAACAGGGCGAGATCGACTCGGCCAAGGCGATCGGCCGCTGCGGCTGGACAACGACGTCCAGTTCTTCGCGGACCTCCCGGACGAGCGCTTCGGCGAGGGACTCGCCGAAGCGTACGCCACCGCCTGGGAGCAGCCAGTGGGGTGGTCCTGCGGGGACGGTCTCGCGACGCTGCCCCACGAGAAGCACGCGATGCTCAAAGGTGAGGAACGCGCTCACGCGGACGCGTAGCGCTCTCCTCCTCTCCCCCGCGCCGTCCGACTCCGGATCTGGAGCCGTCTCAGGCACGATGCCCCGACGATCCGAGGCCTCGTGGCCCACGATCGCTGGGCGAGAGCCGCGTGACCTCGTACAGCGAGCATGGTACGAGCGAGATCACCAACAACTGAGCCAGGCGATCGCCTCGTCGCACGGTAAAGGAGGCGGCCGGGTCGGTGTTGAGCAGGATCAGCTTCACCTCTCCTCGGTAGCCCGGGTCAATGAGTCCTGGGGCGTTCACCAAGGAGATCCCGTGATCGGCTGCCAACCCGGATCGAGGCAAGGTGAAAGCGGCCAGGCCCGTGGGCAGATCGAGCGCGATGCCGGTACCTACTACGGCACGTCCGTGTGCCGGCAGCGTAAGCTCGTCGGCGCTGAACAGGTCCCACGCGGCATCGTTGGCGTACGCGCGTTGGGGAAGGTGCGCCTCCGGTCGCAGGCGCTTGACACCGATGCGGAGTGCCGCTTGGCGCTCGGAACACGCCTCAGACGGCCGTTGGTCCGGCGCGTTCATGCCTCATCCTCCCTCATCGCATCGTCCTCGAGTGTCGGCGTCTCAATCCGTTCGTCGTGGGCGGCGAGCTTCGCGTAGCGGCCGGCCTCGGCCGGTGGGAGCAAGGCGTGCACCAGAATGCCGTCTGGCAAGCTCTCCTCAGTGAGATCGAAGGCCACGCCGCGGAGGCGGCTCACCAGGCCGGCTTGCGCATAAGGCACCAGGAGCCGAACCGGCTGGAGGCGTTCCGCGAAGAACGCCGCGATGCGCTCCTGTAAGGCAGCGACGTTCTGCCCGGTGGATGCCGAGATGGGGATGGCCGCTGGATAGAGCTGCCGCAGGCGGCGAAGACTCGCGGCGTCTGCTCCGTCGATCTTGTTCAGGGCGGTGATGCGCGGGATATCGGCGGAGCCGATCATCTCCAGGACCTCCGCAACGGTAGCTTGGTGAGCGGCGATGGTGGCGACCTCCTCGCTGCCATCGACAACCACCACGATGAGGTCGGCCACGCTGGTCTCCTCCAGCGTCGAGGCGAAGGCGTCGACGAGCGTGTGCGGCAGCTTACGGATGAAGCCGACGGTATCGGTGACCACGAAGTCGCGATCGCGGTACCGGTAGGCTCGGCTGGTTGGATCGAGCGTCTCGAAGAGGCGGTCACGCACCGAGACCTCGGCGTCTGTAAGAGCGTTGAGGAGCGTGGACTTGCCCGCGTTGGTGTACCCTGCGAGGGCGATCAAAGGGACCTCGGCGCGAAGGCGCCGAGCACGCTGGGTACGACGCGTCTGGGCTAAGTGAGCGATGCGGCGTCGTAAGACCTGGATGCGACGCCGCACCACGCGCCGGTCTACCTCGAGCTTCGTCTCTCCAGGTCCGCGCATGTCTACCCCCGCGCCGAGACGCGAGAGGACCATCCCCTTCCCCCGCATACGCGTGAGTTCGTACTCGAGCTGCGCGAGATGTACCTGGAGCGTGCCCTCGAGTGAGTGAGCATGCCGAGCGAACACGGAGAGAATCAGCTCGGTGCGATCGAGCACGTCGACATCGTCTACTGCGTCGAGTACGGCGGCCACCTGCGCAGGAGTCAGATCGTCTTCGCAGACGACTACGGTGGCACCCGTGCGGCGAACCGTGTCTCGCAGCTCCGCCAGCTTGCCCGGGAACAGATACGAGCGCGGATGCGGGCGTTCGCGCCGCTGGATGACGTCGGCGGCCCACTCGATGTCGGCCGAGGCGAGCAGCTCCTTTATCTCCGCCAGGGCATACTGCTCGTCTTCGCCAGACGGAAGCACCGCGAACACGACCGCGCTGGGGGCGGTCTCAGTGTGCGTCGGGTAGGTCGTCAGAGCTTCACGCGTTCCTCAATGCGGCGCACAGCTTCTTCGAGCCGTTCGTCCGGTACGGTGAGGCTGAAGCGAACGTATCCCTCTCCCGAGGGTCCGTACGCAGCGCCGGGGGAAACGATGACGTCCGCCTGATTGAGGACCAGTTCGGCGAAGCTGCCAGATGTGTGCCCTTCGGGCACGGGAACCCACAGGTAGATGGTGCCTTTCGGCGGTTTCGCGTGCAGGCCAACGCGACGCAGCGCGCCGATCAGGAGGTCTCTACGCCGCTGGTAGATGCGGCACATCTCGTGCACGCTGTCTTGCGGACCACTGAGCGCCTGCGCGCACGCCGCCTGGACCGCGCCGAACATGCCAGAGTCCATATTGGTCTTCAGGCGCCAGAAGGCATCGATAACGTCGCGATTGCCGACGATGGCGCCGCCGCGCCACCCGGTCATGTTGTAGCTCTTGGACAGCGAGAACAGTTCGACGCCAACATCGACAGCCCCAGGCGTCTGCAGGAAGCTGGGTGCCACGTAGCCGTCGTACGTGATGTCGGCGTAAGCGTTGTCGTGTACCACGACGACATCGTGCCGCGCCGCGAAGGCCACTGCCCGAGAGAAGAAGTCGTCTTCGATGACGGCACCGGTTGGGTTGTTCGGATAGCAGAGGAACAACATCTTCGCCCGGTTGAGGACGTCGGCCGGTAGAGCCGTGAGGTCAGGTTGAAAACTGAGCTCCGGCACCAACGGGAGGTGAACCGGAGTAGCGTCGGCCAGCAGGGGGCCGGTTGTGTAGACGGGGTAGCCGGGGTCAGCGGCCAGACATACGTCTCCGGGGTCGAGGAGCGCCAGACCGATGTGCGCTACACCCTCCTTGGCCCCGAGCAGAGGGACCACCTCGGCCTCCGGGTCGAGGGTTACGCCGAAGCGGCGTTCATAATAGTCGGCGACGGCCGTACGGAACTCGGCGGTGCCGCGATTGCTGGGGTACTGGTGCGTATGCGGATCGGCCGCGGCGCGCTGGAGCGCCGCGACGATGGCGGGCGGCGTGGGGAGATCCGGATCTCCGATACCCAGGCTGATGATGTCCACTCCGGCGGCGCGCCGCGCCGCTACTTTGCGTTCGATTTCGGCGAACAGATACGGTGGCAGGTTGGTCACGCGTTGTGAGAACCGTGGCATGGGCTCTACTCCGTAAGGCGACGTAGGAACTCGCGCGAACTGTCGCCGTGGTAGATCTCCTCAGCGGGGCCCGTCATGTGGACGCGCCAGTCTGCACTGACCTCGACCTCGAGGAGTCCGCCGGGTAGCTCGACCGCAACGGGGCTCGTGCACACGCCGTTGCGGACCAGCGCGACGGCCGTGGCGGTGGCTCCCGTGCCGCAGGCCTTGGTCTCCCCCACGCCGCGCTCCCAGACGCGGAGCTTGGCGCGATGCTCGTCGATGGCGACCACGAACTCGACATTGGCGCGCCGCGGGAAGTACTCGTGAGTCTCGATCATGGGCCCTACTTCATGCAGGGGGACCAGCTCCAGTGGCCACGGGCTCTCGATGACGGCGTGCGGATTGCCGACATCGACGAAGGTGAACGTGAAGTTGCGCCCGGCGGCCTGCAATGAGACGCCAACCGCCTCGTCGGGAAAGTAGGCGAGCTTCTCGCCGCCGAAACGGGCGATGCCCATATCCACGCGCACGCGGTAGTCATCGATGATCGTGGGGATAATCTCCCCCGCCTTTGTCTCGAGGACTACCGAGTCGCCCGCGAGGGAACCCTCCATCTTGAGTTTGCGCGCCACCATGCGCACACCGTTGCCACACATCTCCGCCTCAGTGCCGTCTGGGTTGAAGATCTGCAGGCGAAAGCGGTCTTCGCCGGTACGTGGCCCGACGAGCAGAATGCCGTCGGAGCCAACGCCGACATGACGGTCGCAGATGATGCGAACGCGTTCGGGTGTGAGGTCGAACGGCACCTCTTCACGGTGCAGTACGATGTAGTCGTTCCCGATACCTTGCCACTTGGAGAACTTCATGGGGAACCTCCCGCGATGGCCCGATCGAGCAGCGAGACGATCTCGTCGGCAACCGCTGCTGCCGGGCGGCTGGTGACGGGGATTCTAGCAGTGCTGGGGAGCTTTCTCATCCACGTCGTCTGCCTTCTCACCAGCTGGCGCGTGCGCGCCCGCATCCGCGCCGCGGCCTCCTCCAAGCTGAGAGTCCCCTCCAGGTGGGCCGTGAGCTCCCGCACGCCAATAGCTTGCTGGAGCGTACGCGAGAGCGGGCCGCGCGTGAGCACGGCGCGGAGCTCGCCGAGGGCGCCCGCGGCGAGCATCTCGCCCACGCGCTCATCGACCCGCTGGCGCAGCCACACTCGCTCCGCCTCAAGCACGAGCAGTGCGTGCGTGTAGCGGGCTCCTGGAAGCCACAGCCGATCCTCCTCCCCGTCCGGAGCGTCCACGGTTTTCAGGAGGAGACGCTCCAGCGCTCTCAGGACGCGTCGCGGGTTGCGCAGGTCCGTGTGGCGCGCCACGCGCGCATCGGCAACTCGGAGGTCGTCCACGAGCGCTTCCAGACCATCCGCCGCGAGGCGCTGTTCCAGGCGCTGGCGCAGCGCCGTATCCGGCGCCGGCCCAAAGCTCAGGCCGCCAAGGGCGGCGCGCACGTACAGCCCACTGCCGCCCTCGACCACAACCCGCGACCCGCGGGCCAGCACCTCATCGATGGTCGCTGTGGCCACTGCGGCAAACGCCGCCGCCGAGAACTCCTCCCAGGGCTCCACGATGCCCACGAGATGGTGAGGTATCCGTGCCCGTTCCGCCTCTGGTGGCTGGTTGGTGAGCACGGGCAGCCCGCGGTAGACCTGCATCGAATCGGCGGTCACGACCTCGGCGGACAGGCGCTCGGCGAGCGCGGTCGCTATCGCTGTCTTGCCGAGCGCCGTGGGCCCAAAGAGGACGACGACGCACGGCGGCGCTTGGTCTGTCACCCGCGGGGAGGGTCCTGGCCGGTGTCGAGTGACGCGCCGGACTCGCCGCCGGGCGAAGCTTTGCTCCGTGCGCTCTCGTGGTAGCGCGTTACCGTAAACCGTAAAACATCGTAGTCCTCACCGGCGACGATACCCGCTTTCTCGAGTGCTATGGCCACCTGCGCGGCCACCGTATCGACGCCCGGCAGGTCTGGCAGCAGCACACCCCGCCGCCAACCTGTGCAGACGATCACTCCATAGCGACGTGGGTCGAGCTGCTCTATCGATGCGGGCTCGGGAATCCCCAGGACGTCTACCGAGTACGAGAGATCCGCTAACTCGTCCGGCGTAACCGGCGGAAACCGTGGGTCTCTAGTGGCCGCGGCGAGCGCGTTGCGGGCGATCTCGCCGCCGAGATCGGCCTCGGCGGGCTCGAGCGTGCCGATGCACCCACGCAGCAGTCCGCCGCCTCGCTTCAGGGACACAAAGCAGGCCGCTCGTCGCGTGAAGGGCACGCGCGTGGGCGACGCGGGTGGACGCTTTCCTTGCGTGTACGCTTCCACGCAGAGGCGAGCGTAATCAGCCGGTCCCACGAGGCGCCGCCGCGTCATGAGCGGGATCCGAATCCGGCTACCAGGTAACCAACACCGAAGGGCCCCTCATAACTGTAGATTTGCGGTTCGAGAGGTGCCTGCTCGCCGAGGAAGCCGCCGAGAGCGATCAGCGATCGCAGCCCACACTCCCCCGCTCGCTGAACCAGATCCGGGTCCAGCCGCTCCAGCGCCGGGAAATCTGCCTCGCTCAGCAGCTCCACTACACGGTGATCGAATACAGGGCCGCGCTCATCGTAACCCGCCGGGGCGCCGGGGATCAGGCGATGGGAGAGGTCTCCGGACGCCACGAACAGTACGTCGCGGTCCAGTTCCTCCGCCACGCGACGTACGAGGGCGCCAAGCTGTCGGTGCGGACTGTAATCGGCGACGATGGAGAGACACACCAGTCGTTGCGGAGGCAGAAACGTCAGAGGTACCACGACACCATGATCGAGCTGTTCACGGGGCGCGCCCTGCATGGGGAGGCCGCTCCTGAGGGCGGCCTTCAGAAGCGCCTCGGCGAACTCCACATCGCAGGGCGCCCCGACACGCACCTGCGGGGCGCCAAAGGCTCCCAGATGGCCGAACAGCCGGTCGGCCATGGTCACTCTGAAGGCGTCGTAGGTCAACGGCGCGTGCGGGGAGATCACGACGGTAGTCTCGTGTTCGCCGACGGCTGTAGCGAGCTGCTCCATGCCCGCCACGGTGGCGCGTATCTGTTCTCGGTCGAGCCTGCCGATGGCGGGAACCAGAAGCGGCGGATGCGGACACACACAGCCCTGCATATGCCTTACCTCCCTCCAGCTCACGCTGCTGTGGTCGCCACAGCCAGCCGCGCTCTCTCAGCAGAGAAACTTACACGGTGCCGCGGAGGGTTGTCGAGGTAGCGGCTGTTATGGCGACCTCGACCAACTGCCCCGGCGCGGCGCGACCGCCGAAATTGACCGTCACGTTGTGGCGCGTGCGGCCACGCAGGCCGCCGCCGTCGCGGCTGGTGCCCTCCACGAGGACCTCGAGGCGGCGTCCGACGAACCGGCTCCGCCGCTCCCGGCCGATAGTCTGGGTACGAGCGATCAGGCGCCGCACGCGCTCGCGCCTGATGTCTTCTGGAATCTGATCGGGCATCGTCGCGGCGTCGGTTCCGCGACGCGGCGAGTACATGAAGGTGAAGGCAGCGTCGAATCGCGCTCGCTCTACGAGCTCCAGTGTGGCCACGAAGTCCGCCTCCGTCTCGCCAGGAAAGCCTACGATGAGATCGGTCGTGATGGCCACATCCGGCAGGGCCGCGCGCACTTTGTCGAGAAGCCGGAGGTACGTCTGTGCACTGTAGCCACGACGCATGCGCTCCAGTACCGCGTTCGACCCCGACTGCGCCGGAAGGTGCAGGTGCTCACAGACCGCCGGCGCCTGGGCCATGGCGGCGATCATCTCGTCGCCGAGGTCCTTCGGGTGAGATGTGAGGAAGCGGATGCGGTCGAGTCCGCCTACCGCATCCGCCATCCGTAGGAGGCCCGCGAACGTGCGTGTCGTGCCGCTCTTCTGGCTTCCTCGCAGGTCCCGTCCATATGCGTTCACATTCTGGCCGAGGAACGTGACTTCACGGACACCATCGGCAACCAGCGCGCGGAGCTCAGTGAGGATCTCGTCGGCGGGCCGCGAGCGCTCAGGACCCCGCACGTACGGCACGATGCAGTAGGTACAGAAGTTCGTACATCCGGACATCACCTGTACCCATGCCTGGAACGGCCGCTCGCGCCTCGCCGGCAGCGATCCGCTCAGGAGAGGACCGTCTTCGAAGAAACCACGGGGCTCTCCCCCCTTGGCAAGCCCTCCTTCCCTCGCTTGCTCCACGGCGAGCAGCATCCGGTGCAGGTTCTGGGGGCCGAGAGCTATATCCACAAACGGGAAGCGCGTGAACACCGCGGCCTGCTCGGCCTGTGGCAGGCATCCGGTAAGGACTACAACCCTGCGGGGATCCTGCCTCTTGATCCTGGCCGCGGCTCCTAGATGCCCGGCGAGCCGCTGATCGGCGCTGGCGCGTACGGTGCAGGTGTTATAGACGAGCACGTCGGCGTCTTCGGGGCGACTTACACGACGGTAGCCACGATCCTCCATCGCGGCCCGGATACGCTCCGCGTCGTGATCGTTCATCTGACAACCGAAGGTGCGGAGAAAGTACGTGCTCGGTTTCACTGGTTCGGTCCTGAGGGGCCGCTCGCCGTGAGAGGTGAGCGGCCCCTTCCTCAGGGCACCGTGCTACTTCGCGTAGTCGACGGCGCGGCTTTCGCGGATCACGGTGACCCGGATCTGTCCGGGGTAGTCGAGCTGGCCCTCGATATCTTTGGCGATCTCGTGCGCCAGCAGCACCGCGCTATCGTCGTCGATCTCGTTGGGCTTTACCATGACTCGCACCTCGCGTCCGGCCTGAATGGCGTAGCACTTCTCCACGCCCTTCTTGGACTCCGCGATATGCTCCAGAGCCTCCAGCCGTTTGATGTAGTTCTCGAGCGTCTCGCGGCGAGCGCCTGGCCGAGCGGCGGAGACGGCATCGGCGGCTTGCACGAGGACGGCCTCGATGGTCTGGGGCTCGGCGTCTCCATGGTGTGCCCCGATCGCGTGGCACACGCTCTGCGACTCCCGGTACTTCTTGGCCAGCTGCTCGCTGATCTGCGCGTGGGACCCGTCTACCTCGTGGTCGACTGCCTTGCCGATGTCGTGCAACAGACCTGCGCGGCGGGCGATCTTGGCGTTGGCGCCCAGCTCCGCCGCCATGATACCGGCCAGATGCGCGACCTCGATCGAGTGATTGAGGACGTTCTGACCGTAGCTGGTGCGGAACTTCAGGCGGCCCAGCGTGCGGACTAGCTCGGGGGCCAAGCCGTGCACGTTGGTGTCGAAGCAGGCTTGCTCGCCCGCCTCCTCGATGACCGCCTCGACCTCCGCGCTCGCTTGAGCGTACATCTCTTCGATGCGTGCTGGGTGGATGCGGCCGTCGGTGATGAGCTTGCTGAGCGTCAGTCGGGCGATCTCGCGACGCACGCCGTCGAAGCCGCTGAGCACAACCGCCTCGGGGGTGTCGTCGATGATGAAGTCGATGCCCGTGATGTTTTCGAGCGCTCGGATATTGCGCCCCTCGCGGCCGATGATGCGCCCCTTCATGTCGTCCGAGGGAAGGTTGACTACTGAGACCGTGGTCTCTGCCACGTGGTTGGCCGCCGTACGCTGGATGGAGAGCGAGAGGATGTTCCGCGAGCGACGTTCCGCCTCGCGCCGTGCTTCGTCCTCGACCGTGCGTATGAGGCGCGCCATCTCATGGCGAGCCTCCTCTTCCGTCTGCTGCAACAGCATGTCTCTGGCCTGTGCGACCGTAAGGCCAGAGACGCGCTCCAGTGTGGCGATCTGCTCTGCTTGCAGCTCCTTGAGGCGATCGCGGAGCTGGACCACGTCGCTCTCCCGATCGCGCACCGACTGGTCGCGCCGGTCGAGCTCGAGCGCGCGCGCCTCGACGACCTCCTCTCGCTGCTGTACCCATTGCTCGGACTTGGCGAGCTCCGCGCGCCGCTCGCGTACCTCGGCCTCGATCTCGGTGCGCACGCGGTGCACCTCTTCCTTCGCCTCGAGGCGCGCTTCCTTGAGGATCGTCTCGGCCTCGCGTCGCGCGTCGCGCAGCACTTTCTCCGTCTCGCGCTCGGCGTTCGCGAGCTGTCCCTTGGCGAGGTAGCGACGACCGATGTAGCCGAGGCCCAGTCCGACGACTAAGGCAACCACGACGTAGATGACGAGCATGTCAACCTCTCTGTCTCGAGAAGGAAAAAGTCGGGTACCTACCCGACCTGCGTCGCATCCAAGCCTACGCTCGCACGAAGCTGAGACAGCCTGAGGGAGCCATGCCTCAGAAGAAGGTGAGGTCACCTCCACAATCGATACGTTTTGGCTCCATGCTCTTCATCTAGGCGAGGAGCGTACTGCCCCTCGGCACTCACTGCTCATGCGAATAAGCGAAGACTGGACGCAGTCCAAGTACAAGTCTTACCAGCGATTCTAGGCGTAGCGAGCCGATAGTGTCAACGAGCCGACACGCTCGCGCAACTCGTCATTCGACACGCTGGGCATCCTCGTTCTCGCAGGTAGACTCGCCGCCCCACTGGCATACGGCGGCGAACGTAACGGCAGGAGAAAAACCTCGTCGCCGGAGGAAGGCGAACGCGCGTCGCCGCGCGCTCTCGGCGGAGCCGCGCGGCGGCCCCTGACGGGCCAGTGCCGCGATGGCTCGCGAGAGCTCGTCGTCGCCCGCTTCTGCAGCGAGTGCCGCCGCTGCGATGTGGTCGGCCACACCGAATCGTTTCAGCTCGCGGACGATGCGCTCGCTCCCCCATCCGACAAGCTTGATCCGATCGGCGACGAACGCGCGGGCGAACTCGGCGTCGTCGAGCAATCCCTCCGCGGCAAGGCGTGCGATGGTCTGCGCGACCACGAACGCGCTGTGACCCTTGGCCGCGAGGCGCTGCCGCAGCTCGCCTGTGGCGCGAACCCGGTGCGCCAGTAGTCTGTAGGCGTCGCTCAGAGCACGTTCCACCGACGCCTCGGTGCCAAGGGCCTCCGCCTCCTCCGTCGACAGCTCGCGGCCACGATGGAGACCGAAGCGCGCGACGAGGGCGGCGCTGACTGTCCACGTGTATGTG
This sequence comes from Thermoleophilia bacterium, assembly GCA_040772045.1. Classification (GTDB taxonomy): domain Bacteria; phylum Actinomycetota; class Thermoleophilia; order UBA2241; family UBA2241; genus JAXGYV01. Next base: position 179,356 of record JAXGYV010000001.1, read on the forward strand.
CCGTCGACATGCACGGCAACACGTCCGGAACGCGTGGCACGCAAAGCAGTGATTGCGGGCATCGCGGACCCGCCCGCTCAGTGTCAGGTGGCCGCGGGTTGCGCGGCAGCCGGCACCGCGGGCAGCCCGGTGCGTTCGCGGATCTCTCCCTCGATGGCATCCGCCATGTCGGGATTCTGGGCGAGGAACGCTTTCGCGTTCGCCCGGCCCTGCCCGATGCGCTCTTCGCGGAAGCTGTAGAAGGCGCCGCTCTTCTGTACGACGTCGCAGGTGACACCCAAGTCCAGCAGTGTGCCCTCTCGCGAGATGCCGTTGCCGTACATGATGTCGAACTCAGCTTGTTTGAACGGCGGCGCCACCTTGTTCTTGACCACTTTGACGCGGACGCGGTTGCCAATGGCTTCTGTACCGTCTTTGAGCGTCTCGATCCGGCGGATGTCGAGCCGGATAGTGGCGTAGAACTTGAGCGCCTTTCCGCCCGTGGTGGTCTCGGGGTTGCCGAACATCACGCCGATCTTCTCGCGAAGCTGGTTCGTGAAGCAGCAGATGGTACCGGATTTGCTGAGCGTGCCGGCGAGCTTTCGGAGCGCCTGGCTCATGAGGCGGGCCTGGAGGCCGACGAAGCTGTCGCCCATCTCCCCCTCGATCTCGGCGCGCGGCGTGAGCGCCGCCACCGAGTCTATGGCAACCAGATCCAGCGCCCCGCTGCGCACGAGCATCTCGGCGATCTCCAGAGCCTGTTCGCCATAGTCGGGCTGAGACACCAGCAGGTCGTCCACGTCCACTCCGATGGCCTTGGCGTAGGACGGGTCCATGGCGTGCTCGGCATCGATGAATGCCGCCTTGCCGCCGAGGCGCTGCGCCTGTGCGATGAGGTGGTAGACGAGCGTGGTTTTGCCCGAGGATTCGGGTCCGAAGATCTCGACGATCCGACCTCGCGGGATGCCGCCCACACCGAGCGCGATGTCGAGCCCTAGAGATCCCGTGGGCACCACACGCATGTCGGCATCTGTGGCCCGGTCGCCCATGCGCATGACGCTCCCTTTGCCGAACGTACGCTCTATTTGTGTAAGGGCGGCGTTAAGAGCCTTGTCGCGGTCCTGTAGTTCCACGGTTGCAGCGCTCCTTTACTTACCGTGCCGGGAACCTGGCGAGCGGCGTATGGACGGCACCGCCCCTGGTGAGGTCACTAGTATAGAGGACCAGGTCGGATGGGCAAAGTTCCGGGAAGGTGACATTTTGCAGGGGAAACCGATTCCCTGGTCGCCGATAGCGAGCGACGGTGATGTGCGGCAAATACGATCGTCGCTCGGGGCGATACAGGGAAGCCCGCGCCAGCGATTCCGAGAGCGTCCGTTGCAGATCGATAAGGCTGACGAGGTCGCCGGGCGCGGCAGGTGTGTCCAGCAGCGGCAGAGCGATGACCCGTTTCTTGCCCCGCTCGGGCAGGAAGAGAGGGTTGCCCAGCACCAGCCGCAGCCGGGCGAACGGCACGGTCGCCAGCACGTCCCTGAGCGCCGGTACGCTGTCCGCGGGCATCTGCCCCAAAAAACAGAGGGTGAGGTGCAGACACTGCGTGCGGCGCACGTTTGGTAGACCCGCAAACGCTGCCTCCTGCCACACCGCGATGTGCTGCAGCACGGCCTCCGGGACGTCCAGTGCCACGAACAGGCGAAGCGCCGGCGCGTGGCTGGGCCGCGTGGCGGCCGGTAATTCGCTTACGGTCGTCTCTCCATCTCCTCACGCAGCACATGTAGGCATGTCTGTACCGTCCACTGGCGAACCACGTTGCGCTCCCCCATGAAGCGCTTCTCTACAGCCCGAACGCCACGCGGGCTCGCGATACCGATGTACACCAGGCCGACCGGTTTCGCCACGCTGCCGCCCCCTGGCCCCGCGATGCCCGTAGTCGACAACGCATACGTGCTGCCGAGCAAGGAGCGTACACCCGCGGCCATAGCTTGCGCGCAGTCCGCCGACACGGCCCCGTGCTCAGTCAGGAGGCTTGGCGAGACACCCAGCGCCGCGGTCTTCGCCGCGTTCGCGTAGGCGACGATGCTGCCGACGAAGTACTCGGAGCTGCCGGCGACAGCGGTGATACGGCCACCGAGCAAGCCGCCGGTGCAAGATTCCGCGCACGCCAGCGTGGCCCGCTCGTCGCGGAGACGGTCGGCGATCATCTGATCGAGAGTGCGCCCGTCCGTCGAGTACACCTGAAAGGATTCTGCAAGGCGCTCTTGGACCACGGGCAGGAGACGCTCGCCATCCTCTTCATGAGTGGCCAGGCGTACGGTGATGTCGCCCCACGCCGCGGTGATCGCTATATCAAGGGGTTCGCCCAGGAACGGCTCGAGCAGTGGAGCTACCTGCATCTCCCCCACTCCAGTGATGCGGACGATCGCCACGGCGCCGGCCGAGGCCCCTGCCGCTTCGGCGATTGTGGGTAAGCAGACGCTCCACATGCTGCGCAGCTCGTGTGGTACCCCGGGGAGAACGACCACGCTGGCGCCACTTAAAGTCAGGCGCGCGCCGGGCGCGGTGCCCGCCGGCGCGAGCATGTTCGCTCCCTCGGGAAGCAGGGCCTGCTTACGGGCCTGGCGAAGCAGTGGTTCCGCGCTGAGCCCATGTCGGTGAGCCACTGCCCGCACGCGCTCTCGCACGATGTTCCACGCCTCGTCCGACTCGACGAGCGGAACGTTCGCGGCGCGCGCAACCGCCTCCATGGTCACATCGTCGTGCGTAGTACCCAGGCCGCCGCTCACGACGATCACGGTGGGCCGCAACGCGAGCAGCGCTTGCAGGTGCCGCGTGATGTGGTCCGCATCGTCCGGGGCGAAGACCACCGCCAGCACCTGGAAACCGGCTTCCGTGAGCGAGCTCGCCAGGAAGCAGCCGTTCTCGTCGTGCACTCGTCCATCGAGCAGTTCCGCGCCGGTGATCAGCACCGCCGCTGTCGCACGCCAACGCCGTGCACGGGCCTGCCTACTCTCGAGCATCGTCTCGTCCGCACTCTTGGGCGGTGTTCGCCGCTGGCAGCGTTGCATCTTCTCCCGGTGGCGACACCGGTCGCACGGGCTTGGCCGTCGGCTGGAGCAGGGCGCGCGCGTTGAAGAAGTACTCGATCCCCGAGGCCAGGGTGAGCGCCACGGCCGTGTAGATCAGAACGTCTTCCGCCTGCCGGTAGTACGGCAGAGACGTGTGCGAGACCAAGAGGAAGAGGACGGCCACCGTCTGGCTGACGGTCTTGACCTTGCCCAGATGGCTTGCCGGGATGGACACCCCCTGCGCGATGCCGACCAAACGGAGCCCGCTGACGGCGAACTCCCGTCCGATGATCACCATGGCTACCCATGCTTCGAGACGTTCCAGACTGACGAGGGCGATGAGCGCCGAGGAGATCAGGAGCTTATCGGCGAGGGGATCGAGAAAAATCCCCGCCGCGGTGACGGCGTTACGTGAGCGGGCGAGGTAGCCGTCGAGCTTGTCGGTACCCGCGGCTATAGCGAATACGGCTACAGCAATCATGTCGCCGTAGGGGACGCGGGAGAACAACAGGACGAGAAACACCGGGATGAGCAGGATGCGGGTCACAGTGACGGCGTTGGCGGCGTTCATGTCCTCCCGGCCTCCGATTCGCCCTGTTTCGCAACTCCGTGAGCTGTGAGGTGGTACCCGGCGACGCCGTCCACGACGGCCGTCACGATCTGTCCCTTGCGAACGGCACCCTGGACGGCGACGGTAGTGGTCCCGTCGACATCCGGAGCTTGCAACCGGATTCTACCAGTCGCCCGGCCGCCGGCCGCCCGCGTGCCATGCTCGATCAGCACCTCTGCTCGTCTGCCTACCATCGCCGACCAGAAGCGTGCGGCCGCCCGCTCGATCTGTTCGCCGATGAACGCCGCCCGCTCGAGGGCCTCAGCGTATGGGACGGTTGGTCGGAGCGAGAAAGCGGGCGTGCCCTCTTGCGGGTCGAACACGAACACGCCGGCGACCGCTAGCTCCGCCGCCGCGATGAATTCCGCCAGCGCCTCCACGTCGCGCTCGGTCTCGCCAGGGAAACCGACAATGAAGGTGGAGCGCACGGCTGCGCCCGGGAGCACGCAACGAACGTGATCGAGCAGCGCCAGGTATCTGTCCGCATCGCCGCGTCTCCCCATGCGCTCCAAGACGGCGCGCGATGCGTGCTGTAACGGCAGGTCGACGTACGGCACGGCGTATGCCGCCAGCGCCTCGAGCAAGGGCCCATCGATGCCGTCCGGCTGTAAGTACAGCACACGCAGCCAGAACGGCTCGAGCGAAACGACATCTCGGAGCAGTTGCGGCAGCGCGCCGTACCCCGGCCATGCCCAGTGCGACGTATCCTGACCCACCAGTACCAGCTCGCGTGCACCGCTCGCTGTGGCGTGCGCGGCCGCGCTCAGGATGGCCTGCGGAGCGAGCGCGGCATACCCCCCCTTGATGAGCGGGATGGCGCAGTATGCGCACCGCCGGTCGCAGCCATCGGAGATCTTCACGTAGGCATGGAGGGGAACGGCGGGGCGTTTGGTGCTCTGCGCAGTGCCTCGCCGTTCCCCTCCACCCGAGCGCGCTCCGCCCTCGACCTCGCCGGCCAAGGCAGCGAGCGCCCTCATCAGTGGCGCGTCGTCGAAACCGCTCCACACATCCACCTCGGGGATCTCGCGGCGCAACTCTTCCCCATAGCGCTCAACCAGACAGCCGATAGCCGCTATGCGTGCGCCGCGCGCGTGGCAGCTCTCCGCCACTTCGAGGATGGCGTCGATCGACTCCTCCTTGGCCGCGTCGATGAAGCCGCACGTGTTCACGATTACGAGGTCAGCGACGGCGATCGAGACCGGCCGGTGGCCGAGAGCTGCCAGACGGCGTTCGAGCGTTACCGAGTCCGCCTCGTTCTTCGGACAGCCGAGCGTATGCACGGCGAACCCGGCGCCGCCGCGGCAGGCCCGGGGGGCAGACGCCACGGCACCGTGGCTACTGTCGCGTGACCTTGCCCTTGGCGATGAGATAGGAGACTCCAGAGGGAGCGCCTTGCGTGCGGATGGCTTTTCCATTCACGGTCAGCGTGAGATGCGCGGGATCGCCCCCTATGGTGAGGTACAGCGCGCCCGTGATGGTGAATGTCTTCGTCGCACCCGCGGCGAGCACGCTCTGGAAGAGCGGTGTACCGGTAGCGCTTCCCTTGCGAACGTCGATGTAGCACTGCTGAGTGGCGCGTATACGGACCACCGTGCGATGGGTCACCGGCGAGCGGCTCGGCGACGGGGATGGGCTGGGTGACGGTGAGGTGCTAACCGATGCGCTCGGGGAGAGCAGGCTAGGGTTCACGATAGGGCTTGCGTTCTCTTTGGGTGGCGGATTGAGCAGGTAGATGAGCGCCAGAATGAGTACGGCGAGTAGCGCGAGAAACGCCAGACCGGAACGCCGCCGGGAGTGGTGCTGCTGCGGTCGAAGCACCGATGAACCACCGAAGGGATGGTGTTCCTGTCGCGGCATGTGCCGCGAGAGGTACTCCTCGAGAATGACATCCGCGTCGAGCCCGAGATACGTCGCATAGCTGCGCAGGAAGCCCTTAACGTATGCGGGTGCCGGGAGGACGTCGAATTCCTCATTCTCCATGGCCTGCAGGTACTTGACACGGATCTTGGTGTCTTCCTCAACCTGATGAAGGGTGAGGCGCCTGCGCACACGCGCTTCTCGGAGTGTGGCCCCGATCTCGAACACGTACCCGTGCTTTCAGTCAGACGTTAGGGACGGGCCGCGCTCCGCCTATGCTGAAGGCGGGAGACGCAGCGGCTGCCGCCTGCGAATCTGGCGCCGCGGCGACACAAGAACAGTCTAGTAAGGGTGACCGACGAACACAATCCTGCCAGCCAAGCGGTGGGGCAAACCGGCAAGCGACACCTACTCCGTGGCTTCGGCAGGCTGCCATTCAGCAGTATCCTCAGCGCTCTTCCCTGCCCCCGGGTCTCCCTGTGGTTCGCCGCGGATCTCAGCGAGGACACGCGGCAGTGCCGCCTCGTCGATGAGCACGTTGCGCGCCTTGCTGCCGTCGAAGCCCGAGATAATGCCTTGTTCCTCCATCATGTCGATGAGGCGGCCCGCGCGAGCGTAGCCGACGCGCAGGCGCCGCTGCAACAGGGCGACCGATGCGGCACCGGTGTTAACCACCGTCGTGATCGCGTCTGGCAGCAGCTCGTCCTCGAGCGCCCCATGTGCCGCCTCGCCGGAGGTCGTCTGCGCCGCGGTCTCCAAGAGATCGGTACGCAGCTCCGGCGCTGCCTGTGCCCGCCAATGGGACGTGAGCAGGGCCATCTCCGCCTGTTCCACAAACGCCCCCTGCACACGCAGCATGCGAGGGCTGCCGGACGGCCCGAAAAGCATGTCGCCCTCTCCGAGCAGTGTCTCGGCCCCTCCCTGGTCGAGGATCACGCGCGAATCAGTCTGCGAGGCCACGGCGAAGGCGATACGCCACGGGATGTTGCTCTTGATGAGCCCCGTGATCACGTCGACTGAGGGCCGTTGGGTGGCCACCACCATGTGTACGCCGGCCGCGCGGCCGAGCTGACCCAGGCGCGTGATCGCATGCTCGACATCGTTTGGCGCGACCATCATGAGGTCGGCGAGCTCGTCGATTACCAGCAGGATGTACGGGAGCGGCCTCTCGCCTTGTTTCTCGCGCATCCGGTTGAGGTCTTTCAGCGACTGCGCACCACCGGTGTTGGACATCAGATCATAGCGACGTTCCATCTCGTGCACGATGTTCATGAGTACGGTGCCCGCCTTGCGCGGATCGGTCACCACCGGGGTGAGGAGGTGCGGAATGCCGTCGAAATTCGACAGCTCGACCTTCTTAGGGTCGATGAGGATCATGCGTACCTGCTCGGGTGTCGCCCGCAGGAGGATCGAGCTGATGATGCAATTGATGCAGGCACTCTTGCCCGATCCGGTGGTACCCGCCACCAGCAGGTGTACCATCTTGCGCAAGTCGGCGAGCACCGCCTTACCGGTGATGTCTTTTCCGAGCCAACAGGCCAGCGGAGACGCGCCATGAGGGAACGGGCCGTACACATCTCCCAGGGCGACGAAGCTCGGAGTTACATTCGGTACTTCGACCCCCACCGCCGTCTTGCCCGGGATCGGGGCGAGCACGCGCACGTCAGTGGCGGCCAGCGAGTACGCGAGGTCGGCTTTGAGTGAAGTAACGCGACTCACCTTTATCCCTGGAGCCAATTGGAGTTCGTAGCGAGTGACGCGCGGCCCCGTGACGGTATTGACCACGTTCGCCTGGACACCGAAGCTCTCCAGTGTGGTGACCAGCCTACGACTCACCTCGTCGATGGTCGCCGTCGTCTCCCCCGCGTTGCCGCCCAGACGGCGCAGCAAGGCGGGATCGGGCAACGTCCACACACGAGCGCTCGGCACCGGTGCGAAGGCTGCCGCCCCCGGCTCGCTCGCCTCGTTAACGAGTGTGCGGAGCGACAGCTGGTCGTCGCCAGTGGCGGCGGCCTCCTTCTCCGCCTCCACCGAGCACGCAGACACCTCATGCTCAATCGGCGCCTCCACGGGTACGCTCGCCATACCGTGATACAACTCAGGGGCGTCGCGTGCTCCATCGATCAATCGCGGTGCATGAATGGTTACACCGGGCATGTACTGCGTGGCATCTTCAATAGGGTCGCGAGCAACTAGTGTGGCATTTTGGGCACGTCTGGCACCCAATCGCGCCTGCAGCGCTTCCGTTGAGGCGCGTCCCTGCTCATGGAGCGTCTGCGCGGAACGCTTGGCAAAGCGGGTGGCCGCTGTAGCACCTCTCCGCGAGTGGCTCAGCCAGGCACCAAGCGAGGAGCCGGAAATGAGGAGTACACCCACCACGGCTGTCGCGACGACGAGCACCGCGGTGCCTATGCGGCCGAGAAGAAAGCCGACGCCTGCCCAGAGCAGCTCTCCCGCTGCCCCGCCGTGGGACCGCAGGTAGTCTCCGACGAAGAGGTCCTTGGGGCGAGAGCCCGGGAACACACCGAAGGTATCGGCGGCGGCCGCCAACACGAATGCCGCGCACAGCACCGCGAGTCCCGCGGTGGCCGCCGGCAGTGGCCGGCGGCTTGGGCCGGCCAAGAGGACCGCGGCTCCGTACACGAGCAGCGGCGGTATCGCATAGGCCAGCAGTCCGAGCAGGTAGCGCAGCACATCGGTGAGGGCGCTCCCGAGAGCTCCTCCCCACCAGCCGAAGTACAAGACGAATGCCAGGAATACGGCGAGCGCGGCGCACACCACAGCCGTGATCTCCGTTGATGAGCGCCGTTCATGGGACCGCGCGCTCGCCTGCCCTCGTTTGGCGGAAGCTGATCGTGCGGTCGAAAGATTCCTGCGGCTGGCGTTGACGCTGGCCATGCGTCCCTATTCGACGGCTGCCCCGCTAATCCCTCATCCGATCAGACCTCGACGATGACTGGCAGGACGAGGGGTTGCCGCCGCGTACGCTTGTGGATGAAGCGCCCCAGGACCTCAGAGACGTCTTCCTGTAGGAGACGCTGCCCGGTGATGTGCTCGCTGGCCAACTCTTGTAGCCTCTCAACAAGCTCGTCGCGGGCCTCTTGGAGGACCTGCGTGCGGAAATCGTCGTCGTACAGGAAGCCACGCGCCTCGATCTCGGGTTCGGCCAGCAACTCGCCCGTCTGCACACTGATGGTGACCACCGCGATGAGAATGCCGTTCTCCGCCAGCCGCTGTCTGTCGCGCACTACGACATGTTCGGCACTGCCGAGCTCGAGGCCATCCACGTAGACCATGCCCGCGCGCACCTTGTCGGTCACCTCGGCCTTGTCCGGAGTGATGGACAGGACGTCGCCGTTCTCGAGGATGATGACGTGGTCGTCGGGCATGCCGGCCTGGCGAGCGAGATCGGCCTGCAGGTACTGATGGCGGTACTCCCCGTGAGCTGGCAGGAAGAACCTGGGCTTCACGAGGTTGAGCAGCATGCGCTGGTCTTCCCGCGCGGCGTGGCCAGACACGTGGACGCCGGTCTCTGGTCCGTAGATAACACGTGCGCCGCCCTTGAGGAGGCGGTTGACGGTATTCATCACGCTGACTTCGTTCCCCGGAACCGGCTTTGCGGAGATCACCACGGTGTCACCCGGCTCGAGCGCCACTTGTGGGTGGTCGTCGTACGCCATACGCGAGAGCGCGGAGAGAGGCTCTCCCTGGCTCCCCGTGGTGAGGATCAACAGTCGCTCGGGAGGATAATCGTCGATCTCGGTCAGTCGAATCATCGCCCCCTCCGGCACGTCCAGATAGCCGAGATTGCGAGAGATATTGACGTTCTTGACCATCGATCTTCCAGAGACCGCGAAGACGCGGCCGTGCAGATGAGCGATGTGGATCGCCTGTTGAATGCGGTGGATATTGCTGGCAAAGCTGGCCATGATGACCCGACCCTCGGCCTCGGCGAAGATCTGGTGAAACGCGTGGCCGACCTGGCTTTCCGAACCGCTGGACCCCTCCACGTCGGCATTGGTGGAATCGGCCAGGAGTACCAGCACTCCCTCGTCGCCAAGCCGCGCCAGGCTGTTGACATCGGTGATCCGTCCGTCGATGGGCGTGTGATCGAACTTGTAGTCGCCGGAGTGCACCAGCGTGCCCAGCGGTGTCCGCAGCACGATCGCCAGGCTGTCGGGCACGCTGTGGCTGACGGCGACGAAACCGACGTCGAACGGGCCCAGCCGGAACCGCGAGGACTCGCTCACCTCGTTGATATCGACGCACTTGAGCAGCCCATGCTCGTCGAGTTTGGATTTGGCAAACGCCAGCGTGAGACGACTCCCGTAGACTGGCACGTTCACGTCACGCAGCACGAAGGGCAGCGCTCCGAAATGATCCTCATGGCCGTGGGTGAGCAGAATGCCCAGGATATCGTCCTGGCGAGAGCGTAGGTACGAGATATCGGGGAGCACCAGATCGATCCCCAGCATCTCATCGCGCGGAAATGCAAGGCCGCAATCGATGACCACGATCTTGCCGCCGAACTCGACCACCGTGAGGTTCTTGCCAATCTCGCCCATTCCGCCCAGCGGGATGATGCGCAGAGGCCGACTCATCGGAGCTCGCTCCTCTGCTGGGCGTCGTGCCGCAGTCTATCGCCCGCCGACGGGCTCACAGGAGGCCCGCCCTCCGCAGCTCGGCGGCGAGGGCGTCGCGTTCCTCTCGATCGGCCGCCACCAGCGGCGGACGCAGGCCGCCGGCCGGGCGCCCGAGGAGCTCCAGCGCGGCCTTCACGAGGATGGGGTTGGTAGTGGCGAACAGCGCTGCATAGAGGGGATCGAGCTCTTGCGTGAGCGCCTCCGCTCGCGAGACCTCGCCGGCGCGCATGAGCTTCACAACCTCCGCCATGCGAACGCCCACTACGTGGCTGGCGACACAGATACCGCCGGCGCCGCCCATTTTGAGCACATCGAGCAGCATGTCGTCGTTCCCCGCATAGAGCGCGAGGTCACAGAGCTCGCGAAGTCTGCGCGACTGTTCGAGATCGGGGTTCGCCTGCTTAACGGCCACGATGTTCTCGATGGCCGCCAGCTCGGCCAGGAGCTCGGGCGGTAGATTCACCACACAGCGCGAGGGGATGTTGTAGATGATCACCGGCAGAGACGTGGCGGCGGCGATAGTCTGGAAGTGGAGCAACAGGCCGCGAGCGGGCGGCTTGTTGTAGTACGGGGTTACCAGCAGCACAGCTTGAGCCCCAGCGGCCTCCGCGCGCTTCGTGAGCGCTACGCTGTGCTCTGTGTCGTTGGAGCCCGTCCCCGCGACGACCAGCGCACGACCCTTGACGGTGCCGAGCACCACTCGAAGCAGCTCGATCTTCTCGTCGTCCGTGAGGGTGGGAGATTCCCCCGTGGTACCGGCGACCACCAGACCGTCCGAGCCGTGAGACACCAGGTCGTCGGCCAGCGAGGCAAGACGATCGTAGTCGACGCGCAATGTTGCATCAAAAGGAGTGACCATCGCGGTCACGATACTGCCGAGGTTGGGGTTCATGGCGCCTCCCTGTCCTCCTGGCCTCAGTGGTGGAAATGGTCGGTGGTCATAGCAGGATGTTCTCCAAGCCCACCACCGGCTCCTTGAGCGATGGCACGGCGCGTATCGCGAGCAACACGCCCGCCATGAATGACTCGCGCGAGAGCGAGTCGTGCCGCAGAGTCAGCAGCTCTCCCGTCCCGCCGAAGAGCACCTCTTGGTGAGCGACGAGGCCGGGCAGGCGCACACTGTGTACCGTTACGGGCCCCGTCTGCAGCCCTCGCGCGGGGCTCGCGCTTGGCACCTTCGGCGGGAGGATGCTGCCCCCCTCAGCCGCCGTTATGAGGTTCGCGGTATGGAGTGCCGTACCGGAGGGCGCATCGACCTTGCCATCGTGGTGGAGCTCGATGATCTCGGCGTGCTGAAAATACCGCGCGGCCTCGCGCGCGAATCGCATGAGCAGCGCCGCGCCCAACGAGAAGTTGGGCGCCACGAGGAGCCCGGTTCCACTTGCGCGCGAGAGCTCACACAGCTCCTCGAGCTGCGGGGCGGTGAGTCCAGTAGCACCCACGACCGTGTGCACACCGGCCTCCAAAAGCGCCCGCGTGTTGGCGAACACGCTCGCCGGCGTGCTGAACTCGACGGCCACGCGTGGCGCGGTGTTCTCCAGCGCCTCCGCTACAGTGGCGAAGGTTGGAGCTGGAGTTTGCGTATTCGGAGCGAATGCCGGGTCGATGACCGCGACCAGCCGCAGATCGTCCTGCTCGGCGACGGTGCTCGCGCTGAGGGAACCCATGCGTCCCGCGCCGCCGACAACGGCTACGGCGATCACGACGCCACCCACTCGAACCCGGGCACCGCGTGGCGATACGGCCCTGGCTGGGGCCCTATACAAGCGGCCGACCACCTGGTTGGATCGTAGTACTCGGCTGCCACCTCAGCTACTTCACCGAGCGTGACCGAGGCGATGCATTCTACGACCTCGTCCACGGTCAGCACCGGCATGTCGAACAGGATCGACCTTCCCAGAGCCTGCATGCGGCTCTGGGGGCTCTCCATGCTCAAGACGAGCTGACCCTTGAGGTGGTTCTTAGCGCGCGCTATCTCCTCCGCCGGTACGTGATCGACGATGCTCTGGAGCTCCCGCAGAATGAGGCCAATGGCTTCTTCCGCGCTCTCCTCACGTGACCCGAAGTAGACCCCCGCCAGCCCGATGTCGCTATAGAGCGACGTGTAGGAGTACACCGAGTACGCAAGGCCACGGATGTCTCGCACCTCCTGAAACAGGCGCGAACTCCACGAGCCCCCCAGGAGAGCATCGACGACCCACAAGGCGTAGCGTCGCGGATCGCCGCGGCTGGGCGCCGGCCCGCCGAGGCACACGTGGTACTGCTCCGTATCCTTCTGAGCGAAGGCGGCCACGTGGCGCGGGCGGTGCTCGACAGGCTCGCGCGGCGGCTGCCACGCGCGATCGCGTGGTGAGAAGTGCCGCTCCACGAGAGTGCAGAGTCGCTCGTGATCGACGTTGCCGGCGGCCGCCACCACGAGCGCACCGTTTACGTAGTGCCCCTCGTGGTACGCCGCCACGGCCGCCGTGGTCTGGGCTCGTAGGCTTTCGGAGTAGCCGATGACCGGACGTCCCAGCGGATGGCCGCCGAACACCGTTGCCGTGAGACGATCGTGGATCAGGTCGGGAGGCGAGTCCTCGTACATGGCCACCTCCTCGAGCACAACCTCGCGTTCCGCGTCCAGGTTGCTGAACGACGGCCGCGTGACCATCTCGGCGAGCACGGCGAACGCGCGGTCGAGATGTTCGTCGAGGAACCGGGCGTGCACCAGCGTGTATTCCTTCGAGGTCAGGGCGTTGGGCTCCCCGCCCATCTCGTCGAAGATCCGCGCGATGTCGTAAGCCGAGTAGTGATCGGTACCCTTGAATAGCAGGTGTTCGATGAAATGCGAGATCCCCGCTTGCGACTCGGACTCGCCGCGTGAGCCCGAGTCGATCCATATGCCGAGCGCGATGGATCGCACACCCTGGAAGCGTTCGCTGACCACCCGCACTCCGCTGGGGAGTCTCGTGAGCTGATACAGCTCCATGAGCCGTTCCCGAGCCGCTCAGTCGGCTTCCGGCAGTTTCAGTGGTTTGAGACCGATCCGGCCGCGCGCTTTGTCTACCTCGACCACTTCGACGGTGACCACATCGCCGCGTTTCACCACGTCCTCAACCTTCTCGATGCGGCCCTTCTTGCCCAGCTGCGATATGTGAATGAGGCCGTCTGTACCCTTCTTGAGCTCGACGAACGCGCCGAATGTGGTGGTCTTGACGACCTTACCCGTGTACACATCGCCGACCTCGATGTCTTTGGTCATCGAGGTGATGCGTGCGATGACCGCTTCCGCGGCCTCCTGATCCGGAGCGCAGATGAAGATGGTGCCGTCGTCTTCGATGTCGATGCTCACATCGAACTCTTCGGTCATGCCGCGAATCGTCTCGCCCCCCTTGCCGATGACCAGGCCGATCTGATCCGGATTGATCTGCAACGTGAAGATGCGCGGCGCGTACTGTGAGAGCTCACCGCGCGCCTGCGGCAGCACGTCCAGCATCTTGTCCAAGATGAAGAGACGTGCGCGACGCGCTTGGTCGAGAGCCTCTTCGAGGATCTCGAAGGTAACCCCGCTGATCTTGATATCCATCTGCAGGGCAGTGATGCCCCCCGCGGTACCGGCGACCTTGAAGTCCATGTCGCCCAGATGGTCCTCCACGCCAGCGATATCCGTCAGCACGATGTGATGATCGCCCTCTTTGATGAGCCCCATGGCAATACCCGCGACGGGCGCCGCGATGTGCACCCCGGCATCCATGAGGGCCAACGTGGAGGCACACACGCTGGCCATCGACGAGGAGCCGTTGCTCTCCAGGATCTCGGATACCAGACGAATGGTGTACGGAAATTCCTCTTCTGCTGGAATCACCGGCAGCAGGGCCCGCTCCGCCAGAGCGCCGTGGCCGATGTCGCGACGCTTTGGCCCCCGCATGAAGCCAGTCTCGCCCACGGAGAAGGGCGGGAAGTTGTAGTGGTGGATGTAGCGCTTGTAGTCCTCGATGCCGATGCTATCGATGCGCTGGTGCTCGCCGGCCGCGCCGAGGGTGAGCAGCGTGAGCGCCTGCGTTTGCCCCCTCGTGAACAAGGCGCTGCCGTGCGTGCGCGGCATGATGCCGACCTCGCACGTAATCGGACGGATCTCGTCGCTGCCGCGACCGTCGGGACGGCGCTTCTCTACGGCGATACGACGCCGGATAGTGTCTCGCTCGAGCTTGGCGAAGGCGCGATTGACTTGTGCCAGCCGCTCGGCCTCGGGATCGGCGCCGCTCAGAGCCTCGACGACTGCCTCGCGGAGCTTCACCGTCGCGTCTTGCCGCTCCAGCTTGTCTTGGATTTGCGTGACGCGATCGATGTCCGCGCCGAACGCCGCCGACACCTCAGCGAGCACGCCCTCGTCGATGGTCCACGGCTGCACGTTCCACTTGGGTCTGCCGGCTTGCTCCTGTAACTTGAGCTGCAGCTCCACGAGCTTCTGGATCTCGGCTCGCGCGACCTCGAGGGCGTCCAGTACCTGGCGCTCCGTGGCCTCCTTGGCACCGGCCTCGACCATAACTACCGCGTCGCGTGTTCCGCTCACGATTAAGTCGAGCGTGGCGCCCTCCGTGTCTTCCATAGGGGGGTTGACCACGTACTCGCCATCGATGAGCCCCACTCGCACGGCGCCGAGTGGCCCCAGGAACGGGATGTCGGAGATGGTGAGTGCGGCCGAGGCGCCCAGCATGGCGAGGACGTCGTAGGCGTTCTCGTGATCAACGGAGAGCACCGTGGCCACGATCTGCACCTCGTTCATGAAGCCCTTGGGGAAGAGCGGCCGCACTGGGCGGTCGATCTGCCGTGCCGTCAGCGTAGCCTTGTCGGTGGGCCGTGACTCGCGTTTGATGAAGCCGCCGGGGATCTTTCCGGCAGCATACATACGTTCCTCTACATCTACGGTGAGGGGGAAAAAGTCTTGGCCTTCGCGGGCCTCTTGGCGCGCCGTGGCGGTGACCAGCACAACAGTGTCGCCACAGCGCACGAGAACGGCCCCGTTCGCTTGCTTGGCAAGGCGTCCGGTCTCGAGGGAGACAGTCTTGCCTCCGATCTCGGTTTCGACAACGATCATTTCTTCTTACCTTCTCTCTCTGAACGGCCGCCGCCGAAGTGCGGTCGGCCCGTCGTGATACGCGAAATCCGGAAGCGATGCTGCTGGTACGCCCGGAGGCCGTAACTACTTGCGCAGCTCGAGCTCTTTGATGATGGCGCGATACCGTTCCATATCGCTCGCCTGCAGGTAGTTGAGCAGGCGACGACGATGCCCGACCATCTTGAGCAGACCACGGCGAGAATGGTGGTCCTTCTTATGGGTCTTGAGATGTTCGGTGAGGGTATCGATGCGTTTGGATAGTAGCGCGATCTGTACCTCTGGAGAGCCAGTATCGCCTTCATGCTTAGCGAATTTGGCGATGATCTGCTGCTTTGCAGCCGTTGCGAGTGCCATGGAGATTCACCTCCCTTGCGGGATGATCCGGAGACCCAGTACCGGGCTGGCTACCCGGAACCGAGAAGCGGTCGCCGGGTACACTACCACAGGGTACGGTGGGCAGAAACCCGCCGCTCGCCCTCGCCCTCAGCCCAGTCCGACTTCCGTGTACGCCGGGTCGACTGCCACGCGGGTAGCGGCCACGTCGCGGCGCAACTGAGTCGCCAGGTCGGCCACGTCGGCGAAGCGTACTTCGTCGCGGATCTTGTGCAGGAAGTCCACGCGGATCTCTTGGCCGTAGATATCGCCCTCGAAGTCCAGCAGATGTGCTTCGATATGTATCCTGGCCGTCGCTTCGGTGAGATCGTGGAAGGTGGGGTTGTGGCCGATGTTGACCGCCGCCCGGTACCACCGCCCAGCGACCAGAGCCCTAGCGGCGTACACGCCGCGCCCCGGGAACAGGGTACCCGCCTCGACTTCGAGGTTGGCCGTCGGCGTGTCGAGGCAGGACGACCCGCGACGGTAGCCGTGCGCCACCGTCCCGTGCGTCGATGGTGGCCGCCCGAGGATCTCACGCACCTCCTCGAGTGCCCCCTCCTGCAGTAAGCGCCTGATGCGCGTCGAGCTGATCGGCTTACCTCCGGCGGCGGCTAGGGGTACCACCAGGGCGCGAAAGCCGAGCTCGCGGCCCAGTTCGCGCAGGGTATCGGGCGTGCCCGTGCCCTGCGCCCCAAAAGTGAAGTTCTCGCCGACGATCACCACGCGCGCGTGCAGCGCGTTGGCCAGTACCTCGCGGCAGAACTCTCCAGCCGATTGCGAGGCCAGCGCCGGCGAGAACGGAAGCACGATGAGCTCGTCGGGGTGAATGGCGGCGAGGAGGGCGATCTTCGCCGCGAGCGGCGTGAGGAGCCGCGGCTGCCGCGCGGGGTCGAGCACGGCGAGCGGGTGGCGATCGAACGTGAGCACGGCCCCGACGAGGTCGGCCGCGCGCGCCATCTCCATGGCGGTACGCACCACGCGCCGGTGTCCGGTGTGCACACCGTCGAACGTACCGATGGCTACGCAGCGCGGGCGAGGCGGGAGTGACGCGAGCGAGGTATGGAGCTCCATTGGCTTAGGGGAACAGGACGATCGGCTTCAGATCGCGTTCAGCTTCGCCGGGGCCATACACGGCCAGAAGCTGCCCGCGAAAGAGGAGGCACACGGGTTCCGAGACGCTGCCCGGCACATGAGCGCCGTTGCGCACTCCGGCGGCCTGTGCGGCGGAGACCTCTATCGCGGGCATGAACGCCAGCGCCCGGCCCGGTGCCAACAGGCCGGGGATACCTTCAGCCACGCCCCCAGCAGTCGCCTCCTGGAACGCTGCCAGGGATTGCGCGTTCTCTAGCCGGAAGTCGCCGATGGCGGTGCGCGCCAGCTCGCGCAGGTGCGCCCCAGACCCCACCGCCTCACCGAGGTCGATAGCCAGCTGACGCACGTAGGTTCCTTTCGAGCAGGCGATATGGCAGCGCAGCGTCTGCTCGTCCTCGTCGAACTCCAGGAGGTCGATGGCAGTGATCTCCACCTGTTTGATGGGGGTGTCGACCACCTCGCCGCGGTGAGCCTTTTTGTAGAGCCTCTCTCCATCGATCTTGACCGCCGAGGTCATGGGGACCCGCTGCGCGACAGTACCGATGAATCGGGGAAGCGCCGCGCGAATAGCTTCCAAGGAGACCACCGCGCCGCCGGGTGTAAGTGTGCCCGTGTGGTCGCCCGTATCCGACGCTACACCGAACTGCATCGTGCACACGTACTCTTTGGGCAGATCGACGAAGAACCTGGCGATCTTGGTAGCTCGTCCGACCACCACCAGCAACAGGCCGGTGGCGAACGGATCCAGTGTACCCGCGTGTCCCACTTTCTTTACGTGCGGACGCAAGCAGCGCCGCACGCGCGAGACTACGTCGTGAGACGTCAGTCCGACGGGTTTGTCTATCAGGAGGACGCCGTCGAGAGGCGCCTTGCGAGTACGGAACTCAGCCACTCTGCCACCTCCTCTGGCGGTCGATCGATGGAGAAACCGGCGGCTTGCCGGTGCCCCCCTCCCCCCTGCTCGGCCGCAAACCGGCTGACATCCCACCCACTCGAGCGCATGCTGACGCGGCAACGCGGACCTTGTTCCTGCTCCTTGATCAGGGCGGCCACTTCGACACCGCGCAGCGAGTTCAGCGACTCCACGATACCCTCTGCCGTAGCATCGGCAGCACCGAGGTGCGCGAAGTCGTCCGCCGTAAGCACCGCGACCAGTACCCGGCCGCCAAGCGCCTCTCGTACCGAGCGCACGGCGGCCGCCAGCAGACGTAGGTCGGCAAGGCCGCGACGCTCGTACAGCTCCGCGTAGATCGTGTGGGGGTCGGCTCCCCACTCCACCAGGCGCGCGGCAGCGCGAAACGTGGCGGGTCCGGTGCTGGCGTGACGAAAGTGCCCCGTGTCGAACGAGATGCCCGCGTAGAGTGCCGTCGCGGCGCGCGCCGAGAGCCGCAGCGCCAACTCCTCGGCGAGCAAGCACACGATCTCGGACACACTGCTGGCGTTGGGCAGCACCAAGTTGACGGTGCCGTACCGCGTGTTGTCGTGGTGGTGGTCGATGTTCACGACCGTTACCCCGGCGGGGAGACCGCCGCCCGGCAGCGCGAGTCGCGGCGCGCTGCCCGCATCGAGGGCGTACAACACGCAGCCGGCCGGCGGCGGCGCCGTGCTGATATCGCCAGCCGCCGGTCCGAACGAGACCTGCGGCAGCGCTGACGGATCGTCGATGTGCAGCTGCGCGGGCACTCCGATCTGGCGAAACACGTCGAGGACGCCGATCGCCGACCCGAGGGCGTCGAGGTCGGGGTGCTCGTGAACAGCTACGGCTACGGCGCGCTCGGCGCGCATGCGGCCAGCGACAGACGCCACCTCCCAGACCTCGGCGCTCACGAGATGCCCTCAGGATGGTCGGTCGCCGCGTGCTCCTCGCCAAAACCCTGTTCGCCGGTCGCCTGGCCGCGCTCCTCTCCCGCATCGTACACAGACGGCGGTTCGGGGTGCTCACGCACGTAACGATCGATGATGCCGGAGATTCGCAGCGCTTTGACCGTGGTGTCGTCGTAGACGAACTCCAGGTGCGGCGTGCGCTTCAAACGCACTTCCTGCGCCACGCACGACTGAATGACCCCATGGGAAGAACGCAGGGCTTGAAGGGAGCGAGCACGCTCCTCCGCCCCTCCCAGCACACTGACGAAGACCTTGGCCTGTCGCAGGTCCGGCGTTGTCTCCACCCCCGTCACGGTGATGAATCCGAGGCGCTGATCCTTGAGGACCTCACCGGTGACCGCCCGAGAGACCGCCTCCTTGATGGCTTCGTTTACGCGGAGCAATCGATGTCCCACAAGCTCTCCACCGTGTCGACAGTACGCAAGACCGTGCGGGAGACCTCGTACTCTCGGCCATGCAGATAGCGCTCGATCTCCTCCAAGCGCTCGCCCGCCTGCGTCGAAGACGGAGCCGCTATGGCCACGAGCACCAAGCTACGCTGCCACCTATCATGGTGTCCTACCTCACTGAATGAGGCACGAAAGCGTCGCTGGACAACATCCCGTAACGAGGCGAGCGGCTGCCTCTTGTCTTTCAGCGAGCGGCTGCCCGGAAAGTGCAACTCGACCAGCAGCACGCCAAGCGCGGCATCAGGCTTCACGGGCGACTTCCTTGGTCTCGTACGCCTCGAACACATCTCCCTCTTTGAGATCGTTGAAGCCATCGAGCAGGATGCCGCATTCGAAGCCCTCTTGTACCTCTTTTACGTCTTCCTGGAAGCGTTTCAACGAGGCCATGCGCCCATCGTGAACCACCGTACCATCGCGAACCACCCGGATGGTCGCCGAGCGCGGTATGCTGCCCTTGGTGACATGGCAGCCGGCGATGGTGCCCAGCCGCGACGCCCTGAACAGCTGCCGCACCTCGGCCGTGCCGAGAACCTCTTCGGTGAACTCTGGCTTGAGCATACCGACCAGGGCACTGCGTACATCTTCGGTGACCTTGTAGATGACGCGGTAGGTCCGGATGTCGACGCCCTCCTGCTCGGCGAGATTCTGCGCCGAGCCGTTAGGGCGCACGTTGTATCCGATGATGATGGCCTGCGAAGCGCTGGCGAGCATCACATCCGATTCGGTGATGCCACCCACACCTGAGCGGATGATGTTGATTTTGACTTCCTCGTGCGAGATCTGCCGCAGCGCATCCTGCAGGGCCTCGATGCTGCCTTGCATATCCGCCTTCACGACGAGGTTGAGCTCCTGCACTCGTCCGGCGGCGATGCGCGCGTACAGGTCGTCCAGGGTGACCGAACGCTGCTTCGCCAGCTGCTCGGCCTTCAGTCTGTTCGTCCGCCGGTGCGCCATCTGGCGCGCCGTACGCTCATCGTCAACCACACGGCACAGCTCCCCCGCGTTCGGCAGCTGATCGAAGCCGATGATCTCCACCGGCACGGAGGGCTTCGCCGCCGACAGAGGAGCGCCGCGGAAGTCGCGCATGGCGCGTACCCGGCCGGCCGCTTCGCCAGCGACGATGCCGTCGCCAACGTGGAGAGTCCCCCGTGACACGAGCATGGTGGCCACCACGCCGCGGCCCGGATCTACCCGCGACTCAATAATGTAGCCACTGGCCGGCGCGTCGGGATTGGCCTTCAAATCGGCCACATCGGCTACCAGGAGCAGCATCTCGAGCAGCGTGTCGAGGCCAATGCGTTGCTTCGCGCTGACCTCGACGAAGATGTTCTCTCCTCCCCACTCCTCCGGAACGATCTCGTACTCGGTGAGCTGCTGTTTGACGCGTTCTGGGTTCGCCTCTGGCCGGTCGATCTTATTGACCGCGATGACGATAGGCACACCGGCGGCTTTGGCATGATCGATGGCCTCCACAGTCTGCGGCATGACACCGTCGTCGGCCGCCACCACGATGGTTGCGATATCCGTCACCTTGGCGCCGCGGGCTCGCATGGCCGTGAACGCCTCGTGGCCGGGAGTGTCCACGAAGGTGATCTGGCGGCCGTCGTGCTCCACCTGGTAGGCACCGATGTGCTGTGTGATCCCCCCTGCTTCACCGGCAGCCACCCGCGTGGAGCGGATGGCGTCCAGGAGGCTCGTCTTGCCGTGGTCGACATGGCCCATGACGGTGATCACCGGCGGTCGTGGCTTGAGGTCTTCAGGCCGATCCGTCTGCTTGTCCTCCGCTACCTCGGCCTCATCGTCGACGGCGTGCGTCATCTCGACGGTCCGCTTGAACTCTTCAGCCAGGATGAGCACGGCCTCGTCCGAGAGTGTCTGCGTGATGGTCGCCATCTCACCGTACCGCATGAGGGCCTTGATGATCTCCGCCGTTGACACACCCAGGAGTTGCGACAGATCCTTCACGCTGACGCCCGACGGCACCTTGATCGTGCCGCTCGGAATCTGTGGGGCACTCGCCTCTTCCGGGGCGGAGGCGGAACGGCCGCGACCTCCGCGACGCCGGTCGCGGCCGCCTTGCGAACCACCCCGTCGCGACGCCTGGGCATCGATGATGACGCGCCGGCGCCGGCTCTGCTGGCCGCTACGCGGCCGCCGATGCGCGGGCGCCGCATACGCCTTGTCCACCAGCGTCTCGTCGATTACATCTTCGGCAGTGCTTGCATCCACGCCGGCGCGTTTGAGATGCGCAAGCACGTCCTCGACCGTAGTACCCCGCTGACGAGCGATGTCTGAGACCTTGCTGTTCTTCTTCGCCGCCACGTCACTTCACCGCCTTTCGCGCTGCGCATGCTTCGACGAACAGAGCTCGCTGCTGCTCGCCCATGGTGACGCTCTGGCGGAACGCCCTGGTAACCGCACGCCGCGCGACGGCAGCGTCGAAACACAGCGCATCGGGGCACAAATATGCTCCCCGACCGGGTGTACCGTGCCGCGCAGGCTCTACGACTCCTTCATGCGCGGTCAATCGTATCAACTCCCTCACTGGGCGCTGTCGCCGGCAGCCGATGCACATTCGCTCCGGGATGTCCGCCCGCCTCACTCCGCATCGACCTCCGCCGCGTGGATGCTACAGTAGCGCCCACCGGGTACCGCCTGATTCGGACACCGCTTTCCGCTCGCTGTAATGGCCACACACTGACCGCTCACGCCCTCGTCCTCGGCGTAGACGAGCTGCTCGTCCGCTTCGGCCATCTCCGTTTGGCTCTTGATGTCGATACGCCAGCCGGTGAGCTTGCTCGCCAGCCGCGCGTTCTGGCCCTCTTTGCCGATGGCCAGCGACAACTGATCGTCGGGCACGATGATGGTCGCCGAACGCTCCTCATCGTCCACGATAACCTCTCGCACACGCGCCGGTGAGAGCGCCTTGGCGACGAAGCGCGCGGCGTCCTCGTGGTACGGCACGATGTCGATGCGCTCGCCGCGAAGCTCGCTGACAACCATACGGACGCGCGAGCCGCGCGGGCCGACACATGCCCCTACGGGATCCACGCCGTCGGCGTGTGAAACCACGGCGATCTTGCAGCGGAATCCGGGTTCGCGAGCCACGTTGCGGATCTCCACCAGCCCGTCGGCGATCTCCGGCACCTCGAGCTCGAACAATTTGCGGACCAGGTCCTCGCTGCGCCGCGAGAGAATGACCTGCGGGCCCTTCGTTGAGTTCTGTACCTTAATGATGACCGCCTTGAGACGCGCTCCGTGATCGTAGCGCTCGCCCTCGATCTGCTCGCTGCGCGGCAGCAGAGCCTCCACCCGGCCGAGCTCCACCAACGTGTAGCGGTTGTCGCTCTGCTGCACGACACCCGTAACCAACTCGCCGACACGATCCACGTACTCCTCGTACATGAGATCCCTCTCGGCCTCGCGAATGCGCTGCAGGATAACCTGCTTGGCGGTCTGCGCGGCGATGCGGCCGAAGTTATCCGGCGTTACCTCGTAGCGCTCGATCTCGCTCTCATCGACGCCCGAGAGATCGAGCCCGATCTCTTCGCCCTCCTCGTTGAGCACGCGGAGTGCCTCGACGTCCACGTGTTCCGGAAAGATGAGATGGAACACGCGAATCTCGCCCGTGGCGGGATCGATCTCGACCTTGGCGTGATCGACCGCGTCTGGTGCCTTCTTGTAGGCAGAATGCAAGGCGTCCTCCAGCGCGCTGAGCAGCGTCGCGAAGGCGATCCCTTTCTCTTTCTCTATCTGCCGTAGCGCCTCGATGATCTCTCTACCCATGGCGCCCTCCGTCGTCGAACGTGTGGATCACCCGTGCCCGAGTGATGTTCTCGTACTCCAGCCGCACCGTCTCTCCGCCATCCTCGACAGCCAGATCTGCCGCTGTGTCAGACGCGGCAGTCAGTTGTCCGCGGAAGCTGCTGCGGCCGGCGACTGGCTCTGCGACGCGGACCGCGATGTGAGCACCCAGTGCCTGAGAGAAGTGCGCCGGCTTGGTCAACGGCCGGTCTAGACCCGGAGAGGAGACTTCCAGGGTATATCGCTCGCGCAGTGCATCCAGCGAGCCGCTCACCGCGGCACACGTGTCCAGGTCTACTCCCCCCGGTCGGTCGATGAAGAGCGTGAGTACCGCGTCTGCACCGCCGTGGACGGCGAGATCGACTAGTTCTATCGTGGGGAAGCGCTGCGCGAGGTTCTGTTCCACCTCGCGGGCAAGTGCGTCTAGCTCTGCTGTTCGTCTCATGGTCACCGTATCACTGCAAAAAAGAAGTGGGTTGCACACCCACTTCAGAATCCGCGTCGTCCTCCCACGCGCCGTTTGTCGCTTTTGGCAGTATAGCATCAGGTGCACTTCTGCGCCAGGGTGCAGGTCTTCTTTGCGCGGTGGCGGCCAACGCGCCTCTGAGTCCTCCTCCTCCCACACCCCCGTGCAGGGTACAATGCCCCATGTCCGTCGTTGCTGTGAAAGGAGAGACCGTGGTCGCTGTTCTCGTGATCGTCGCGATCGTCGCGCTGCTCGGCATCGTGCTTGCGGCGATGTACAACAGTCTCGTAAGGCGTCGCAATCAGGTCGACAACTCCTGGAGCCAGATCGATGTACAGCTCAAGCGACGGCACGACCTGATCCCCAATCTGGTGGAAGCCGTCAAGGACTACATGGCCTACGAGCAGGAGACGCTCTCGCGTGTCACGGAGGCGCGCGCCGCGGCCGTGGCCGCAGGAGGCCGCGGCCCAGAAGCACAGGCGCGTGCCGAAGGCGCTCTTACGGAGACTCTCCGCTCGCTGTTCGCGGTCGCGGAGAACTACCCGGAGCTTAAGGCCAATCAGAATGTGATGAGCCTGCAAGAGGAGCTCACGGCAACCGAGAACAAGATCTCGTTCGCGCGGCAGTTCTACAACGACAGCGTGCTCACCTACAACAACAAGATTCAGACGGTCCCCACCAACGTGATCGCCGGCTTGTTCAACTTCACGCGGCGCGAGTTCTTCGAGACGCAGACCGAGGCCGAGCGCGAGCCAGTGAAGGTCGACCTGCGCTGAGGTAAGTCGCACGTGGCACTGGGCATGTACGAGCAGATCGCCCGCAACAAGCGGGCCTCTTGGGTGCTCATGAGCACGGTTGTTCTGCTGCTGCTCGCCCTCGGATTCACCATTGGCCTCGCCTACTGGGGCTCCGTCGAGGGCGGGCTCGGGTTCCTCGGCCTGTTCGGTGTGGTCGCCATCGTCTGGAGCCTGATCAGCTACTACGCGGGTGCCGGCATGGCGCTCGCCGTCTCCGGCGCCCGAGAGGTGGACCATGGCACCGAACCCCAGCTGTGGAACGTCGTCGAAGAGATGAGCATCGCCGCCGGCCTGCCCATGCCACGGGTCTACGTGATCGAGTCAGAAGCGCCCAACGCCTTCGCCACCGGGCGTGACCCGGCGCATGCCGCGGTAGCCGTCACCCGGGGACTTCTGCAGAAGCTGAACCGCGAGCAGCTCCAGGGGGTCATCGGCCATGAGCTGAGCCATGTCCGGAACTACGATATTCGCTTCGCGACGCTCGTCGGCATCATGGTCGGCATGATCGCGCTGATCGCCGATTTCTTCCTGCGCTCCACCTTTTGGGGATTCGGTGGCCGCCGGCGGAGCGGTGGCGGCGGGGGTATCCAGGCCATCTTCTTCGTCGTGGCCCTCGCGCTGGCAATCCTCGCGCCGCTCTCCGCGCGCCTCGTACAGTTCGCTATCTCGCGCAAGCGAGAGTACTTGGCGGATGCCTCGGCTGTTCAGCTGACACGCAACCCGAGCGGACTGGCCGACGCGCTGCAGAAGATCGCTGCCGACCCCACCCCCTTACGTAGGGCAAACCGGGCGACCGCTCACCTCTATATCTCCAACCCTGTGCGCAAGCTTCGCGAACGCGCCAACCTCTTCGACACCCATCCGCCCATCGCTGATCGCATCCGTATCTTGCGCGCGATGGCGTACGAGACACCCACCCAGGAGGATCTCGCAGCCCTCTAGCAGCACAACCGGCGCAGACGCTCCTCGCAGAGGAACAGTCGTTCCCGATATGCCTCGTCCTGCGGTCGCATCGCCAGCGCTAAGCGCAGATGACCGCGAGCTTCTCTGAGCTGTTCCAGCTTGACCAGGCAGCACCCCAACCCAAAGTGAGCGTAGTCGTTCGCCGGCGCGTTCTCCAGGATCGCCGCGAAGAGCTCGGCTGCCCGGTCGAACTTGCCCAGCGCGAAACACGCCCGCGCCCACCCCTCGCGGATGGAGTTCTTGCCCGGGGCTAGCTTGGCCGCTTGCTCGAGGAGCAGCGCCGCTTGCGCGGGATGACCCTGCGCGAGGAAGTGACTGCCTCGGCGGAACAGGTCGTACGCACTCGGCCTCTCGTGTGCGGCCTCTGCCTCCACGGCCCCGCCCTTACTCGAATCCGAGGGGCTTGGCGATGCCCTGCATGGCCTCTAGCCCCAGCGCCAGGAACTCCTCCAGCTCCAAGCCGAGTTCCTCACAGCGGCGAATCGCGTCGCGATCGACGCCACGGGCGAACGCCGACTCGCGGAAGCGCTTGCGGAGCGACTTGACCTGTACTCCGGCCAGCGCCGCGTCTGGACGGACCAACACCGCCGCCGTGATGAGCCCGCTGAGCTGATCGGCGGCGATGAGCGCCACGGCCAGCGGCGTGTCCGCGATCTCGCCAGTCTCGGCATTGTGAGCGGCCACGGCATGCGCAACATCGTCCGATACGTTCCGCTCGCGCAGCATCTCCGCGGCGAGCAGACCATGGCGGGAGAAGTCCGACTCCGTCTGTTCCACATCTGCGTCGTGAGCGAGCCCCGCCAGCCCCCACGCCTCGGCGTCGGCACCCAGGCGGGCGGCCAATGCGCGCATGATCGCCTCGGTGGCCAGCATGTGCCGGCGCAGGTTCTCGTTGGCGACCTGGCAGGCGATGATGGCGAGTACTTCGTCGCGTACGGTGCTCACGACGACCTGGCTAGCTCCTGTTCGATGGCCATAGCGATAGCCTCGGCGCACACGCTCTTCGCGGCGCGAGGAACATGCTGTTCGCCGTTGGGCCCGATGATGGTGATCTCGTTCGCCTCGGCTCCAATGCCCACGCCGGCGGCGAGGATGTCGTTGAATACCAGCAGCTCGACGCCCTTTTCCGCACGCTTGCGCCGCGCTCGCTCGAGCCGAGGCCCCGCCTCGGCGGCGAAGGCCACGCGCAGGAGCCCCGGCCGGGCGGCCGCGCTCAGCACGTCGACGGTGCGCTCGAGCTCCAGGGTCAGACGATCGCTGTCCGCCCGCTCGATTTTTCCCGCGACCGTCTCGCGAGGCCTGTAGTCGGCTACCGCGGCCGCCATGACGAGCACGTCGGCGTTGGCTGCGGCGCGCACCACCGCCTCGGCCATCTCCGCGGCGCTCTCCACACGCTCCACCGGATACGAGGTGGGGCCGTGCTCTTGCGTGGAGATCAGCGTGACCTGAGCGCCACGCAAGGCGCACGCATCGGCGACGGCCTGCCCCATCTTGCCGCTCGATCTATTGCCGAGGAAGCGCACGGCGTCCACGGACTCACGCGTGCCGCCGGCGGTGACCACCACTCGGGCGCCCGCCAGCGGGCCGCGCGCCTGCCCGGCCACGGTACTGCGAATAGCCGCCATGATCACGGAGACGTCGGCCATGCGGCCACTCCCCTCTTCCCCGCAGGCGAGCTCGCCACGCTCTGTAGGCAGCACGTGGCACCCGCGATCGGCCAAAATGGCCAAGTTGTGCTGTGTGGCTGGGTGCTCGTACATAGCCCAATTCATGGTGGGCGCCACGATGACCGGTCCACGAAAGGCGAGGTACACGGCGGTGAGTAAGTTGTCGGCGATGCCCGCCGCCAGCTTGGCGATGGTATTCGCTGTAGCCGGCGCGATAACCATGACTCCGGACCGCCGCGCCGCCTCGATGTGACCGAACCAGTTCCGGTTGGGCTGCCACGTTGTTTCGTCGTCGAGCACGGGACGCTGCGAGACGGCCGCGAACGTGAGTGGCATGACGAAGCGCTTGGCGGCATCGGTGAGTATCACGTCTGGCGCGAACCCCTCCTTGACCAGCGAACGCACCAGCTCCACAGCCTTGTATACCGCGATGCCACCGGTGACCCCCACCAGCACGCCGCGCGGGTCGCAGGAACCGGTGCTCCTGGCCTGTTCGTTCACGCTCGCCTCCCCCTCGGCAGATCCGTCGTGCAGCAGCAGACTACGGACGCGTCACGAGTCCCGATAGGTGAAGCCGATGCGCTTCTCGGCGATCTCCTGCAGGGCGATCGTGAGCAGATTCTTGCTCCTGGTGGTGATCAATGGCGGCGTGAGGTCTTCCGCCGGCGAGCGGTCGTCTAGCAACAGGCCTTCGCCGAGACTGTTGTAGTAGTTGTTGATCTGCCGCGCCCGCTTGGCGGCGATGATCGCCAACGCATAGCGGGAGCCGCCCGCCTTGTCCAGAAGCTCGTCGATGCGAGGCCGGTCCACTCAGTCTCCTTTTCGTGTCGCGAGGATCAGTTCGCCAATACGGGCCGCGGCGCGTGCCACGTCGTCGTTGACCACCACGTGGTCGAACTCCACCGCGGCGCTCATCTCGCCCTCGGCGATGCCCAAACGCCTGGCGATGACCTCCTCGGGCTCTGTCCCCCGGCCTCGCAGGCGCCGCTCGAGTTCGGCGGCCGTCGGCGGGGCCAGGAACACGAACACCGCTTCGGGCAACATCCTCCGGACAGCGCGCGCACCTTGGAGCTCGATCTCCAGGATGACATCCTGGCCCGCGGCCAACCGCGTCTCGATCTCCGCCAGGAGCGTGCCGTACAGATTACCCCCGTATTCTACCCACTCCAGAAACCCTCCGCCGCGGGCGATGCCTTCAAACTGCGCGCAGCTCATGAAGTGGTACTCGCGGCCATCCACCTCACCAGTCCGTGGCAACCGCGTGGTCGCCGAGACAGCGACCGAGACGCCGTTCACCTCCTGGAGCACACGTCGTATAACAGTGCCCTTCCCGGCGCCCGAAGGCCCCGAGATGACGAACACGGAGGGGATGTTTACTCCTCGAGAGCGGCGATGAGATCGCGACGCTGACGCTCGGACAGGCCGCCGACCGTCTTGCTCGGGCTGACGCGGCAGCGCTCCATGACCCGTGCGGCCTTGACGCGCCCGTACTTGGGGGCGGCCATGATGACGTCCACGATCTTAGCCGTCTGCACGTATTCTGGGGGGTCCTGGATGACGTCAGTAATGGCGATACTCCCCCGCTTGAGCTCGGCCTTGAGCGAGGCACGCTGACTGCGTACGTGGTTCGCTCGCTTGAGCGCTTCCATGCGCTGATCCAGCGAACGTTCGGGTGCGGCGTTCGATTGCGAGGGTGAAAACGTCATCGCGCCGGGATTATACGCACACGTTCTGACTCACTTCAACTACGCGATCGTGGATCGTCGAACGCGCAGCCTCTGATTTCGGCGAGATTTCGGATGCCGCGCGCGCTCATCTCTTGCGCCAACTCGTTCACGATTCGCTCGGCGGCCCCGGTATCGGCGAACGTGGCCGCCCCTACAGCCACGGCCGTGGCCCCACAAGCCACGAACTCCAGCACGTCGAGGCCCCCGAGAATGCCCCCCATGCCGATGACGGGTACCGAGACGGCGGCGGCAACCTCGGCCACCATGCGCAGCGCGATGGGCTTGATGGCCGGGCCGCACAGTCCGCCAAATGTGTTGCCAAGGAAGGGTCGCAGGGTAACCGGATCGAGCACCAGCGCTTTAATCGTGTTGATGAGCGAGATGCCATCGGCGCCGGCCTCTTCCGCGGCCGCGGCGATGGGTGCCACCGCGGTCACGTTGGGAGTGAGCTTCACGACGAGCGCGCGCCGGGTGAGCGGACGCAGCTCCCCTACCAGCGCCGCGGTGGCCCGCGCGTCGGCGCCGGTCGAAAGGCCGGTGGCGACGTTCGGGCAGGACACGTTGATCTCGTAACCAAGGATCGCCGGCATGGGTCGCGGCGCCGCGGCGAGTGCCTCTTCCGCGCCACCGACTACGGCGGCGTAATCGGTCGGCCGCGCGCCGCCCACGCTGATCAGCACGGGAACCGGAAGAGCGGCGAGTTGGGGAAGCTCCTCGAGAAACCGTTCGAGGCCGGGGTTCTCGAGACCGATCGCGTTGATCATCCCGCACGGTGTCTCGGTAACCCGCGGCGGCGGGTTACCGCGGCGCGCCTCCAGCGTTACCGTCTTCGGCACGTACGCGCTGAACGGGATCTCGCGGACGTAGTCGCGATCCATGGTTCGCGAGGCGACGAGCGCGTCGAAGGTGCCGGAGGCATTGAGCACTGGATGCCGCAGCCGGGAGCCCAGTAAGGAAACGCTCAGATCGATCACAGAGCCGTCCTTCCGCCGTCAGGGGAATACCAGTTCGCTCAGTCCGAACACCGGCCCGTCCGCGCATACTCGCGCGTACCCCCGTGTGGTAGGCACCACACAGCCGTGACAGACCCCCGTACCACACGCCATGTGTGCCTCGAGCGAAGCATAGCCCGCGACGGCATGCTCCGCCGCCCAACGCTGCAGAGCAGCCAGCATGCCCAGCGGGCCGCAAGCGTACAGCACGGTGTCGGAAGTGATGGGCGCGTGGCGCAGTGCGTCGAGAACTGTCCCGCGGACGCCGACGGAGCCGTCTTCGGTGGCCACCGACACGTCGGGGAGCTCGAATGCGTACAGGATGCGCGCGTGCCGCGCGTCGCGGAATCCGAACACGGCGCTCACCGCCGCGCCGCGGGCCGCCAAAGCCTCGGCCACCGACTGCAGCGGCGCGGCGCCAATGCCTCCGCCCACTAGCACCGCGCGCGCGACACCGGCGAGCGGAAACGCGGTGCCCAGCGGGCCGTTTATCGATACGGCGTCGCCGACAGCCACCTCGCCGATCGCTCGAGTTCCCTCACCCCGCGCCTCCACCAGCAGCGAGATACGATCGCCGCGCACGCGGTGCACCGATAAGGGGCGGCGGAGGTGAAACCCTGGCGCCGGTACCGCGACCATCACGAACT
This sequence comes from Thermoleophilia bacterium, assembly GCA_040772045.1. GTDB lineage: Bacteria > Actinomycetota > Thermoleophilia > UBA2241 > UBA2241 > JAXGYV01. The sequence goes on from JAXGYV010000001.1 coordinate 209,471, forward strand.
GGCCAGGTTCTGTCCGCGTCGCCACGATGGGGCACGCGAGCCAGAGCTGCGTGGCCCGGCCGTAGTGACGCACTTCCAGTACCCGTGCGCTGATCTGCACGGCGCCGCTCTGAGTCGTCACCGCGTGTCTCCGGCGTACAGGTCTTGCAGACAGCGCACCGTAACGCCGGGTTTGCGGGCCGCCTCGAGAGCCGAGACCGCCGCGGAGGCTCCGGCGAGCGTCGTGATGCAGGGCACAGTGCGGCGGTGTGCGGCCTGGCGGATCTCGAACCCGTCGCTGCGCGCGCTGTGGCCGTAAGGGGTGTTGATGACCAGGTCGATGAGACCCTCGTCGATCCAATCTACAACCGTACGCCCTCCCTCACTCACCTTGTTCACGAACGTGGTCTCCACACCGAGGCTCAGGAGAGCACGGGCAGTACCTCTTGTAGCCACGATCCGCAGCCCCAGCCCCTGCAGCCGCTGCGCGAGGATAGTGGCCGCGGATTTGTCCGTGTCGCAGACGGAGAGAAAGACGACTCCTTGCGTGGGTAGTGGCACACCGGCGGCCGTCTGTGCTTTCCCGAACGCGGCGGGAAAAGTATCAGCCACGCCCATCACCTCGCCCGTCGACTTCATCTCCGGACCAAGCCGCGAGTCGGCCTCCAGAAAACGATCGAACGGCATGACCGCCTCTTTCACGCTCACGTACTCCGGCACCACGCGCTGGGGCAAACCGAGGTCGGCGAGCTGCTCGCCGAGAATGAGCCGCGTGGCGGCCTTGGCCAACTGTACTCCCGTCGCCTTGCTGACGAAGGGTACGGTGCGCGAGGCTCTGGGATTTACCTCGAGCACGAACAGGGTGTACTTCTGATACGCGAACTGTACGTTCAGCAACCCGCGAACCCGCAGTGCCTGGGCGAGGCGGCTCGTCTGCCGCCGCACGTCCTCGAGGATCCCCTCCCCCAACGATACCGAGGGGATCACGCAGGCCGAATCGCCAGAGTGCACCCCGGCCTCTTCCACGTGCTGCATGATCGCGGCCACGTACACACCCTCACCGTCCGACAGGGCGTCAACGTCGACCTCGATCGCGTCTTCGAGGAACCTGTCGATCAGGACCGGGTGCTCGAGGCTGGCGTCGACCGCCGTCTCCATGCAGGCGAGCAACTCCTCCATCGTGTACGCGATCTGCATGGCTCGGCCACCGAGCACAAAAGAGGGCCGCACGAGCAGAGGAAACCCGATGCGCTCGGCGATCTCGCGCGCCTCGTCGGCGTCGCGCGCGATCCCGTACGCCGGGCAGCGAATCTCCAGTTCCGTGAGGAGCCGGCCGAACTGCTCACGATCTTCCGCTAGCTGGATTGACGCCTGCGGCGTGCCGAGGATCGGCACGCCCGCAGCCGTCAATTCGGCGGCGATCCGCAGCGGCGTCTGACCGCCGAACTGCACGATGACGCCCGTGGGCTGCTCGTTGTCGATCACGTTCAGCACGTCTTCTACGGTGAGCGGTTCGAAATACAGCCTGTCCGACACGTCGTAGTCGGTGGAGACCGTCTCGGGGTTGCAGTTGACCATGATCGCCTCGTAGCCCAGCTCGCGCGCCATGAGGGCGGCGTGAACGCAGCAGTAGTCGAACTCGATACCCTGGCCGATACGGTTCGGCCCACTCCCGAGGATCACGATGCGCTTACGCTCGCCGGGGCTGGCCTCGTTCTCTTGCTCGTACGTGGAGTAGAAGTACGGCGTCTGCGCCTCGAACTCGGCGGCACAGGTGTCCACCGCCTTGTAGACCGGGCGAATCCCCTGCCCGAGCCGCAGGCCGCGTACCTCCGCCGCCGTACGCCCAGTGAGCTGGCCTAAACGTTCGTCTGAGAATCCGTAGCTCTTCATCCGCCGCAAGAGGTCGGCGTCCAACCCAGGGGCCTCCACGACCTCGCGCTCGAGCTCCGCGATATCGCGCAACTCCGCCAGGAAGAACCGCGGCACGCCGGTCAGACGATGGATCTCTTCTCTGTCCGCGCCCAGGCGGAAGGCGTGCAAGATGAGGTCGTGGCGCTCGCATGTGGGGACTGTCAGCGCGGCCAGCGTCGCGGCCGCAGTCGCCGGTAGGTCGGGTGCCACGTCGAGCTCGCGCGAACGCATCGCCTTGAGGAAAGCTTCCTTGAAGGTCCGGCCGATCGCCATGGCCTCCCCCACGCTCTTCATCTGCGTGGTGAGCTCGCGGTTGACGAGGGGAAACTTCTCGAAGGCCCAGCGAGGCATCTTGACGACGATGTAGTCGAGCGTGGGCTCGAAGCAGGCGGGGGTTTTCCGCGTGATGTCGTTGGCGATCTCATCGAGCGTATACCCGACGGCGAGCTTCGCCGCGATCTTCGCGATCGGAAAGCCGGTCGCCTTGGAGGCCAGCGCCGAGCTGCGCGACACCCGCGGGTTCATCTCGATGACCACGACCTCGCCGTTCGCTGGGTTCACCGCGAACTGGATGTTCGAACCGCCGCACGCCACATCCACCGCCCGCACGATCGCTTTGGCCGCGTCGCGCAGCTCCTGGAACTGTGGATCCGTGAGCGTGAGGGCGGGGGCCACCGTAACGCTGTCGCCCGTATGAACACCCATTGGGTCGATGTTCTCGATGGAACAGATGACCACCACGTTGTCGGCCGTGTCGCGCATGACCTCCAGCTCGAACTCGTGCCAGCCGATGACCGATTCCTCGAGCAGTACCTGGTGAATGGGGCTCAGCTGAAGGCCGCGCTCCACTACGGCCCGCAAAGAGGTCAGATCGTGGGCGACCCCTCCGCCGCTGCCGCCGAGCGTGTAGGCGGGGCGAATGATCAGCGGCAGCCCAAGGTCTCCGGCCGCGTCCTCGGCCTCGGCCATGGTGTGGACGATGGCGCTGCGCGGCACGCGCAAGCCAAGGCCCTCGACGATGGCCCGGAACTCGGCGCGGTCTTCCGCTCGATGGATGGCGTCGGCTTGGGCGCCGATCATCTCGACGCCCCACAGGTCGAGCACGTTCCGCTGCTCGAGCTCCATGGCTACCGTGAGCGCCGTCTGCCCGCCCAGCGTCGGCAGGAGAGCGTCGGGGCGCTCGTCCTCGATGATCCGCGCGATCGTATCGGCGTTCAGCGGCTCGATGTACGTACGCGCAGCCACATCCGGGTCGGTCATGATGGTTGCTGGATTGGAGTTCACCAGCACCACCTCATAGCCATCCGCGGCGAGCACCTTACAGGCCTGTGTGCCGGAGTAGTCGAACTCGCACGCCTGCCCGATGACGATGGGGCCAGAGCCGATGATGAGGATCTTGTGCAGGTCATCGCGCCGCGGCATTAGCTCTTCCTTCCATCGCCGCTCGAGCGCAGAACTGCCTCGCGAAAACGCGTGAACAGATGGCCGGAGTCCCGCGGGCCAGGAGACGCTTCGGGGTGGTACTGCACTGAGAAAGCGAGCTGCTCTTCGCAGCGGAGCCCCTCGACCGTATCGTCGTTGAGGTTCAGATGGGTGAACTCGACCCCTCGTGGAAGCTGCCCGTCCGAGCGTACGGCGAAGCCGTGGTTCTGCGTGGTGATCCCCACCACGCCCGTCATGAGGTCCTTGACCGGGTGATTGCAGCCGCGATGACCGAACTTGAGCTTATAGGTGCGCAGGCCGAGCGCCAGCGCCAGCAACTGGTGCCCCAGACAGATCCCGAACAGCGGGACGCGGCCCAGCAGCCGGCTCACGTTCTTCACGGCGTAGCCCACGGCCGCCGGATCGCCAGGCCCGTTGGAGAGCACCACGCCGTCGGGCTTCAGCCGCAGCACATCGCGGGCCGACATCCGCGCCGGCACCAGGGTGAGACGAAATCCCTGCATCTCCAGCTGACGCAGGATAGAGCGCTTGACGCCGAAGTCGTACACCACCACGTGCGGCGCCTCTGCCGGTTCCGCTGAGAGCGCATGGACGTCTGCCCGCGTCACTGCCTTCACGAGATCCGCGCCGGCCATGGCGGGCAGACTCCGGGCGGCCTTCACCAGGGTCTTCGCATCGAGCGCCTCGGTGCTCACTACCGCTCGCAGAGCACCCTTGTCGCGCAGATGACGTGTGAGGGCTCGCGTATCCACTCCGCTCACCGCGAGCACATTCCGTTCGGCGAGCCAATCCAGCCACGTGCCGTTGGAAGCGTGGTTGAAGCAGTAATTGGTGATCTCTCTGGCGACCACAGCCCGAGCGTGGGGCGTCTCCGATTCGTCACGATCGGGGTGTACGCCGTAGTTGCCGATGAGCGGAAATGTATACGTGATGATCTGCCCGTGGTACGAGGGATCGGTGATCACCTCCTGGAAGCCAACCATCGCCGTGGTGAACACCAGCTCCCCCCCAGCCGTGCCCCGCCCGGTGAGCGCCTCTCCCGTAAACCACCGCCCGTCTTCCAGGGCTATGACCGCCGGCCTAGGCAACGGCGTCGTGGGCTACGCGCCCCGCGGCTACGGTGAGCAGCACTCGAGCACCGAGCGTGGCTCCCCACAGGAACGAGTTCTGGGAGCGCGAGTGCAGCGTGTGGCGGTCGACCGTCCAGCGTGCTCGCGGATCTACCAGACACAGGTTGGCCTGCTCGCCCGCCGCGAGCGACGGTACGGTGATCCGCGCTATCCGCGCCGGGGCTTGGCTCATGCGCTCGACCAGCGCGGCCAGCGGCAGGGCACCCGGCACCACTAGGCGCTCGTGGAGGACGGCGAAGGCCGTCTCGAGCCCGATGGTTCCAAAGGGAGCCTCTTCGAGCGGCACTTCCTTCTCCTGGAGAGCATGCGGCGCATGATCGGTGGCGACGCAGTCGATCTGCCCACCGGCCAGCGCATCTACCAGCGCTCGGCGATCGGATTCCTCACGCAGTGGAGGGTTCATCTTGGTGTTGGGGTCGAGCTCCCGCAGCAGCTCGTGCGTGCACGTGAGATGGTGCGGCGTGACCTCGGCCGTTACTGGAACCCCCGCCTCTTTGGCTCGCACCACGTGAGCCAACGCCGCGGCTGTGCTCACATGGCACACGTGGAGCCTCGCCTCCTCGTAGCCGGCGATCTCCACATCTCGTCCGACCTCCGTCGATTCGGCGATGGACGGCACACCGCCGAGGCCAAGCTGAGCCGACACCTCGCCCTCGTGCATCACGCCCGTGCCGCTCAGCGTGCGGTCTTCGGCGTGCACCGCCACGAAGCGGCCGGTCGGCCGCGCGTACTGCAGCGCGCGGCGCAGCAGGTAGGCGGAGGTGATCGGCATGCCATCGTCGCTGAAACCTACGGCCCCAGCGGCCGCCAGCTCGTGCATCTCGGTGAGCTCGCGTCCAGCCAAGCCCTTGCTGACCGCGGCATAGAAGCCGACGGGGACGGTTGCCTCGGCTGCCGCGCGGCGCGCGAGAGCCTCGAACACCGCCGCCGTATCGGTGACGGGATCGGTGTTCGCCATGCCGAACACAGCCACGTAGCCACCGGCGGCGGCGGCGGCCGTCCCCGTGCTGAGGTCTTCTTCGTCCTCACGGCCGGGTGTGCGCAGGTGCGTATGTAAGTCCACGAACCCCGGGAGCGCGAGCATGCCCGCTGCGTCGATGACGCGCACGCCTTCGGGAGCGACCAGGCCGGCTCCGACAGCGGCGACCTTACCCTTCTGCACGAGAACATCCGCCACCGCGTCGATGCCGGCGGCCGGATCCACCACCCGCGGGCCTCGGAGAAGCAGGTCGGCCTTGTTCCCTCGCGCGCACCACAGGCCCGTGGGAGGTACGGTGGCGCTCATGAGGTCTCCTCTCCGGCGGCATCGCTGTACCCCACGATGGTCCGGTACAGGATCGCCATGCGTGTTGCCAAGCCGCTCTCCACTTGCTGCAGGATGAGCGTGTCGGGGTCGTCCGCCACCTGTGCCGTGAGCTCCACACCGCGGTTGATGGGCCCCGGATGCATGACCTTCTGCCCGCGCCGCAGCCTGTTCTTGCCGATGCCCCAGACGGCGGCGTACTCGCGCAGGGTGGGGACGAAGTTGGCGCCCTCGGCCATGCGCTCGCGCTGGAGACGCAGCACGTAGATCACATCGTGCGAGGCGAGCGTCGAGAGGTCGTGCTCCACTCGCACACCGAGCGACTCTATGCCTCGTGGGATGAGCGTCGGCGGACCGATCACGGTGACCTGCATGCCCATCATCTGAAAGCCCTGGATGTTGGAGCGCGCCACCCGGCTGTGCATGATGTCGCCCACGAGGGCGATGCGCATTCCCTCCAGTGAACGACCAAACGTTTGGCGCAGGGTGAACAAGTCGAGCAGACATTGTGTGGGGTGCTGGTGCTTGCCGTCGCCGGCGTTGATGACGCTGGCCGTGGTCTGGCGAGCGACCAGTCGACAGGCACCCACCGAAGGGTGACGGATGACGATGATGTCGGGCGAGTACGCCGTGAGCGTGAGCACCGTGTCTTTCAGCGACTCGCCCTTCTCGACGGACGACCCCGACTTCTTGAGTGCGATGGTATCCGCCGACAGCCGCTTGGCGGCGAGGTCGAAGCTGGTCGAGGTACGGGTACTCGCCTCGTAGAAGAAGTTCACGATTGTGCGGCCCCGCAGCGTGGGGACCTTTTTGATGTCGCGATGCATGATCGGCAGGAAGCTCTCGGCCGTGTCGAGGATGAGCTCGACGTCGCTGCGCGTGAGGTCCTCCATGGAGAGCAGGTCGCGTTTGGTCATCGCGTCACCTGCTCTCCACTGCGCACCAGGACCACGGCGTCGGCCCCGTCGCGCTCCGCCACGCGAACGCTGACACGCTCCGGGATGGCGGTCGGGATGTTCTTGCCCACGTAATCGGGGCGTATGGGAAGCTCGCGATGGCCGCGATCCACCAGCACGGCGAGCTGAATGCGTCGCGGCCTGCCGAAGTCGAAGAGCGCATCGATCGCCGCGCGAATGGTACGACCCGTGTACAGCACGTCGTCCACCAGGATGATCGTGAGCTCATCGATGGCGAACGGCAGGTCGGTACCCATGACCTCCGGTTGCGCGCCGCTCGGCAGCTTCCACGCCTGGCCACGGACGGCGACATCGTCGCGGTAGAAGCTGATGTCCAGCAATCCCAGCGGGATCTCCCGGCCGCTGAGCTCGACCAGCAGATCGCGCAGACGGCGGGCCAAAAATGCGCCCCGGGTATGGATGCCGACGATCGCCAGCGGCCGTTCGGGAGGGTTTTTCTCGAGGATCTCGTGGGCGATCCGCATGAGCGTCCGCGCGACCTGCGCGGCGTCCATGACGCCCACCTCGGCGGCGTGGTCGCTCATAAGAACGACGCCACCGCGCTCGACATTCCACAGTACGGCAGCGTCGCCATAGCGACCACCCCTTCCGGTCTCGCAGGACACACTTAAAGGCCGCCTGACTTTAGCAATCGCGCGCGCCGCCCGTCAAGGAGCGGTGAGGCAGGCTCAGGTTCCTGACTCGCTCAGCGCAGCCCAGCGAGGAAGCTGGCGAGATCGGGTGGGAGCGGCGCCTCGAAGGTCAGCCGCCGCTCCGGGTCCATGGGGTGCGGCAAACTCAGCTTTCTGGCGTGCAGAAACTGCCGCGAGAGGCCGGAAGGACGTGGCCGCCGGCCATAGACTACGTCGCCGACTACGGGAAATCCGAGCGCCGCGACATGCACGCGAATCTGGTGCGTGCGCCCGGTCTCGAGCGTTACGTCGAGCAGCGACATGTCGGCGAATCGCGCGAGCACGCGAAAGTGCGTGACGGCGCGCCGCGGCGCGGTAGTGTGCAGGCTCATGCGCTTACGATCGCGGATGTGCCGACCGATCGGCGCGTCGATGCAGCCGGCGTCCTCTGGCGGCCCCCCGTACACGAGAGCCGTGTAGATACGCTCGATACGTCGCTGTGCCATGGCCGCCACCAGCCGCTGGTACGCTGCCTCGTGCCGCGCCACCACCATGAGTCCCGACGTGTCACGATCCAGCCGATGGACGATCCCCGGCCGACTCCCGTGGCCTCCTCCGATACCTCGCTCCAGCAACGCGTTGACCAGCGTGCCGCGCTCGTGTCCCGGCGCGGGATGCACCACGAGACCGGCGGGCTTGTCGATCACCAGGAGGTCGGCGTCCTCGTAGATCACCGGAACGGCGAGTGACTCGGGCTGTAGCGGCGTCGCCGGTTCCGCGACCACGGTGAGATCCACCTCCACCACTTCCCCGGCCTGCACCACGTGGTGTTTGGCGCGCGCTCGTCCGTCTACGCGCACGCCATCTGCCGCGATAGCTTTCTGCGCCCGAGCCCGGCTCACGTGGAGGTGGTCCGCGAGAAACACATCGAGACGCACGCCCTCGTCTTGCGACCGCGCCACGAGCCGCTGTGGCTGCGTCACGAGCTTCGCGGCCGTAGGAATCCCAATACGATCAAGGCCGCCCCCACTGCGAGAGCGATATCGGCAACGTTGAACGTAGGCCACCACGCGATACCGATGAAGTCCACTACGTATCCGAGACGCAGTCGATCGATGAGGTTGCCCAGACTCCCCCCGAGGAACACGCCCAGCGCCACAGCCAACTGTCGGGGGCCGCGTGCCAGCAAGGCGGCGACGGCGACGGTCACCAGCGAGACAACGATGGCGAGAATCCAGCCGTGATCCTGGAAGAGGCTGAACGAAGCACCGGTATTGCGCACGTACTCCACTCGCAGGCTCCCCGCGTGCACAGGCAACTCTTCGCGCATGGCGGTCACCACGAGCTTGGCGAGTTGGTCGACGACCAGCACGGACCCAGCGACGAGCACCCCGCGGATGCGCTTGTTCCGCCGCCAGCGACTCACGGCGCCAGCGCCCGCACGACATCCTCCACTGTCGTGTCTTGCAGGGTCACTACCTTCCGGCGAGCCGTCGTGCCGCTCCTCACCCGCACAGAGCGCAAGGGCGCGCCAAGACGATCGGCCAGAAACCGGCACAACTCCTGATTCGCCCGACCCTCGCTCGCCGGCGCAGCCAGGCGTATGCGGAGAAAGCCCTCCACTTCGCCGATGATCTCCGACCGGCGGGCACCGGGCACCGCCCACACGGCCACGCTCACCGAGCCCCGCGTCGCGGTGGCCCAGGAGGGGCTACCACTTGAATTCGTTGTCACCGACCGTTTCGTCGACGTCGGCGAGGAAGGCGACGTCTCTACTCTTCGCATCCTCCGCGGCCGCTTCCTCATCGGGCAGCCCCACCGCCGGCTGTGGACCGGTGAGGGCCTCCGTATCTTCGCCCTCCTCCCGACGCGGCCCCGGTGGCGGCGGGAACGGCTGTGCCGCGCGGCTGCCGGGTGGCGGCTCTTCGAGCGACGGCACGGGTGGTGGCTCCCACCAGGGACGCCCCCCGGCCACGCCAGCCTGCCCCACCGGCGTCACCAGCGGCTCCGCTGGCGCCTCTTCCTCGATCTCCTCGATTTCGCCCCCATCGGCTGGGAGCAGTTCCGTATCGATGGCCGCCTTGAGCATCTCGGCGTTCTTGGCGAAGTCGGCCGCCCGAGCATGCAGGCTGTCCGCCTCGGTCACCTGCGCGAGAAAACCCTCGAGCATCTGCCGGAACTTGAAGCGAAAGTCGGCCTCGGTATTGCGCAGCACGACGGTTTCTTTTTCCACGGTTTGTTTGGAGGTGTACGCGTCGTTGAGTGTGTCGCGGGCCTTACGCTCCGCATCGCTCACCAGATCGCGCGCGCGCAACTCGGCGTCGCGCAGGATGAGCTGCGCTTCCTTCTGCGCGCTGGCTTTCATCTCCTCAGCGCTCTGCTGCGCGGAGATGAGTGTCTTCTGGAGCGTCTCCTCGATGGTGCGGTAGTGGCCAATCTGCTCCTGCAGCGTCTCGAGCCGCTCGGCGAGATCGATGTTCTCCTTAAAGACGCGTTCGAACTCCTCCGCCACCTGATCGAGAAACTCGTCTACCTCCGCATCTCCGTATCCGCGCATGCCACGCTTGAACTGCTTGTGACGAATATCGAGTGGCGTGAGCTTCATGGCACCCCCTCGGGAAGTCGGTCTACCCCTGGCGTCTGGCGCGTGCGACCGCGGCGCGAACCGCGGCCATGAGCGCCGGCCTCAGGCCTGCGAGCTCCAATTGTTCGATGCCGGCGATGGTCATGCCGCCGGGTGTAGATACCGCGCGGCGTACCCCGCCCGTTTCTCCGGATCGTCGCACCAGCTCCACAGTCCCGGCGACGGCGCCTACTGCCAACTGCGCGGCTGTCTGCCAATCCAGGCCCACGGCCACGCCAGCCTCCTCGAACGCCTCCACGAACAGCGCCGCGAAACCCGGACCGCAGCTAGCCACCACCGTCGCCTCGTCGAACAGGTGCTCCGGCACCTCGATGACCTCGCCGAGGAAGCTCCACAGACGGCGTAGCTCATCTTCGGCGGTCCCCAGCGTACCACCTGCCCACACGAGCAAACCGCACCCGTGCGAAACGGCGACATTGGGGATCACGCGTCCGACCTTCGCCCCGGTGGGCAGCCAGGAGGCCAACTCGCTCAGGGGAACGCCTGCGGCGAGCGAGATGACCGGCACATCTCGCAGCTCGGTGGCGAGCCCCGTGAGCGCGGCCTGTACCTCCGCGGGGCGCACGGCCACCACCAGGAGGTCCGAACGGGCCGCCAACTCCGCTGGCGACGCGCACACTGCGACGTCGCAGGCGACGTGGAGGTGTTCCGCCGCCTCGGGGCGGATGTCGAACCCCGCCATCCGGGGCCGCTCTGCCGCCGGCAGATCGGTCCGCGTCCAGCCTGTGGCCAGCGCATGAGCGATGTGGCCACAACCGAGTAAGCCGACACAGGGGGCGGAGTTCATGGAGTGCGCGCTAGAACTGATTGAAGAAGCCCTTCTCGATCAGGCGAGCTTTCTCTTCGGCGGACACCTCGACGTTACGCGGTGTGAGCAGGAAGATCTTCTCGGCCACCCGCTGCATGCCACCCTCGAGCGCATAAGTAAGGCCACTGCAGAAGTCCACGAGACGCTTCGCCAGGTCCGTCTCTGATCCCTGCATGTTGATGACCACGGGGACGTCGGACTTAAACTTGTCCGCGATGAGCTGAGCGTCGTTGAAGTTCTTGGGGACCACGAGGTGAATCTCCACTCGTGGCGATCGCACTGGCTCGAGCGAGGGCACCATGGGACGCGGGGTCGAGCGCGCCGGCGCCTCGCTGAAGATGTCGTCGTATTCGCTTCCGTGGGCGCGGCCGCCCCCGCGATTCAACTTGCGCACGTTCGGCCTCTCCTGATAAGCGCGCTCCAGCTCTTGTTGGGGAGCCAAGGTCTCCTCTTCGTCGTCGTAGTCTTCGTCTTCGGCGATGCCGAAGTACACCATGACCTTATGCCACGACTCGCCTAGGCCCATGGCCCCTCCAGGTTCCGTTAGAAAAGAACCGCTCCGCCTACGCGGACCTTGGTGGCTCCCTCGCGCACCGCGACCTCGTAATCGGCGCTGGTTCCCATCGACAGCTCCGCGAAAGTATAGCGACCGTCCCATGCAGCGGAAAGACGCGCCGCGAGGGCGCGCGTCTGCGCGAAGTACGGCGCCGCACCTCCTGCCTGCCTCGTCAGCGGCGGCATACACATGAGTCCCGCGAACTGGACTTTGGTATAAGCGCTCGCAGTCTCCAGAAAGCGGTCGACCTCCTCTGGCAGCACACCGGACTTGCTACCCTCCGCGGCCACATTTATCTCCAGCAGCACGTTGACTTTGTTCTCCGCGCGACGCTGCAACTCCTGCACCACACTGAGACTACCAACCGAGTGGATGAGGCGTACCAGCGGGAGCACCTGCTTCGTCTTGCGACTCTGCAGATGGCCAATGAAATCCCAGGTGAAGCGGTCACCGTACAGTGCGTATTTGGCCAGCAGATCTTGGGCTCGGTTCTCGCCCACGAGCCGCACACCCGCCTCGAGCAGCACGTGCATATGCTCCGCCGGGACGTACTTGGTCGCCAGCACGACCTCCACGTCGTCCGGATCGCGCCCGGCGCCGTGTGCCGCGGCGGCGATGCGCTCGCCGACCTCGACCAGGCGAGCACGTACCTGCTCGGCCGCGACCACGCTCCGTCTCACTCTGCCACCCTCCTCCTGTCCTCCGCTCGTACACCACCCTCGGTAACCCACGCCAGCGCCGCCTGACGACCAGTGGTCCCCCCATCTCGGCGGTGCGAGTAGAAACGCGGGTCGCACGAGGTGCACACGCCGCTGATGCGCACCTCCGGCACGCCGGCGCGCAGGAGCTCCTGGCGCGCGCAGCTCCAGAGATCCGCATGGCCATCTCGCCATACGCCGGGAAAACGACGTTCGAGTGTCTGGCCGACATCTGCCCCGACGGCGAAACAGCACGGGCCGATGCTCGGCCCGATGATCGCCGTCCTCAGTCTACCAAGTCGGCCGAGCGCCTCCGCCGTGTCCGTCACCACGCCCGCTACCAGGCCTCGCCAGCCGGCGTGAGCGAGCCCGAGAGCCGGGGTGCCGGCGGGAGTCTCGGCGGCTATGAATACCGGCACGCAATCGGCCACGGCGATCATGAGGACAGTGGCGGCGTCGGCGGTCACCAGCGCATCCGTGTCGGCGAGTGCCGATGCGGTGTTCCGAGCACCGCTCCCCCTGTGGGTGTGATCGACGCAGCGCACCGCCTTGCCGTGCACCTGATGCGGGGCGACCACGTCGTCCAGGCGAATCCCCAAGGCCGTCGCGATCAGCACCCGGTTGGCATGAACATCCCGCGGCCGGTCGCCGACCAGAAAACCGACGTTCAACGAGTCGTACGGCGGATCCGAACGTCCCCCGTGCCGCATGGTGAAAACTAGGCGCCATCCGAGGCCGTCGGCCTGCAGCCACCGGACATCGCCCCGCCGCTGCTCACGCAGCCACGCAGCGCTCTCAGGGTCTCGGGAGCCCGCGCACCGCTTCACAGCAACCGCCGCGCCGCCTCGAGCTCTTCCTCACGGGTTCGCACTACACCGTTGACCTTCATCCGAAGCACAGTGCGCAGCACGTCGCCGATGGCCGGCGAGGGCCGCATGCCCATGGCCACCAGGTCATCGCCAGCGATGAACAGCCGGACGTCGCGCGTATGGGCCAAGTAGTGTGTCACGCGCCGCTCCACCATGCCCGTATCGTCGCTCACCATGGCCACCACGAGGGCTTCGGCTGGCTCGCCGACGGCGGCCTCGCGGAAGTCGGCGTCGCCGAGACCACCCACCAGGCGCTCGGCGAGCCGCCGGCCGACCACCAGCGACCGCTCCAGAACACGCGCATCCGACCGTCGGAAGCGCATGCGCTCCGTCCACACCGCGATCTCCTCGGGGGTGAGGTTGCGCAGCAGCCAGAGCAGCCGCAGGCGCCACAGGGGAACCTCCGCGGCGAGGCCGTGGCGATTCCACAGGCCCTCGGCGGCCCGCATGAGGCTGCGCGTCGTGGCGCCCGTAGCGAGGCGCGGATGGACCGATCGGCCTACCCCAAGCTGGTGCATGCGCTGTATCGCGAAGTCGGCCGCCGCCTCGCGCAGCAGCAGGACCAGCTCGTCGCGCAGGCGTGCCGACGAGAGGTCGCCGACCAGATCCATTCGGCTGCACGCTAAGGCCAGGTTATAGGTGTGCGCATCCATGCGCATGCCGTAACGAGCCTCGTAGCGCACGCCGCGGAAGATCCGCGTAGGGTCTTCGATGAAGCTGAGCGTATGCAGCACCACGAGGCGGCGAGCCTCCAGGTCGCGGAGGCCGCCGAAGGAGTCGTAGAGGGCGCCGAAATCCTCGCTGCGCAAGGATACGGCCATGGCATTCACCGTGAAGTCCCGGCGCGCCAGGTCGCTGCGCAGTGGCGCGTGCTCTACCGTAGGCAGCGTCGCCGGCGCCTCATAGAACTCCGTGCGCGTAGAAGCCACATCGATGCGCAGCCCTTCTCCCTCCGTCTCTTCGGCCACTACCACCGCCGTGCGGAACTTGGGGTGCGTGCGCACATGGCCGCCGAGCCGGCGTGCGAGTTCCTCGGCGAACGCCATACCATCGCCCTCCACCGCGATATCGATGTCGAAGTTCCGCTCGCGCAGCAACAGGTCGCGCACGGCGCCGCCGACAAGGTAGACCCCGTGGTGCGACGTACCGATGGCCTGGATGTGATGCAGGATGTCGTCTAGGCCCAGCTCGCCGAGTCGGGGGGTCAGATCGGCCGCCGCCACACTCGGTGCCGCGGGCTTCCCGCCGCCCCACAGCTCCACCAGATCGGCGCGGCGTACCTCGCCACGCACCTCACGCAGCCGCGGGGCGGCACCGACGTTCGCGGATGCCACCACCGGCACCGCTCCGATCGGGCTGGCCGCCAGTTCTGCGGCCACCTGGGTGAGCGGCGTCTCTTCGGCGACCATACGCACGCCGCTGGTCATGATCGCCTTCACGGGCGCGTGGCCCAGATTGTGGCCGGCCGCCCGCAACAGATCGGGCCTGGACACCGTGCCCACCAGACGATCGGCGTCGGCCACCGCCACGCCGTACAGCCCGTGGGTGTCACACAGGCGCAGCACACGATCCACGCTCTCGTCCTCGCCGACCCAGCGCGCCGGTGAACTCAGCACATCGCGCGCCGTCCGCGAGCGCGCGCTGGCCGCGCGCAGTCCCTCCTCCACGGCCCGACGGGCGCTCGCCATGTCGCCGTCGCGCAACACGGCGGAGGCCGCCGCCGGATGACCGCCGCCGCCGACCGCCGCCAGCGCGGCCACCATATCGAGGCCACCCGCGCGACTGCGCGCGATCACGAAGATCCGCTCCTCCATCTCCACCAGCAGGACGAACGCATCGGCCCCCGTCACGTCCAGGAACCGGTGCGCGACCACGGCGACCTCTTCCACGTACTCGTTCACGTGCAGCGCAGCTAGCTGGACATCGAGGCCTCCCACCTGTACCGGCTCCGCGAGCCGTAGCGCGCGCGCCAGAAGCTCCCGCTGGGCGCCGGCCAGCGGACTGTGCAGGAACCGCTCGATGAGCGTGGCGGAGGCGCCATGACGCATGCAAAATACGAGCGCCTCGCCGTCGCGAGGGGTAGCGGTGGAGAACGTGAGCGACCCAGTGTCCTCGTGAATGCCGAGGGCGAACACCGTCGCCTCTAGCGGCGTGATGGCCAGCCCGCGCTCTGCCAGAATGCGCACCATGAGCGTCGTGAGCGCGCCGTCTTCCGAGGTCACCCGCTGGATGAGACGCGCGGCGAAGCGCGGCAGCTCCTCGGCACTGTGATGGTCGAAGGAGACCACCTCCACATCCGTACGCCGCAGCAGTTTGCCCAGCTCGCCGAGGCGGTTCGGCTCCAGCGTCTCGATAGCGATCAGGCGGCGCACGGCCGCGTGTTCGATCCGATTTGCGTCGACCGTCGGAATCTGGTCTCCGTAGAGAGCGCAGAACTCGCGCACGTTGCGGTTGAGCGCGCCGCTCACGCAGATGTGGGCGCGCGGATAGAGCTTGGCCGCCGCTACCATCGCGGCGAACGCATCGAAATCGGTGTTCGTGTGAGCGGCGATGACCTCGGCGGCTTTCATAGTCCCAGTATAGCCGCCGGGCTCCGGCGGGCATCGTGAGACTTCGCTAGGCGCGGAACACCCAGGCGAGCTGGCCGCCGAAGGCGTCGCGCACGGCATCCCGCAGCGGCCTGTTGACAGCCTGGCGAAGTAGGGGATCGGTGGCCACCACGCCCTGCGCGGCCTTCCGCGCCGCCAGCAAGATCTGACGGTCGCGCAGCAGACGGGCCACCCGCAAGTCGGGCAGCCCGGACTGCCGGGTCCCGAACAAGTGGCCCTCGCCGCGGATCTCCAGATCGCGGTCGGCGAGCTCGAACCCGTCGGAGCTGCGCACCAGAGCGAGGAGGCGTTGCGTAGCTTGCTCCGTCGGCGCCTGAGTGAACAGGATGCACGTTGAGGGAGCAGCGCCTCGCCCGACTCTGCCCCGAAGCTGGTGGAGTTGAGCCAGGCCGAAACGCTCGGCACCCTCGACGATCATGACCGTCGCGTTCGGTACATCCACCCCAACCTCGATCACGCTGGTCGCTACCAGGGCCTGGATCTCTCCCGCCTTGAAGGCCGTCATGACGCGCCGCCGTTCATCCGGCCTCATCTGCCCGTGCAGCACGGCGAGCCTGTACCCGGCCAATTCGCCCTCTCGCAAGCGATCCGCTTCGGCGACCGCGGCCGCCGTAGTCACCGACTCTGACTCGTCGATGGTGGGACACACCACGTACACCTGACGGCCCGCGTCCAGCTCATGCCGAGCCAGCACATAGCCTCGTTGGCGATCGCCCTCGGCCAATACCTCCGTGCGTACCGGCCGCCGACCAGCGGGCGATGCTTTCAGCAACGTGACGTCCAGGTCGCCGTACAGCGTGAGCGCCAGCGTCCGCGGGATCGGCGTAGCCGTCATGGCCAGCAGATGCGGCACCCGGCCGGCGTGCGCCGCCTTGTGGACCAGCTTGTCGCGTTGCACGACGCCGAAGCGATGCTGTTCGTCCACCACCACTATGGCTAGATCGTGGAAACGCACCCGCTCTTGCAGCAAAGCGTGGGTACCCACCACGATCTGCGCCTCTCCACTGGCGACCGCGGTCACAGCGGCGCGATGGCGAGCGGCACCCAGGCCAGCCGTCAGCAGCTCGCAGCGCACCAGGTCGCCGGCGAGGCTGGCCACCGTGTCCAGATGCTGCGCCGCGAGCGTCTCCGTGGGCACCAGCAGCGCCCCCTGCCGGCCGTGATCTACGGCACGCAACAGCGCGTGCAGGGCGACCACCGTCTTGCCCGAGCCCACGTCGCCCTGAAGCAGGCGACGCATCGGTGTCGTCCGTGCCAGGTCGGCGGAGATCTCCTCCACCGCGGCGCGCTGGTCCGCCGTCGGCGCGAAGGGTAGCTGCCGCACGAACGCCCCCGACAGAGGCGCGGCGCCGTCGAGGGCCGGCGCTCGCAGCCGCACGGCAGCCGCAGCTTTGTGCACGAGCACTCCGACCTGGAGCAGGAACAGCTCCTCGAAGATGAAGCGCCGCCGCGCCCTCCAGCCTTGCTGGACGTCGTGCGGCGCGTGCAGGCACACCAGCGCATCACAGCGCGCCGGCAGGTCGGCGGCTCGGCGTACGGCCACGGGCAGCGGATCCGGTATCCGCCGGGCCAGAGGCAAGACCTGGTGTATCAACGAGCGCAAGAGGCGAGCGGATACCTCTTCACCGGCCGGGTAGACGGGCACCACGCCCTCGGTGTGCAGTGCCTCTTCTCCATCTCCCAAGACATCGTGGCCACGCACCAACAGGCTCGGTTGCCCTCCGCGATGGCGCAGCGTCGCACGCAGGCTGAGCGCCGTTCCGGGCTCCAGCGTGGTCGCCAGATAGCCCTGGTTGAACCACACGGCCTCCATGACGCCGCTGTGGTCGCGCACCGTGGCACGCACAACTTGGAGGCCCCTGCGCCGCGTGGTCGCCAACGCGATGCGCTCCAGGATCACGCGGACCGTGGCCTCCTCACCGAGTTTCAGATCGGCGAGGAGGCGCCGCTCCCGGAAGTCTTCATAGCGGCGCGGGTAGTGCTCTAGCAGCTCGCCCACGGTGCCGATCCCCAGACCGGCCAGTCGACGGGCAGTGACGGGGCCCACGCGAGTCACCGACTGCAGAGGGGCGGCGAGCTGGTCTGCCCTGAGCGCGAACGGAGGAGCTGGTGGCCGCCTCCGGTACCGCCCGCCGCCAAACCGGACGGGGAGCGGTACCCGCTTCACTCAGCGATCATCGCGATCGCCGCTGGCCCCGGGCCGATGTGGACGCCGACGACACACCCGACGGACCCTTCCAGAACGATCTGCGCGTCTGGCCGCAGCGCGAGGATACGCTGCTTGAGAACGGGCAGCGCATCGGGGTTGGCGCCGTGGAGCAGGCCGACGAAGAGCCGCTCCGTGGGACCCGCGTTGTCGGCGACGTACTGCAGCATCATGTCCAGTGCTCTTCGCTCGCCGCGCGCCTTCCCATAGGCGGTCACCAGACCGTCCTGCAGCTCGATGAGCGGATGAATGCCCAAGAGGCCGCCGACCATGGATTGGGCGCGGCCAATACGACCGCCACGGCGCAAGTGCTCGAGCGACGGCGTGTGAATGAGGAAGCGGCCGCGTCGCTTGTAGTGAGCTACGTACGCCTGCAGGTCGTCTGTCCCAATGCCGGTAGTCAACAGCGAGAGAATGCGGGCGATCAGCAGGCCGGCTCCGCCAGATACCGTGCGACTATCGATGATCTCTACCCGTGGAAAGCGCTCCCCAGCCTCTGTCGCCGCCCGCACGGTGCCGCTCATCTCGGCCGAGATGTGGATGGAGAGCACGTGCTCGAAGCGCTCGCACATCTCGGCGTACGCCACGCTGAACTGCTCGACCGTGGGCTGCGACGTTGTCGGCAGAGACGCCGCGCCGGCCATCTTCTCGTAGAGCTGATCGATCGTGATCTCCAGCAGATCGTCGTACGCCTCGTCGCCGACCAGTACTTTCAGCGGAACCATGCGGATGTTTGGATCGTCTTTGAAAGAAGACCACGGATCGCACGTGGAGTCGATCACGATACCGGTATTCCGTCGCGTCAGGATGGTGTTCATTCGGCTCCGATGAGCAGGGGGTACAGGGGCTGACCGCCGCGATGTACGGCGATCTCCACCGTCGGCGCGATGCTCGCGACGGTGGCATGAAGATCTTCCGCAGTGGGCGTATCGCCATTCAACGAGGTGAGCACGGTGATGACGTCGGGATCATACGCCGTGAGCACACGGACCACCTCTTCAAAGACCTCGAGCAGGGTGTCTCCCTTGGCTACCAGACGGTCGTCGACCAGGCCGATGACCTGGTCTTTGCGTACGCTGACATCGCCCACGAACGAATCGCGCACGGCCACCGTAATCTCCGCGCTGTGATTGGCCGCCAGGGCCTCTTCCATGGCCGCGACGTTCGCCGCTGCGTCGGCGGTAGCCTCGAACGCCACCATAGCAGCGATGCCGGCAGGGATGGACGTGGCGGGGACCACCACGATGTGGCGCGGGCTCATACCCGCCGCTTGCTCGGCCGTGAGCACGACGTTCCCGTTGTTGGGCAGGATAACCACGTCCGACGACTCGAGCTGCTCGACCGCCTCCAAGAGCTGCGCCGCGCTGGGATTCATCGACTGCCCCCCGTCGACGATCGCGGCGCATCCGAGCTCACGAAAGAGCTCCTTGTTACCCTCGCCCGCCACTACGGCGACCACGGCGGTACCTCCCGCCCGCCGCGCCGCGGCGAGGCGCTGGTCGCGCTCGCGTGTCTGCTGGTGCATGTCGTTGATCTCCACCTCGGAGATACCTCCGAACGGCACCACGCGCGAGAGCACCGCTCCCGGGTCGTCGGTGTGGATGTGCACCTTGAGCATCTCTTGGTCGCCCACCAAGAGCATGCTGTCGCCGAGAGAAGAGATGAGATCCTCGAGATACTCCCGGGGCAGACTCTCCCCGCTGAGCAGGAAGCTCGTACAGTAGCGAAAGCGAGACATCTCGGTGGGCTCGTCCGCGCGCGGCACGGCAAAGGAGTCGGCCACGGCCGTCGGCACGGCGTGCACCGGCCGGCCCCCGGCCGCCTGCAGCGCCTCGGCAAGACCGCGGAAGATGACCAGCAGACCGTAGCCCCCGGCGTCTACCACACCGGCCTGCCGCAGCGCGGCGAGCTGCCGCTGCGTATGCTCAACGGCGATGTGGCCAGAAGCCAGGATGGCCGTGAGCGCGTCCCCGAGCGGAGCATCGTCTGGCAAACGATCGGCGGCCGCCGACATCTCGCGGATCACCGTGAGCATGGTTCCCTCCACGGGCTGTTTGACCGCGCGGTAGGCGGCGGCCGTGCCCTCCCTGAAGGCTCGCTTAAGGCCGTCTACGTCGAGTGTTCTGCCCGGCCGGCACTCGGAACACATGCCGCGTACGATCTGCGACAGGATGACGCCGGAGTTGCCGCGCGCGCCCATCAGCGAACCCTTGGTGATGGCGCTCGCGACCGCCACGACGTCGCTCTGTGACGTACGCGCCAGCTCCTCCTGAATAGCGCGCACGGTGAGGAACAGGTTGGTACCCGTGTCTCCATCTGGCACCGGGTACACGTTGAGATCGTTGATGAGCGAGCGCTCCGCGTCCAGTGTGGCCAAAGCGCCCTCGACCAGCGCGGCAGCACGGGTAAGGACACTCACTCGCGCAAATCCTCCACGCGTACCTCGATGTCTCCCACCGTGAGGCCGCTGTTCCGCTCCACCTCGTAGCGGACCTGCTCACGGAGCGTGGCCGTGACCTGCGCCACGTTGACGCCACGCTCCATGACGACGCTCAGGCGGATGTTCACCTGGCCACTCTCGCCCAGCTCCACGTGCACGCCCTCGGCGAGCGACCCACGGAACAAACCAGCTACGCGCTGCACGGGAGACCCGTGCATACCGACTACTCCATACGTAGTACGCGCCGCTTTGCCGGCGAGCTTAGCGAGAGCTAGCTCCGAGACGGCGACGCCGCCGTCGCTTTGCTGGCGAGGTGTCTCGGGTGTCGTCATGGTTTCAGCAATCCGTGGGAGAGAGAAGGTCGTTGAGGTCGCCGACTACATCGTCAGGCTCCACACCGTGCATGATCGCTCCAGCCTCGATGGACTCCAAGCTTGCCCCTAGACACAGCGAGCAGGCCATTCCGTGACGCTCGAAGACCTCCCGGGCCCTCGGATGGAGCTGCAGGGCGGCGATGATCGACATGTCCTTGGAGAATGTGGTCATGCTGCCCAAGAGACTCAGCGATGCGCCCCTCTGGACACCGCACGTTTGCTTTGGCAAGGCTGCTGGAGCATAATGGCACCCCGCTACTGAATCAAGCCGAGGAAACACGCATGTCTAAAGTCTGCGTCAGCTGTGGCAAGGGGCCGGTCGTCGGTAACAGCAGGAGCCACTCCAACGTGGCCAGCAAGCGTCGCTTTGAGCCCAACCTGCAGCGCGTCCGTATCCTGATCGACGGCCATCCCCAGGCAGCGTACGTTTGCGCGCGTTGCCTGCGCGCCGGCCGCGTACAGAAAGCCATCTAACACAGCGCAGTGCATTCTGGTGAAGCCGCGGCCGACGTAGCTCGTCGGCCGCGGCTTCACCGTACCTCCCCGTCCCTCAGCCCTTGGCCGCCGGCAGCGTGCGCAGCAAGTTGGCCATCTCCAGCGCCGTGGTAGCCGCCGCCCAGCCCTTGTTGCCCGCCTTGGTGCCAGCGCGTTCCACCGCCTGCTCGATGGTGTCGGTGGTGAGCACACCGAAGACCACCGGGACACCGGTGTCGAGGCTCACCTTGGCGATGCCCTTGGCTGCTTCCGCGGCCACGTACTCGAAGTGCGGCGTGCCGCCGCGAATGACCGCCCCCAAACAGAGTACAGCGTCGTACTTCCCGCTGGCCGCCAGTTTGCCGGCTACCAGCGGCATCTCGAACGCGCCCGGCACCCAGGCGACGTCCACATCGCCGTCGCCAACGTCGTGCCGCTTGAGGTTATCCATGGCTCCTTGCAGCAACTGGTTGGAGATCAGCTCGTTGAAGCGGCCCACGACCAGCGCGAACCGTAGTCCCTTACCGCTCAGCCTGCCCTCGTAGGTGGTCATCGCGCGTTCTTCCTTCCCGCCGCCCCTGCGCGGCTCGCCGCCATCATCCTTCTGCTCCCTCGTGGAGGATCAGCGCCTCGTGCTCGAGCAGGTGACCCATTTTGCTGCGCTTGGTCCTCAGATACCGCAAGCTCTCGGACTGAGGGGGCACTTCGATCGGCACGCGCTCAGTCACGGTGAGCCCGTACCCCTCTAGCCCAACGATCTTCTTGGGGTTGTTCGTCAGCGTGCGGATCGTCGTGAGTCCCAGATCGGACAGGATCTGGGCACCGATGCCGTAGTCGCGTAAGTCCTCTGGGAAGCCCAGCTCCAGGTTCGCCTCCACGGTATCTCTGCCCTGTTCCTGGAGGGCGTAGGCCTTGAGCTTGTTGAGCAGCCCAATGCCTCTCCCCTCTTGGCGCATGTACAGGACCACACCCAGGCCCTCGTGCTCGACCCGGCGCAAGGCCTCGGCGAGCTGCTCGCCGCAATCGCAGCGCAACGACCCCAGTGCGTCGCCGGTGAGGCACTCCGAATGCACGCGCACCAGCACATCCGGCTTACCGGCTACGTCACCCTTGACGAGCGCCACGTGGTGGGCGCCGTCGATCAGGGACTCGTAGCCCACCGCCTGGAATACACCGTGCTTGGTGGGCAGCGTGGTCTCGGCCACCCGGCGCACCAGCTTCTCCGTGCGCCGGCGATACTTGATTAGCTGCGCGACGGTGATCATCTTCAGGTTGTGGCGCGCGCAGTAGGGGATGAGATCCGGCACGCGCGCCATGGTGCCGTCTTCGTTCATGATCTCGCAGATGACTGCCGCCGGCGTAAGCCCCGCCAGACGCGCCAGATCCACGCCAGCCTCTGTTTGGCCAGTACGTTCCAGCACACCGCCGGGGCGCGCCATGAGCGGGAACACGTGCCCCGGCTGCACCAGATCGGCGGAGTGCGAGCGGGAATCGATGGCCACCTGAATAGTGCGTGCGCGGTCGGCGGCCGAGATACCCGTGCTGACGCCGTCGCGCGCCTCGATAGACACGGTGAAGGCCGTGCCGAACCGTGTCTGGTTATTGGATACCATCGGCTCGAGTTGGAGTTCCGCGCAGCGCTCCTCCGTGAGGCATAAGCAGATCAGGCCACGGCCATGCCGGGCCATGAAGTTGATGGTCTCGCGCGTGGCGAACTCCGCCGCCAGCGTGAGGTCGCCCTCGTTCTCGCGATCCTCGTCGTCGCACACGACGACCATGCGACCGGCGCGCAGCTCCTCGAGCGCCTCCTCGATCGTGGCGAAGGCCTTGCGCTCGTCCACCACCACAGCCGAGCGTGCGGCGAGGTCCGTACTCTCTCTCTCCACGTCATCCACCTCTTGTCGCGTCACACCGTGGTCGGACGTCAGCGAAAGCCCGCCTCGGAAAGCTTGTCCCAGGTCACCCCAGCGTTTGGAGTCTCGCCACCCAGCGTCACGCCACGTGCCAGGAGAGCTGCCACGTAACGGCCGATCAGGTCGGCTTCCAGATTCACTTGTTCGCCGCCGCGCAGATCGCCGAGGGTGGTGACCGCGGCGGTGTGTGGGATCAGGGAGACACGGACGGCCATGTCCGCCATGTCGACCACCGTCAGACTGACGCCGGCCACGGTGATGGACCCCTGCGGCACCGTGAGTCGAGCGACCACTTCCGGCACGGCGATGCTCAGCACCAGCGCGTTCTCCTCCGGCGTTACGGCAGTCACCGTGCCCACGCCGTCGACATGCCCGCTCACGAGATGGCCGCCGAGGCGCGTGCCGACGGCGAGCGCGCGTTCCAGATTGAGACGCGCTCCCGGCCTGAGCGCTCCGAGGGTGGTTCGGCGTACGGTGGCCGGCTGGGCGTCGGCGCGAAAACCCGAGGGCAGCACGGCCGTCACCGTGAGGCACACGCCGTCCGTCATGATCGAGTCGCCAACGCGGGTGTCAGCCACCACCTCCCGGGCGGCCACCTCAAGCTCGGCGCTCTGGTGGCCACTGCGCAGCCAGCGCAGCTCTCCGACCTCTTCCACGATGCCGGTGAACACCTATGCTCCCTCCACGTCGGCCTCGAGGAGCGCATCCTCGCCAACTTGGCGCCAAGCCGGCGCGCGCAGGCGCAGGCCGGCGGCCACGCTTCCGGGCGCCGGCCAACCCACCAGTTCCGGCGCCCCCGTTCCCAGCAACAGCGGGGCCACGAAGAACGCCACCCGATCGACCAACCCCGCCGCGAACAGGTCGCTGGCGAGCGTGGGGCCACCCTCCAGCAGCACATCGTAGATGTGTAGCGTGGCGAGGCGTTGCAGCGCCTCGCGGACATCTCCCCCATACCGCTCCACGCGCACACCCGCGGCCAGCAGCCGCTCCTCGTGCGCAGGCGGCATGGTGACCGTGAGCACTATCGTGCTGGCCCGAGCCGCCTCGCGCACCAGAGTCGCCGCGAGCGGCACGTCGCCCGACGCCGACAGCACTACCCGCGCTGGGTCGCGCCCTTCACACAGGCGCACGGTGAGCTGCGGGTCGTCGCGGCGCACGGTGCCCGCCCCGACGAGCACGGCGTCGGCCCGCGCCCGCATCTCATGGACCAGCTGGCGGCTCTGTTCGCCAGAGATCCAGCGCGCATCGCCGCTGGCGGCTGCCACCTTGCCGTCGAGCGAGTGCGCTGCTTTGTAGGTGATGTACGGCAGGCCGCGCGTCACGGCCTTCAGAAAGGGGGCGTTCTGCCGTTTGGCGAGCTGCGCGGCGCGGCCCTCTAGGAGCGTCACCTGGATGCCCGCGCCGCGCAGCAGCGCGAAGCCGCGGCCATTGACCCGTGGATCCGGATCCTGCAGCGCGGCAACCACGCGGCGCACGCCGGCATCAACTACCGCCTGGGCGCAGGGCGGTGTGCGGCCGAAGTGCGCGCAAGGTTCGAGCGTGCAGTACAACGTAGCGCCGCGCGCCTTACCGCCCGCCTCCGTCAGAGCGGCCGCTTCGGCGTGCGCCGTCCCAGCGCCGCGATGAAACCCGCGACCGACGATCTGGCCATCTCGCACCAGTACCGCTCCGACCCGCGGATTTGGATGTGTACGCCCCCGGCCTCGTTCGGCGAGGTCGAAGGCGATGTCCATGTACTGTTCGTCCTGCATAGAAAAACCCCGGCCAGGGCCAGGGCAGTACACGAGGACGAGCCTCCGTGGTCTTCTTCCATCCGGACTGTGACCGTCGGCCCAGGAGTTCCACCTGGTCGGCCGCTTGCGCGGGTCGCGGGCTGTTACCGCCGGTGGGGACTTTCACCCCGCCCTGAAGCCACTGTGTGCGGTTCCAAGCGCAGTATAGCGGACATGGCGTACCGAGGCGAAACGCCGCCCAGATGACCCCTAGACGGACGTTCCATGTGTCGGCAGGGGTCGCCGCCGATACGAATAGTAAGTGAGGCTGCCGGGCACCGTGAGTGAGCGACGCGGTGCCCGGCAGCCGACGAACGTTCGGGGGGACGTCAGCGACTGCCTGTGGTGACTTGCCCCAACGCATACTGTGGACAGGGAGCGTGACGGGGGCGACCAACACCAAGCTGGGTAGACTCGACGGCTTCTCTCTCTCGAATATCCTGCAAATTCTGGCGATGGAGGGTCTTACCTGCACCGTCATTGTAGGCCGTGGCATGGATCGGGCAGACCTTTTCATGGTCGATGGAATTCTGATCCACGCCTCCGCACTTGGGCTCACCGGGCGAGAGGCCGCTATGGCCGTCCTCCTCTGGGAGGGTGTGTCGGTGGAGATCGCCGAGCAGTGCCCGACGGGTCAGCGAACGGTGGACGAACCCGTATCCGCACTGCTCCTCGAGGCGGCCCGGCTTGCGGATGAGGCCAGGAACCAGACCATGCAGGCGAAGGATGAGGTGGTGGGCGAATCGGCCCGCCGGGAGAATCACGGCCAGCGCGGCACTCACGCAGCGAACAGCAACAGAAAAAGGAGGACGTCAGTGAACGCAAAGCAACTCAATGAGGCCATCACCGTATTCAAGAACGAGGTCGGTGAAGGCCTCATGGGCATGGACGTTTGGGAGCGCACCGACGGCGTGTCGCTGGCCGGTTTCAACTCCAACCCAGCGGCGACCGCCGTATTCAACCGCATGGCCGACATGGTAACCACTACGCTCGCCGATTCCCAGTTCCCCCCGTTGAACCGCTACTTCCTGCTCGACCTCGAGGCCAACAAGCTCGCTATCGTCGTACCGGCAGGCGACTTCCGCGCCGGCATGCTGGTGGATACTGAGAAAGTCGCCCTGGGGATCATCTTGAGCGTCGCCGTGCCGAAGTTCCGCGCGGCCCTGGAGAAGGCTATCGCGAGCTGACCGGTTGTGTTTGTGCGCACGGGCGTGCGCTAGGCTTTTTCTCGCCAAGTGAGCGCCTCGCGCATGCGACCTGAGGCGGGCTCCTCGATCCACGGTCAAGGAGCCCGCCTCAGGCTTCTCTCTCTCGCAGCCTAACCGCCTGTTACTACGCTCCGGCGCTTCAGTACGCTCGTTCTCTCGCCATGCTCCGCCTCTCCGCCGGGCCCCGCTCCTTGAGATACCCTGTACCTCACGCGAAGAGCGGCGCCGTCCGCCGTGGCGCCGTCGCGGAACGGCACCAGCGCAGCATCGCGCTCAGCCGCTGCGACGGCGATCATCGGCCCCAATCCGTGCGGCCAAGGAGGAGATCCAGGCTCAGTGGACGCGGAGAGCTCCATAGTCCTCTCCCTCGTGATCGGGATACGCTTGCTGCTCCCACTGACGATCCCGTACTTTCCGCTCACCGGTGTGCTCGCGTGTCTCCTCATCGACATGGTCGATCTCACCATCTTCAAGCATCTCCCGGCCATTGACGTGGGTGGCTACCAGTCGTACGACAAGGCTCTCGATACCTACTACCTGACGATCACGTACGTCTCCACCTTCCGTAACTGGACCAACTGGGCGGCCTTTCGCGTAGGTCAGGCTCTCTTCTACTACCGGCTGGTCGGTGTACTGGCTTTTGAACTCAGTCAGGCGCGAGTCTTGCTGCTCGTATTCCCCAACACCTTCGAGTACTTCTTCATCGCCGGCGAACTCGTGCGCCTGCGCTGGGCCGGCATGCGGGTGAACCGCCGGGCCGCCATCGCCGCGGCAACGCTCCTTTGGGTCCTCGTCAAATTGCCACAGGAGTACTGGATTCACATCGCCAAGATCGATACGACAGCATTCATCGCCGCCCACTGGCAGGTACTCCTCGTATTCGGAACGGCAGTCCTCGCAGCACTCTGGTGGATCATGGTTCACAAAGCCCCTGCTGCCGATCACCGGCTGCGATTCCACGCGGATCCGCTACCGCCACCGCTGAAAGGAGGCGAGTTGTATCGCGCCCTGCGAGCGCACGCGCACGTCCTCGATGTCGCGCTGCTCGAGAAGACCGCCCTGGTGGCCATGGTCACCATCATCTTCACTCAGCTCTTCCGCGCCGAACTCCGCGCCAGCACGTTACAGATCGCGTTCGCCGTCGCCGTCTTCGTGATCCTTAATGCGTTCGTCAGCCAGTGGCTCGCGCGCCGTGGCCGCAGCTGGAGGAGTGCGGCGCTCGAACTGTGTGCCATGGGGTTCGTGAACCTTGGACTCGTCAGCGCCTTGGAGCTCGTGGGGCGCTCCTTCGGCCCGCGCGATTACAGTGTCCCCTTCGTAGCCACCCTGTTCTTCGTCTACTTGGCAACCCTCATCGTGGTGCTGTTCGATCGCTATCGCATCGTGGCGATGGTGAGCGGTTTCTTGAGGCAATGCGGTGAGCTTGATCGCGGAGGCGAGATCCGGCCGGGACCCACGGAGGCGGGCATCCTCTGCCGACCACGCTTTCGCTGAAGACACGCGGTCGTGGAGCGACCGCACAGATCGACTTCCCTGAGGCGGCAACTGCACCGCACCGCCGATCGCCGCCGCCCGTTAGCGTCCGGCGGCGATGTCCTCGAGCCGTCGGAAGGCGACGGCCGGGTCGGCGTCGGCGAATACGCTAGAACCGGCCACGAGGAGCGTGGCGCCAGCGTCCACCAGCTCGCGAACATTTCCCTGATCTACGCCTCCATCGACCTCCACCACCACGTGCGCGGGCAGCAACTCCCGCGCCGCCCTCACCTTGTCTAGCGAGGTCGGGATGAACTGCTGGCCGCCGAAGCCGGGGTTCACCGACATGATCAGCAGGAGATCGCAGAAGTGGCGTGCTTCGCGCAGCGTCTCAAGGGGAGTCGCCGGGTTTAGCGACACGCCGGCGAGGGCTCCGGCCTCGCGAATCTGCGCGAGCACTCGGTGCAGGTGGACACATGCCTCCTGATGCACGGTGACGCAGTCGGCGCCAGCCGCGACGAACCGTTCCACGTAGCGCTCCGGCGCCTCGATCATCAGATGGACGTCGAGCGCGCCCCCGTGCCCGCGCACCTGTGGAGCCAGAGCTTCGACGACGAGCGGCCCGATGGTGAGGTTGGGCACGAAATGGCCGTCCATGACATCCACATGGATGACTCGTGCGCCGGCGTCCATGACCTCGGCGACCTGCTGGCCCAACCGCGCGAAGTCGGCCGACAGGATCGACGGTGTGACCCGTACGCTCTGCAGCAGGTCTCTCATCGCGCCCACGTGCCCTCTCTCCTTCCACTCCGCTCTGTGTTCACAAGGAACTCACTTCCACCGCGTAGTCTACTGGAGCTCCACAAGGCTGGCACTTCACGAGCCTCCCCGTGGCCGCTGTGTCTCGCGGCGCACACGCGCCACGAAGAAACCGCTCGTCCCATGCGACGACGGGAGCGTCAGCAGAGCGCCGCCGCGCTCGGGATGTACGAAGCGCGGGTGCTCCGCACCCAGATCGTCGAGCCGCCAACCCCCGCCGCGGAGCAAGTCGTCGAGTACGGCGATTGTCTCGGCCCTGGTGATGGTGCACACGGAGTAGGTGAGCACGCCGCCGGGTCGTACCAAGGCGGCGGCGCGACGCAGCAGCCGCCGCTGCAGGCCGGCGAGCCGCTCCACATCGTTCGGGGAACGCCGCCAGCGCAGATCGGGACGCGAGGCTAGCGTGCCCAGGCCGCTGCACGGTGCGTCGAGCAGCACGGCGGCGAACGCCTCATTGAGGCTCGCCGGCAGTTCGAGCACATCGGCGAGCAGCGCCTCCACCTGCGGCGCTCGCAAGCGCCGTGCCGTGGCCCGCAGTTCCTCGACGCGGCGCGCGTCCTCGTCTACGGCCAGCACGCGCGCCCCAGGCACGGCGGCGGCGAGCTGCGTGGCTTTGATCCCTGGAGCGGCGCAGAGGTCGGCGACCGCGTCGCCCGAGCGAACCGCCCCAGCGGCGACCATACCCGCGAGCTGCGAGCCCCGTGACTGCGGTGTCACCAGACCCTCGCGAAAGGCGGCGGTGCGCTCTACGGATGGCCCGCTCTGTACCGCCAGGGCGAGGGAGAAGTCCTCCGCCGCGGTGGTATGCACACCCTCGAGAGCCAGCCGCGCTACCGCCGCCTCAGCCTGACCGACCAGCGTATTCACCCGCAGGCAGCGCTCGGGCGGCGTGTTGTTGGCCCGCAGCAAGGCGCTTGCCGCCTCGTGCCCGAGCTCGTCGATCCACAGCCGCACGAGCCACTCGGGATGCGACCACCGTACGGCCAGCGAAGCCGGATCCTCGCCTGCCCCCGCCGCCTCTAGCAGCGTCCGACCAGTGGCAGCCACCGTGCGCAGTACCGCGTTGACGTAGCCCCGCGTGCCTCTTCCCCGCCGCGCCACCAGAGTCACGCTCTGATCCACGGCGGCGTGGGCGGGCACGCGGTCCAGGTACAGAAGTTGGTAGGCTCCGAGCCGCAGCGCGGTTAGTACGGCCGGCGCGACGGAGCGCAGCGCCGGCTTTGAGCAACTCCGCAGCACGGCATCGATGCTGTTACGCCGTCGCAGCGTGCCGCTGACCAGCTCCAGGGCGAGAGCACCATCACGCTCCTCGAGCGCGCTCAGCTCGGGTGCCGCCGCGAGCGAGAGATCGGTGTGCGTTTTGGAGGAGGCGGCACGGAGCAGGACAACGTAGGCGGCGCCGCGCGCCGGGCTCACCTGCTGGTGAGCCATCGTCCGGCGCCGCGCAGGTACTCGGCCGTGGTCATGCGCCGGCCGCCAGGCGCCTGCAACTCCAGCACCTCCACCCACCCGTCGGCGGCGGGAAGCAGCAGACGCTCGCCAGGTCCCTCTTCGGACGGCTCAGCACATGCTCGCGCTCGCCACACGGTGAGCTCGCGGCCGGCGATGGTGAGGCGTGCACCCACCCACGGTGCGAGAGCGCGAACGGTGTCGACCACGGTTTGCGCCGGCTGCTCCAGATCTAGGACACGGTCTTCCTTGCTTATCTTGGCCGCGTAGCTCGGCTGGCCCTGCTGCTCGCGCCAGCGAATGCTGCCATCCTCTACCGCGGCCAAGGTGGCGAGCAGGCTATCGCACGCCGGACCCGCCAGCAGCTCGTAGGCGCACCCCGCATCGGCCTCACGGGGCACATCCACCCAGCGCAGATCGCCGACGGGCCCTTCATCCACGCCCGCCGTCATGCG
This sequence comes from Thermoleophilia bacterium, assembly GCA_040772045.1. GTDB lineage: Bacteria > Actinomycetota > Thermoleophilia > UBA2241 > UBA2241 > JAXGYV01. Next base: position 239,595 of record JAXGYV010000001.1, read on the forward strand.
CAGCGTGGTCACCCCTAGACGTGTCTCGCCAGCCATGAGAGCGCGTTCCACCGGCGCCGCGCCGCGCCAACGCGGCACCGGCGAAGGGTGTACGACGACCGTGAGTAACGCCTCGAGCACCGGCTCACGCACGATCTCTCCGTGCGCGCAGACCACGAGCGCCTCCGCGCCGCGCGCGTGCACCTCAGCCACGAGACCGCACCCCATGCGCCCCGGCTGGAGCACCTCTAAGCCGTGACGCTGAGCCACTTCCTTGACCGCCGTGGGTTGCGGATGGCCGTGCCGGCCACGCGGCTTGTCGGGGCGGGTGATGACGACCTCCGGGCGCGCTTCGCGCCGCAGCAGCTCCACGAGCACGAGCGCCCCGAAACAATGAGTACCGGCGTAGGCGAAGCGCATCAGCCGCGGGCCCTCCCCCCCGCTCGGTCCTCGATGGTGGTGCTCGTTAGCGAGAGATGCACGCGCGACTCGCTACCGTAGCGCGCTCTCCCGCAGCTCGCGCAGTGCCCGAGCGCGCTCGCCACGGCTGGTGCGCTGCAGAATGAGAATGCCGTCGAGGTGATCTACTTCGTGCTGGATCACCCGTGCCTCCATGCCCTCCGCCGCGAACGTGAGGCGAGAGCCGGTGAGGTCGTTGGCCTCGACGCGCACCGTCAGCGCGCGCTCTACCGGCACGGTAACGTCCGGCACGCTGAGACAGCCCTCGTCGCAGGTTTCCGTCTCCTCCGACCGCCAGGTAATCACCGGGTTTACGAGCGTTCGTGGCCCGTCTTCGCCCGCCTCGTACACGATGAGTCGCCGCACCACACCCACTTGTGGCGCGGCCAGCCCGACGCCGGGCGCAGCTTGCATGACGCGGATCATGCGTCGCGCGAGCGCCGCCAGCCGGTCGTCGAATACGGTGACCGTGCCCGCCTGTTCGCGCAGCACAGGATCGCCAACCGTGCGGATTTCGCGTCGTGCGGCCTGCTGGCGCCGCTCTTGCGCCTCGGCCGCCCGCTGCCGTTTGCTCCGTATCTTTGTGTCTGTGTTCGCCATAGCACCGCTCATGTTAGAACCAGGCGGGCTCCACGTCGACCACGAGGCGCACGTCCTTGGCCTGCAAGTGCGGCTGCACCCGCCCGGTCATGCTCGTCAGAGTACCTACGGTTTTCCCTATTTGCGTACTCTTAATCAGCAGCCGGCTGGCGTACCGGCCGCGCTCGCGCCAGAGTGGACCCGGTCCTACCACCTCTTCCCCATCCGTGAGTGACCGGCGAACGGCCTGTGCGACGTACGCGGCGGCTCTGCCGGCCTTCTCGGCGCTCGGCGAAGAGGCTTCCAGGACCACGAGCGTAGTGGCCGGCGGATACCCGAGTGCTCCGCGGCGCTCTAGCTCGCTGGCGTAGAATGCCTCGTCTTCCCCAGCGGCGGCCAGCACGATCGGACGCGCCTCGGGATTCAGCGTCTGCACGATCACCCGGCCGGGCTGTTCCCCCCGTCCGCTGCGCCCGCCGACCTGAATGAGCATGGCGAACGTGCGTTCTTCGGCGCGAAAGTCGGGGAAGTACAGCGAGAGGTCGGCGTTCACTACACCAACCAAAGTGACGTCCGGAAAGTGATGGCCCTTGGCGATCATCTGCGTGCCCACCAGCACGCGCGGCCCGGGCGACGCGAAGCGTTCCAGCACCGCGCGCAACCGGTGGTAGGACGCGGCCACATCGCTGTCCAAGCGCAGCAAGTCGACCCCCGGCAGCAGCCCGGCGATCTCCGCCTCCAGACGTTCCGTACCCACACCGTGCCGGCCGACGTCGACGCTGCCACAGGCCGGACAGGTGTGAGGCGCCAGCTCACGCCGTCCACACGTGCGGCACCGTAGTTCGCGGCCCGCGCGTACCAGGCTCAGAGCCACATCGCAGCGGTCGCACGTCCAGGTGTGTCCGCAGTGAGCGCAGGAGACCGACGTGGCCAGCCCACGGCGGTTCAGGAACAGGATGGCCTTTTCTCCCGCCTCGACAGTGCGGATGAGGGCTGTGCGCAAGGGGTCGGAGAGGGCCGTGTGCACGTCGCGCAGATCCACCACCTCCAGGCGCGGCGGCAACGTGCCATCGACGCGCCGCGTGAGGTCGACGTGCACGGGCGCGAGCGCCCACGTCTCCACACTCGGGGTGGCCGACCCGAACACGACCGCCGCCCGGCAGGCGAGCGCGCGCCAGCGAGCCACGGTGCGCGCGTCGTACCGAGGCTCGCTCTCCTGCTTATACGACGCGTCGTGTTCCTCGTCGACGACGATCAACCCCAGGTCGCGCAGCGGAGCGAACACCGCCGAGCGCACTCCGACCACGATGCGTGCCTCACCAGAGGCCGCCGCCCGGTAGGCAGCTAGACGCTCCCCCGCCGAAAGACCCGAGTGCACCACTGCCACCCGCTCGGCGGGGAATCGCGCCCGTACCCGGGCGAGGGTCTGGCCGGTGAGGCCAATCTCGGGCACCAGGAAGAGCACCGACCGGCCGCGGCTAAGCGCGGCCGCGGCCGCGCGCAGGTAGACCTCGGTCTTACCGCTGCCGGTCACCCCGTGGAGCAAGACCTCGCCCCCGTCCCGCAGCGCGCGGGACACTGCCTCGAGCGCCGTGCGCTGCTCGTCCCGCAGGGGCGGAGCGGGGCTGGCCGGCTGGGGCGCGAGCGCACAAGTGCCAGGCGGCGCCTCAATGAGGGCGCCGGCCGCGAGGAGGCTGGTTAGCGCTGTGCGCGCCACTCCAGCCTCCTTGGCCAGCGTCCGTTCATCGCAGCTCCCCAGCGTGGCGGTGAGCTCCAACGCGGCCTTCTGGCGGGCGCCCATTCTGGTGGGCCGTCCGGGGCCGACGACGAAGCAGCGCGGCTCGCGCTCTGGCTCGGTGAGCCGCAGTCGATAGACCACTTCGATCCAACCCTCGCGGCGCCCTGCCGCCAGATCGCGATCGGCGCGCAGCGCACCGCGCACCGGCACGTCATCCGCGTAGATGGCGAGGTCGGCGCGGCCAGCCTGCCACGCCGCGTGCCCGGCCGCCGTGAGCACGGCGGTCCGTTCCAGCCGCAGGGCGGCGGCCGGCGGCGCGATCAGCGTGAGCGCGCCGCCCAGTGACGTGATGTAGTGCCGGGCGAGCCGCCCGGCCACCTCCACGAGCTCGCCGGGCACGGGCGGAAGGTCGATCAGATCGCGAAGTTCCAGGGCACGGTCGGCATGCGGACTGGTGAGTGCCGTGCCCACCACAACGCCCAGAACAACCTGGGATCCCAGCGGCGCCGCCACCAGACTACCAACCACCACGCGCTCGGCGAGGCGCGGTGGAATCAGGTAGTCAAACGGCTCCGCAAAGGCACGTGTGCGGATGAGTGGTACGACGGCCGCGTACACGTCCTGCCTTCTTTTTCCGCGCCCTAGCTCTCAGCGCGCGCTGGCGCAGGGACTCAGTCGAGCCCAGCCTCCCGGCGCAGGAGCTCCGCCTTGTCCGTGCGCTCCCAGGTGAAATCGCGGTCGTGACGGCCAAAGTGGCCGTACGCGGCCGTCTTGCGGTAGATCGGGCGACGCAGATCCAGATCGCGAATAATGGCCGCCGGCCGCAGGTCGAAGTGAGCCCGCACAAGCTCTTCGATGGCCCCCAGCGGGATCTTCTCCGTGCCCTGGCAATCGACCATGATAGACGTCGGGTGGGCTACACCGATCGCGTAGGCCACCTGGAGGAGGCAGCGCTCGGCGATGCCAGCGGCCACGATGTTCTTGGCCACGTAGCGGGCGGCGTACGCACCGGAACGGTCCACCTTACTGGGATCCTTACCCGAGAATGCGCCGCCGCCGTGAGGAGCCGCGCCGCCATAGGTATCGACCACGATCTTGCGCCCCGTGAGGCCGGCATCGCCCATGGGGCCCCCGATCACGAACTTGCCGGTGGCATTGACGAACGTGATCTCCTCGAGCTTGGACGAATCGTAGAGCTCTTTCGGCAGGATGGGCTCTACCACATGCTCGAGGAGGTCGGGCTTGATGAGCGTCTCCACATCGATGCCGTTGGCATGCTGCGCGGCGAGCACGATGTTCGTGATCTCGACCGGCTTGCCGCCTTCGTACCGTACCGTGACCTGGGACTTGCCATCGGGTCGCAGGTAGGGCAGTACGAGCGCCTTACGCACTTCGCTGAGGCGCCGCGCGAGCTTGTGCGCGAGCGCGATAGGCAGCGGCATGAGCTCCGGCGTTTCCGTACAAGCGAAGCCGAACATCATCCCCTGATCGCCCGCCCCCTGCAGGTCGAGCACGTCTTCATCGTTCACGTCGGTGCGCGTCTCGAGGGAGTGATTGACTCCTTGCGAGATGTCGGGCGACTGCTCGTGCACGGCGACCAGGACGCCGCAGGTCTCGTAGTCGAAGCCGTACTTGGCGCGTACATAGCCCACATCGCGTACTGTTTCGCGCACGATGGTGGGGATGTCGACGTAGGTCTCCGTGGTGATCTCCCCCGCCACCATGACCGTGCCTGTGGTCACCAGGGTCTCGCAGGCCACACGCCCGTACGGATCGTCCCGGAAGATCGCGTCCAGGATGGCATCCGATATTTGGTCGGCGAGCTTGTCCGGGTGACCTTCGGTTACCGACTCCGAGCTGAAGAGGAAGCTTTTGGCGTCCACACTACCTCCTGAGAGAGCACCCGGCAGCGCCGGGAGTACGAGCGACGGGGGGCACAAGCGGGGAGTCTACCAGACGGCCTCCCACGGCTCCAAAACGGACGCGGGATCGTCTGCCGGGCTAGTGACGCTGAATGCGATCCTCCGCCGTCGGCTCGCGCGTCATAAGCGCGCGCACGCAGTCCGGCGCGCTGCGCCCGTGCTCGAGCGCCTGATAGACGTTCTCGGTCACGGGCATCTGCACGCCGAGGTTACCAGCCAGGTCGTGGAGCGCATAGGTAGTTGGGATGCCCTCCACGACCTGCTCGATGATCCCCTGCAGCTCCGCCGGTGCGTGCCCGCGCGCCAGCAGCTCGCCCGCCCTGCGGTTACGGCTGTGCTGCGAGGTGCAAGTAGCGATCATGTCGCCGATACCGGCGAGGCCCGCGAACGTCTCGAACTGCGCCCCCAGGCGAGAGCCCAGCCGGGCGACTTCGGCGAGGCTCCGCGTGATCAGGCTGGCGCGGGTATTATCGCCGTAGCCGAGCCCGTCGGACATGCCCACGGCGATGGCGATGGGGTTCTTCGCCGCACCACAGAACTCGACACCCGCCACGTCGGCGTTGCGATAGACGCGGAACGTGTCGCTGGTGACCGCCCTCTGCAGCGCCCGCGCGACGCGGTCGTCCGCGGCCGCCACGACCGTGGCCGACGGCATGTCGCGCGCCACCTCTTCGGCGTGGTTGGGCCCCGAGAGCACGGCCGCCGCCGAACCGGTCTCCTCGGCGATAATTTCGGTCGGGCGGCGCACCGTGCGCAGCTCCAGCCCCTTAGCTAGGGAGAGCTGCAGCGCCGCCCGCGGCCGCCGTGGAGCCACCCAAGCGGCCACCTGCCGCACAGCCTGCGTGGGGACCGCGTAGACGACCACCTCCACACCGTGCAAGTCCGCGTCGCCGATGGCCGCGAAACCGATGCCCTCGGGGATCGCGACGCCGGGCAGGAAGTGCTCGTTCACCCGGCGCGCGGTAAGCCGTGCTGCCTCCTCGGCCGTCTGCGTCAAGATAGTGACGTGATGCCCGTTACGGCACAGCAGTCGCCCGAACGCCGTACCCCAGCTCCCCGAGCCGATCACGGTAATCCGCAACGCCTCACCGTCCATTCCGCTCCTTTCCGCATCAGCGAGGCGGTGCCGGCGATGCACCCTTCCTCGACGACCAGGCCAGTCTCGGCTCGCGCCCCTGCAGCAACCGCCGGATATTGGCGTGGTGCGCCAGGATCACCGCGAGCCCAATCACCAGAGCCGCCACACGGTAGGCGAGCGGGTACGGCAGGAGCCACGCGGCCAGGGGAAAGGTGATCGCGGCAGTCAGCGAGGCAGCACTCACGATACGCACCGTCAGCAGCACCAGCAGCCACACAGCCAGGACTACCAGGAAAACTTGCCACATTAAGCCGAGGACCATCCCCGCTCCGGTAGCTACCCCCTTGCCCCCACCGCCGCGGAGGAAGATGGATCTCATGTGGCCGAGCACTGGCATAGCACCGACGACCACCGCGAGCCAGGGATCGAACAGCAGGCCGGCCGCTAGCGCTGGCGCGAACCCCTTCAGCACGTCGCAGATCAGGACGATGAGCGCCGCTCGCTTGCCGAGGACACGGAGCACGTTCGTGGTGCCTACGTTGCCGGAGCCATGCTGGCGCACATCCACGCCATAGAATCCCCTGCCGACCAGCAGGCCGAAGGGGACAGCACCTGCCAAGTAGCCCCCCACGGCGAGCAGAACGGCCGCGATGGTCAGTGATTGGCTCACGTTGTCTTGAAGTCGATGATCAGCGGGACGCCCTCCAAGCCGAACGCCGTTCGCAGCCGGTTCTCCACGAAATACCCGTAGTCTCGGGTGACCAGCGAGCGATCGTTGACGCCGACGGAGAAGCGCGGGGGCGCCGTCTGGTACTGCGTTACGTAGTACACCTTCAGCCGGCGCCCCGCCCGCGCGGGACCAGCACGTTCGGCGACGATGACGGCCATGGCGCGGTTGAGGACCGCGGTCGGAAGGCGAGACGCGTACCCACGACCTACGGCAGCGACGCGCTCCAAGAGCTGACCCACACCACGACCGGTGAGTGCCGACACCGGCACCACGGCCGGCCGCTGGCGCAGCTTGCGCGCGGCCGTGCCGGCGACCTCCGACAGGGGCGGTTGCGCGAGGTCCCATTTGTTCAAGGCGAGGACCGTGGCGCAGCCGCGTTTGGCTGCCTCGGCGGCGATGCTCACATCCAGCTCCCCCAGCCCGAGCGTCGCGTCCGCCACGACGATCGCTACATGAGCTCTGTCGAGGCTCTGGAGGCTGCGCAGGTACGCGTAGTATTCGACCCCGCTCACTTTAGCCGCCTTCCGCATGCCCGCTGTATCTACGAACAGGAAGCGGCCATGGCGGTTCTCGACCGCGACGTCGATAGCGTCGCGCGTGGTCCCGGGGATCTCGCTCACGATCGTCCGTGCCTCGCCCACGATGGCATTGAACAGCGACGACTTACCTGCGTTCGGACGACCCACGATGGCCACCGCGGTTGGTTCCTGCGTGTCAGAGCGCTGCTGCTGCTCCTCGCTGCTCAAGCCCGCCTCGTCGAGGACCTCCGCGATGCGGTCGAGCAGATCGCCCGTCCCAGTGCCGTGCAGTGCCGACACCGGCAGCGGATCGCCTAACCCCAGCCGGTACAGATCGCCGGTCTCGTTCTCCCGGCGCGGATTGTCGACCTTATTGGCTACCACAAGCACGGGAAGACGAGCCCGCCGCAGCACGTCCGCCAACTCGAAGTCGCCGGCCAACGGGCCACCCTGCGCGTCTACCACGAATAAGATCAGATCAGCTTCGCGTACCGCCGCCAGCACCTGCTCCCGGATCTCGTTGGCGAACGTCGCGTCGTCGCTGGCGAAGCCGCCGGTGTCGACCAGCCCGAACTGGCGTCCGCGCCACTCCGTGACCACCTGCTTGCGATCGCGGGTAACCCCGGGCGTCTCGTGCACCACAGCGGTACGTGTACCACTCAGACGGTTAATGAGCGTCGACTTCCCAGCGTTCGGGCAGCCAACGACGGCGATCAAAGGTGTGCGCATCACTGGGGCAGTCTAGCAAACGCATCCGCCAAGGTCGGCGCCACCACGAACCTGCCCTGGCAGGCGCGGCGGATCTCGACCTCGGCCACGTCGTCCAGAGTGACGTCCATCTCGGGGGGAAGGAACACCGACGGTGCCAACAGCCACTCGTCCGGTGCGAGCGGCCGCGCGCGCAGCGCCGCCACAACCTCGCGGCCGCCAAGCAAGCCGGTGACCGTCACGTGCTGCCCGAACAGCCGGTTCGCCACTGGGTAGGCGCGTGCCCGCGAACCTATCCGCGCCGCCGCGCGGCCCATCTCGGCGGCGGCCAGCGCGCCGCTGAGCAGCGCCACCGGCGGCGCGGTTCGTGGCCGCTTTGGCAACTCGGCGACCTCGGCGCGAAACGCCGCCGTGATGCCCACCCCGTTCTCATACTGACAGGGAGCATCGCACGCCGGCGGCGTTCTGCCGGCCAGGAGGTACAACTCGTCGGCCGCGTGAACGAAGGCGTGACCCTTGCTCCGCCGTTGCGCGCGCTGGACGGTCTCGACGAGCTCCAGCGCGGCCACGGCGTCCTGTGGACAGACCGGGCGCAACGGGTGCCCGGGAGGCACCGACACGGGCACTACACCGACGTCCTCTACGCCCTCCACGTCCGCCAGCGCCCACACCGTCTCGGCCAGTGCCACGCCATCGTTATAGCCAGGGCACAGCACGATCTGCAGGTGCAGGTGGATGCCCGCGGCCGCCAGGCGCAGCAGGCGGGCGCGAGACCTCGTCGCGGGCGCGCCCATGAGCCGCGCCCGCCGCGCGTCGTCCCAGTCGTGCAGCGACACGTACAGCGGCGAGAGGCGTAGCGCCTCGATGCGCGCCACATCGGCTTCCGAGAGGTTCGTCAGCGTGACGAAGCTTCCGGCGAGAAAGCTCAGGCGGTAGTCGTCGTCCTTCACCGAGAGAGAGGCCCGTAGCCCAGGCGGTACCTGGTCGACGAAACAGAAGCGACACTCATTGACGCAGCGCCGCACGGGCACCCCCAAACCGTCGCGCAACACGATGCCATGGGGCTCACCGCGCCCCAGCACCACGACGATGCGCCGGCGAGCGCCATCTCGTTCCGCGATCAGCTCGAAACCTCCGTCGGCGGCGGCGAGCTCCAGATCCAGTACGTCCTCGGGTATCTGGCCGTTGATCGCCACGATCCGGTCGTCGGCGCACAGCCCGGCGGCACTGGCCGGCCCTGCAACGCTCACTACCCGCAGACCGCGAAGCACCCTACGCCTTCGCGGCACGGCGCAGCACCGCCTCGACCACGGCTTCGATCTCCTCATCGGGAGTCGAAGCGCCAGCGGTAATACCCACGCTGTCTACTCCCTGCAGCCACTCGGACTGGATCTCTTGCGCACACTCCACATGGTAGGTGCGATGCTGAATCTCGCGGCACAGAGCCGCCAGCCGCCGCGTGTTGGCGCTGTTGCGACCGCCGACGACCAGCACCAGCTGAACCTCGCCGGCGACCTCGCAGGCCGCCTCCTGCCGCTGCTGGGTAGCCTCGCAGATGGTGTTGTATACGAGCGTCTCCCGGCCAAGCGGCGCCAGGGCGCTGGCCAGGCGGCTCAGGCTCGCGTAGGACTGCGTCGTCTGCACGACCACGCCGATCCGCAGCCCGCGCAGCGCCGCCCGGTCGAGCTGTACCGGATCCTCGACGACCACCGACGCGGGGCCGGCGCACGCAGCCAAGCCGGCCACCTCGGGGTGGTCGCGCTCACCGAGGACGACCACCACGTAGCCAGCATCGCGCAAGGCCGCCGCCTTTCGCTGCGCGACCGTTACGAACGGACAGGTTGCATCCACCACCACCAAGCCGCGACGGCGAGCCTCCTGGATCACCGCCGGCGGCACACCATGCGTGCGGACGACCACCGTCCCCGCGGCGATGGCATCGAGATCGTCGACGGCGCTCACACCACGCGCGGCGAGCTCGTTGACCACCGCCGGATTGTGAATGATGGGGCCCAGAGTGGCGATGGGGGTCCGTGAGGAGAGCAGCGCGTTCTCTGTGATCTGTAAGGCGCGTTCCACGCCGTAGCAATAGCCAGCCGATCGCGCCACGATCACCGTCAGGCGGCCGGCGCGCAGACGGCGCTCGCCGCGGCGGCGCTCGCGCTCCGCTCTGCCTCGTTCTGCCTCAGAGCTCGGCATACAGCGCCGCCACCTGTGCGCGGATCATCTCCGCCGCCGCCGCGTAGCGTTCGCTGCCACGCCCGGGCACACTGGACAGATCCATGGGCGCCCCCACCGCCACGCGAACGCGCGGGAAGCGCGGCAGCTTGTGACGCGCCATCTGCCGCGTACCGCGCACAGCAATCGGCACCACCGGCGCGCCGCTGCGCGCCGCGAGCATGGCGATCCCCGGGTGGAACGGGTGGATCTCGTCGTCGTGGAAGCGAGTACCCTCGGGGAACATCAGCAGTACCCCGCCGCGAGCCACGATGCTGAGGGAGACACGCAACGCCTCGATGTCTCCCTTTCCGCGATGGATAGGGAACGCGCCCAACCTGCTGACAACCTCGCGCGAGAGCCAGGACTCGAACAGCTCTACTTTGGCCATCGGGCGTACGGGGCGCTCTAGCGGCATGGCGGCGAAGATGGGATCCCACCAGCTCTTGTGCGAGACCGCCAGAATCACTCCGCCCTCGCGCGGGAGCAGATGACCACCGCGAGCCGTATAGCGGTAGAGCGGCGCGATGAGCACCCGGCAGAGCACGCGCAAGACCGCGTACAGCGGCGGATCGCCGCGTCCGCGCAGCGGCGCGCCGTGCAGGGGCCGCCGCTTCATGGGCGGCCGTCCAGCCGCTCGCGGACCAGGTGCTCAAGTGTAGCGACCACTTCCTCGATCCCCATACCCGACGTATCTACCTCCACCGCATCGGCGGCTTGCCGTAACGGCGATACGGCGCGGCCGGAGTCAAAGCGATCGCGCGCCTCGATAGCCGCGAGCGTCTCCTCCGCCGTGCTGTGCTCGCCCTTGGCCGCCAGTTCCGTGCGTCGCCGTTCGGCGCGAACCCGCGGCGAGGCCACGAGAAACACCTTGACGGCCGCTTGCGGAAACACGACCGTCCCGATGTCTCGCCCTTCGATCACCACATCGCGGCCGACGGCCACGCGCCGCTGCTCGGCCACTAAGAGCTCGCGCACCTCCCCGTGCGCCGACACCTCCGAGACAGCGGCCGACACCGACGGATGTCTAATCTCCTCGCTCACATCCCCGTCGCGCGCCAGCACCCGCCCGTCGGCCGTGAATCCGATACGGGCCGTGCGCGCCAGGGCCGCGAGCGACGGACCATCGTCGAGGGCCACCCCCTCACGCAGCGCCAGAAACGCCAGCGCGCGATACATAGCTCCCGTGTCGAGGTAGAGATACCCCAAACGATCGGCCAGAAGCCTGGCCACCGTACTCTTGCCCGCGCCCGCGGGTCCGTCGATGGCGACCACGGTCATGAGGAGAGCACGCTCCCCACGGTCTGTTCGAAGTTGGGGAACGAGATACCCGCGGCGGCGAACCCGTCGACCGTGACGCCATCGGGCGCGGCCAAGCCGGCCACGGCTCCCAGAAGAGCCAGCCGATGATCGCCGTGGCTCTCGATACGTCCGCCCCGCAGCCGCCGACCCTGGACCCACAGCGTGTCCTCGTCGGCCTCGGCGTGCCCTCCGAGGGCGGTAAGGATGCGCACGATGGCGGCCAACCGATCGCTCTCTTTGGCGCGCAAGTCGCGCACGCCGTGGATCACCGTGTCCCCCTCGGCGAAGCTCGCCAGCAGGCCCAGCAACGTGACTTCGTCGATCATGGCCGCCGTCTCCTGGGCCGTGACGCAGACTGCGCCGAGCCGCGAGAAGGCCGCGCACAGCACGCCGCGCGGCTCGCCACCGACCGAGGAGGTAGCCTCCCAGGAGACACGACCACCCATACGGCGAATGACCTCGAACAGCCCTAATCTCGTGGGATTGAGCCCCACATCCGCGATCTCGATCTCCGATCCCTCTACCACCAGGGCCGCGGCTGCCAGGAAGGCTGCCGACGACGGATCTCCGGGTACCGCCACCCGGTCGAGATGCAGCGCCGGCACCCCCGTGAGCGACACGGTCGCGTCGCGGCATCGTACCGGAACGCCGGCGGCGGCCAGCATGCGCTCCGTGTGATCGCGCGTTGGCAGCGGCTCGGCGACGGTGGTCTCGCCGTCGCAGTACAGACCCGCCAGCAGCACGCAGGACTTCACCTGTGCGCTCGCCACCGGCGGTCGGTACGAGATGGGCGTTACTGAGCCCCCGGTGATGGTGAGCGGCGCGAACTGGCCCTCGCGCGCCGCGATGCGCACACCCATGGCCCGCAGGGGCTCCACCACACGCCCCATGGGTCGCCGGCGCAGCGACTGGTCGCCGTCGAGCACGAAGCGGCCGTGCTGACCGGCCAGCACGCCCGCCAGCAAGCGCATCCCCGTGCCCGAATTGCCGGCGTTGAGCGACCTGTCGGGCGCTCGCAGGCCACGCAGCCCCACACCGTGGATCACGGCCGGCCCGGTGCCCACATTCAGGCCGTCGACGCGCACGCCGAGATCGGCGATCATACCAGCAGTGGTCAAGGGATCGCCGGCCCATACCGGCGTGACGATCTCCACCGGTCCGTCGCAGAGAGCACCGATTACCAGCGCCCGCTGCATGATCGACTTGTCCGAGGGCACACGAACGCGGCCGCGCAGCGGCCCGGAGGGGCAAAACCGGCGCGCTCCGCTCACGGACTCTCTCCGGCGACCCCGGAGACGGCCTCATAGCCCAATTCAGCGAGCACCGCCTGCGCCCGTTCGCACACATCGGCGCCCAGCACGTACACGGTGAGCGTGCCGCCCAACTCCACGCTCTCGTGGTGCAGCGAAAGGTCCTCGATGTTGATGGCGGCGTCGCCCAGAGCCACCATGATCTCGCGCAGCACGCCGGGGCGATCCGCGATGCGCACCACCAGACGATGCAGGTCCGCGGGCGCGAGACTGCGCTCGACCAGCATGCGCTCGCGCTGCTGCGCGGCGTGACGGATGCTGGCCGTGAGCCGCGGTTCGTCGCCCGCTTCGAGCGCCGCCGTGATCTCCTCCAGTCGAGCGCGGAACTCGCGCAGCACCGCGAGGAGCGCCTCGCGATTCTCGGTGAAGATGTCTGTCCAAACGCGGGCGTTGGCTCCCGCCACCCGCGTCATATCCCGAAAGCTCGGGCCCGCACTCAGCAGAGCGTCGCGCGCCCCTGCGTGCTCGCCCGCCTGCGACATGAGCGCGTTGGCCACCACGTGCGGGAGATGGCTCACCAGCGCCATCAGGCGATCGTGTTCCAGAGGATCCACGGCAAAGGGGCGCGCACCGATGTCGCGGACGAACCCGTAGAGGAGCTCGACCGCGTCCGGATCGACGTGCGCACCGGGAGTCAGGAAATAGGTTGCTCCACGGTACAGCGATGCCGTCGCGTGCGCCACGCCCGCCGTCTCGGCTCCGCACAGAGGATGCCCCCCTACGAACCGTCGCTGCTGTTCTCGACTGAGGGCGGCCATCAGCCCGCCTTTGGTGGAACCTACGTCGCTGACCACCGCGTCCGACCTGGTGGCCGCCAACGCCTGTTTCACATGGTCGGCGATAACCCGCACCGGGGTGGCCACAAAGACGAGGTCGGCCGGCTCGCACGCGGCCGCCAGCGAGCCGCACGCCTCGGTGATGGCGCCCTTCCGCAAGGCCAGCTGCAACGTCTGGGGATTGCGACTGTACCCCAGGACGCGCCGTACGCCGGCGGACGCCTGCGCCGCCATGCCGAGAGAACCACCCATGAGGCCGACGCCCAAAATGGCCACGGTCAGGGGGGACGACGGCGCGTGAGCCACGTGCCACACCCCTCAGGAGATACTCTTGCCTACGAACTCGACGAGCTCGCGTACGTGCGCGGCGTACTCCCCAAAAGCGCGGGTGGGCACCGACTGGGGGCCGTCGCAGAGCGCTGTCTCGGGACTCGGGTGCGTCTCGACAATGATGCCGTCGGCGCCGCACACAACGGCCGCCAGCGACAGCGGCAAGACCAGATCGAGCCGGCCCGCGGAATGGCTGGGATCCACCACCACCGGCAGATGGCTCGCCAACTTGATAACCGGTACCGCGCTAATGTCGAGCGTGTTCCGCGTCGCTGTCTCGAACGTACGGATGCCGCGCTCGCAGAGGATCACTTCCCGATTTCCCTCTTTGACCACGTACTCCGCCGCCATGAGCAGCTCCTCGATGGTCGCCGCGGCACCGCGCTTGAGGAGCACGGGACGCTCGGCCTTACCCACCTCGGCCAGGAGCTGGAAGTTCTGCATGTTACGCGCCCCGATCTGGATGACATCCGCGTACTCGTGAACCAGCTCGAGATCGCGCGGGTCCATGAGTTCGGTCACCACGGGCAGTCCCGTACGCTCTCGAGCTTCGGCGAGCAGCTCTAGTCCCTCCCGACCCAGCCCTTGAAAGGCGTACGGCGAGGTGCGCGGCTTGAACGCGCCGCCACGCATCATGGAAGCGCCGGCGTCGCGCGCCGCCTCGGCCGCCTGCATGATCTGCCCGGGCGTCTCCACTGAGCAAGGTCCGGCGATGAGGGTGAACTGATTGCCCCCCACGCGCCGGCCGCGCACATCGATTATGGTGTCCGCCGGATGGAACTCACGGCTCACGAGCTTGTACGGCTTGAGTACAGCCACCACACGCTCAACTCCGGGGAAAGCCTCGACAGGGAGTCCGGTGAGTACCTCCCGATCGCCGATGGCCCCCACGAGCGTTACGCGTTCGCCATGTGAGATGTGCGCGGTAGCGCCAACCTCCTCGATTCGAGCGACCACGTGGGCGATCTGTTCCTCGGTGGCGTCCTCGTGCATCACGATGATCATGCTCATCCCTCCTCCCTTCCACAGCACGCCGCATCCGGTTTCAACGATGCCAGCCGCTCGAGGAAGAAGTCGATCTCCTCACGAGTTCCTACGCTGACCCTCGCCCATCCCGGGCACCCCAAGGCGTTCCCGTCGCGGACGATAGCGCCCAGCGCCATGAGCATCTCGCAGATTTCCTCCTGTGGCCTACGTAACCCCTCGATGCTCACGAGGATGAAGTTCGCCTCGCTGGGCACTGTGGGACGGTCCAGAGCAGCCAGGCTGCGCCGCAGGTAGTCGCGCAGCTCCGCGTTCCGTGCCCTCCTGGCGAGCACCTGGTCCTGGTGTTTCAGTGCCTCCACGGCGGCGACTTGCGCCAATCGGTTCACATTGAAGGGCTGGCGCACTTTGTCTATGGCGGTCTTCAGTATGCTCGGCGCCAGCCCGTAACCGACCCTGAGGCCGCACAGGCCGTAGATCTTGGAGAACGTCCGCAGAATGAGCACGTTTGGCCGCTCGCGCTGCAGCGCGACGCTCGCCTGCCAGTCCTCACGCGTCACGAACTCGTTGTACGCCTCATCGAACACCACCAGTACGTCTTCCGGCACTTGGTCCAGCAGCTCCGCCAGCGCCGCCACGGGCGCGTAGCTCCCGGTCGGGTTATTGGGGTTACACACGATGAGGATCTTGGTGCGCGGGGTGATCGCCGCGGCCATGGCGGAGAGATCGACGGTCAGATCGCGCAGGGGTACCGGCACCTCCCGCGCGCCGTGCAGGCGGCAGATGGTCGGATACAGGGAGAACGAGGGCGCGGGATACACCACCTCGTCCTCGGGTTCCAGCAGCGCCGCGCCCAGCAGAAGGAGTATCTCGCAAGATCCGTTGCCCACCACGATCTCTTCCGGACCCCGCCCGTAGTGCGCCGCCAAGGCCTCGCGCAGATCCGTACAGTGGCCATCGGGGTAGCGATTCAGCACGTCCAGCGACGCCGCGATGACCGCCTTAACCTCGTCGAACGGCGGCAGCGGAAACTCGTTGGAGGCGAGCTTGACCACCTCGAATAAGCCGTAGCGTCGCATCACGAGCTCGAGCGGAGCCCCAGGCTCGTAGGCGACGATCTGCTCGAGGGCGGGATTGAACTTCATTGGCCTACTCCGGCAAGTCGAGACGCAACTGGCGAGCATCGCGGAGGTATACGTGCCGCACCTGCATCCCCTCGGGCACGTAGCAGTGCATGAGCACGCGGATGCAGCGAGCGATAGCGTCGCGCACGGGGATCTCCTGGCAGCAGAGCAGTGGCGTGGCCGAGAGTCCCATCTCGCGCGCCGCCACCGCCGGAAAATCGGCCGATAAGTCTGGCGTGGCGGTGAAGAGCACGCTGACGATGTCGGCCTGGCGAAGGTCGTTGCGCTCGAGGATGGCCGCGAGCAACTCGCCCGTACGACCACGAATCTCGGCACTCGTATCGGCGTCGACCGTGGTGGCACCACGCACGGCCCGCAGTCTTGGAATGGCGTTCATACTCCCCCGGAGTCAGCTGAGCGCATAAGTATACACGTCGGTGGCGAGGCTCAGACGGGGGTGTCGCCCTGCTGCGAGCGGTCTCGCAGCTCGGCCACCGCGTCGGCGGACAGACGTACCGGCTGCTCCTCGGGCTCCCCCAGCACGGCATCCTGCACGACTTCGCCCGCTCGCCGAAGAGCGTCGACCTCCTCGGCCGTTAGCGCACGGTGCTCTCCGACCGCCAGGCGCTTGTCTGAGAGCGGACCGTACCTGCGCCGGTGAAGCTCCTCGACCGGCAGGCCGAGGGCCTCGAACATCCGCCGCACCTGCCGCTTACGCCCCTCGCGCAGAAGCACCTCCACGAGTGCCGTCTTGTTGCTCTGTTTGATCAGACGCGCCTCGGCCGCGGATGCCAGCCCGTCCTCTAGCACAACCCCCGCACGCAACGCGCTCAGCGCCCGCTTGGACACACGCCCGCGCACGCGCGCGGTGTACGTCTTCGCCACGCCGTACCGCGGATGCATCAGGTAGTTCGCCAGTGGGCCATCGTTGGTGAGGACGATCAATCCTGTGGTGTCTACGTCCAACCGCCCCACGGGAAACAGCGTCCGACCATCGGGGACCATGTCCACCAACACCTTGTCCGCATGGGGATCGCTCCGTGTGGATGCCACACCGCGCGGCTTGTTCACCAGCACGTAGCGCAGTTCGCGCAACACCGCCGTCTGACCCCCGACCTGCACCACTGCACCATCGGGCACTGGCTGCCGAGGAAAGGTAACCACCTCACCGTCGACCGTTACGGACTTGGCGCGCACCAGCTCGTCACAGCGTCGGCGCGAGCCAACGCCGGCACGAACCAGATAGATCACCAGTGGGAGCGCGCTCATAGCTCCCTGCGCTCGGCGAGCGAGAGGAGTCGCTCGCGCAGTTCATCGACCTCGCCGACACCCGGTGCGAAGCTCTCCAAGCTCGGCAGGTCCGCGAGACCACGTAGCCCGAACAGGGTGAGAAAGCGGCTCGTGGTGCCGTAGAGAATCGGCGCCCCCGGCGACTCGCCGCGACCACACTCCTCCACCAGCCCGCGCTCCTCCAGCGAACTGAGCGCCCACTCCGACGAGACGCCGCGCACCCGGGCGACCTCCGCCCGTGTTGTGGGCTGCAGATACGCCACCACGCTCAGTGTCTCGATGAGCGCCGGTGAGAGATCGTCGGGCCGGCGCGCTCCGGCGAACGCCTCCGCCGCCGGCTCGCAGTCGCGAGCTACGGCGAAGGCCACACCGCCAGCGACTTCGCAGAGCTCGACACCGTGACTGCCCGATGCGTAGTCACGAGCCAGCTCGGCGAGAGCCTCGGCGACATCTTCCGCCGCCGTTCCGCAGGCGATCGCCAGCTCTTCCGCGGCAACCGGCCGCGCGGCGATGAACAGGATCGCTTCGATGCGGCGCGCGAGGGCGGAGATGGGGGCTGGCTGGTTCATGACTGGGGCCACATGCTACCCCAGCCGCCCAGCGTGGTCACCCCGCGGCAGCGACAGGGACGGGCCGGCAGCGCACAGTGATGTCCGCGAACGGCCGTGGTTGGTGCAGGTGAGCCTCGCCGCGGTTGTGCAGCTCGAGCAGGGCGAAGAACGTGATCGCCCTCTCGATGCGCCCCCGCGGAGCGACGGCGAGGAAGGTGAATGAACCGTCGCGATCGAGGAGCTCCCGCAGCCGCCGCAGCTCGGCCACCAGGGAGACGGCCACCGCGGTGATGTGGGTGGAGTCCGGCAGCACAGGCTCGCGCAGGAGCGGCTCGAGAGCAGCGGCCAGCGCTGTGGCGGGGAGACGAGCGTCGGATGCTTCGAGGCGCCGAAAGCGCTCCGGCAGCGGCGCCTGACGGTAGATGCGTCCGGCGTGGACGGCCCAGCGCTCCGCCAACGCCGCCGCGGCGGCGCGGAACTGCTGGTAGCGCACGAGGGAGACGAGCAGTTCCTCGCCAGCCGCCTCCGGCGTTAGATCTTCCTCTTCCGTGCCGGCATCGAGCTGCAGGAGTAGTCGCGACTTCATCTCCAGCAGCGCTGCTACGAGCACAACGAACTGGGAGGTGGCCTCCAAGTCGAACTCCGGACTGTCGGCCAACCGCACGAGGTAGTCGGCCACGATGCGGGAGACGCTCACCTCCCACAAGTCGATCTCCTCACGCAGGACTAGCGTAATGAGGAGATCGAACGGCCCGTGGAATACGTCGAGGTCGACGAGCAGCTCTTCCGGCCGTGAGACCGGGACGGTCACCGGGGGCGCTGATCCTCGTCGCTTTGCCGTATGAACGGCGGTATCTCGAGATCGCGCTCGCCCGTCGCCGGCGGCGAGCCAATCACGGGCTTCGCGCCAGCCCCCGTGCTGGAGGGGGACGTGGGTGTCGGCTGCTCCGCGCCACTGCCCGCCGCTCCGCTATCGTCGGCGGCGGCGAAGCCTGTCGCGATCACGGTCACCGACATGCTGCCCGTGCAGCGTTCGTCCACAACCGCTCCGAAGATAATATTCGCGTCTTCGTCGGCCGCCTCGGAGATAGTGCGGGCGGCCTCGTTGACTTCAAACAGCGACAGGTCGTTGCCGCCGGTGATGTTGAGGAGGATGCCACGAGCACCCTCGATGGTGGCCTCGAGCAGCGGAGACGTGATCGCCTGCCGCGCCGCCTCTTGCGCGCGGTTGTCGCCAGTCGCCAAACCGATACCCATGATGGCCGTGCCCGCGTCTTTCACGATCGTCCGCACATCGGCGAAGTCGAGGTTAATGAGGCCGGGGATGGTGATGAGGTCGGTGATGCCCTGCACGCCTTGACGCAGGATATCGTCGGCGTAGCCGAAGGCATCGACGACGGTGGTAGTACGCTCAACGGCGCGCAAGAGACGGTCGTTCGGTATGGCGATGACCGTGTCTGCCGCCTGGCGCAGGCGGGCGACACCCTCGCGCGCCTGCTCGCTGCGGGTATGCCCCTCGAACGTGAACGGCAGCGTCACGATGCCCACGGTGAGGGCTCCTACTTCGCGCGCCACCGTCGCGACCACCGGCGCTCCTCCGGTACCGGTGCCACCCCCCTCCCCAGCAGTGACAAATACCAGGTCGGCGCCGCGCAGTGCCTGTTTGAGCTCGTCGCGCGAGTCCTCCGTGGCACGCCTACCCACCTCGGGATCCGCGCCACCGCCCAATCCGTGCGTGAGCTCCTGGCCGATGTGGATCTTAACGTCCGCATCGCACACATCGAGTGCTTGGACATCCGTGTTCACCGCGATGAACTCCACGCCGCGAATGCCCGAATCCACCATCCTGTTGACGGCGTTGGTGCCGGCGCCGCCGATGCCGACCACCTTGATGGTCGTCACATACGCCCGGCCGACGGGCTCTGTTTCTCCCGGATTGGGCACGTACGACGGCTGCTGCGCCGGAACCCGTGGCTCATCTTCGCCGCCAGTGCGACGAAAGAGCTCGCTAAGACTGTCCCGCATGCTCGCGCGATCTGCCATTGAGCACCTCGAGGGCCAGCGCCCGGTAGGCCTGTGCACCGGGACCACGGGGATCATACTGTAGCACTGAACACCCCTTAACCGGCGCCTCGGCAAACTTGATGGTTTTCCGCACCACCGTGTCGAACACCAAAGACCCGAAGTTCTCCTTGAGAACTTCAATAGCCTCGTGACCGTGAACGGTACGGGAATCGAAGAGCGTCGGCAAGATGCCACGGATGTGCACCTCGGGGTTGAGGTTCTCACGGATCATCTGCAGTGTACGGTCTAGCTGCGCGAGCCCTCGGAGGGAGAGGTACTCGCACTGGACGGGGACGATCACACCGTGGGCCGCCGTGAGCGCGTTGATGGTCAACAGTCCGAGCGACGGCGGCGTATCGATGAGGATGAAATCGTACTCGCCCAGCACCGGCTGCAGCGCGCGCGCCAGCGCGCGCTCGCGACCGATCATCGCCGACAGCGCCAGCTCGGCGCCGGCCAGATTGATCGAGGAGGCGGCCACGTGAATCTCGCCGACGCAGATGACCTCGTTGATCGGCGCCTCGTGCACCAGGACATCGTACATGTCCCGTTCCAAGACCTCCGGATCCACTCCCTGGCACATGGTCAAATTCGCCTGGGGATCCATGTCTACGGCAAGCACGCGCAGATCGTGCTCGGCGAGCGCCGCACCTAAATTGAGGGTCGACGTGGTTTTCGCCACTCCCCCCTTTTGGTTCGCGAAGGCGATCACGCGCGCCGACGGTCGTTCCTGATGACTGCGTCCCATATCGACTTTCTGTTCGGCCGCGAGGGTCGTTTCCCTGCATAGCGCGCGGCCCGGCGCCGCGTACTGGCGCGCCGGGCCGCGCACAAGCGATCTGTACCTCGGGCCTATGCCGTGGGCTTCCCCTGTTCGTCGGGCTCTTCGGCGGCCTCGTCCGAGGCCTCCTCCTCGACGGACTCATCTTCCTCGGCGTACTCGTCTTCCGCCGCGTATTCCTCTTCGGACTGGTCCGCGTACTCTTCCTCATCGGCCGCCTCGAGATCGGCGGCCTCCTCCGTCTCCTCGTACTCCTCGTACTCTTCCTCTTCTTCCACGTACTCGTCCTCTTCGTCCTCAGCCACCGAGACGATGGAGGAGATGGCGCGCTTCACGAAACGGACCTTGGTACGCGGCGCGATCTGAAGTTCCACCCAGTCGGAGCCGATGCGACGCACTGTGCCATAAAGGCCGCCCACCGTTACGACCTCGTCGCCCTTCTTCATCGCCGCCATCATCTCGGCATGCTGAGCGCGTTGACGGCGCTGCGGACGCACGGCCAGGACGTAGAAGATGCCCGCGAACAACAGAACATAGACGATGATCACCAGGTAGCTGCTGCTACCCGCTCCGACGATCGATACGCAACTGCTATTGCCCACTCTCGCGATCCTCCCCTTCGAGTCGGTCGTCGGCCCGCCGCCGACCGTCGGTAACACCAGCGGTAACCTCAACAAACCGCCCAGCACGGATGGCCGCCCGCGCGTTGGCGCATAATCTTACCAGAGTCCGTACATTGTGTTCGCTGAGAAGTTCGGCCGCCAAGATCTCCTTCTGCGTGATCAGATGGCGCAGATACGAGCGTGTGAACCCGCCCGCGCAGCAAGGACAGTCGCAACACTCGTCGATGGGCCGCAGATCTTCGGCGAAGCGCGCATTGCGCAGATTGAGGCGGCCGCCGCCGGCCAGCAGCGCCGTGCCGGTGCGCGCCATCCGCGTCGGCAGGACGCAGTCGAACACGTCCACGCCCCGAGCGATCACCTCGACGATACCGTGAGGGTCGCCGATCCCCATGAAGTAGCGGAGTTTGTCTGCCGGAAGCAGCTCGTCGAGCTGGTCGACCACCGCCAATGTATCTTCCCCGCGCTCGCCCACTGAAAGGCCACCGATAGCGTACGCCGGGAACCCGATGGCGAGCAGCTCCTCAGCCGACCGGCGACGGAGATCCGGATATATCCCACCCTGCACGATGCCGACGAGCAGCTGGTCCTCGCGTGTGTGCGCTCGCGCGCACGCCCTCGCCCAGCGCGTGGTGCGCTCCACCGCGAGAGCCACCTCCCCGCGATTGGCCGTGCCCGGGGCGCACTCATCCAGGCACATCACGATGTCCGCTCCCAGCTCTTGCTGGATGGCGATGACCCGCTCTGGCGTGAACAGGTGGCGGGAGCCATCGTAGACAGAGGTGAACTCCACTCCAGCGTCAGTGATCACCCGAGTGCCCGCCAGGCTAAACACTTGGAAGCCGCCGGAGTCGGTGAGGATGGGTCCATCCCAACGCATGAACCCGTGCAGCCCGTCGTGGGCAGCCACGACGTGCGCTCCGGGCCGCAGGAAGAGATGGTAGGTGTTGGCCAGCAGCACCCGCGCGCCCAGGGCGCGCAGACGGTCTGGTGCCAGCGCCTTTACACTCCCCTTGGTACCCACCGGCATGAAGCACGGCGTCTCTACAACTCCGTGCGGGGTACGCAACTCGCCGGCGCGGGCACGCCCATCGCGCGCCGTCACCGTGAACGAGAATGCGGCCTCTCTCATAGCGCGATCATGGCGTCGCCGAAGCTGTAGAAGCGGTAGCCGCGCTCGATGGCCTGCGAGTACAGCGCCTTTGTCTCGGCACAGCCACAGAACGCCATGACCAACGCCAGCAGGCTGGTGCGCGGCAGATGGAAATTGGTGATCAGCACGTCCACGAGACGGAAGTGAAAGCCGGGCACAATACAGAGCTCCGTACTCCCCGAGATCGGTCGCTCGACCTCTGGCGATGGAGGGTGGAGCGCCAGGTGTTCGAGCGTGCGCACCGTGGTAGTACCCACGGCGACGATCCTCTGCCCCGCCGACTTGGCGCTGCTGATGGCCCGCCAGGCGGCCGGCGAGACGCAGTACTCCTCGACATGCAGCCTCGTCTGCTCATCGAGCGGGCCACTCAGCGGCTGGAACGTCCCCAGGCCCACGTGCAGGGTGATGTCGACGATCCGGACTCCTCGCCGCTGCAGAGCCGCTTCAAGTTCGGCGGTAAAGTGCAGGCCCGCGGTGGGAGCGGCGGCGGATCCCGCATGGCGAGCGTACGTCGTCTGGTAGCGAGAGGGGTCTTCGAGAGACCGGTGAATATACGGCGGCAGGGGCATCACGCCGTGCCGTTCCAGCAGTGAGAGCACCGGCGACGGACCTTGGCTCTCCACCACCCACCGACCGTCGCCATACCCGTGGAGCACGCGTAAGGTCCAGCCGGAGACGGACGCGTCCGGCGAGAGCATCTCGCCCACGCGCGGCCGTCCGCGCACCAGAACTTCCCAGCACTCCGCCCCCTCAGCGGGACTCCCATGAAGGTGGAGGAAGAGCACTTCCAGACGGCCGCCGGTCGGCCGTCTGAACCAGGTCCTCGCAGGGATCACGCGCGTGTTGTTGCGCACCAGAACATCGCCCGCGCGCAGCAACCGCCAGAGATCGGCGAACCGCGCGTCGCGGTAGCGTTGCCGCTCGGCCGCCGGCTGCCGGTGAACCACCAGCAGACGCGCCGCGTCGCGAGGCTCCGCGGGCACCTGCGCGATCGCCTCAGGCGGTAGCGTGTAATCCAGTTCTTCGAGCCTCACGGGACCGGCCGCCGGCGACGGTTTTGGCGCTGGTGCCAGGCCTCCCACTTACTCGGCACACAGCCGCAGTACTGCTGGCGGTACAGGTCCAGCTCGCGCGCATACACTTGTGACTGACGGTAGAGCGGCCGCTGATCCACGTACAGGAACTCGACCCCCCATCGGGCGGCGGCGACGTCGCCCTGCTCGCGGATCACCTCGTGCGGTTGATATGGGCTCACGGCCAGGCTCGTAGCGAACCGCGGCACGCCAATGGCCGCCGCGTAACGCGCCGCCTGGTCTAGGCGATGGGCGATGCACGCGCCGCAACGTGCCGGCGCCGCCCCCTCCGGCGGGCACCAGATCGGATACGGCCCGCGGCCTGTTCCTACACCCGCGTGCGCGGCTACTACCTCGAGACGGAGCGTGAGGTGTTCGGCGAGACACCTCATCGCCTCCCAGCGCCGTGCCTGTTCCACGGCGGGCTGGATGTTCGGGTTGTAGAAGAGAGCCACCGGCTCGAGACCCTCCGCCCGCCAGGCCGGCACCACGGCGCTGGCACAGGGGCCGCAACAGACGTGCAGCAGCACGGAGTCTTGGGTTATCGGAGGAGACGCGGCTTTCCGCCGCTGGTCGCCGGCGCCCGTCACTCGAACAAGGTGGCGGCCTGGGTGGCCGGAGGCTCTACACCGCAGTGGCGAAACCCCGATGTCGTGAGCATGCGCCCGCGGGGCGTCCGCTTCAGGAAGCCGCGCATGATGAGGTAGGGCTCGTAGACGTCTTGGAGTGTGTCGGGTTCTTCGCCAAGAGCCACCGCCAGTGTATCGAGCCCAACCGGCCCGCCATCGAACTTGTGGCAGATGGCGGAGAGCAGATCGCGGTCGAGCTTGTCCAGGCCCTCGCCATCCACCTGGAAGAGCTCGAGCGCGGCCAGACAGATGCCGTGCGTCACGGTTCCCTCGTGCCGAACTTCGGCATAGTCTCGCACGCGGCGCAGCAGTCGGTTGGCCACTCGCGGCGTGCCGCGAGAACGGAGCGCGATCTCCAGCGCGGCGGGATCGTCGATCGGCGTTCCGAGGATGCCCGCCGAGCGGCGCACAATGGCGCACAGCTCGGCGTCGTCGTAGTACTCCAGCCGCTGCCACACGCCGAAGCGGTCGCGCAGCGGCGTGGTCAACAGGCCGGTGCGCGTAGTCGCCCCGATGAGGGTGAACCGGGGCACACCCATGCGGATGCTGCGCGCGGCCGGGCCCTCACCGATCATGATGTCGATCTCGTAGTCTTCCATGGCCGGGTAGAGCACCTCTTCCACCGCCGGGTTGAGCCGGTGGATCTCGTCCACGAACAGGACGTCGCCCTGCTGGAGATTGGTGAGGAGTCCGGCGACATCCACCTTGCGCTCGAGCGCCGGACCAGAGGTTGTATGCATACCCACGCCGAGCTCGGTGGCGATGATGCCGGCGAGCGTAGTCTTACCGAGCCCCGGCGGCCCGGCGAGCAGCACGTGATCGAGCGTATCGCCCCGGTTACGCGCCGCCTGCACGAAGATCTCGAGCTGCTCCTTGGCGCTACGCTGGCCCACGAACTCGACGAAACTGCGCGGTCGCAGGCTGATTTCGATCTCGTGCTCCTCCACGCGTTCGTTGGGATCGCCGAGCCGGCCCTTCGCCGCCATCACCTCTCCTTCCGCAACGCATGCTTCACGAGATCCTCCACAGAGCCCTCCGCCGGCGCGCCCTTCAAAGCCTCGTCGGCTGCCTGCACGGTAAGCCCGAGATTGATGAGCGCCGAGCGTGCCGCCACCAGCGCCGCACCAGACGCGGGCCCGCTAGGCCCAGCGACCGCCACATCGCCCGCGGGGACAATGCGGTCCTTGAGCTCTACGATGAGACGCTGGGCGAGCTTCTTGCCGATCCCCGGGATGCTCTCGAATCGCTTGGCGTCGGCGTGAAACACGGCCAGTTCCAGATCCTCCACAGGATAACCGGAGAGGATGGCGAGAGCCACCTTAGGGCCCACGCCGCTCACGCCGATGAGGAGGCGGAAGAACGAGCGTTCGCGACGCGACTCGAAACCGTAGAGCTGGAGCACGTCTTCTCGCACGTGCAGGTGAGTGAAGAGCGCGATCTCCTCTCCCGTGCGCCCCGACAGACGAGCCGCCAGCCGGCCCGGCACACCGACGTCGAAGCCCACGCCGCCCACATCCACGACGATACGATCGCCGTCTGCCTCCGCGACACGCCCACGCAGCCGGGCGATCATGGCCGTACGCTCTGAGCGATCCGCAGACCGTGCTCGTTATGGGCGTGCGTGATGGCCACCGCCAGCGCGTCGGCCGCGTGATCTGGCCGCGGGATGTGGTCCAGGCCAAGCAGTACCTTGGTCATCTCTTGCACCTGGATCTTGCTCGCCCGTCCATACCCGGTGACGGCTTGTTTGATGGCCAGCGGCGTGTAGTCGCGCGGGCAGAGGCCGTGAGCGGCGGCCGCCAGGATGATCACCCCACGAGCATGGCCCACCGCCAGCGCGGTCTTGGCATTCGCATTCACGAAGAGGTCTTCGATGGCCATGGCGTCTGGTGTGAACCGCCGCACAAGGGCACGAGTCTGATCGTGAATGTAGCGCAGGCGATCGGCTGTATCCTGTTGCGCGGATGTCACGATGCACCCGAAACCGAGCGATGACAGCCTGTTGCCATCGCGGAGGACGACACCCCACCCGGTACTGGCGGTACCGGGGTCGATGCCCAGAATGATCATCCCACTCCTCACCTGCCAGACACAGAGTCAGGTAGCCAGCGCTTCAAGCACCTCTTCTGGGATGTCGAAGTTGGCGTACACCTCCTGGACATCGTCGTTGTCCTCCAGGGCGTCCACGAGACGAAGCGTACGGCGGGCGTCTGCCTCGTCGAGCACGACGGTGGTCTTCGGCAGCAGCGTGAGCTCGGCCTGCTCGGCCTGGATGCCGCCCGCAGTGAGTGCCTCACGTACCGCGACCAGCACGGCGGGCTGTGTGAGCACCTGGTACGACGAGCCATCGTGGACGACGTCGTCGGCGCCGCCTTCGACGGCGGCCGCGATCACGTCGTCCTCAGCGTACTTCTCGGCGTCTACCATGATCGACCCGCGCCGCTCGAACAGCCACGCAACCGCTCCGGGTTGCGCCAGTGAGCCGTTATGCTTGGAGAAGATGTTGCGGATATCGGCGGCGGAGCGATTGCGGTTGTCGGTGAGCACCTCGACGATCAGCGCGACCCCCGCCGGTCCATACCCTTCGTACACGATCGCCTCGAAGGCGTCGCCTTCGCTCTGACCAGCTCCGCGCTGGATGGCGCGATCGACGTTCTCCTTGGGCATGCTGTAGCTGCGAGCTTTCTCGATGGCGTTCTCGAGAGCGGCGTTGGAGGCCGGGTCTGTACCACCTTCGCGCGCGGCGACCGTAATGGCACGTGAGAGCTTCGAGAACAGCTTGCCTCGCTTGGCGTCTTCTTTGCCCTTCTTATGTTTGATGGTGGACCACTTCGAGTGACCGGACACTCCGTCACCTCCTCAGGCTGTCTCTGGCCGCCGCGAGCCTCAGTGAGCTTCCTCGCGAGCCTTCTTCTGCTCCTCGGCGACCTTGGTCGCCAGGTGCGCCGGCACTTCCTCGTAGCGCAGGAACTCCATGGTGTAGTCGCCGCGCCCGCCGGTCATTGAGGTCAGCACGGGGGCATAGCCGAGCATCTCCGCGAGCGGGACCTCCGCGTTGATGACCGCGTAGTGGCCGCGTGGCGCCGTGCCGAGCACGCGGCCGCGGCGGGAGTTCAAGTCGCCCATGATGTCGCCGACGTTCTCTTCGGGAACCGTGACATCCACAGCCATGATGGGCTCGAGCAACACCGGTTGGGCCTTCTCCATGGCCTTCTTGAAACCAAGCGAGCCAGCGATCTTGAAGGCCATCTCGGACGAGTCGACCGGGTGGTGCGAGCCGTCGTAGAGGATCGCTCGCACGTCGACCACGGGGAAACCGGCGATCAAGCCCTCGCCCATGGCCTCCACGATCCCCTTTTCAACGGCGGGGATGAAGTTACGCGGGATCACGCCACCCACGATATGGTCGACGAACTCGAACCCCTCGCCTCGCGGCAAGGGCTGCAGCTCGATCCACGTATCGCCGAACTGGCCGCGTCCGCCAGTCTGCTTCTTGTGACGGCCCTGCGCTTTGGACGCGGCCTTGATGGTCTCCCGATACGGAACTCGCGGCGGATGAAGCTCGACCTCGACGCCGAAACGGCGCTTAACGCGCTCGCTGATGACTTCGATGTGCACCTGACTCATACCCGAGACGATGGTCTCTCCCGTCTGCGCGTCGCGCTGCACCTGCATCATGGGGTCTTCCTCGGCGAGCCGACGGAGGGCGCTGATGACCTTGTCCTCGTCGCCCTTGGACTTCGCGGTGACCGCCTGCGACATGAGCGGCGCGGGAAACGCGAACGGCGCGAACGAGACGAGCGAGCCTTCCGCGCACAGGGCGTCTCCGGTGAGCACATCCTTCAGCTTGGCGATGGCGCCGATGTCTCCTGGCACCAAGGCGTCGATGGGTTTCTGCTCTTTCCCTTGGAGCTTGAAGAGCTGCCCCACACGTTCTTTGTGGCCATCGCGCGCCACGAGCACGTTGCTGTCGCTGTTTACCGTGCCCTGGAACACCCGGAACAGGTTGACACGGCCGCTGAACGGATCGGCGAGCGTCTTGAAGACGAGCGCCACCGCCGGCTTCGCCGGGTCGCCCGCCAGCTCGACCGTCTCACCGGCCGCGTTGGTGGCCGCCGGCACGCCGAAATCCACCGGCGCCGGAGCCGTGGCGAGCAGCGCCAGCAGCGGCTCGATGCCCACCAGATGCGTGGCCGATCCGGCGGCCACCGGGAAGATGCGCGCGGACGCGACCGCGCGCGCGAAGGCGGTGGAGAGCTCTGCGTTGGTGATCTCCTCGCCTTCTAGGTACTTCTCGATGAGTTGATCGTCGGTTTCCGCCACCGCCTCGGTAAGCCGATCGCGCGCCTCGAGCGCCGCCTCAGCCGCCTCGGCCGGGACTTCTGCCACTTTTACCTGGCCATCGGCGACCATGTACGCTTTCATCGTCAGGAGATCGACCACGCCGGCGAACGAGTGCTCCGTACCGAGCGGAAGCTGCACGGCCACCACCTGCTGGCCGAAGGTCTTCCGCAGTGTCTCGACAGCTGCCGTGAAATCGGCGCGCTCGCGATCGAGCATGTTGCACAGGATGATGCGCGCGAGCCCCCGCTCCGCGGCTCGTTCCCAGAGCCGCTCGGTCTGCACCTCGACACCATTGACGGTATTCACGACCACGAGCGCCGTCTCCACGACGCGCAGAGCGGCGATGGTGTCGGCCAGGAAGCTCGAGTCGCCAGGCGTGTCGATGAGGTTGTACAGAATGCCCTCGCGCTGCACGTGCGCGAGCGTTGCCGAGAGGCTGAGCTGACGCTTCTTTTCGTCTTCGTCGTAGTCGGACACGGTGCTGCCGTCTTGTACTGACCCGAGACGGTTAACGACACCCGAGCGATACAGGATCGCCTCCAGCAGGGACGTCTTGCCGGTACCCCGATGGCCGACGAATGCGACGTTCCTGATCTTACCCGCGTCGTTCATGGTCATTCTCCTGTTAGGACGTGCTGGCGCAGGGCGCGCAGCGGCTGTGTCGGGGTATCGGCGAAGGCAGAAGTCTAGCACAAGGCCTTTCTCTCAGGCAGTGAATATGGCCCCTGGCGGGCTGGTAACCGGGGGCTCTTTGCGGAACTCCGCTCCCGCCAGTCTGATGCTGTTCGAGCCGTACTTCGCCCGCACGCGGTCTATCGTGTCGTAAAGGGCCGTCTCCTTCCATCCGTCGTCGAACGTAAGTTGAAACGCCCGTGTATGCAAGCCGTCCACGGCGAGACCGAGCAGTCGCACGAGGCGGCCGCGCGTGTCTACCTGGTCTAGCAGCGACGTGGCGGTACGGTAAATAGTGCTCGTGCTCCCAGTGACACACGAGAGCGTGGTCCTCCGTGTTACCGTATGGAAACTCCCGAAGCGCACTTTGATAGTGACGACGCGCGCGGTAAGGCCATGCCGGCGCATACGGCTGGCGACGCGATCCGCGAGGTCGAGCAGCGTGGCCCGCAGCCGCTGGCGGTCGTCGTTATCCTGAGCGAAAGTGGTCTCACTGCTCACCGATTTGGGCATCGCTGGCCGCGGCCGCACGCTCGCAACGCTTTGACCGAAGGCGAGACGCTTGAGCCCCTGAGCGGCCGGACCGAATGCGGCGGTGAGAAACACGAGGGGGACATCCTGCAGCAACGCTACGGTGGTAATGCCGAGCGCGATGAGACGCTCCTCGGTTGCCGGGCCGATACCCCAAAGATCGCGCACCGGCAGCTCCCGCAAGCGTCCGTGTACGTCGGCGGCGGTGAGCTCCGTAATGCCGCCCGGCTTTCGGAATCCCGAAGCCAGCTTGGCGAGCAGCTTGGTCGGGCCAATGCCGATGGAGCAGGTGATGTGCTCGTGTTGATAGACGGCGTGGTGAATACGATTGGCGATAGCTTGAGGTGGTCCGAAGAGACGTCGGCTCCTGGTAACGTCGAGAAAGGCCTCGTCGATGGAGGCGACCTCGCACTTGTCCGTGAAGGTACTGAAGAGCGCCACGAGTCGAGTATGAACGGCGTGGTACGCGGGCATGTCGACCGGCAGCACGACGGCTTGCGGGCAGAGGCTGTGCGCGCGCCCCAGAGGCATGGCGGCATGGACGCCACGGGCACGCGCCTCATAGGAAGCCGCGGCTACCACCCCGCGACTACCCGGCATGCCTCCGACGATGACCGGTACTCCGCGTAACGCTGGTCTCCGTGCCTGCTCGACAGAGGCGAAGAAAGCGTCCATGTCGACGTGAAGGATGGTCTGCGCTGATGCGAACATACGTTCGTATCATAGCGCACGAAGCACATCGCGGCCAAGCGACAGAGGGACGATGGAGGGACGCCGTCCTAGCGGATGCGTCTCCCGAGATCGACGGTGTAAATCGCCACGTTCTCGATACCGCGGAACGTCCCGGTCACCCGACCAACACCGATGTCTCGCCAGCGCGGGTCGAGGATCTTGGCGCGGTGGAGCTTACTGTCCATCCATCGAGAGACCATGGCCCGCGGCGTGCCGGCGAGACCATAGCCATAGCCGATCAGCTCAGCGACCGCCCACGACCGGTACCCCGTACGGCCGTAGCCGGCGCGTATCACGCGAGTGGCCATCGTCGCGCCGCCCGCCGAACGGTGGGCGAAGTACTGCAGCCGCATCATCTCCGCAGAGTGAGCCTCGGCGGCACGACACAAGTTTGCCCTTATGGCCACGCAAGGCAGGCCGCGACGCGCGCGTTCACGGTTGATGAGCACCACAACCGTTCGCTCCTGGCTGCTCAGGCCAGCTGACGCCGAGGCTACTACACCCAGTGAGAATGCGGTGACCACCAGGAGCACGAAGGCCACGACACTACGTCTTCTCGCCATCAGGTCCCTCCTCCACGTGCTTCTCTGCGGGGTTCGTCGTCCACTTGCGGGTTCCCTTCGTCGTCGAACCGGATCCGCGGCACGTCTCCCCACAGGACCTCGAGACGGTAGAACGACCGGGCATCCGGCGTGAATACGTGGATCACCGTGTCGAGGTAGTCAAGCAGGATCCAGTCGCCCTCTCGCTCCCCTTCGATACGCGCGGCACGCACTCCGCGCTCGCGTAGGCCTCGCTGGATCTCCTCGGCTATCGCTTTGGTTTGACGAGAGGTGCTTCCGGAAAGGACAACGAACCAGTCGGTGAACGTGACTGCCTCGGCCATCTCGAGCAGGACCGCGTCCTGAGCCTTTTTGCCGAGCGCCAGAGCGATGGCCTCGCGGCCTATCCACTCCCCATGCGCTCGTTGCTCGTTCTCGCCTACTGGAGGTCCTCGGCTTTCAGGTCGGCGCCGACGATCACCACGAGTGCCTTCGCGGGCAGATTCTCGCCGCGCAGCACCACGCCGCGGCCGAGTATAGCACGGATGTCTTGAGCTACCGCGAGTGCCTCAGAGCCCGCTAGTATTTCCGTTTGCCGGTAGTCGAAGCTCTCGGCGTTGGCGGCAGCCGGCAAGTTAACATCGAGTGCTGCCAGTTTGAGACGCACTGCGTCTGCCACGCCGATCCGGCCGGTCCCGTTCCTCACGTACACTGTGTAGGCGGCCGCGTAGCCAGGGACGCTGCGCGTGACCTCGGCCAGCACTCGTGAGCGGTCGGCCCGGAAGACGAACTGCCCTTGATTGACCGTCCCCGCGGAGGGGATGCGCTCAACTCTCACTCGGCTCTCGAGCAGACCGCTGAGCACCTGGGCCGCCGCCGTACGCTCGTCCTCCGTGCCGCCTCCCCGCGCCACACTGTCGGCGACGGTCGTTCGGCGCACGTCGGCGGGCTGCAGCGCACCGGCTGCGAACACGGCCTGGAGCGCGGCTCGCGCCAGGGTATCCTCGTCTTCTCCCGTCTCTCCGCGGGCTCCAAGAAGGTTTGGCAACTGCGCCATCTCCAGACGCACCTCGCCTCGATAGGTGCGCCACACACCGCCCACACGCAGCGTGCAAGGTTGTGCCAACGCGAGCGTGACTCGTCCGCTGCCGGCGAGAGCTCGCAAGACGGCGTACGGGAGTCGTACATCGTGGGCGATGCTGGTGCCTACCAGTCTGCGTACGTTCGCCCGCAGGCGATCGCCGCCCATGACATCGCCGGCCATCACGTACTCTCCCTGCGAGCCCTCGAGCAACAGCGTCCTGGGCAACGTGTAGAGGGACCACCCCCCGCGGCCTTGATCGAACAGCGCCAGGCAGGCGATAGGCCGTGGCCCGTTCGCCGCCGCCCCGAACGTAAGAAGCGTGAGTGACTGCCTCGCGTCTGCCGGGGACTCTTCTCGAGAGAGGTACTTGGTGAGCCAGTACGCACCCAGCACAGCCCCCAGAGCGACAGCCCCAGCGAGGACGGCGAGGACGGCGAGCTGGCCGCGCCTGACCATCTCTCTCCGGCGCTCTCGCAACCGCCGCACACGATAGCCCCGACCAGCCTGTGCCATCAGTCGTGCAGCTCGTTGTAGAGGGCTAATGTGTGGGGGTGGATAGCCTCCCCCTGCTGTAACAGGTGCGCGAGCTGCCCGCGCACACTAGCGCGTACGGCATCATCGAGCGACCAAGCGGCGAACGCCCGCACGCGCTCCACACCCTCATGCCGCCTGCCGGCGGCAGCACCATCGGCCACGTAGACGCACTTGTCGAGCACGCTCATGCGCGGACCCCCGACGGTATGCAGGGCGATCGCGCGCAAACAGGCCGCGCTCAAGCCGCTGTCGGTCAGCTCGGCGGCCGCCAATCGAGCGTGCAGCAGCTGTACCGGACGCCGCTTTTCCAGCCGGCTCACTCGCAACCCGAGCTCACGTGCTCGCCGGAGCGTCTCGATAGCTCCAAGCTCGCGACAGTAGTCGTGCAGCAATCCCGCCACCGCGGCCTCTTCCTCCTCCCCACCCCAGCGACGAACCAGCTCGACTGCATACGCGGCCACCGCCTCACAGTGCTCGGCGAGCGCCGTGGAAACGCGCGTGCGCAGGAGCTCTCTCGCCACGGCCGGCGTCACGACGGCCCCCCCGCGAGGAAGCCGGGCTCGCGATACAGGCCAGTCGACACGATCAACCCTTCTACCGCGGGCGGCACCAGATAGCGAATCGGCCGGCCGCGGCGCACGCGTTCGCGGATCTCGGTCGACGAGATGGCGACGCCGACGGACGCTAGGACGACCACCCTATCGCCGTACTCGCCAGCCGCCGCGGCCACGCATGCGCGATCGTCGCCCGGCCGCAGGGCGACGGCCACACGGCAGAGTCGCAGAATGCCGGCCGGGTTTCGCCAGGTACGGAACGCAAGCAACGAATCTGAGCCCACAATGAACCAGAGGTCGGCAGCGGGCAGCGCTTCCTTGAGCGCGCCCAACGTATCCACGGTGAAGCGAAGTCCTCGCTCGATCTCTACCGGCTCCACGTCAAAGCGCTCGTCGCCCGCAACCGCCGTCCGCGTCATCCGCAGTCGCAGCGCCGCATTCGCCCCGCCATCGATACGCTTGTGCGGTGGGTCGGCGGCGGGCACGAACAGGACCCGCTGGAGCGAGAGTTGCCACGCCGCCTCCGAGGCGATGAGCAGGTGGCCGAAATGAGGAGGGTTGAAACTGCCCCCAAGCACACCGATGCGCGGAGACGATGTCTTCATGGCATCAACTGCGGACCTGGCCGTCTCCCCAGATCTCGTACTTCGTGCAGGTGAGCTCGCGCACGCCGATCGGCCCGCGGGCGTGGAGCTTCTGCGTGGAGACGCCGATCTCGGCGCCGAAGCCGAATTCGGCGCCATCGGTGAAGCGCGTGGAGGCGTTCACGTACACACACGCGGCATCGACTCTCCGCAGGAACGTGCGCGCGGCCACGGCGTCTTCCGTGACGATGGCCTCGGAATGACCACTACCGTAGGCTGCGATGTGCTCCAGCGCCTCTTCAAGTGAGTTGACCACGCGTACAGCGAGCTTGAGTGCCATGAACTCCGTCTCATAGTGAGACCGATTCGCGCGCTTGAGCTGAAGCCCTTCTATGAGCGTGGTTGTCGCTTTGTCGACCGCCATCTCCACGCCACGGCGATCGAGTTCCTGCAGCAGCTGGGGCAGCAGGGTGGCCGCCACCCGCTGGTGCACCAACAGCGTCTCGGCCGCATTGCCGGTGCCCGGACGCTGGCACTTCGCGTTAACGACGATCGCGTGCGCCTTGTCGAGATCGGCCGCGCTGTCCACGTAGACGTGGCAGTTGCCACCGGCCGCGTACAGCAAGGGGATGTGGCTGTGGGCGACGAGGTACTCGAGCAAGTCGGCGCCGCCGCGAGGGACGATGACGTCCACCGCGTCGCGACACCGCAGCAGTTCCAGCAGCTCCTCCCGATCGGGAGATAGATGACTCACGCTCCGGGCCGCCAGTCCAGACTCCAGTACAGCCCCCTCGATGACTTCCGCCAGAATGCGATTGGAGTGCTTGGCGGCGGCGCCGCCACGCAGAATGACGGCGTTGCCGCTCTTCAAACACAGAGCTGCCGCGTCTACGGTAACCGCTGGACGGGATTCGTAAATGACCGCCACCACGCCCAGAGGGACGCGTACCTGGCGTACGTCCATGCCGTTCTCCAGCCGCCATCCGCGTACTACTTCCCCCACTGGATCGTCCAGCGCGACCACACGACGCACACTGCGAATGGCGTCCCGGAGTCGCTCTTCATCCAGCAAGAGGCGATCGATCAGCGTCTCCGGCAAGCGCGATTGGCGAGCCAGACGCAGATCTTCGGCGTTGTCGCGAAGGATCTCGTCGAAGCGCCGCTCGAGAGCCTCGGCTATGTGGTGAAGAGCATCGTCTTTCCTCGCCCTGGTGAGAAGAGCGAGTTCTCCCGCGGCCGCCTTTGCCGCACGACACGTCTCGTCGGTAGTCATTCGGCCTCCTGGGACGTCGCGCGCAAGCGTACCATGGCCGCGAGCCGGGAGGAGCAGCTCCGCGTATACCAGCGCCCGTTTTTCACTCGAACTCGAACTCCTCAGACCCTACGAAGATGGTGTCACCAGGTCGCGCGCCGGCGAGCCGCAAGGCGTTGCTCACGCCGGCGCGCTCCATGACCATCTGTACGTAGGCAGCGGCCTCGGGGTTCTCGAGGTCTGCCTTAGCGACGAGCCGCTCCAGGGTAGTCCCGCGTACCCGGAAGGCGATCCCCTCGCGCTCCACCACGAAGTTCGAAGCGCGCTCGGGCGGACGGAGAACTACCGGGAGAGCCTCCGCGACCTCCGCTTGCGGCTCGGGCAGCGCCCGCTCGATAGCGTGCACCAGATCGTCCAAACCGCGACGATCCACGCTGGAGACCGCTATCACGGGAGACCCCGACGGAGCCTCGCCGGGCAGCCGTGCTCTAACCGTCTGAATCTCGGCCTCCGTGATCAGATCGCACTTCGTAAGCACCACCAGGGCCGGCCGCCGCGCGAGTTCCGGCCGAAACGACGCCAGCTCGTCGCGAACCGTCCGCAAGGCGTGCACCACGGCCGCCGCGCCGCTCGACGCATCGACGATGTAGAGCAGCAGGGCCGTACGTTCCACGTGCGCCAAGAACCGGTGACCGAGACCCACACCCTGGCTCGCGCCCTCGACAAGGCCGGGGATATCGGCCACCACCAGACTCCGTTCGCCGCACGTCAGGACACCCAAATTGGGCTCCAGGGTGGTAAAGGGATAGGGAGCGACCTTCGGCCTGGCGCGCGTGAGCGCCGCCAGCAGCGACGACTTGCCCGCGTTGGGCAAGCCGACGAGCCCAACGTCGGCGAGGAGCTTCATGGTGAGGACGAGCCAGCGTTCTTCCCCGGGCAGGCCGCGCTCGGCGAAAGCGGGTGCCCGGCGCCGCGAGGAGACGAAACGGGCGTTTCCGCGCCCGCCCTCTCCGCCGGCGACGACACGCACGCGCTGCCCCTCGGCGACGAGGTCGGCGACGAGGTCGCCCCCCGGCGTGCAGACCTCCGTACCTACGGGTACGTCCACAACGAGCGTCACACCGTCGGCGCCGTGACGACCTCCGCCACTCCCGTGCTGACCGCGAGGCGCCACGAGATGCACCTTGCGGCGGAAAAAGGAGAGGTCGCGTGCTTGCCGGGTTGCTCTGAGCACGACGTTGGCCCCGTGCCCACCGTCGCCACCGTCCGGACCTCCCTTCGGCACGTACTTTTCGCGCCGAAAACTGACGCAGCCGTTGCCTCCGTGGCCGCCACGAACGTTGATCTTGGCGCGGTCAGCGAGCATGAGCAGGCGGGAGAGCCCGCCCCGAGATCACTCGGGTGTGACGGAGATGAACCGCCGGTTGTCGCGCGCAGTGAACGCGACGCGACCAGACACGCGAGCGAAGATGGTGTGATCTCGGCCAATGCCAGCGCCATCGCCCGGCCGGAACACGGTACCCCGCTGGCGAACGATGATGGATCCCGCCGGGACGACTTGGCCGGCGAACACCTTGACGCCGAGCCGCTTGGCGGCCGAATCGCGTCCGTTACGGCTAGTGCCTGCGCCCTTCTTATGAGCCACTCTTCTTCTCCTTCAGGGCGATGGATTCGATGGCGATGCGAGAGAGTCGGCTGCGATGCCCCCGCGTCTTCTTGAATGTGCTCTTGGGTTTGTACGTGAACACCCTGATCTTCTGCCCTAAAACATGCTCGAGTACTCTGGCCTTCACCTTGGCCGTCTTAGGGTCCGCGGAACCGTCGGTGGTGCGGACGAGCAGGGTTTCCAGCGTAAGCGACTTGCCCTCATCTACAGCCAGGCGGTCGACGAGCACCTGATCGCCAGCGCTCACCTTGTACTGCTTGCCGCCCACGCGGACGACGGCATATGTGACGGGGTTTTCGGTCATGCAGACTCCCTCAGGACAACGGGCGCTCATGGTAGAGCATGGCGCTTGCGAGTGTCAAACACACGCGCGGCGGATCTCACGCCATCACCCCGGTCCAGCCGGGCCAACGATCACCGCCGTGCCTCCGGTACGCAGCGTGGTCTCCACCCGCACGCGCCGCCGCAAGCCAAGATGTTGGCGACCTCCCTTAACAACCAGCGGATAGCCATGCACCAGGGCCAAGGCATCCTTGGGGCTGTAAATGAGGGAATGCTCCAACTCCAGCTCCAGTTCGGCCCCTTCGACAACCGGCAGCCGCTGCGCCTCCATCTGCGGTACCGTGCCCTGCGCCACGATCTCGAAGCTGTCTGTGGGGAGCGTGCGCGAGCCTTGGAAGAGAAACCGCTTGCCCGTCTCGCGCTCCAGTTTCCTGATGCGCTCGTTCTCCTGCAGGCGAGCGCCAACGCTCCCGTTCACCTCGATGAGCAGAGCGGCGGCGCGCGAGGAAGCGGCGGTCATCCGCAGCCGGCGCTCCACGCGCCGCACAATGGTGTCTTCCGACAGGACCCGACCGGTGCTCGAGCACGTCGCGCAGGCACGCGTGAGGATCCCTCGCGCGCCATCGGTGGTGTTCTGTCGCGTCATCTCCACGAGGCCGAGCGGCGAGATCTCCACGACGTACGTCTTCGTCCGATCGGTCGCCAGCTCGGCCTCGAGCCTCGCCAGGACGGCGCTCCTGTTCTCGGTTCGCTCCATGTCGATGAAGTCGATGACGATGATCCCGCCGATATCGCGCAAACGCAGTTGCCGCACTACCTCCGTAGCCGCCTCGAGGTTCGTCCTGGTGATGGTGTCCTCCAGACCGCTGCCGCCGGTGTACCGGCCGCTGTTCACATCGATCACGGTGAGCGCCTCCGCGTGGTCGATCATGATGTTGCCGCCACTCGGCAGCGGCACGCGCCGGGCGAGCGTACGCTCAAGCTGTTCCTCAATGCCGTACTCGTCGAAGAGCGCCTCCTCACCCTGGTACAGCTCCACCCGGTCCACGAGTTCGGGAGCCACGCGCCCGAGATACGCCAGTAATGCCTTCCGCAGTTTCGCGCTGTCGACCACAAAGCGCGTCACGGACTCGTCGAACAGATCCCGAGCCACGGCCAGCGAGATGTCGACTTCTTCGTGCACGAGGCCGGGGGCGGGCGTCTTTTCCGCCTTGCCCCTAATGCGCGCCCACAGACGAGCCAAGTACTGCAGATCTCGGCGCAGCTCCTCCAGCCCCTTACCCTCGGCCACCGTGCGGACGATGACGCCGGCATCCTTGGCTTTGAGCTCCCGACAGATATCTCGCAGGCGATCCCGCTCTTGCTGCGCGAGTCGGCGCGATACTCCAACGCCACTGCCACCCGGCACGTAGACCACGTAGCGCCCCGCCAGAGACATGCGCGTGGTGAGTCGCGCACCCTTACTCCCCATGGGGTCCTTGGTCACTTGTACGAGCAGTTCCTGCCCAGCCTGAAGCAGCTGTGTAATGCGCTTGCCGCGGCGGCTCCCGTTCTCCGGCAACGAGACCTCGTCTACGTGCAGGAAGCCGTTCTTCTCCAACCCGAAATCGACGAACGCCGCGTCCATCCCCCGCAGCACGCTCTCCACCTTGGCGCGGTAGATGTTGCCCAGGTACGAGGGACGTTCGGGGCGCTGGAAGTAAACCTCCGCAAGACGCCCATCCTCCAGCAGAGCGACGCGTAACTCGCCGTAGTCGCCGCTCGCCACGATGACGCGCTCGGCGCCCGCGCGCTCGGCCGGCGCCGCCTCGCGGCGACCTTGCCGGCGCCGCGGCCGACGCTCCGCGGCGCCCGCTGGCGCCGCTGGAGTGGACACCTCGTCCGCCGCCGCCTTGATCGGCGCTCCCGCCGTCTCGGCGACTGCCACGGCGGTCGCCGCTGTCTGACTGCCCTTGCGACCGGAGCGCCGGCGACGCGGCCGTTTGGTCGCCGGCACTCCGACGTCCGTCGCTTCCGCCTCCTCGTCCGGCCGCTCCTCAACCACCTCACGCGTCGCCGGTGCGGACTGTGGCGAAGGACTCTCTGCTCCGATCTCGCCTGGCGAGCTCGCCGGCTCGGTCGTCTTGCCGACGGCGGTCGGCTGCGCTCCGTCGGCCGACGAAGCCGCGTTCTGCGCTTGGCGAGAGCCGGATCCGCGCGCGCCGCGCCGACGCCGGCGCGGCACCGCGGCAGCGGCGGGCGCGGAGAGCTCGCCACCCATCGGCGCCACGGCCTCCTGGCGCTCGGGTTCACCGGGAGGCGACTCGACACTGAGAGCGGCCAGATCCGCGTTTCTCTCAGACGCTGGCTCCGCCTTTTGAGCGGCGGCGGCCTTGTGCCGGCCGCCGCGGCGGCGACGTCGCGGCGGAGTCGGCAGTCCCTGCTCCGTGCCTTGAGCATGGTTCTGCTCGCTCGCTGAGGGCTCCGCCGCCACATCGTGCCCCTCACCGCCGTTCGCGTGCGCGGCCGGAGTCTCAGCGCCCTGGCCAGGCCCGCCGGCCCCCGCAGCTTCCCGATCGGCCTGCTGAGCCGCCGGCGGCTCAGCTCCTCCCGGTTGTGCGGCCGTCTTGCTCCGACGACGGCCGCCGCGGTGACCCCGGCGTCGCGGGCGCGGCGCACTGGTCTCGCGACCCTCGTCGGCGGTACTCTTCCCCGTCTCGCGGTCGGGCTGCACCGCGCCGTCGAGCGGTACTGCGTTGCTCGTATCGTTCACGTCTACTCACTCTCTCGGCTGCCCGGTCTTACGGGCACGCCGGTGTACTCCACACCAAGTCGTACAATGCGCGCTGCCGGAGGAGACGCGGCATCGCCCCCCAAGAGCCAACGCACTACCTCTTCCGGCCGCGCGGCGCCGTCGGCGCGGTGCCGCACGGTGAATCCCATCCACCAGCCCTCTGGGGCACGACGCGCACCGTCAACCGTCACCAACCGCTTGAGATCCACCATGCGGCGTCCCTTCGGCGAAACGCGCTCCACGAAAATCTCCTCGGCCGCGCCGAACGCCCGCACCGCGGCTTCCGCCGCCGTTCCGTCCAGCGCCGTCAGACACTCGTACCGCGCAGCTACAGGATCCAATCGCGGCCGCTGAGGCCAGAGTTCGACCGCCGTAGGCAGAAGCCCTTCCGCCGCCGCCTCGCGCAGCCGCTCGACGAGCTCGCCAGGATGCGTCACGTCGCCCGTGACTTCCGCCGCCGCCACCTCATCGCGGCCCTCGACCCCAACGGGCAGCGGCAGGCCGAGGCTGATCCGGGGCTTAGGGCGCATGCCCGCGCTCATCGCCAGCGGGATGCCGGCTCGCGCGAACGTCCGCTGCAGCGCGCGAGCCGTGTCGAGGTGCGAGATGTAGCGCGCGCGGCCACCTCGCGCAAAGCGCAGGACAATCCAGGTCACCGCAGCGCCTCCGCGCCGGCCAGGTCCATGGCCACACCCGCTCGGCATACGCCGCAACTGCCGCACGTGTGCCGGCAGTCGTCCGTCAGCACACCAGCCACGGCATGCTCGCGCTCCGCGCGCAGGTAGCTTGCCGAGACGAGCGAATCGATGACGCTCTCGCACTCGAGCTCGTCTCCTTCGAATGCCCGGTGGATGTTCATCCCGACCGAAGCCGCGGCACGCTCCCAGCGAGCAAGGTCGAAGTGTTCGCGCCAGCTGTCGAACCGCGCACCAGCGCGCCACGCCGCCTCCACTACGGCCGACCACTCTCGGCCGCCCACAGCCAGGCGCGCCTCCACTACGGCCGCGCGTGCGTCGTGCAGCGCGAGCTTTACTCCGCGAGGCCAGGCCCCGCGCAGGAGTCGCTGCCGCGCCTGCAGTACCTCCAACCCGGCGAAGCGCTCTCGTTGAAACGCCGTGCCGGCTTTGGGGACAAACGCGGAGACCGCCGCCGATACTCGTGCACGACCACGCGTCGCTCGCGCCAGGTCGCGCACGGCGGATGCCGCCTGCGCGATAGCCAAGACGTCCTCGTCGCACTCACCCGGCAAGCCGATCATGAAGTAGAGCTTGAGCCCCGTGAAACCCGCATGAAACGTCGCGGCGGCGGCATCGAGCAGCAGCGGTTCGGTCACCCGCTTGTTGATGGCATCGCGCAGCCGCTGCGTGCCCGCCTCCGGGGCGAGTGTAACGGACCCCCGCTGCCGGTCGCCGAGCGTCGCCAGGCTCACGGCGGCGGAATCTACCCGCAAAGAGGGGAGAGACACGCGGAGCCCGGGGCGCAGGGCGCGCACCCGCCATACGAGTTCCTCGATCGCGCTGTAGTCGCAGCTCGACAGCGAGAGCAGCGACACTTCGTCGCACCCCGTCTGTCGCAGCGCTTCCTGCACGGCTTCCACTAGAAGCCCAACCGGACGCTCGCGCACCGGCCGGTACCACATGCCGGCTTGGCAGAACCGGCAGCCCGCGCCGCAGCCGCGAGCGATCTCCAGCGCCACACGATCGTGCACCGCCTCGAGCAGGGGGACCAGCGGTCGCGTGACCGGCGGCGACGACGAGAAGTCGGTGAAGACCTGCCGCCGCGCGCGGCCTCGGGGAGAAGACGCGGGCACCCAGACGCCCGGCACGCCGGTGAGCCGCCGCAACCTCTCCCACCGGCTGGCCGCCGATACGGCAGCCACGATCTCCGCCAGCCGCCCCTCGACCTCGCCCACGAAGAACGCGTCGAAGAAAGTAGCCAGCGGCAGAGGGTTCGCGGTTGCCGGCCCCCCACCGAGGACGATCGGGTGTTCGGCCCCGCGCTCGGCGGCGTGAAGGGGAACACCGGCGAGGTCGAGCATCTCGAGCACGTTGGTGAAGCTCAGCTCGTGCGGCAGCGTGAAGCCCCACACAGCAGCGTCCTTCACCGGGCGGCCGTCTTCCAGCGTCCACAGCTCGACACCCTCGGCACGCATCAGGTCCGCCATGTCCGGCCATGGACAGTACGCACGCTGCGCGCACGCCGGCGTGTCGTCGTTGATGCCACTGTAGAGGATCTGAAGGGCTGGGTTGGAGATCCCTATCTCGTAGACGTCCGGATACGAGAGCACCACCAGCGGCTCACCCGCCGGCTTGTGCCGTACGTTGAACTCACCGCCCACGTAGCGGCCCGGCCGCCGCACGCGGCCGAGCAGGTTCGTGCGGAGATCTCCCGACCCGGCGCTAGTCCACGGAGCGCTTTCGTTGGGCGACAATATGTTTCAGCAATCCTTTCACCCTTACAGGGTCGGCCGGCACTCTCTGCGCCATGCCGGTCTCGTAATACTTCACGGCGGCCTCGCCCAGTGCGAGCGTGCCGGCATACCCCACCGCTCCCTTGAGCGCCCAGCCGCCCACCGGGACAATGCCGAGAGCCTGTCGAGCCGCGGTGCGCAACCCGAGGGCGGCAGCCATCACCGTCAGCACCTCCGGGACGCGTTCGGGCCCCACGTTCTCGCCGTAGGCGACGCCGATCTGCAGCACCATGCGTAACTGATTCAGCGTCATCGCCGGCATGTCCGCGCCCGGCAAGAACACCACGGCTCCCACGGCCGCGTTCTGGGCCGCGACACGGCGGACCAGCGAACGCACCACCGCCGGACGCAGCGCCGGCAGGTCGCCGGCGAGCGCCGGCCCACGCGGTCCAGCAACGCGAGCCACCACCTCCAGGAACCTCGCTCCTCCCTCCGCGCTGCGGGGATCGACCTCCACGAGCTCGTCCGCGTAGGCGCCCACGCGACGAGCCACAGCCACGGCGCTCGCATCTCCAACGGGCAACGCCACCACTAGCCCGCAGCGAGCACGGCGCGCGGCCGCGACCGTAGCACTGAGGTCCGTGCCCGCATCGCCCGCCGCGGCCACTACTACATCGTCCTTTCGCAGTACGGAGAGAGACTCCGCGTCCGCGACGATCAGACCAGATGGCCGTGACTGCGCCCCCCCGCCGATCGTGGTAACCAGCGCGCTCGCCCCAGGACCAGCGCCGGCGACCACCAGACGCGCCGGCACCCCAACGCTCGCCCGCACCTGTTTGGCGACCTTATATACCGCCGAGGCGTTCAGCTTGGCCACTTCTCTCTCCTAACCCACGCGCTCTCGAGCGGCGAGGGCATCGCTCGCTCGCACGTGAATGCTCTCCAGCACGCCGACCAGCATGAGGCTCGTGATGAGAGCCGCCCCACCGTAGCTTACGAAGGGAAGCGGGATCCCTGTCACCGGCATAATACCGAGAGTCATGCCCACATTCACCAAAATCTGGTACAGAAAGATCGTGGCGATGCCGCCCGCCATGATGCTCCCGTACATATCCCGGGCGAGCGCGGCGATGCGCAACGCGCGCCAGATGAGGAGGGCCTGTAACGCGATGAGGCCCGCCGTACCGAGGAAACCCCAGCGCTCGCCCGCCACGGCGAAGATGAAGTCCGTGTGATGCTCGGGAAGGAACTGCAATTGTGTCTGGGTCGCCAGGTCGCCGCGACCGGCAAGGCCGCCGGAACCGATGGCGATCAGTGATTGCCTCACATTGTAGCCGGCGGCACTCGTGTCGTGGCTAGGATCCAGGAAGACGGTCAAGCGATCGAGCTGATAGGGCTCCACCACCTTTACGCCGCACGCCGGGAGCACACCGAGCACTACCGCGACGACGACCACCAGCGTCAGCCCGATGGCCGCCAAATGGGTCCATCGCGTCCCGAAGAAGAACAGCAGTCCAAGGCCGAGCATCACGAGCACCGTGGCGGTACCCAAGTCGGGCTCCCGGAATACCATGATCGCCGGCAGGAGCACCGCAGCCATCGTCACCAACGTCGGTCGAGGTGAGCCGAGGGAGTCTAGGTTGTTGGCGAGGAACGCGCCGAGCCCGAGTGTGAGCAGCACGATCGCTAGCTGGGAGGGCTGGAAGTTCACAAAGCCGATGTCGATCCAGCGACGCGAGCCGCGGGTGACTTCAGCGAGGAGGAACACCGCCGCGATGGAGACCACGGTGAAGGCGTACAGCGGCCACTGCCAGCGGCGAAAACGCTCGTAGTCGACGAGTGTCAGCAACACCAGCGCCACAAAGCCGATGGCCGCGTACTGAAGCTGCAGGCGCAGGTAGTACGTTGACGTAAGCAGGGGATCGTTTTTCGTGGCCAGATAGATGATCACCACGCCGTAGCTCACCAGCGCCACGACGATCGCGAACAGCACATAGTCGAGATGACGGAGGTAGTGTCGGACCTGCACGTGCGCTCCGTCTCCTAGTCGGTCCGCCCTGTTACGACGTTCGTCCCGCTCTTAAGGCCGAACAACGCGTCGTAGATGAGCCGCGCCGCCGGCGCGGCCGTACTGCCGCCGTGCCCACCCTGCTCCACGAACACCACTACCACGTACTTGGGGTTATCCGCCGGCGCGTAGCTCGCATACCAGGCGCAGTCGTCTCTTGCCCCCCACTCCGCCGTACCCGTCTTGCCGGCTACGGCCACCGGGTACCCCGAGAAGACAGCCGCCGATGTACCCGCGGAAGAAGAAGCAGCCATACGCAATCCCTGGCGCACAACGTCGAGTGTGCCGGGAGAGATGTCGACGCTGCGCGGTTCGGCGGCCGCTACCTTGAGCACGCTGCGGCCATCCGCATCCACCACTTTGAGACCGAGGTGAGGGGTAACGATCTTGCCGCCGTTGGCGATGGCCGCGTACGCCACGGCGATCTGCAGCGGCGTAACCTCCAGGTTACCCTGCCCGATGGACAAGTTGATGGAGTCCCCGGGATGCCAGTCATAGTCCCACGTGCCCTTCTTGTAGTAGCTGCGCTTCCAGGCGGGAGTGGGGACGCGGCCGATAGCCTCGCCGGGGATGTCGATACCGGTCGCCTTGCCGAGGCCCAATCGGTGAGCCCAGTCGGCCAGCTCCGTCCCCTTGCGATGGTAGAAACTGAGGCCCACGTTGTAGAAGTACACGTCGCAGGACTGGGCGAGAGCGTGAGTGATATTCATGTGTCCATGGCCGGCAGGAGACACCCAGCACGTCCACTTCTGCTTATACGCCTCAAAGCTCCCATCGCACATGAACGTGGACAGCGGTGTAACCACCCCCTGTTCCAGCGCCGCGATCGCGTCG
Organism: Thermoleophilia bacterium; assembly: GCA_040772045.1. Classification (GTDB taxonomy): domain Bacteria; phylum Actinomycetota; class Thermoleophilia; order UBA2241; family UBA2241; genus JAXGYV01. The sequence continues at coordinate 284,372 of JAXGYV010000001.1, forward strand.
ATGGCCTTGAAGGTGGATGCCGCTGGATAACTGCCCTGTATGGCGCGGTTGAGCAGCGGGTAGTTAGCGCCTGCCGACGCCAAACGCTGGAAGTCCTTGCTGGTCCCCGTTTGCCACACGCTAGGATCGTAGGCTGGATAGCTGGCCATGGCGACAAGGGCTCCTGTCTTGGCCTCCATCACCACCGCCGCCGCGCCGTTGGCCCTCCAGTAGTGCTGCTGGTGCGCTGTCTCAATGGCCCGCTGGAGCGCTCGTTCCGCCGCCCGCTGGATCTTGAGGTCGAGGCTCAGGACGAGGTTGTTCCCGGGCTGTGCCAGACTGCCACCACTCACCGCTCGCTTTGGTCGCCCAAAGGCATCGACCTCCACTCGCGACTCGCCGTCCTGGCCACGAAGCCACTCGTCGTAGGTGTACTCCACGCCGGCATGGCCCACACGATCCCCCTGCTCGAGATGGGAGAACTGCTTGGTCTTGAGCTCCTCGGCCGTCACCTCGCCCACATTGCCAAACAGGTGTGCCGCGATCGTGCCCTGCGGGTAGTCGCGGAGGTGATCTTTGCGTATCTCCACTCCGGGGAAGCTCTGCTTGCGCTCGAGGATCTGGCTCACGAGATTCAGAGCGACATCCTCCTCGAGGACGACGAGGTCGTACTGGTACCCAGCGCGCCGCACCAGGGTCTCGTACAGCTCATCGGGCTTCGCCTTGACGATACGGGCCAGCGCCTGCAAGGCGGGGGCAAGCTCCCCTTCTGGCAGCAGCGCCATGTTGAACCCCACGTCGTCCTCGCGAATCTGTAGCGCGGCCTTGGCCTCCTTGAAGTGCCGCATGCTCGCCGCCAGGGTGCGCACGCGCGACAGAGCGGCCTCGCTGAGGTTTTCCGCGACGGGGATCAGCCCGTATCCAGCATTTCGGGCCAAGGACTCTCTCGCCTGGGTCACGGGTGTGTGGAGCAACCGCGCCAAGCCATCGACGGTGCTCGCGAGACGACCGTTCGGCACATCCATGAGTCGTAAACCCACAGTGAGCGCCGGACGATTGCCGACCAGCGTGGTCCCGCGCCGGTCGAGAATGAGTCCACGTAAGGCCGGCACACGGATGGAGCGCAAGCGATTGTTCTCGGCCGCCGAGACGTACTGCTGAGCCGAGAGCACCTGCAGGAACCAGAGACGGAAGAGGATGATAGAGAAGACGACCAGCGCCACGCCGCCGAGGACGGCCACCCGCAGGCCCACCGATGGCAGCGGCGCCACAGGCCGATCGCGGCGGCCGAAACGCTCCGCGAGAGGACCTCGCCACCGCGTGCCGTGGCGACGTGACGGCACGGAAGACAACGGTCGCAGCGGGAGCTGGCCGCCGAGATGATCGCCAGCCCCACGCCACCGTCTACGCCGGTCGCGCACGTTCACCTCCCTCTCGCAGCCAGAATCGCGCGGCAAGATAGGCGGGCGCGATCAACAACGTGTTGAGCACCAGCGCGGGGAGAACAGCACGGCCGATGAAGAACCCCACAGGAACCGTCCGGTCCAGCAGATACTGCGCACTCGCGGAGATCACCTTGGCCACCAGCGTGCCGCCGCAGGCCGCGGAGAGTGGCGCCCACGCCGACGACGTGTCGATGGTTTCACCGTAGCGACCAGCCACGTACCCGATGATCACGAGCACAAGCGAATCCACACCCGGGGGTCCGAACATCGCGACCGCCGCCAACGCCCCGCTGAGAAACCCGTAGATGGCGCCTATCTCCGGCCCCCGCAGCAGGCCGACACAGATCACCGCCAAGAGGGGGAGATCCGGCCTGGCGCCGAGGATCCTGATGTGCGGCGCCACCGTGCTCTGCAGGAGCACGGTGGCCAGCAGCATGGCCGCCAGCCTGACCACCTCGAGCATGACCACGCGCCACGTCCAAAGCCTGGCCGGGGCGCGCGACCTCATCGTTTGACCACCATGACATATTCGAGCTTGCGGAAGTCTACGGCCGGACGCAGCGCGACGGTCTGGTGCAGTTCCACATCTTGCCGGCCTACGTTCTCCACGATGCCAACCAGGATCCCGCGGGGAAAGATGGACCCGTTTCGCCCCGAGGTGACCACGAACTGACCTGGCTCCACCTTAGCCGTCTTGTCGACGTAGAGCAGGTTGACATCGCCGCGCACGCTGCCGGCCACCACACCCCGCACGCCACCCGGTTGCACCACGGCATCGACGAACGACTCCTGGTCGGTGACGAGCGTAACCTGGGCCGCGTTGGCGGTGACGTCCGTAACGCGGCCCACCAGCCCTTCCTCGTTGATGACGGGGTCGAAGAGCTGTACGCCGTCGGCGGACCCAGCGTTGATGGTGACAGTGGAGTACCACACCTCCGTGGAGCCAGAGATGACCCGGGCGGGGATCATGTCGCTCGCGTCGTTGAAGACCGGATCGTCACGGAGATCAAGAAGCTGGCGGAGATGCTCGTTCTCAGACCGCGTGGTGAGCTCGCTAGCCACCGCGCGCCGCAGCCTGACGACTTCCGCGCGGAGCCGTTTGTTCTCGCTCTTGGCCCCGAAAAGGTCGCCCACCCAGTTCCAGGCGTCGCGGAACGGCTGGATGGCTTTGGCGCTGCCGGACTGTAACGGCGCGAGGATACGCGCGCCGACATCCTGCACGCCGTGCAGCACGCCGCTGGCCGGCTCACGGAAGAACACCGTGAACAGCGCCAGGGAGAGAATCACCAGGGCGACCACGAGAAGTCGCCGCCACAGTGTCCGCCGACGGACCACCTAGAGACGGTGGGTTCGGTCAGCGACGGCGAGGTCGCGAGTTGCGCCTGCCCTTAGCGAGGACATCGAACTCCTCCAGGTACTTGCCGGAGCCCACGGCCACACACGTGAGGGGCGCCTCGGCCAGATGCACCGGCATCTGTGTCTCATTGCGGAGCCGCTCGGGGAGAGCCTGAAGCAGCGCGCCACCACCGGCCATCATGATGCCACGATCCATGATGTCGCTCGCTAGCTCCGGCGGGGTTTTGTCCAATGTGGCCTTGATCGCGTCGATGATGGCCTGCACGGGCTCTTCGAGGGCGACCCGCACATCGTCCGACGAGAGCACAATGGTCTTCGGCAGGCCCGTCACGAGATCGCGGCCGCGGATCTCCGCCTGCTCTTCCTGCGGCAGAGGTGCCGCGGAGCCGATCTCCAGCTTGATCTCCTCGGCGGTCTGACTCCCGATGAGCAGCTTGTACTCCTTCTTGACCCACGTGATGATCGACTCATCGAGCTCGTCGCCGCCCACGCGAATTGACTGCGAGACGACGATGCCACCCAGCGAGATCACCGCGACCTCGCTGGTGCCGCCACCGATATCGACGATCATGCTACCGGTGGGCTCGGCCACGGGCAGACCGGCGCCGATAGCCGCCGCCATGGGCTCCTCGATGAGCGTGGCCCACCGGGCGCCAGCCGAGTAGGTGGCCTCTTCCACCGCGCGCTTCTCCACTCCGGTGACGCCCGACGGCACGCAGATGACCACCCGCGGGTGCGCCCATCTGTTCTGCGCCACCCTGCGGATGAAGTGCCGCAGCATCTGCTCGGTGACATCGAAGTCGGCGATCACACCGTCTTTCAGCGGCCGTACGGCGCTGATGCTGGCCGGTGTACGGCCCAGCATGCGCTTAGCCTCGGCGCCCACGGCATGCACCTCTCCGGTGCGATGGTCGATCGCCACGACCGACGGCTCGGAGAGCACAATGCCGCGTCCACGGACATAGACGAGTGTGTTGGCGGTACCTAGGTCGACGGCCATGTCGCGGGCACCGAATCCTGTCAGTGAGGCGAAGAAACTGATGGAAAACCCCTTTCCGTGCCAGACACAAGGTCCGAGTATACGATACGCCGCCAGCTGCGACGAACCTCGCGCGCCTTGAGCGCGACGCTCACCCTAGCCAATCGAGCGTCGCCACCCCAAGCTCTTCCAACGTGGTCGCCAGCAGAGCCACCGGCAAGCCGACCACGTTGAAGTAGTCGCCGCGCACGCCCTGTACCAGCGCCGAGCCGAATCCTTGAATGGCGTACGCACCGGCGCGCTCTCGCCACTCTAAGCTGCGCAGGTAGCGTTCCACCACGTCCGCCGCGAGCACGCGGAAAGTGACGGCGGTAACCGCATGACCGCCCGCCGCGCGGTCTCCCTGCACAGCATACAGACCGCTGACTACCTCGTGTGTGCGGCCGCTTAAGCGGCGCAAGTACTCCCGTGCCTGCCGCTCGTCGGCGGCCTTTCCTAGCACATCGTCGCCCAGCACCACGACCGTGTCTACGCCGATGATCGTCTCGTCCGCCGCGGCCACCGCGCGGGAGGCGATCTCCAGTGCCTTTCCGCGCGCGTTGCGCTCGGCAGTGGCTACCGGATCGCCGGGTACCGTCTCTTCCACGTGCGCGCTCGGTACCGTGCGAAACGGAATACCGAGCTGCGCGAGAATCGTCCGCCGTTGAGGAGAACGAGAGGCGAGCAGCACACGCAGCTTAGATCAGCTCCTGCTCGCCGAAGAACAGCGCGATCTCCCGTGCCGCGCTCTCTGGCCCGTCGGAGCCGTGCACCACGTTCTCCTCCTTGGAGAGGGCGAAGTCTCCACGGATGGTACCCGGCGCCGCCTCAACGGGGTCGGTAACCCCCATCATTGTCCGTGCCACCGCGATCGCCTCGCGACCCTCCCACACCATGGCCACCACCGGCCCGGAGGTGATGAACGACACCAGCGGATCGAAGAAGGGCTTGCCCACGTGCTCCGCGTAGTGCCGCTCCGCCATGTCGCGCGACATGCGCAGCATCTTCAGACCGCGAAGCGCGAAACCACGTCGTTCGAAGCGGCGGATGATCTCGCCCACCAGCCCGCCGACGACACCGTTCGGCTTGACCATGATGAAGGTTCGTTCCACGGATAGGCCTCCCGTGTGGTGATGGCTACGGGCTACCGAAGCGCTGGCGCAACTCAGCGGCCAGTCGACCCCGGAATGTACTCCGCTCCCACCGGTGCGATCCGCGTCTCGCAGTAGGGGCAAGCACGCCACCCCGGTTCGATCGGCCGCCCGCACGTACGGCAGACGCCTCGCAGGCGCGTGGTGCAATGCGGGCACACCAGGTAGTCCTCGCGAATATCGGTGTGGCAGTACGGACAGACCTGCATGTCCGCCAGCCTGCGCTCCAGCACTTCCAGTTCCAGCTCGCGTTCGCGCACATCGCTGAGATACTCCGGAGGGCGAACGATCGCGTAGATGAGCACGCCGAGCGGGCCGAACACGAGCCCGGTGAGCACCGCCACGGCGATCACCACCTTGTCTTCGATACGCCGGTGGGCGTCTTTGAAGACCCAGAAGACGCACGCCAACCAGAGCACGACGAGCAAGAAGCAACCGAGCAAAACGATGAGCCGCCAGGTACCGGACTTGAAGAACTCGGTAACCGAATCGAAGGGGTTGCCGTCCTTGGCAGCCAGAGCAGTAGCGATGCACTGGAGCACGCTGTTTCCTCCCTCAGACCGGTGGCCCTACCGGGCCAGTGTGACTTGCCCCCGTGGCCGCCGCAAGCCTCGCAGGAGGCGGCGGCCGCGCACATCATACCCCGACTCTCCCCTCATGCGTGGGTCAGCGGCCCCCGGTCTTCTCCGCCACGCCCACCTGCCATGATCGCCCGAGGCACCACCATGGAGCACAGACGGCGGAAGGGCGCGCGGCCTCCGAGCCGCCGCCCCTTCCAGCAGGCTTCGCGTTACCGCGTTCCTCGCTTCCTTCCTACTTCCCTACTTCTTTACTGGACCGAGCGGAAGCACCACGCGACCATAGAGCTCATTCCAGATCTGCGCGATGGAGCCGTACATGGCGGAGAGACCGGTGAGAATACCTTCCCACCCGGCGATCTTGCCTATCAGCTCGCTGCCAGTCCAGTCGCGGATGGCCAGCAGCCAGAAAAGGATGGAGAGCGTCAGGAACACAACCTGCAGTGAGCGGTTGATGCGCAGCGTGCCGATGAACATGAGGAACGTGAAGATGCCCCAGAACATGAAGAACCAGCCGAGGGCCGTGAGCGACGAGGCGAGATCGGCGGCGCCGTCGATGAACGTCAGTTTGGGCAGCAGAATGAGGCCGACGAGGAGGAGCCAGAAGAGGCCGTAAGAGGAGAAGGCGACGGTCGCGAAGGTATTGCCCTTCTTCCACTCCATCCATCCGGCGAACACCTGTGCCATACCACCGTAGAAGATGCCCATGGCGAGGATCATCGCATTCAACTCGTAGATGCCCGCGTTGTGGATGTTGAGCAACACAGTTGTCATACCGAAGGCCATGAGCCCAAGCGGCCCTGGGTTGGCGGTGGTGTCCTTGAGGACACGCACATCTGTGCTGTTTGCCATATGGCACTCCCTCCCGATTGTCTCTTGCTCTTACCTGACGATGGATGGACGGGCAACCGCTAGCGACGGCGCGAAGCAGTGACGCTCCACCTGCTGCGAGACTGACCCCTCCTCGTCCGCCGCCCTGGAGACACTCCGGGAGCGGCGAATGTGCGGAGTTGTACCATACCGGCGCGCTCGTGGCCAAGACCGCTCGTGCTCCAGCGAGGATAAGAAGGGCGGCTGGATCACGACAATCGGCGTGCACCGCCGCGACAGCGGGCACCTCCGCGCCGCCGAGGATGGCTCACCCAGCGGCGCGGAGAGCACGCACAACGGCGGCGAACTCGCCACGCGTCACCGCCTGCCGAACACGCTCGATCTCTGGCGCCAGGTAGCGATCGCCGCGCAGCCGAGGCGCTAGACGACGCACGATCTGGTAGCCGCGACGCGTGCCCTCCCCGGGTTCCAGCGGGGCCAACAAATCGATGGCCTGGGTGGCACACAGTGCCTCGATGCCCAAGATGGTCTGCGTATTGCGCAGCACGGTCTCGAGCTTGAGCGCCGCCGTCATCCCCATGCTCACGTGGTCTTCCTGGTCTCCCGAGGTGGGGATGGAGTCCACGCTGGCCGGATGGCACAGGATCTTGCTCTCGGCCACCAGAGCGGCCGCCGTGTACTGAGCTAGCATGTAGCCGTTGCTGAGCCCCGACGTCTCGGTCAAATAGGGCGGCAACTCGCTCAAGAAGGGGCTCAGCAGACGGAACGTCCGGCGCTCGCTCATACTGCCGATCTCGGCCAGGCTCATGGCGGCCAGGTCCAGCGCCAGCGCCAGGGGTTCGCCATGGAAATTACCGGCAGAGACGATCTCGCCCACATCCGGAAACACGATCGGGTTATCGGTGACGGCATCCACCTCGACCGCCACCACCTCGCGCAGCCAGCGGAACGCGTCGCGGCAGGCGCCGTGTACCTGAGGGATGCAGCGAACGCTGTAGGCATCCTGCACCTTGTCGCAGTTGAGATGGCTGAACATGATGCCGCTGCCCTCGGTGGCCAGCCGCACGGTGTGTGCCGTGTGCTCCTGGCCAGGGATGGGCCGTAGCCTCTGGATGCGCTCCTGGAAGGGGCCCACCGAAGCGCGCAGGCCCTCGATGCTCATCGCTCCGATGAGGTCGGCGGAGTCCAGAACGGCCTCGCCGTCGGCCACCGCCAGGCTGCCGATGGCAGCCATGAACTGCGTGCCATTGATGAGGCTCACCCCCTCCTTGGGCTCCAATCGTAGGGGGCGAAGCCCGGCCGCGGCCAGCGCCGGCGCCACTGGTTCTCGCTGGCCGCCGGCGGTAAGCACTTCGCCCTCGCCCATCATGGCAAGCACGAGGTGCGCCGAGGGCGCCAGATCGCCAGAGGCACCGAGTGATCCACGCGAGGGGACGTACGGAATCAGGTCGCGGTTCAGCATCTCCACGAGGAGGTCTACGACCTCCTGGCGCACGCCGGAGTGACCTTTTGCGAACGTGTTCACCCGGATGGCCATGGCGCCGCGTACCACCTCACGCGGCAGCGGCTCGCCGACACCCACGGCATGGCTGCGCACGAGGTTCTCCTGCAGCTCGCGTGCTTGCTCTACGGGGATGTGTGTCGTGGCAAGCTGGCCGAAGCCGGTGGTAACCCCATAGACGACACGCCGCTCTCGGACCACGCGGTCCACCACAGCGTGGGCCGCGGCGATGCGCGCACGGCCAGCCGTCCCCACTCGTACGGCGGCGCTCGCGCGCGCCACGGCGACCACACCGCCGATGCCGAGCGGTGCCTCTCCGATCAGAACTTCCCGCGACAACTGCTCCACCCCCCTCCACACAGCGCTGCATCGAGGGCGACCAGGACGTCGCAACCACTCCGCGGTCGCATCCCGAACCCGATTGGCGGGTCTCGTCCACTATACTAACCCGCATGGAGCTCGACACCGCCCGCCCTCCTCTTCCCGCTGCCGCTCTGGGCAGGCGCCGGTTCGGCATGAAGATGGCTGTCTTCGCGGTGCTGGCGATCTCCGCCGTCCTCCGCCTCTGGAGCCTGGGTACTCCGACCACGTTCGTATTCGACGAGGTCTACTACGCCAAAGACGCCAAGGCCATCATCGACGGGCGGCTCGGGCAGAAACAGGGCGGTCAGGCCTGGGAGCCCGGCGACCTCGTCTCCTGGCCGCACCCCGAGTACGGCAAGTTGGCCATCGCGCTGGGCATCCTGGCCTTCGGCGACACACCCTTTGGCTGGCGTTTCGCGCCCGCCCTGGCCGGCTTGGCGTTACTCGCCTGCGTGTACCCCATCGCCCGAAGACTCGGCCTCAGCCGAGGTTGGGCGCTCGGCGCGCTGGTACTGGCGGCGACCGATCTCCTCGGCATCGCTCAGTCGCGCATCGCCACCCTGGATATCTTCGTCGCCCTATGGACAGCGGTCTGCGTGCTGCTCGCGCTCAAGTACGTACAGGATGGCCATCGCCTCCGTTGGCTCGCCCTGTGCGGCCTCGCCGGCGGTCTGGCAGTGAGCACCAAATGGTCTGGCGCCCTCGCTCTCCTGGCCGCTGGCGTGCTCCTCCTGCTCTTCCGACGCCGCGCGCCTCGCCAGCATGTCGCCGCGCAGGAGCACACCGAACCGGTGTCCACCGCTCGCCCGCGGCTCTGGCGAGCCCTGCGCGCCAGCCTCCCCCCCATTCTCTTCTTGGTAGCACTCCCGGCAGCTCTCTATGTAGCCAGCTATGCCTTCTACTTCGCCGCCGGCCACTCGTTTGCCGACTGGTGGGAGATGCAGCGCCAGGCGTTCACCTTTAACTTCAACCTCCACGCCACCCACAGCTACGCGTCCGAAGCGCCTACCTGGATCCTCAATACGCGACCCGTGTGGTACTTCTTCGAGTCCAAGGCGGAGTACCACGGCATCGTCGCCATGGGCAATCCACTGCTCTGGTGGAGCTCCGCGCTCGCACTGGTGGCGGTCCCCGCAGCGGCGCTGCTCGGACGAGATCGCCGGCTGGCCGTGCCGGCGCTGCTGGTGGCCCTCCTCTACTTCCCCTGGTTCGCCACCGGCCGCACCTCTTTTCTTTATTACATGACCCCCGTGGCCCCGTTCTTGGCGATCCTCGTAGCCACAGGGCTCCAGCGTCTCTGTGGCACGCCGCTCCGCTGGCCACGCCGGCGACCCTCTCTTCCCTGCGGAGTCACTGAGACAGCCTTCTGGCCCACGCTTGCCTTCCTAGCTGCCACCGCCGCGACTACCCTGTTCTGGCATCCCGTGGAACGCGGCATCGGCTGGCTCTTCTGGAGGGTGCCAGCGAGCTCGTCGCGACTCCTAGGTTACGTCGTAGCCGCGGCCGGAGGCGCGTTCATCTGCGCGCTCCTCGGCTGGCTCATCTCCCATCTCCGCACCCTCGCCGGTCGGCAGGCGCTCGCGTGGTCCTACGTGGGCGTGATCGCCGGCCTCGGCATAGTGTTCCTCCCGATCGTCGTCGACATCGGCATCAGCCCCGAACGCTACTATCGCCTTATCTGGTTCACGAGCTGGATTTGATGCAGGCCCCCACCGCGCATCGCTCGACCACCGCCACCCTCCCGCCGCGGCCTACCTCACTCGGACTCCTGCCGCTGTACATCGCCCATTCGCTCTCGCACGTGCTGCTCGGCATCTACCCGGCCGTGCTGTTCGTGCTGCGCGAGGAGTTCGCGGCCAGCTACACGCTCCTCGGCAGCTTCTTCACCGCCGCCATGCTGCTCTACGGCGTGGGCGCATTCCCCACCGGTGTACTGCTCAATCGCATCCATCCCCTGCACGTAGTGCGAGCTTGTCTGGCAATGGCCGCGATGGCCGCGACGCTCATCGCGGTCGCCCCCTCCGCCGGAGTCATGGCCGCTGGGTTGCTCCTCCTGGGCCTCGCCTTCTCTCCCTACCACACCGCCGCCAACACGCTCATCTCGCGAGCCAGCGGCAACGACGCTCGCCTTACGGCCCATCACGGCATGTTCGGAAGCCTCGGACTCGCTGTTGGCCCGGCGTTTGGCTCCGTGCTCGCCTACGCCGTGGACTGGCGACTGCCGTTTGCCGCCGGCGCCGCCATTACCGTGGCCGCCCTGCTCTATACCTTCGCCCTCCCGCCACTCGCCAACGCACGCGACATGCACACCGACCCCGGCCACAGCCTGGGCGTGACCCACGTGAAGGCCCTCAGCCTGGTGTTCGCCATCACCATCTGCTTGGGGTTCGTGTTCCGTGGCTTCGAGACCTACCTGCCATCCTTGGTCATCCAGCGTGCCGACCTGTTCGCCGGCAGCCGTCTGGTTCAGGGCGGCCTGCTGGCCTCGCTCATCTACATCGTGGGTTTCTTCGGCCAGCTGTGGGCCGCCAAGCTAGGCCGCCACCGTAAGGTAGAACGTATCTACACCGCGCTGCTCCTCGGTCAGGCACTCCTCCTCGTGGTGGCGTACGCGGCAACGGAATGGCCCCTCATCCTCGTGCTGCTCCTGTTCAGCCTCTTTCACTTCACCACGCAGCCGATCGACAACGTGCTCACCGGAAAGTACACGTCGCTCAACCGCCGCGGGCTTGGCTACGGGTTGAGCTTCGGCCTCTCCTTCGCCGTGGGCTCGTTCGCCGCCGTGGCCGGCGGGGCGATCGCGGACGCCGCCGGCGGCGAGCTTCACTGGATCTACCTCATGCTCGCCGCCGTCGCCCTCCTGGCGGCTCTCTGCGGCGCCGCGCTCACGATGCTCGCGCAGCGCTTGCGCGCGGCGCCCCCACAGCCCTCCACAGCTCTGCCCTTAGACTCGCATCCCGCAAGGTGAGCGACGTGGACGGTCACACGCACGCTGGCCTCGGGAGCACAACCGATCACGAGAGGCGACCATGCTCGGCGTAGACCTGCCCACACTGCTCATCTACACGTTCGTCCTGGTGATCGCCCTGCCGGCGCACGAGCTGGCACACGCCTGGGCGGCGGATGCCCTCGGCGACCCCACGCCGCGATCTCAGGGCCGCCTGAGCCTCAACCCGCTGGTGCACCTGGACCTCATGGGCTCACTGCTCCTGTTGTTCGCCGGCTTCGGCTGGGCCAAGCCAGTCCAGATAAACCCCGGAATACTGCGCCGGCGTTCGCCGGCGGCGCTCATGCTGGTCTCCGCCGCCGGTCCACTCACCAACGCCGCACTGGCGCTGGTCGCCGCCATCCCCTTCTGGTTTGGGTTCGCGAGCGAGGGGATCCCTCCGAGCGAGTCAATCCCCAGCCCCGAGGAGTTCCTGATCACCTTCGTGCTCATCAATCTCGTCTTGGCGCTCTTCAACCTCCTGCCCATCGCGCCACTCGATGGCGAAGAGGTACTGTCGTTCTTCCTGCCGCCACGGGCTCGTGCCGCGCTGGCCGCCGTGAGTCCCTACGGGCCCTTCGTGCTCCTGGGACTCATCTTGCTCGGCCGCTTCGGCGAGTTCGATCCACTCGGCTGGTTGATCTTCAACCCCGCCAAGTGGCTGACGTTGCATCTCCTGGGCTGGGCATAGCCGTTCGCGGCTACCGCGAGCCAGCTGCCGAACGCCCTCCGCGGACGATCCCGCGCGGCCATTCCCTGCGCGGTGCCACTCACCGAGAGCCGACGTCCCTCAGTCGCCGATGAACCCGTGTTCGCGCAGCACGTCGCGTAGCGTGGGGCTGCCGATCTCCTGGAGTTCGTAGCGCACACGAACCGTCGGCAGTTTGATGTCCACCACCCTGCGCAGATCGATGGGCGTGCCGATGACAACGGTGTCGGCGCCCGAGGCGTTGATGGTGGCCCCTAGATCTCTGAGCTGCTCCTCCGAGTAGCCCATGGCCGGCAGCAGCACGCCGATGCCGGGGTACTTCTCGAAGGTGGCTCTCAGCTCCCCCACCGCGAACGGCCGCGGATCGATGAGCTCGGCGGCGCCGAGCTGGCGTGCCGCCACCGTGCCGGCGCCGTACTTCATCTCGCCATGCGTGAGCGTGGGGCCATCCTCTACCACCAGCACCCGCTTGCCACGGACCAGTGCCGGCTCGTCCACGATGACCGGCGAGGCCCCCATGATGATCTGCGCCGCAGGATTCACCGAGCGTACCGCCGCGAGCTCGGCCTCTATGCCGGCGCGGTCCGCGCTGTCGATCTTGTTGATGACCACGGCGTCGGCCAGACGCAGGTTTACCTCGCCCGGGTAGTAGACAAGGCCATCGCCGGGCCGGTGCGGATCGGCGACGGTGATGTAAAGGTCCGGCCGGTAGAAGCTGAAGTCGTTGTTGCCGCCGTCCCAAAGGATCACGTCGGCTTCCTGCTCCGCCTGGCGCAGGATCGCCTCGTAGTCCACTCCAGCGTAGATCACGTTGCCGGCGGCCACGTGCGGCTCGTACTCCTCCATCTCCTCGATGGTGCACTTGTGCTTGGCGAGGTCGTCGATGCTCGCGTACCGCTGTACGGCCTGCTGCGCGAGGTCTCCGTACGGCATGGGGTGCCGGATGCTCACCACCTTGTGACCCGCATCCCGCAGCAGGGCCTGGATCTTCCGGCTGGTCTGGCTCTTGCCCGCGCCGGTGCGCACCGCGCACACGGCGATCACCGGCTTGCTGCTCTTCACCATGGTGCACGCGGGTCCCAGCAGACGAAAATCGGCGCCGAGAGCGTTGATCTGCGCGCTCTTGTGCATCACGTACTCGTAGGGAACGTCGGAGTACGCGAACACGACGTGCTGCACGCCGTACCGGCGGATCAGATCGGCCAACTCGGACTCGTCGAAAATGGGGATGCCCTCGGGGTAGAGCCCGCCGGCGAGCGCGGATGGATACTCGCGGTTGGTGATGTACGGGATCTGCGTGGCCGTAAACGCCACCACCTCGTAGTGCTCGTTGTCGCGGAAGTAGGTGTTGAAGTTGTGGAAGTCCCGCCCGGCGGCTCCCATGATCAGGACTCTGGTGCGGCGGTTGGCCATACCTACTCCTTCTCTTCGTCTGCTCGCTCTTCCGCGCCCTCGCCCACGCCCGATTCCGGCAGAGACACGTGATCGTCGCGGCTGTGCACATACTCCTTATCCACGTACTCCGAGGTGAAGGCCTGCAGCAGCGCTGCGTACCCGAGGGTAAAGGAGAACCGGTCTCCAGGCTTCGGCGGAGGGTCTACCGCCTCCACATCAAGTATGAGGTGATCGCTCGAGGCACCCAGCACCTCCACACGGGGATCCAGCGGACGAACCTGCTCCGGCACCACGTCTTGCCGACCCAGAGGCAGGATGGCCCGCCGACGGAGTCCCCGGTCTGCAAACACAGGTACCGCACCCATCATGTCTTGCGCGGATACCCCGATGGGACGAGACGGCTTCACCTGGCACTCGATCACCGGAGCCTCCAGCACGAACGCATCCAGGTGGAGCTCCGGCAGCAACGGCTCACGCGTGAGCGTATTGACGCCCAGCAAGAACGACTCGCCGATGCGCAGCGAGGTGATGCCCGGCGGCAGACCTCCCGCCAGTGCCAGCGGCAACGTCCCCGAGTTGCCGCCAGACACCACCAGCGGCCGGCCGAGGACGCGTTGTGCCTCGTCGGCCAAGGCCGCCACTTGGCCCAAGTTCTCCGGCGTGGGCATGATCGCGCCGAAGCAGGTGAGATTTACGCCCACGCCTTCCACGACGATGTGCGGCAGCGCGTCGGTCGCCGTCACGAAGCGCAGCAGCTCCGCCGGCAACACCCCCTCGCGCAGGTCGCCGACATCTACCATGCAGACCACGCGATGCACCGCGCCGATCCGCGCCGCCGCCGCGGCCAGCGCCCGCACGGTGTCTAGCTCGGACTCCAGCGACACGTCCGCCAGCCTGATCACCTCATCCGCCTGTTGCAACGTGGGCGAGCGCAGCAGCCAGAGCGGGGCTTGCACCCCGTGGTCGCGCAGCCGCGCCAAGTTCACCAGTCGCGGGTCACCCAAGGCGACCGCGCCCCCGGCGAGCGCGGCGCGAGCCACCGCCGGGCTGCCGCACGTCATCTTGGTCACCGCCAGAAGGTCAAGGCCCGGCAGCAGACGCGCGAGCGTGCGGAAGTTCTCTTCGATCTTCTCTAGGTCGATACGGATGGTCGCCGTGCCGCTCACCGTCCCTCCTGCATACTTCTTATGCATTACAGTATGTCATCGCCCAGTACGGCGCAAGTGGGTCCAGCCGGACAGGGCCCAGCCCTCCGTACCGAAAGCGCTGGCGGCCGTACGCCAACGTTCAATGGACCGCCGCCAGACAGGGCCTATCCTCGACATCCCCTGCGAGGTGGCCTGAGAAGACGGGAAAAGAAAGGGCCGCCTGTACGGCGGCCTGGCGAGCCCGAAACGCAGCTTGTGCGTTGGGTCGCGCTCGCCTCTCATTTTGCCGCTCTCGGCGCACCATGGCAATACCCGGAAGGGTTCACGCGAAAGCCGATGTGTATCGCATCGCGCCCACGGCGACGTGCTCATCGCCGCTAGCCACGGCGCCTCATCGCTGCTCGCCAACCCGGAACCGCCACACAGCCAGCCCGAGGAAGCCCGCAGCCCAGCCAGCCGCGACGCCGCATGCCGGCAGCACGTCGAGCACCCCCCAACCGCGCAAGCTGATGCCGCGGAAACCATCCAAGATCCACGCCGTGGGAAGGGCATGACCCACCGCGGAGAACGTGGGCCCTGTGATCTCGAGCGGAAACCACGCACCGGAGAGAGCCGACCAGCCCATTGAGAGAAGCACGGCCGCGGCGATCAGAGCCTGCTCCGACTGGAAGAGCGTGGCCAGGAGCAGCCCCAGACAGGCCACCAACAACGAGAGCGAGACCATGACGAGGACGAGCGCTCCAGGGTCGTTGAAGTAGCCGACGCCGAACCCGAGAGCGCCGGCGACCACCAGCACGACCTGCTGTACGAAAGTCAACACGAACATGCCCACCGCCTTGCCGGTGATCAGCTCGAGGCGGCTGATGCACGTCGTGCGCAGGCGCGACAACGTCCCCGACTGCCGTTCCAGCATGAGCGCGCCCGCGGACGTGACCAGCCCGAATAGAATGAAATTGACGATCATGCCCGGCGAAGTCTGATCGAAGCCGCTCGGAACCGCCAAGCTCCCTCCACCGGCCTCGACTGAACGCACCTCGATAGCTGAGCTGGGCAACCCCTCCAGACGATCCGCGACCACACTGGAGAGCCGCTCGGGCGTCAGCTCGCTCGACGACGGCCCGAGGGACGAGTCAACTCCTTTGAGCACCGCCGCCACACCCGCGATAGCGGCGCTCGTCGTTCGTCGCGCGGCGCCGATCTCCTCGACAGCTCGACGGATCTCGGCCACCGCGGACTGCCCCGCCGCCGAGCCGGCGTCGCGCACCACCGTGAGCTCGACCTCGCGCCCCGCATCCACGGCAGCGCCGAAGCCGGGCGGGATCACGAGGCCGGCTACCACGTGCTGATCGTCGACTTCAGCGTCTACCTCACCGGCGGCCTTGCTCCGCACCACGACCACCGTGCTCCGCCGCAGCTCGCGGACCAGCAGCCGCGACTGGGGCGAAGCATCGCGATCGGCCACAGCGACCGGGTACCGCTCCTCCACACCCCCGATCACGACGCCGAGGAAGGCGGTAAAGGCAAGCGGCATGAGCACCATGAAGATGGCCGCCATGCGATCGCGGCTCGTCTGCAGCAGATCCTTGGCCACCACGGTCCACACGCGGCTCATGCGAACCTCCGCCGCAAGACGACCGCCGCGGCGGCGAAGAACACCGCGGCGAACCCGAGCGCCACGAGTACCGGGAGGAGCACATCCGCCACCCCGCCACCGCGCATGGCCGCGTCCCACCCCTCCAGAATCCAGCCGTTCGGCGTGATGCGCCGCAACACCCCGGCCACACCTCCCAGCGTCGCTCCACCGCCGATGAAGTTGCCCCCGATCAGTGCGAGCAGCAAGAAGATACCGGAGCCGATGGCTCCCTGCTGAGCCAGCGTGCGGGCCAGCGACCCGATGACCATCGCCAAGCCGCTGGCGACCAAACAGCCGACGATGGTCAGCAGCACGACCGACGCGGGGCCGCCCCAGGCGATGCCGAACAGCAGCCAGCCGGCGAGCAACAGCACGCAGGACTGCACCAGCACGGTCACGAACGACACCAGCAGTTTGCCACCGAGGACGCCGGCCCGCCGGCCGGGCGTGGTGAACAGGCGCGCCAGCGTCCCCTCCTGCTCTTCTAGCAGAATGGTGCGCGCGGCGTTGGCCGCGCCGAAGAACAAGAAGAGGACCATCTGACCCGCCAGCACCTGGCCCGCGACGCCGGGATCTTCGCTAGCCGCCGCGCCGGACAGCCGTGGAGCGCGTTCGTCCAGCGCAACGGTCGCCCCACGAGCCGAGGCCGCAAGGGAGGCCGCCGCAGTCGCCGCCGCGGCCTCGGCTAGCCTCGCCGGGTCGTCGACGGCCGGCCGCGCCTCCCGCACCACCTCAGCAGCCACGGTGGCAGCTCGTCGCGCATCGTCCAACGTCCGCACCATGTTCTCGACCACCCCGGTCACCACACCGGCTCCGATCTGGCTCGCCGGGTCCCGGTAGATCTCGACGGCCGCGCTCCCCCTGACGCTCCGCGCGGCCGCGCTAAACCCCTCGGGGACGATGACGGCCACGGTAGCTTCGCCATCGTCAACTAATCGCCGCGCACGGTCTGCTGTCGCCACCATGCGAGCATCGAGCAGCGACGCGGTTTGGGGCCCGGTGAGGACACCCGCCAAGACGCTGGCCGCCGAGAGCGCGGGGGCGCCGCCCCCAGTCTTGTCGAGATTAACCACCGCGATCTTCACGGGGTCGAGGTGGAAGCCACTCTGGCCACCGAACGCCAGCCCTAGAAGCGACGCCAGCGCCAGCGGCACAGCGATCATCAACGCCACGGCGCTCGGCTGACGGTAAATGGAGCGCAGATCCTTCCAGACTATGGCGAGCACGCGCCGCATCTTCTGGCTCTCCGCTATACCCGCGCCAGAAAGCGACCGCAGTACGCGTCCATCGGCTCCCTCGCCCTCAGTCGCGCAACGCGCGCCCTGTGAGGTGTAAGAACACGGTCTCCAGATTGGGCTCGACCACGTTCACCGAAGTGATCCTCGCCTCGCAGGCCGCGGCGGCCTCGAACAAGCGCGGCAATGCCTGGTTTGCATCTTCAACCAGCAACGTGACGCGCATCTCGTCCTCGTCTACGGTAACACCTCCTACATCGGCAAGGCCGCTCCAGCGTTCCTTGACACGGTCGAGGTGCTTGTCGACACCCAGCTCGACCTCGGTACGCTCCCCGACCAACTGGACGAGCTGCTCGTGCGTACCCATGGCGACGAGCTTGCCGTGGTCGATGATGCCGATGCGATCGCTGAGCTCCTGCGCCTCCGCCATGTAGTGCGTGGTGTAGAGGATCGTCATGCCTCGAGCGCGGAGGTCGAGGATGCCGTCGAGGATCGCCCGCCTACTCTGCGGGTCGATACCTACCGTCGGCTCGTCCAAATACAGCAGACGCGGCGTGTGCAGCAGCGCCACGCCGAGGTTCACCCGCCGCTTCATGCCGCCCGACAGCTTGTCGATCCGATCGTTCTGGCGGTCTACGAGAGCGATGAGCTCAAGCACCTCGTCGACCCGGCGCCGCAGGTCGGCGCCGGCCAGACCGTACATGGTGCCCCAGAACCGCAGGTTCTCGCGCGCGCTCATGTCGCCGTAGAGAGCGATGTCTTGCGGAACCACACCGATGGTCTCTCTGACCGCCTGCGCCTCGTGGATGATCGAATGGCCTTCGATGGTGGCGTCGCCGGCGGTTGGGCGCAGCAGGCAGGAGAGCAGCGAGAGGGTCGTGCTCTTCCCCGCGCCGTTGGGACCCAGAAGGCTGAAGATCTCGCCGCGTTCGATAGTGAAGGAGACGCGGTCTACGGCGAGCACGCCTTTGGGTGGGTTGTACTGCTTGGTGAGATCTCTGACTTCGACGATGCTCACGCCCCCCTCCCCTGAGTGATGCATCTCGTCCGAATATTCCACTGCCCCACCTCGCCGCGACTATATCAGCCTGCCAGCGCCGCGTATGCACCGATGCAAGAGGTTTCTATATGATGCAGCGGATTGTCAGTTGAGGAGCGAGGAGCATCCATGCCGCGGCGCGAAGATATCCGCAAGGTCCTGATCATCGGCTCGGGCCCCATCGTAATCGGCCAGGCCGCAGAGTTCGACTACTCGGGAACCCAGGCGTGCAAGGCGCTGCGTAACCTCGGTTACCGCATCACTCTCGTTAATTCAAACCCGGCGACCATCATGACCGACCCGGTGATGGCCGACGAGACGTACATCGAACCCCTCAATCTCGAGTCGCTCACCACTGTGATCGCCGCATCGCGCCCAGACGTGCTGCTCCCCAATCTCGGCGGGCAGTCGGCCCTGAATCTCTCCTCCGAGCTGGAACGCACCGGCGTGCTCGCCGAGTACGGCGTGCGCATCATCGGCGTGAACATCGATGCCATCGAGCGCGGCGAAGACCGGCTCGCCTTCAAAGAGGCTATGCGCCAGCTCGGCGTCGAGTGCGCGCGCAGCGAGATCTGCTACACCGTGGAGGAAGCGGAGAACGTCGCGGCCACGCTCGGCTACCCCGTGGTCATCCGGCCTGCCTACACCATGGGCGGCACCGGCGGTGGCCTGGCCTACAACGTAGAGGAGCTGCGCCTGATCGCCGCTCGCGGTATTCAAGCGAGCATGGTCGGCCAGGTACTCGTGGAGGAATCGGTGCTCGGCTGGGAGGAGCTGGAGCTCGAGGTAGTCCGCGATGCCAAGAACCATATGATCACCGTGTGCTTCATCGAGAACGTTGACCCCATGGGCACGCACACCGGCGACAGTCTGTGCACGGCACCGATGCTGACGATCGCCCCGGAGCTGCAGGCCCGGCTGCAGAAACACGCCTACGACATCGTCGAGGCTATCCAGGTGATCGGTGGCACCAACGTACAGTTCGCCCACGACCCGCAAACCGGACGTATCGTGGTCATCGAGATCAACCCCCGCACGTCGCGCTCGTCGGCGCTTGCCTCCAAGGCTACGGGTTTCCCGATCGCCTACGTCAGCGCCAGCCTGGCCGCCGGGCTCACGCTCGACGAGCTGCCCTACTGGCGCGGCGGCACCCTCGAACAGTACACGCCCTCAGGCGACTACGTGGTGGTCAAGTTCGCCCGCTGGGCATTCGAGAAGTTCCCCGGCGCGATCGACAGGCTCGGCACTCAAATGCGCGCCGTCGGCGAGGCGATGTCGATCGGCAAGACGTACAAGGAAGCGCTGCAGAAAGCGGTCCGCTCGCTGGAGATCGGAAGGTATGGCCTGGGGTTTGCCAAAGACTTCAACCAGCGCACGCTAGAGGAGCTTCTAGGGCTCCTCGCCGAGCCGTCCAGCGAGCGTCAGTTCGTGATGTACGAGGCACTGCGGAAGGGCGCCGACGTACAGACGCTGCACGAGCGGACGCATATCAAGCCATGGTTCATTCAGCAGATGCGCGAGCTTGTGGAACTCGAGGAAGAGCTCCTCGCCCACGCGGGCAGCGTACCCCCCGGCGAGCTCCTCGTCCGCGCCAAGCAAGACGGGTTCGCCGACGCTTACCTGGCTAAGCTGCTCGGCGTGCCGGAAACCGCCATCCGCGAGCGCCGCACCCAGCTTGGTATCCGGCACGGGTACCAAGTGGTACCGGTGAGCGGCGTGGAGAGCGGCGCGTACTACTACGCTACCTACAACGCCGCCGACGCGGTGCCGGTGAGCACCCGGCGCAAGGTGATGGTGCTCGGCGGCGGCCCCAACCGCATCGGACAGGGCATCGAGTTCGATTACTGCTGCGTCCACGCCGCCTACGCGTTGCGCGATGCCGGCTTGGAGACCATCATGGTCAACTGCAACCCGGAGACCGTCTCCACCGACTACGACACCTCCGACAAGCTGTATTTCGAACCCCTCACCGTCGAAGACGTGCTCGCCATCTACGAAAAGGAGCAGCCGGAGGGCGTGATCGTGCAGTTCGGCGGCCAGACGCCGTTGAACATCGCCCGCGAGCTCGAGACAGCCGGCGTGCCGATCATCGGCACCTCCCCCGAGACCATCGATCTGGCAGAAGACCGCGACCGTTTTGCGCAGATCATGAAGCGCCTGGACATTCCGATGCCCGAGGCGGGCATGGCGACCACGCTCGACGAGGCGCTAGCGGTCGCCGCGCGCATCGGCTACCCGCTCATCGTGCGGCCGAGCTACGTCCTCGGCGGCCGCGGTATGGAGATCGTGCACGACGAGGAAATGCTGGAGCGCTACGTGCGCGCGGCGACCGACGTAACGCCTGAGCGGCCGATCCTCATCGACAAGTTCCTCGAGAACGCCCTCGAGTGCGAGACGGACGCCATCTGCGATGGCAGCGACGCGTACGTGCCGACCGTCATGGAACACATCGAGTACGCGGGCACGCACTCCGGCGACTCGGCCTGCGTGATCCCACCCGTGACCATCTCGGCGGAGCACCTGGCGACCATCGAAGAGTACACGCGGCGCATAGCTATCGAGCTCGGCGTGGTCGGCCTGATGAACATCCAGTTCGCGATCTCCGAGAACACCGTGTACGTCCTGGAAGCCAATCCTCGCGCCTCGCGGACCGTCCCTCTGGTATCCAAGGTCTGCGACATCCAGATGGCGCACCTGGCCACGCGTGTGATGCTCGGAGAGAAGCTCGGCGACCTCGACCTTCATCCCCGGCATGTACCCCACTACGGGGTCAAGGAGGCCGTGTTTCCCTTCAACATGTTCCCCGAGGTGGACCCTCTGTTGGGTCCCGAGATGCGCTCCACCGGCGAGGTGCTCGGCCTCGCCGACAGCTTCGGCCTCGCCTACTTCAAGGCCCAGGAGGCCGCCCAGCAGCGCTTGCCGCGCGAGGGCACGGTGCTCATTACGGTCGGCGAGCGAGACCGCGAGCGCGTTCTGCCGGCGGCGCACAAATTCGCGCAACTGGACTTTCGCATTATGGCCACCAGCGGCACCGCGAGCTTCCTAGCGGAACACGGCATCGCCTCGCAGATCGTGCTCAAGTTGCACCAGGGGCGACCGAACATCCACGACGCCATCGCCAACGGCCAAATCCAGCTCGTAGTGAACACCCCCGCGGGGAAAACGAGCGAGTTCGACGACTCGTTCATCCGCAAGGCCGCCATTCGCCATGGAGTGCCTTACATCACGACTACGTCGGCGGCCCTGGCCGCGGCCACGGGGATCGCGGCCCACCGCAATTCATCAGAGCACGTGCACTCGCTCCAGGACTACCACAAAACTATCGCGTAGCCGTCCGACGGCGACACGAGGAGGCAGCGATGCAGCCAGTGAGAATCATCCCCTGTCTGGACATGAAGGACGGCCGCGTAGTCAAGGGCGTGCACTTCGTCAATCTCCGCGACGCGGGCGACCCTGTGGAGAACGCTCGCTTCTACCAGGAAGAGGGCGCCGACGAACTGGCTATGCTCGACATCGCGGCTACCGTAGAGGGCCGCAAGACTCGTCTTGAATGGGCCCGCAAGGTAGCCGCCGTCCTCACCGTGCCGCTCACCGTCGGCGGCGGCGTCTCTTCCCTCGACGACATGGAGGCGCTCTTCGCGGCAGGCGTCGGCAAAGTCTCCATGAACAGCGCCGTGGTGAAGCGGCCGGAGCTCCTCGCCGAGGGCGTCGCGGCTTTCGGCTCAGACCGCATGGTGGTCGCCATCGACGGCCGTCGCAATCAGGCTATGCCCTCGGGCTTCGAAGTGGTGGTCAGCGGCGGCCAGCGCGGCACCGGTCTCGACTGCGTCGCATGGGCCAAGCGCTGCGAAGAGCTCGGCGCGGGTCAGATCCTGCCGACGAGCATGGATGGCGACGGTACGCTCGCCGGCTACGACATCCCCTTTACCAAAGCCATCGCCGCGGCCGTCTCGCTCCCCGTGATCGCCTCGGGCGGAGCGGGTACACTCGAGCACTTCTTCGAGGCCGTAGAGCAGGCCGGCGTGGCCGCGCTGCTCGCGGCCTCCGTATTCCACTTCCGTACCTTGAAGATCCGCCAGGTCAAGGAGTACTTGGCCGCGCGCGGCGTACCGGTAGTCCTGTAGCCGCGCGCGGCGCGGCGGCGCGACGATGCTCTACGCGACGTCGCGACGTCGCAACCAGCTCGCGGCGGCCATGCTCGCACGCGCACCCTCGCCGGCGGCGATGATGATCTGCTTGCCGTAGTCGTCGGTCACATCGCCGGCGGCGAAGATCCCGGGCTGGCTCGTCATGTTGTCGCGCGCCACTACGATCTCCCCGCGCTCGTTCGTCTGTACGATGCCGCCGGTGAACTCGTCCGGAGGGATGAATCCGCGCTCGATGAACACCGCGGCGACTGCTCGCCGCTCCTCCGTTTGCGCCGCGTCCCGCAGCAGCACCGCCTCGACGGTATCGGCGCCTTCGATGGCGACCACGTTCCAGCCGATGTGTTGTTCGATGCGCGGATCCGCCTCGAGCTTGCGCAGCAACTCCTCCGGCGCCCGCAGCGGCCGCTGACTCACGAGCGTCACCTGGCATTCAAGGCGTGAGAGCTGCAGCGCCGCCTCGGCGGCGGCTTCGCCGGGCCCCACGACAGCCACGGGATGGCCGCGGAAGAACGCACCGTCACAGGTCGCGCAGAAGGAGACACCGCGGCCCACCAGCTCCTTCTCCCCCGGCACCGCCAACCGTGCGGCCGCCCTGCCGCTGGCGATGATCACGGCACGAGCCTGGAGGCTCGTGCCCTCCTGTGTAAAGACCTCGAACAGGTCGCCGCTCGGGACAACCGCGTTCACGTACTCGCCCTCGTAGCAGTCGACGGGGAAGCGGCGTACGTGCTCGCGAAACTGGCGTACCAGCTCGCTCCCGGCGATCAGCTGAAAGCCGAGGTAGTTCTCCACCTTGCTCGCCCACTGCGCTTGTCCGCCAACCTCCCCGGCAACTACCGCGGTGGACAGCGCGAGTCGAGCCGCGTAGACAGCCGCGGTGAGCCCGGCTGGGCCACCGCCGATGATGAGCACATCGTAGGGTCCTTCGTGTGTCCTCACGTTCGTCTCGCCCCTTCCGAATGGCGCGCACAGACAGTCCACGTGCGCCGCGCACGCCCACGTCCCCGCCTCGGAATGCTCAGCTCGCAACCGCGTCCGCAGGGACGGATCGATCTCCTTACGCGACTCCCTATACCCAGCGGTGCCGCCCTCCGCACACCGCTGCCGTCAACCAGCTTCGCGCGCGAGGGCCGAAACTCCGAGATGCCCGCGAGGAGAAAACTAGACAGAGGCTGCAGGGACTGCCTCGCGTTCTTGACGAGAGACGAGATGGAGCCCGACCGTGGGATCCCCAACGCCGCATGCTTCTCTGTGCGAAATACCACCCGTAGAATCCAAGACGTACGCCAAAGCTCTCGGAGAGGAGTAGCGTGTCAGTACAGGTGATCATCCCGTTCACGACCGACGACTACCCCAAATGGAAGGAGATCTTTGACGAGTACTCGCGGGCTCGCGTGGGTTGGGGCGCGGAGGGCTACGTCATCTACCGCGGGGTCGACCAGCCCAACGCGGTCATCGTAACCCACCACTTCGCCGACCGCGACGGCGCCCAGCGCTTCGTCGAGGACCCGTCGATCCGTGCCGCCGTACGTCACTGGAACGAGGAGGAACTGCCGGAGATGCACATCTACGAGGAAGTCGACCGGCTCTTCTAACCGGCGAGCTCACCGTGGGAGCATATCCGGCTCCTCCGCGGAGAGGCCGCGGAGACAAGGAGATTCTAAGGAGGCATGCCCGATGACGGGTTGTAGCGAGATGAAGCTCGGCGAGATTTACGTCTGCCAGAGCTGCGGACTCGAGCTCCAAGTTGTCAAAGCTTGCGCAGACCAGGAAGAAGGAGCCTGCGCCTGTACGGAAGCGATCGTCTGCTGCGGACAGCCCATGGTGGCGAAGAAGTAGAGAAGCGCGGCGACGCGCGGCGGCCTCCGCCGGTACACGGGCCGGCGGAGGCCCGCGCCGCTAAAGAGTCAGTCTCCACCCTTCCGCATTACGAAGAAGGCGTAGCCGTACTGGTCGGAGTACCGCCGGAACATCGAGATCTCGCGCTCCGCGTTCTCCGCGACCGCGTTCGCGATGGGATCGCCTCGATGAACGGCTCGGAACCTGTCGATATTCCTCTGGAGAGGGTCGTAGTAATCACGCCACCACGCGGAGGCTGGAACCATGAAGTCGCCCACGAGGACGTATCCAGCCCTTGCGATGGCTTCGCGGTTCGCGGCAAGGCTCCGAACCGGCGGGTACTCCGCCACTAACCACTCACAGCACTCCCGCGGCGGATCGGCCTTCAGCCAACAGAGCTCAGATACAGCCAGATGCCCATCCGCTCGCAGGAGTTCGCGCCACGCCTCGAGGCCCGCGTCGAACCCGATGATGAAGATCGCGCCTTCGCACCAGAGCACGTCGAACCGCTGCCCGGAAAACTCCAGCCGATGCATGTCCTGCACGACACCCCGGACGCGGCTCGCAAAGCCAAGTCGAGCCGCGGATGCATTGAGCTCGTCGATGAATGGCGGATGGAAGTCGACTGCCACGATGTTCGCGGACGTGAGCCTGGCGAGCTCCAGCGTCTGCGCCCCTGTCCCCGAACCGATGTCCAGAATGCGAGCCCCAGGGCCGAGAGGCGGCAGCAGAGAGAGCGCCCGAGCCGTGCACTCCGCATCACCCGGCCCCTGACGTGGCAGCCCCGAGAACAACTCGAAGAACAGCTCCATCCCGCCGCCCATCACTCATCGCACTCTAGATACCGCTTGAGCTGCGACCAGATGCGATTCTCCTGCCGACGCCCCATCCAGAGCAAAAGAGGCGTGGCCATCCTGAGGGCGCCACTCGGCTTGATGTCCCACACCCAGCGCATGCGTGTGGAATCGCCGCTCGCCGTGAAGGTCAGTTCGCCGACGGTGACGATTCCCAAGAAGGACGAGCGCGAACCCAAGCGGACAGGCCGCTCGAAGGCGATGAGCTCGAGCAGGACGGGAACCGTGTGCCCCCCGGCCTTCACCTGAGCGCGGAACTGCGTGCCGAGCCCGATGGGGCCAGGCGAGAGCTGGTCCACTGAAACCATCTGAGGGTTGTAGCGCGGCTCGTTGTGCTCGTCGGAGACGAAGTCGAAGACCTCCGCAACGGGTCGCCCGATGACGATCTCACCTTCGACGCGGGCCATGTGAGCCTCCTGTCGAATCGGCGTCCCTGGGTCGCCACACGAACATCCGCGTGCAACCGGCAGGTACAACCACGTCCATCATCGATACCGCTGCTCTATCACGTCGTGCGCGCTAGCGACCGCGCGCGGCTTGCGCACCGCATGGCCGGCGAAGACGCGGCCTCTCGAGAGGTCGTCGACACTCCGACATCATCAGCTTGATGCGCCTGCTCGAAGTCACCAGAACTTCCACCACGGACGTTTGGCGGCGCGCTCGCACTCCGCGAGCTCCTCCTCGGTCAGCTCGTAGGGCTCGCGACCGGCCCACTCCCCCCACTCAGCGTCCACGTTGTAAATGACTTCGCAGTCGCAGTAGCCACCATGCTCCTGCAGCCAGCGGATGACAGGTTCCTTGGGGATGCCTCGGTCAACCAGGAACGCCTCCGTCTCACGGAAGGTGTGAGCGCACGGCTCCAGACCCGGTCGGTCGAGGTGGTCGAACAGCGCGCGCAGATCCTCCTTGGTTAAGGGGAGAGCGGCGATGTCCTCAGCGGACGGGAACTCGTCTTCCATCTGTCCTCCCAACATCCGGTACGCAATACGTGCTAGTTGGAGCTGGAGTTGCCGTATTCCTTTGACACTATCTTGCTGCTTCTTTTACTTCGCGGTAATTTACAATGCTTTCCCCATTTCAGGCCACATCCTGTAGTTGTTGAACCCGATACCGATGCGGGCTCAGATAGGTCGAACGCTCGGTGCGGCCAGTCCGTGCCGGACCAGACGATCCATTCCCGAGTCGCCGCCCGCGCTTCCGCGAAGTCGGCGAAGTTGTACTGCCAGACACACCTCTCGGCTGATGCCGGGGAGTTCGTCGCCGAAGACGCTCGGAGCTCCCAGATCACGTGAAAAGAGGAGACTTTCAGGTGGCCACAGACGGAGACTTTGTCATGACCCTGGACACCGGACAGATCCAACCGGGTTGTCAGATTGATGCGTTTGTTCGGTGGCCTCTCACGGTCCGGTCCCCGACTCGGTTACCCGCCAAGGCAGTAGCGATGACGATCGTTTGATCATCAGGAAACGAACCCTCGGTCCCGCTGGTTCGCCGGTGGAATCACGAAAGGCGTCGTTGTAGTTCACTTGGAGAAGTACACCATGAGTCCGGTCAGACGACGGCGGGGTGGCATCTTCAATCACGAGATGAGTTCGCCACGGCCGCCACGTCTGCACATAGGCAACCGCCTTCGGGCCGAAGTAGCCCGACCAGAGCGGAAACGCGAGTACCAGCAGCACGAAGACCACAATGGCCGAGACCGCAATACGCCGTCGCAACTGCTTCCGATTGCCCCGCACAGTCACCCCCTCACTTACTCGCCGAACATTGAGCAGATGAACAGCAACTCGCAGAGTTGTCCGACTCGACGTACTTGCTAGGCGCTGCGCTAGCACCTTCCTCCCCGTCGTCTCCCTCGCTCCGCCCGTGGTGCCGATGAGCGAATGATAGCCCGAACCGCGTCGATGGCGTGATGGCCCCAGTGAGAGAAGAAGTCGAAGCGCCACTGCCAGGTCACAGAGTACAATACTCCCCCGCGGCACTCGAACACAGCCTGGGGTCCCGGGCTTAAGTCACAGCAGATGGCAGCGAGACCATCGGCGAGCGTACCGTTCAGAGGTCGTCGGTCTTGAGCTCATCCGATGCGGGCAGCTCCAGGTCGGCGAAAACGGTGCCGCTGCTGCGGGCGTGTTCAGATTCTGTGCGGTTCACGGTTAGGTCCCTTTCGGGCGCTACGCTGCTCTGGAGCTGGCGGGCAACTGCTAGCCGACTCTGGACGCCTCGCCAACAACAGCGAACTCAGTCGCGTTGGGATCGTAGGGACTCCCAGCGACATCGCCCCATCGCTCCACGACCCGCAGCCCACCGTCGGCGAACTCCCCGTCAAGCGCCGCGGGCGTGAAGCACTGAAGCCAGTTGAAGATACGGCGTATCCGATCGCGCTCAACGATGGTGTACTTGTCGAGCAGGAGGTGCTCGCGTTCGTACTTGCAAGTATTCAGGAAGCCGAAGTACGCCTCTGGCGACCAGAAGCCGCCCATGAGATCTGGCGCGTAGGTGACTGTCTCTTCCCGCGTGTCGAGCATCGTCAGTGAGTACGCATCGAGCAGGATCTGACCGCCCGGCGCCAGGAGGGAGCGGAACTTGCGCAACAGTACACTGCGCTGTTGCGGGCTGAGCGCACAGAAGTCGCACATGATCATGACGATGAGATCGAACCGATGCTCCGTCTCGAAGTCGAGGTAGTCGGCCTGCACGTACTCGATCTGAAGCCCCTCCCGTTCGGCCTGCTCACGCGCGTAACGCAGCGAGGTGGCGGAGAAGTCGATTCCGGTGACATCCGCGCCCTTCCGCGCCAAACGCTGCGCGTAGAGGCCGGGCCCACAGCCGAAGTCAGCGACCTTCGATCCGGGAACGAGACCAAAGTGCGACACGATCCACTCGGCCGAACGATCGAGGAACTCGGGGTTTCGTGAAGCAGCATCGATCGTCGGGTCGAGGTGGAAGGCGAGCATTTTCTGCGAGGTGTGCGCATCGGTCCACAGGTCGCGCGCCGTGTACTGCTCGAACGGCTTCGGACGACGATTGACTTCACAGAGGAACTCGAACAACGGTGTCTCCTTTAGTCGCATCTCCGGCTGGACGCGCAACCTGCAGTTGATGTTCTTGAGGATATTACCTACTTCGGCTGCGAGGGTGCACGGACCCCATTCATTGCACCTTTCAGCGTGGTCAGGGTTCCGGTTCCCGCGCATACCGTAGACCAACGACAACCGTCACCACGACTGTGATGAACACGAATGCGCCAGGCCGCGGCGCTCTCTCGAAACGCCGGAGCGGAACAGCACGACCATGAAGGCGAAGAGGCATGCCGCGAGCACCGTGAACGCCGGCCGAAAGTACCTCACAAACCCCAGCGGACCCTCATTGAGCTCCTCCGTTGCCAGCATCGTCTCGAACTCGGTGTCGTTGGCCTTGTAGCCGACATCGCCCAGCTCCTCCGGAATCTCATCGCTGAGCCACGCCGTTGGCTTCTGGATGGCCGGGCTGACGATACCGGCCATCGACTCCCATTCGGGATCGGCCGGAAGCACGAAGACCCCGACGACCTTGAACGTCTTCGCGCTGACGCGGACGTGCTGACCGACCGCCACGGCCAGCTTGGCCGCGGCGGCCTCCGAGAGCGAGACCTCAGCGGCAGCGGACGGGCGTCGACCCGCCACCAGCAAGCCGAACTGGGTACTGGACGGATCGGCCGAGACCGAGTCGGCGCCGACTCTCAACCGGGTCACTTCCGCGGAACAGCCGCCGGCGACGGCGAGAACGTCGTCGGTCTGTACCGCAACCGCACCCCTGACACGTTCTCCGGCCTTGTCGAGTACGATTTGATAGTGGAAACCGCGGTTTCTTGAGACGACCGATGCGTGCGCCTGCTGCATCGCAGTAACCTGCTTCAGCCCCTCCTGTGACGGATCAACTCGCCTCTTTTCCCACCCCATTTGACGTTGAGCGCATAACCAGTGTCGCGAAGCGGCGACTGAGTTGACGCGCTGTTAGCAAGTTTGACCTCACTTTTGCCACGCGAACCGTGCAGACACGACCTCCGAGTCAAACAGCGCGACGAGTGGGTGCTGCGAGGCTGTTCTCCCAGATCCCCCAGGAGGCAATGCGAGCGAGAAGATGGCGACGTACACCTCTCGCCGCGACCGAACGTGAGCGAGGTACCAGTAGCGCATCATGAAGCGAACACCGGTTTCCTCGACCTCCTCGAGAGAGGTCGCGAGTGCGCTACCGTTCGGCAGTTCCCGGGGCGGCGCGTCGGAGTCAAAATTGGCTTTCAGCGCATCGATGGCTCTCGGCCGCGTCAGGCGAGAGGGCGGCTTGAACGTGAGTACATCAAGCCGAAGTGTCGTATCTGGATCGTCCGGCGGGAAGAAGATGTTGCCGTTCCCATCCGGATCTGGCTCGGCGCGCCAGTCGTCTGGGACTTTGAACTCGAGTGCGCCACCCCTGGATGTGACAGTCTTCATGTGACCTACCTTGCTAACGTTGGACGCATGAACTGCAAGTTAAGGCTGCGGTCCGCTGTACCCTTCTACAGTTTCAAGTCTTGGTTTGCCTGTCCAGCATGCTTGTTAGACACACCGTACCATCTAGCCAAAGAGTGCGGCACTGCCTGCGACTATCGACCCACTCACCTCAGGCCTCCCACGTATCCTCCGGTGCCGGACAATCAGCTTGCGGCCGCGGTCTCGGTTTACGGTCTACCAGAAGAGACGCGGCGAGTCCGGCGACCAGGGACATTACCAGCACGGCGCCGCCGACGAGGACGGCAAGCAACCCGCCGCCGAAATCCGCGTCGTGTTGAGCTCCGGCCAGCCCGAAGAGGATGTTCAGTGACAGCCAGACCACGAGCCAGAGCGCGCCCAACCACCGACGGTGCCTCCAAAACGTCCAGACCGTGGTGAGCACACCTCCGAGAACCAGTATGACGATGAGGAGGCCTACGGCCATAAAGGCAACATCCGAGGCGATGATCACACCGGAGTCGGACAGCGAGCTAAAGCTCAGGAGGATATTGGCGGCGAACGTCGCCAGCAGGAGTAGCGGCCACAGAAGCCAAGACCGGCCAGCACTCCGCGGCCCGGTGACACTAGACAGGCGGTTACGACGATGCCGACTACCGCCAAGAACGGGGCGGCACCAAGCAGCGGCCACTGGACGGGCCCGAAGAGACGGGCGAGCGCCGGGTAAACAGCTGCGCCCGGGTTGGTGTTAACGAAGGCCAGCGCAACGAACGGTGCGCCCCACGCTAAGCCCACCGCGAAGAAGCGCACCGGACGCCAGCTACCCCTGAAGCACCCGAAAAGAGACGCCGTCTAGACACTCACCACCTCCCGGCTTCGTGTCTCGCCGAACGACCGCCAAATGACCTGTAAACGGAGGCCCTCAGAACCTCGGGGGAAGCGTAGCTTCCTGCCCTCGATTTGTCTTGCTCGATGTGCCTATCGGGCGGCCAACACCGGTACAGTCGCGTTCTTGCAGCGCGACGCGCAGTTTCCCGGCTGCCGCCGCAGGGAACCCTAGACTGCCCGGCAATCGGAGAAACGGGATTCGCAGATGAGAGACAACGTGAACGACACAGCCGCTTCGGCCGCAGACAGGGCGACCACGCGCCACAACCGGCGCCAGACGAAAACCGACGGCGAGGCGGAGGTACTCGAGAGTATCGCGGCGATGGCGAGGTCAGATCGAACCATCGCCGAGCGGCTCCACGCCATCATCACGGCCAACGCGCCGACGCTCTCACCGAGACTGTGGTACGGCATGCCCGCGTACGCTAAAGACGGCAGGGTCGTCTGCTTCTTCCAGAGCGCGCAGAAGTTCAAGACGAGGTACGCGACATTTGGATTCCAACATGAGGCACACCTCGACGACGGTCACATGTGGCCGGTCGCCTTCGCACTCACAGAACTGACTCCTGCCGAGGAGGGCAGAATCGCCGCGCTGGTGAAGAAGGCGGTGGGCTAGGACTGACCCTGGGAAAGGCGAAGGGCCATCAGAGGCCGGTAGTCACCATCGTCCACGCGGTGCTGCCAACGCCGACCAAGGCGACGATCGGCGCCAGGCAGACCGTGGCTTCCAGCAAGCTGATGTCGTCATCACCCGCAAGTCCACTGAAAAGCATATGTTAGCTGTGGTCATCGCCCCGCCGCCGTGCATCGTCACTCTCCATCAGACCTCTGAGTATCAGCCGTGCATCGTCGGCCTCCTCAGACCGTACGCGAAGCTCGAAGGCATCGCCCACATTGACCGCGTCCGGGATCGCGTCTCGCATTCCACGCACAAGAAACGGGATCCCCGAGGATTGAAGCAGTGACTTGGCGACCGCGAGTAGACCGGGATCGGCGGAGGCGAACACCGTCCGAAGTTCGAGCGAAGGCTCCCCGGGTTGCACGGTCCATCACTCCGGATCGAGAAACCACTGTGACCGCACGTCGCACAGACGAGTAGTGCGGCCTGGCGATTCGCCCCGTCGATGCCAAGGAATGTCATGCCCGCGGTGTTGGAGAGCCGAGCGCTCGTCGAACTCCTCGCCGCCACAGTGGGAGCAGACAACGATGTGGCCGGCTATCTCGTAACGCCTCGGCCCGGAGTCGCCCTTCAGCTTGTCGGGAAAACCCACTGTTCACTCCTCGAGTAGCGCACCGAGCGCTTGTGCGCGTAAGCCCGCAGCTGATTTTGGTCATCGGACCTCAGCATACTACCGAACGGGACTGATGAAACTCTCTACGTGCTTCTGCATTCCTTCGGCCAAACGTGGTGCACATGAGCCGTACCCGCTACTGACGTCCGCTTTGCTGCGGCTGTTCGCCGAACCCGCTGCCCGTCAGAACGCCCACCGAATCCAGCGTGATGATGGCATAGACGAGTCCGAACGCGGCCAGCAGACCACGCCAACGAAGATGAGGGCGGAGCCGAAGCAACAGCTCCGCCCCGCCACCTCTGTCGCACGCCGATTGGCCCGACGCTTCTTCACCGATGCGACGAGCGAAGCGAGCATTTGCGGTGACATCCCCGCCTCAGCCGCAAGCCGTAGAAGCACCTCTTCAGCATAGGTGTCTCTGACGGAGTCAAGGCCGCCACGGAAACGAAGTTCGTTGAGCATCTGACGGGGAGAGGTGCGATGACGGCGCTCGAAGGCGGCCTTCGCGATGTCCATCTCAGGCCTCTCCGAGGGTAACAGGTACCAGTACAACCCGGCCCTCTCCGGATACTGGAGCCGCCAGTACACTTCACCGAGACGCTGACGAAGAGAGAGATCCGCAGGGTAGGTCACTAGCAGCCCCTGGAGTCGATCTCGCGCTCTGCCCAGCTCTCCGGCTTCGATCTCCCGTTCGACTCTCTTTAGCGTCTCATCGAGCACTACGTGCTACCGTGTCCCATTGGTTCTGGCGAACGCCGTGCGGATAAACTGCGAGCGCCGCGCATCTGCTCGATCCGCTTGTGCGGCGAGACCCCCACCATCAGTCCGCCCAGAGCCCGAGCTCAAGACGGGGCACGCGCAAGCTCCCGTACGTTGACGGTGACCATCGTCAACCCATGAGCAACGCAGGTGGCAGCCAGCCAGAGATCGTGAGGGCCGATGAGATTGCCCGACTGACTGAGCTCGGCCCATAGTTACCCTAGCCGAACTCAACGTTGCTGAAAAGGATGAGAAGCCAGATCAGGAAGACCGTCCAGAGCAGGCAAGCAGTGGCGATGACGGAAGCGATGACTACAGCCACACGCTCCCAGGCACGCCTGCGATCCTCACGCCGACCGACGAACAGGAGCAGCAGCTGAACGACCGCGACAACTGGAGGGGAAAGAAGCAGCACTCCGGGAGCGCGATGTCCCAGGCCGACGCCCAAGAGATCAAACAGCACTATGCCGATAAGGGCCACGTAGATCAGCCCGACCACGAGCGCGACGAGAGTACGCCGCGCGGAACCCCGACTGCCTGTCGTTGAGATGGCAGCGACGGTCGCAAACCGCCGCTGGTCGCGCTGCTCTACCTCGGCCTGCGCCTCCAACGGGGAAAGACGGTGATTGGCCCCACACTGTGGACAGCGAGCAGCCTCGGCATTTACCGAGCTACCACACACTGAGCAGGCGACGACTGCGCTCACGAACGGATGACTTCCAGTGGGTCGCCTACGCTGCGGTGGACCGCAGCGGCGAGACGACCGGCACCGCGATGGAACCGGCCGGCGCGGAGAACAACACATCGGCTCGGACGGTTGGCTGGACTCCGGCAGACAGAGCTTACCAATATCGAAAGAGTCGACGTAGGTGAAGAAACACGAGGCGCCACAGCTCCTCGACATCGGGAACCGGATGTACGCCGACGATCTCACGTTCCATGAGAGACCCCTCCCCAACACTGTGCGCACAACTGCAGCTGGTGCCAGCCTACAACATACTACTGACTTCGGTTGTACGTTGCCAGGTTGATGCGCTTGTTGGAGCACCGCCAAACGGGGCAGCGCCGGCCGGGCGCGCATCACTCACGCACCTCGACGAGGACTGAGCACCAGCGGTAGGTATAGGTGGTGCGCTCCCCGGGTGTGATCGGCAGGTCGGCAAAGCCGGCACCGCCGGCGCCACGGAACTCAACGTCGGCGCGCATCGAGGAGTCGGCGAGGCCGACGACGTGTACGGTGAGGGTGGAGCACGCGTCCTGCGGTCCGGGTTCTTCGGCGCGGTCGGCGAGCCACTACGCTCCTGCATCACCCCTCCTGTGTTGTGCCCAACGCCAGGCACATGAGCAGCAACCCACAGGGTTGTCCAGCTCGATGTGCTTGTCCGATACTGTCACCGAGGCAACGGGCGACGGGAGTTAAGACCAGCTGATCACGAGCCCTGCCCGCGCCAGTGGGATATGTGGATCAGAGCACGGCCGTTGCTTCGACCTCGACGAGTGCGTCGGGACGGGCGAGGCCGGCGACGAAGTACCCGGTGATCGCCGTCGCGTGCAAGCCCCAGACCTCTTGCGCGGCAGCGAAGCCTTCACGAGCGTCTTGGCCCTGGACCATGTAGATGCCCAGCCGGGTGACATTCTCCTGCGATGCGCCCGCCGCTTCGAGTGCAGCGATGACATTGCGCAGAGCCTGCGCCGACTGCTCGCGCATCGTGGAGCCGGCCATCGTTCCATCTGCCCTCAAGCCGTTCTGCCCGCCGACGAAGATCAACTTCTCTGCCCCGGTCACGACGACCGCCTGAGAGAACGCTGGGTTCTTCGCCATACCTTCGGGGTTGAGATGCTCGATGTTCATCTGTGGGCTC
Source organism: Thermoleophilia bacterium (assembly GCA_040772045.1). GTDB lineage: Bacteria > Actinomycetota > Thermoleophilia > UBA2241 > UBA2241 > JAXGYV01. The sequence continues at coordinate 318,847 of JAXGYV010000001.1, forward strand.
CTCTCACTCTGGCGGGCTCGGATAACTCCTGTGCCTCAACTCGCGCCGATGCGGCAGCTTCGGGTGACCCCGGCCCGCCGATGTCGGTTGTCGGCCAGTAGGTCACATCCGTGCATCGAACGTTGAACACATGAATTGTGCGCGCGGCGCTCCCAGAGTCTGAAGACCTGCGGCACATCAGCTCGATGCGCCTGTTGGTCACATGGTGATCACGCTTTGAATTCGGTACCCCAACCATCGAACTCGCTATCGAAGAGAACGCCCTGCACGACCATCCACTGTACCCACTGTTGAGGATCTCAGCGTCGACGGTGGTCGGCCTGCTCTTGCCGGTAACATCGAACCGCTTCGAGAAGAGTCCACGACAGCGATGCGTCTCCACCTCGAGACAGTCGTTCACCTCGAGGTGCGACTTGAACGCCACCGCTCGTTCGCAACTCGGAGCGACGAAGAAGAAGTCGAGCTGGACTACTGTCTCGGGCCCAAGACCGTTCTCGCGCAGGGGCGCGAGTGTCTGGACGTTCATCGGCAGTTGTTGCGCAAGGATGGCCGCTAGGATTCCGCCCACACCTTGACTACCTTCCAGGCCGGCGCGAGAAGTGGACGATAGGTGAGACGTCCGACCCAGGAGGAAACGCCACGACGACCACGGCCGGTCGGGAGGCGGTCAAGGGCGAGCAGACGATCATCGAGATCGCCGAGCGCTTCGACGTCCCTACGGTGATCAGGAGACCGAGGGCCGGGGTGTGAGGAGCACGCCAAGATCGGCGGCTGGGGCGTATCGACACACCGAGCGCAAGGCGATGATGTGATCACCTCCATCGCCAGGCGCGCCTGCTCGGCCTGGGCTCGAGCGTCTACTACTCACCGACAGCCACAGCGATGGCGGCAATCGATGCGATCCACACCGCCTTCTACGGCATCAGAGGGATCAGGGCTCGCGGCTTCCGTCGGACGGCACACTGATGCGCCGCATGACAAAGCCCGCTGGTCGCTCGGCGCTACCTGGTCGCCGGGACAGAGTGCTGGGCCCGAGATGCCGGCGCGTCGAGGGGGAGGCCGAGAGATCTTCAACACCGACCGGCGGGGAGCGTGCTCGCCGGCCAATCAGCATGGATGGCTGGCGGCTCGACAACGTCTTCCGGTCACGAGGAGGTGAAGGCCTACGAGAACCTGAGCGCGCCGCGTACTTCGATTCTACAACCAGACATCAGCGATGAGACCGGACTCAGGGAACTGTTCATGGCCGGTTGCCGACGGCAAGCACAGGTCCGAGCATCGAGACGGCGTCGTTGAACGAGTCGAGTGCTACTGACCTCGGTTGTAAGTTGTTCAGGTTGACGCGTTTGTTCGACAGGCCTCTTCGTGTCTGTCACTCATCATGCGAGGGCGTGTCGGTGTCAATGATGCCTTCGCCGATCGGTAGCAGATCGTCCTCCATCCGATGCTCGCGCCTGACTCCGAGGAGGCCTCCGACACCGCAGAACAGCACGGGCCAGAAGATTATCCCCGCCAGAGCGATGCTATAGAAGGTCACCGCCAGAGCCACACCCCAGACTGCCCACATGGCCGCTGCAAGCAGGAGCGCTTTGCCGCCCCGGCGTGCATCGTAGCGAGACAGCACCGTGCCAGCGCCATTGAGAATCACGGGGATGAAGAAGGCGATTGTGACGAGAATCACTGGCCACGGGCTCGGCGGAGAGTTGTCGGATTCCATCAACACCACCCCGCCAATCCCAAGGAGGAGTATCAGCCCACCGGAAGTCACGGAGTACAGCAGGCCAAGCAGGCCCAGCACCACGGCACCACGGCTGCCGGTGGGGCGATGGCCCGCCGGCGGCAGACTCCAAGAGGCTGCCAGCAAGTCCCGCCCAGCGCCGGTCAGTAGGAAAAGCGCTGAGCTGATCCGCCAGCGCTTCATGTTGCCTTGGCCTGCGGTTTCAGCAGAGTTCTCCTTGCCCTCCCGAACGTACCGCGCATAGTTTGCGCGGGCTGCAACTTGAGCTTACTACGGAAAGCATTGAGCGCGTCAGGTTGATGCGCTTGTTGGGCGGCAGCCCCACGTTGGCCATGACGCCACCGCTGAGGTTTACCGATATGCTACATCGCTATCTTGGCTCGGCGCGGAGTGTTCGGTTTTCACCCGGCATCGACGCGCCGACGATGAGAGCGGTCGGTACGTGAGCGGCTGGACGGCTGCGCGCCAGGTCGCTGTTGTCCGGCCCTCAGGTATCCAGCGAGATGTCATCCCACTCTTCATCGACAAACAGCCACTCCAGCGCCTTCCTGCGCTCAGGCACACTCGGCATATCAACTCTCCGCAGCTCGCGACCTCTAGACATCGCCTCGACGACCGCCCAGTGCAGGCAGTAGGCAAGATCACGAGCCAGCAGAAGCTCCTCTGCGTCTCTTGACGCCACCTTGCGGCGCCAGTTACCACTCGGTTCGTCCTTGAGCAAGTCGGGCATCAAGCGCTCGGTTGTCTCAGGGCATGGTCTTCGAAAGTCGATCGCATCTGCGATGCCAACTGCCCAAATCAGAACAAGGACGGCTTCGACCTGCATGTGGAACTGCCGGCTGGAAGCCCACCGATGCTTGAGTAACTTCTCTTCATGCCCTGTTAGCTTCTGAACAAGCCCCTCATTCTCGATCCATCGCCATGCTCTCTTGCGTTCATAACCGAACGAGACTGCACAGGCAACATGCAAGCAGAGCGCTCGATCGACGATATCGTCTCGAGATCTGAGTACCTCTACGCCCTCGATGAGCGGGAGATGAGGTGCCACACGAACCTTCAGCGCCGCTGTCGTCTCCAAAGAGCGTCGCCGAATCTCGAGGGTATTCACTGCCATCCGCCTGCGATCACGTCGCCTCGCATATCAGGGAGGCAAGAGAGCACGATTCCCCATCCTCAGCGTCAAACAATTCTTCCTTCTCAAGCGCTGAGCCCTTCCCGAGCGTCGCTGCCTCAGCCGGTAGCTTCTCCCTGTACCGCTAACGCGTGGCAGATAGCCTGTGCCGTACAACAGCTGTACCACGAACCAGAACATACCTGTGGTTAGCGTCCGCTCGGAGTACTCACTTTGGTTAAGCGAGATGTCGCGCTGACTAGTCCTGCGGAGGTGGTGCATCAAGCGGATGATCGGAAATGGACGTAATGGGGCGCTTACTCTCCAAATAGACGGTTACTGTAACCGAATAGAGCACACGCTTGAGGAGGTAGATGATGATTGTCAGGAGCAGCGCCGCCGACACAAAGTAAGGCCAAGTCTGCAGGCCGGTGATATGCAGTCGGAAGAGGCCGACGTGTGAGTAACTCGGCCACAATAACGGCGCCAAGACCAAGAGGCCGCAGAAAAAATAGCCCGCAACGATGGCAACGTTGGCCCAGCGGCGCGCCCACATCCGACCGTACAGCAAGCCGATACCCACAGGTAGCAGCAAGACGGCGAAGTTGAAGCTCAGCGACTGGTGTGCAAAGGCAACGATGACGTTCCAGATCGCCAACACACCGGCAATACAGAAAAGGATGCCTATCACCGCCAGCCGCTTCGGCATCGGTGCCCTCCCTTGCATTCGCTTAACGTTTGGGCGTTGGGCTGCACCCGCTGCGGATCAAGAAGTAGCTCGCTCCGGGTCCCACATCTGTTCATCCCGTGCGTAGAACACCGAGAGAGACAGTATCGTCCAGCGCGTCGCCTGTAGCTGGGTATCGGTTTTCAGCATACTACTGAGTTCGACCGTAGGTTGCCAGGGTGACGCGCTTGCTAGACGCGACCGAACTCGAATTCATCGACCCAACGTCTGATCACACGGCCCTGCCCGACGGCCTTGGTCCCTTCGTGCATCACGATGTGGAGGCGATAGGAAGAAGCCAGAGTGCTGTTCAGATGGCGAGGCGCCCAGGCGTCGCCATCGGACTCGGGCCGAAAGGAGATCTCGGCTTCCACGACATCGAGCTTGTCATCGCTCCTCGATGTGCATAACGCGTGGCACATGAGCTGCACGCGACACAGTCGCGTGCTCGATGTGCGTGTCGGGCGTCATTCCCGAAGCTCCAGAACGACAACGTCCCTCTCTGCGAAGACCTCGTCTACATCGACGCCGGCGGCAGCCATAGCCATGCGCAGGCCGTGCTGGTCTGGGCTCTGCGCAAGCTCGTCACGAGGGTTGATCTGTGCGTTCAGAGCGTGGCCTTGCTCGTACCAGGTCTGACGAGTGATACCTTCCGTGCCGATTTCCGTAAGGATGGCGGTCGATGAGACTCGCTCCCAGACGGCAGCGACTGCTGGGGTGCCGAAATCAGCGCAGAACGCGGCCAGTTGCTCATCCGAGCCGGAGGCAACAACCATCTCCGGATCGATAAGCACGGTCATCTGCGGCGATGCCCAGTAGGCCTTCAGCACAACGTTCTTGGGGCTGTCGGTCTGCTCGAGCGTAATCCCAAGCTCCACGGGATCACCGCGAGCATCGCCTTCGCGAAGAATTGTGTAGTCACAGCGCGTGAGCAGAGCCTCCATCGCCCCACCGAGGTTGCCGCGGAACACGATGAGCGAGAACGAGGATGGGTGGAGGATGCTGTCGGCGACCGCGTCGCCGTCGATCCATGACAGGTCCACCGATTCCTTGCGCCGCTTCTTGCCGAACCAGCTCATTCTCAGCCTCCCGTTTCGTGTGCCTAACGTCTGCGCGTTGAGCTGCGAACGCCCGTGCCTCGTACTTGTACTTCGCTTCTGCGAGTCTGTTCCAACGCCTTGTTAGACGTCTCCACCGGTCTCAATCAGGTCGGAGGCATCTAGGCCCTCAGGCACCTCACCCTGAGCCAGGTAGTCGTAGCCGTAGCCAACGCTCTGCGCAGGCAATGCCATGGCGTCAACCAAGGCCTGATGGCGATCGGTAGCGAAGGACACGTCGTCATCTTCGGAAGCGAGGATAACCCGGACCTGCGGCGCGGCCTGTTCGACTCCGAACGCCGCGCAGAGCGCCACTGCGTCGACTTCAGAGGGCGGCAGTTCGTCCCCGTCGAAGTAGCCGGGACAGGAGTTGTAGTCGGTGAGCAGGCGACCGCCGCTGAACAGCATCAGCATGAGGACATCGTCGTCGTGGTTCAGCACTCCAAGGGCGGTGCATCCCACTCGCGACGAGAGCTCCGCGCACAGCGCGCTCAGCACGCTCGGATCTTGGGACTCGCACGCCTGGTCGAAGACGAGTATGCGCTCGCCGACGGCCGCCACCAGAGCGTGTCGTGAACCAAGTGCCTCAAGGACCGCCTCTAGTGCGGCGCCGGCAAGAGTGACGATCGTGTAAAAGTTGCCCCTGTCCACTCCCCGAGTATGTCTATCGGTGGGCGCATAACCTGCGCGCCTCACCCTTACAGCGAAGGATATCGGCTGGGCACATCAGGTTGATGCGCTTGTTGGATGGTCGCTTGCCACTGGATGACATTGGCGAGCGCCACAGGTCATACGAGCTGCGATCAGGCTGGAAACACGCGGTCGTCACCATGTCAGAGGCGGGCTAGGAGATGCTCGTCGAGCACCACGGTGTGGGGAAGCTGAGCCAACTCCCGCGCATCCGCGAGAATCCCCTGCCGTCGCAGAACTTCGGTCAGAGAGACCCAGTACGCCAGCTCCACGTCGCACCGCGACTGTCCACCGAAGGGCTCATCCGGCCCGATTACAGAGCGGGCGGTCTGTTCAATCTCGCGGATCGAGGTGAGCTTCCAGATGATGGGGGTATCTCCCGACTTACCACCTGTCAGCTTCTCAACCCAACCACGGCCATTCAGGAGTATCACGCGGCTACCGTCCACGAGCACCGCCTCGAGACGCGCCGAAAGCGACATCCTTCCAGCATCCGAATCGTCGTCACGCAGGTCGACAAGAGTCTCGAGCCGCGTCACGTCACTCATGCGTATCCGTCCTGGTTGTCAACGATCCGTCCAACGTAGTGCATATAAGCGGCAATTCACAGGGGTGTCCGCGTCTGTTCGATGTGCTTGTTAGCCTCGACCACCACGATGACGTCCGCCAAAGCGCGGTTGCCAATGGCCTCGAGCGAGTGGAAGCGCTTGAAGAAGTCGACGGCGCGCGGGCGAATAGACACCGGCATAGCAGGCGATTGTGCAATGGATGAGCGCGTGGACCCCGCGACGACATCGGAGTCGCGGAACCCCCTGAGGCCGTCGGCACCACTGCGAGCCAGCTTGATCCGTTTGTTCGGCGGGCGACCCATTCACTCCGGCAGTTCGAGCTGTCGCTCACTGCGCCAGACGCGGACTATACGAACACGGTCTTCGCTGAGCCGGTAAACGATACGGAAGGGTGGATGGATGATCTCGCGCAGTTGGACGAGACCGAACTCCGGCACCACACGACCGCTCTCGGGATAGTCGGCGAGATGCTCAGCGTGAGCGACGATCTCGCGCAGCAAGCGCTCGCCAACTACGGGCACCTGTTGGCCGGCGTACCAGACGCGAATCGCCTCGAGATCCGCGACAGCAGAGGCGGCGAAGCTGATGCGAGTCCGGCCCGGCACGCTAGTCGAGGCCGAGCCGCTGCTTGACGTCAGCGAGGTCGAGCTCACGCCCCGCCTCTAGATCGACGATGCCTTTGACGACGGCGCGCAGGAAGGACCGCTCCTCTGCCTCTGCCTCGTATTCGGTGAGTGCCTGCACAACGGCGACGCCCCGACCCCGGCTGGTGAGGAGCACCGGCCGGTGGGTCTCGTCGACCTGGTGCACGACCCTGCCAGGGTTGGCCTTCAGGTCCGTGAGCGGCACGACATCTTCGGAGAACTTGGGTGCGCTACGCATTGACCCTCCGCTTGGAGCCCAGTGTACGACACCGATGATAGCACCAGCTTACAGGCCCGGGAAGAGGACGCTCCGTCTGGATAGTCACCCGACCCTGGGTTCGCCGAACCGCATCGCGGATAAGCTGCGAACGCGCCGTCCTCCCGTGAGGTCGTCGGCGCCGCGACGAGCCAGCTTGATCCGCTTGTTCGGTCGATCTGCGACGTGCTCGAACACGAGGCTTTACCCTGAGGAGCGGCGGCGGCGTGTGAATCGAACCGCAAACAAGACGGCCATCACCATGAGGACGATGATCACCGCGAACGCGGCGAGCGTCCAGATCGTCAAAAGCACTGTGCACCGCCTTCCTCGAGACCTTCGGCCTAACGCGTGGCGGATGAGCTGCCGGCCTGCTCGCTGTGGACATTACCATACACTGTGAGCCGGTCTGCTCGATCCGCTTGCCGGGCCGGGCTGCTTGGCAGACGCCACCCTGGTTCTGACGCGTATGTGGTAAGTTTCACACAAAATGTTAGAATGACATCACTTACGAGCGCGGCATTTGGACCCGGGAGGAATCGTGAAGAAGCTGCTGGCCATGTTCACCGCGTGCGCGTTCGCGGCAATCGGTCTCGTGGCGTGGGTACTCGGCAACTCGATGCATAGAGGCCCATGGGAGCTGGCATTCTCGCTTGTGCTTCTGCTGCTGGTCTGCTCTATTGCGATCATGGGTGTACGGAAGCTGCGCGCCCGTCGCGCGGATGAACCAACCGAAGACGAGCTATCCAAGATGATGATGATGGAGGCCTCGTCGCACGCGTACTATGTTTCCATCTACCTCTGGTTCGCCCTGATGCTTGCCAACAGCAGACTCCATCTCAGGTCTGAGTCCCTGATTGGCGTAGGCATTTCTGGGATGGCTCTCGCGTTTTTGGCGTCCTGGATCTGGGCGAAAACGGTGGCACGCCACGATGACTAACCGAATTAAGGAGCTCCGGGCGAGACACAATCTGTCGCAGCTTGAACTTGCGCGCCTCGTCGGAGTTAGGCGGGAGACGATCGTGTTCCTCGAGAAGGGCAGGTACAACCCCTCCCTTAGGCTCGCCCATGGTGTCGCTCGCTGCTTCAACCTGCCGATCGAAGGTGTCTTCATATTCGACGATGAAACCGACGCCAACCATGCCGGTTGATACGCCACATTGTTAGTCAGATTCTCTTTCAACAACGTGGTCCTGGAGGCACCTGACACAGCTGGAGCCAGGTGTCGAGGGGCACATAGTCCCAGTCCTCCGGGCTGAAGAGCCACTCTAGAGCCTGCCTGCGTTGCGGCGCACTCGCCATGTCAACCTTCGGCAACCGGCGACCTTTGAACATGGCTTCGGCCGCCGCCCAATGCAGGCACTACACGAGATCCCTTGTGAGCAGCAGCTCGCCTACCCCCCTGAGTTCGGCCCGGCTTCGCCACTCTGCAGCAGGTTCGACAACATGCAGGTCAGGAAACGAGTGGACCAGGCCATCAGGGCAGGTCTTGCGGAAGTCCATCTGGCCCGCGAGCACCACCGTCCACATCAGACCGAACACCGCCTCGACCCTGATCTTCCAGTCGCGCCAATGGCGTCGACACCCATGGAGGAGCTTGGCCTCCCCTGGAGTGAGCTTTAAGCCGCGTCGCGAAGCGGCGTCGTTTGAATAAGTTGTTAGGCCTGATTGGATCTTCCCCACTTCCTTGAGCGCCCGGGTAATCCCCTCATCATCGCGGCATCAGCGCGAACACACCCCAGCCCAGGTATTCACGCGTGTAAGCGGCGTAGCGCTCGGGTTCCGAGGTCAGTTGGGCTCGAACCTCTTCCGCGAGCTCGTCGTCGGGATTGGCTTCAAGCCATCGGCGCATGGTGAGCCATTTGGCCGCCTCGTATCTGTCCCAGCCGTCCTGGTCGGCTAGAACCATTTCAACGACATCGTAGCCAAGGTAGCCGAAAGACGCGAGAAGTTCTGGAAGCATGAGAAAGTCGGAGATTGAGTTGGCAAGACACCCCTTGGCAACATCTTCCGTCGGCGGTAACTGCCGCCAGTAGGGCTCGCCGATGAGGATGATCCCTCCGGTTCGCAGGCTCCGCGCCAGAAGCTCGATAGTGCCGACGACTCCACCGGCGATCCAAGTGGCACCGACACAGGCTGCCACACCGACCTTCTCGTCAGAGACATAGCCGGCAGCATCGCCATGGATGAACTTGACTTGATGGGCGACGCCGATCTCTTCAGCGCGGAGTTTCGCTTGCTCGGTGAACAACGGACTCAGGTCGATGCCAGTGCCGATGACGCCGTGATCGCGCGCCCAGGTGCACAGCATCTCCCCCGAACCGCTGCCGAGGTCGAGCACTCGGGCCCCCGATTCCAGGCGCAGCGCAGCGCCGAGCGTGGCGAGCTTTTCGGGCGTGATCGGGTTGTGGATGCGGTGAGCACTCTCGGCGATGGTGAATATTCGTGGAATGTCCACTGTGGAAATCTCCTGACGGATGTGAATAGGGCACGCTACCGCGCATCTTCTGCCTAGATCTGCGTGGCACCGGCAAACTCCTCGCCCATCTGCGAGCGTAACGTCTGCAGGGCGCTCTGGTCGATAACGGCACGAACAGCCGGTGAGGTGCCCACCTGCGCTTCCTCCACGTAGATCACGATGAGACGGTCTCTGGCGAACACGTGCGGCGACCCTACCCACTCGACCTGTATCCAGTTGCCGTCGGCTTGCGGATAGCCGGTACCTCCCGTATCGACCTGAGAGGCGGCGGCGGAGGCAGCGGCGGCAGTGGGGAAGGTGAAGACCTCAACAGTCGCTCCGTCGGCGAGCAACCGCGCATGCGTCGCCATGCCCTCGAAGGGTGGCGAACTACCGCCATCCGTGGTGGAGACCGACAGCCCGGCGGCCTTCAGTGCATCGGCAAGCGCCTTGCAAGAGTAGGTCGACCCACCGGAAGAAGCCGTGGTGGCCGTGGTGGCGGAGGGCATTACACCACTGCCGCAGGCGATCGTGAACATCACGGTAACGAGCAGCACTAACCCGGCGAGCAGTCGCCACAGGCAGCTCACGCACTCCCCCTGGCCATCGAACGGTGAGCGGGATGAACTCTGCCGCGCGGTGCGCGACATGTGCTCGATCCCGTTGTTCGCCCATGTCTCACTGGCGTTCGCGCCAGCAGAACGGTCGACGATGCTGATGTGCCACGGCGAGCACGATCACTGCCTCATCGAGCACCAGATACATCACCGAATACGGAGGGCCGAGATGAGCTTCGTGCGTACCGGGCCGAGAGCCAACGGGCAGACTTCGGGGAACCGCAGGATCTGTTGCGAGGCGCGCTCGACTTCGCCAATGAAGGCCGAGCCAAGTCCACACTCTTCGCCATCGTAGGAGGCGGCAGCCTCAGCGAGCTCGCGCAGTGCGCGGCTCATCCGCGCGCGATTGGGAAGGTCGAGATCGAGAACCTCACGCCGCAGTTCGTCGATCGTCATCGCCACACCCCACGTTGGAGGGTCCGTCTAACTTCATTGTACTTCTGCCCCTATCTCGGTCCAATAGAGCATTGGAACCAACGTTGGTGCTAACCGCGAAGCACATGCGCGGCAACTAGCGGCAACCCGCAGGGTTGCCCGTCTCGATGGGCTTTCCGCCGATCGATGGCCGCACGAAGACGTCGCCGCCATCACCAACTAGTTCACCGCCCATACAATGGCCACGAACAGGCCAAAGGCAGCCGGAATGCAGGGCATCCCGAGTGCGACAAGGCCCACAACGCGACTCCATCTCCACTTCATCCGAGTCCAGACCGCGGCCACGACCAGAAGCAGCAACGCCGACATGCACCAGAGGTCCAGGAAGGCTACGTAGGGATTCGTCCAGTATTCACGGATGTCCCAAATCACGATGACGGCCAGCGGATCTACGAGACTGAGTGCGAACACCCACATCGGGAATCGCCCCAACTCCAGCGCCACCACGAGACAGGCGAGGGGTAACAGCGAGACCACGACGAGGAGTAAACGATTCATCGCCGCGTCAGCCTTTGCTCTTGTGATTGAGATTCTGGTTCATGCGTCTAACCTGAGTTAAGCCGCACCGCGAAGCGGCGTCGGCTTGGACGAATTGTTAGGCGCGGCCGTCGTTATCTGGCTGCGCTGGAGTCTGGTGGTGCAGTACCAGCTGCCACTGTCCGCCTGCACAAACGTACGTGGAACTGCACTGGGCATGATAGGGCGTACTGGGCGCTTCTCGACCCGCAGCCACGGCATATACAAGTACCGCCGTGTCCGGGTTCGGACGAATGAGTCGCTTCGAATGGAACGCCACATGCTGCCACCGAGTGCCGGCTTGGATCGATGTGATCGTGTTCAGCCGGTCAAGAATCCCCGCAGGGAAGGGGAGAACCATCAGTGCCTCTGGCGCGAGCATCCGCTCATAGAACTCTGCGCCACCAAGCCAGAACTGTTCCTCAAATTGCCACAATTCCTCACCCTGGGTCATCACGCCTCCAGTCAACGGTTGCCGCGCCTAACGCCTACGGCGCCGCCGAAGCTTGCCCACGTCGGCCTGGACACCGTCATTATCCCGCCTCTTGATAACATACCGGACCTTCGTTCCAAGGCCCTTACCTCTCACCAAGGAGCCGATCTCACCCGCCTCGAGAGACACCTCTGTGTGCGGACTGTCGCCCGCCCAGAGCGCCTCAAGAACAAGGGGTCTCGGCCCATGCTGGACAAGTGCCTCAAGGGTGCGAGCCAACGGCTCTACAACTTCGGGGCGCATCGCCCATGTCTCGGAGCTCCAGTCGGCATCGTCGGCAAGCATGCTGCAGGCACAACCTCCATCCTCGGTAATGAACACCTGCGCCGGCTTGCTCTCAGCCCAGGACCAGCGCGAAGGATGTTCAACGTCCACGCGCAGCCCAAACCTGGACGCAACATGTGCGGCCGTTGAAAGGTCGTCACGTTCGGATGCATCAGCCTGGATCGAGATCGTCAGGCACATTGCTCAGCCCCTTGGTCGGGAAACGCACCGCGCATAACCTGCGCGAGCTGCGGTCTGAGCTTACTACAGACACCGTTGATCGCGTCAGGTGATGTGCTTGTTAGACCCGCTAGACGCAGATCACGTCTCCGACGATCGAGCAACGAGTCTTACCTTGAAGACGACGTTGCCATTGTCTGGGCACGCCATCTTGGTCTTGCAAAGTGGATCCTCCTCGTACTCGAAACGAGCGCCGGACCCAAGAGCCACCAGGATCGGGAAGAGGGTCGTATAGGCACCGCCGCAGAAGGCATCGGGTGTGTCGAGACCGGCGAACCGGAACCTGTCGCCCACACAGTAGCCATGAGAGCAGTGTCCGTTCAGCTGTTCTACCTCGACATCAAAGATTCGCATGGGAATTCCTATCGGCAATGTTCGAACTCATCTTCCGCAGCCCAGGACCGCTCGCTCGGCCCCACGGCCCAATGGGCTCCATTGCTGGGTCTAACGTGGGACGCGTAACCCACGCCGCGCTGCGACGTCGCCGCGTGTCTGTTTCGATCTGCTTGTCAGCGGTCACCCCGTCCCCGCTCGAACTTAGCTCGCCTTCTCCAGGCGTTCGGCGATCCAGATCTTGATGATGGACTGACGGGTGACGCCCAGCCTATGCGCCTCGCGGTCGAGGGAGTCGATCATCCACACGGGGAAGTCGACATTCACACGCCGCTGTTCACGATTGGGACGGTGCGCCTTCTCGAGTTCCAGCTCCGAGGTGATGTCCTCGCCTTCATCAAAGCGCTTGTCCAGGTCACTCGCTTTCATAGATCGCCACCTCCTCGGGACGTGAGCGGCGTGCGGAGATCAAGCGGATGGATGAGCCACGGTACGTGATGAACGCCGACCAGTGCCTGCCGTCCAGCGTCGCGATGACCAGGAAGCGTGCCTCGGTCTCGCTGCGGGCGGGGACTTCGACGAGCGCCTCGTCATCCCAGAACACCTGGGCAGCGACCGAAGTCGATGCCGTGCTTGGCTTTGTTGACACAGCTTTTACGCTCGTCGAACTCGAACTCCACCCTCGACCTCCAGTGCCGATAGGGTATGGAAAGTATACCCTATCTCCCCCTCTGCGCTTCACGCGTGCGCCGCTAACGTCTGACACATGAGCTGCGAGAGCTCACGCCTCGACGATCGGAAACCCTGCTGCGAGTCTGCTCAAACGCCCTGTTGTGCCTGCAGGCGATCACGCAGCTCACCAACGGCACCCCTCCATGCGTCTGGGTCTGACTCCTCCCACAGCTCACACAGCTCCGAGTCGGAGCCAAGCAGACGATCGATGGCGGCCGTGCCGCGGGCAATCAGCTCGGGGGAGGGCGTCTGCGGATGTGAGGCAACCCAAGAATCAACAGGCTCGGTGGAGGAGTCACTGTAGCCGGTGTTACCACGCAGGCGCGCGAGGACCTCACAGGCGGCGAGTGCGTTGGCAGCGGCGTCGGCCTCAAGGTAGTCGGCTCCTACAGCCTCGACCTCCTCGAACGCGGCCTCGACAAGCGAAAGGTCATCGACTTCGGTCAACTCGAACGACCAGTCGCCAGCCGCGTCGTTCTCAAACGCTCGGACCCCCCACGCTCCCATTTAGCTCACCCCTTCATCCTGTGGGCACAACCGCGGTGTGCATAGCCTGCGCGGGCTGCGGCCACAGGGTTACTACAGAAGCCGTCGATCGCCTCAGATTGATGCACATGTTAGACGCCCCTTCAGTACTCAAAGTCACCTTCGTGATCTGAGGGCCATACAACCTTGAGAACGTCGCCCTCCTGCACTGCCATCACAGCTCCTTTGAGAAGTCGTTCAGCGCGAAGGGCCGCCAAGATCGATTTGGTGGCGAGCCTAGGATCCAACACGAGCGCAAAGACGTTCACCTTGCCGCCGCCAATGTCCCCGCCATCGCAGTGCCCATTACCCGTCCAGCCCAGCGTCTCATTCAGCACCGACTCGACCGCCGAACGTTTTCCGAGTCCAGCGGTACCTTCTCCTCGGTACTGGATGACAAGCTGGGTGTGATCGTCCAGCGTGATCTCTTCATAACCCTCCCGAAGAAACGGTTGCGCTTCCCGGCGGATTGCTGCTTGCGGCTTCTCCAGCACACGCAGCTTCACGGTCCGCGAAGTGCCTGTGTCTCCGACCACGCCTTCGTGGATGACAAGCTCGCGACCGCTATCCCAAGCTTCCCAGTAGAGAAGCTCCGCTTCGGAACGCTTATACAGCTTGAGCATCACCTACTCACCGCTGCTGTGCGCCCCACGTGAGCGCATAACCTGCGCGAGCTGTGATCTGAGCTTACTACAGACACCGTCGATCGCACTCAGGTTGACGCGCTTGTCAGGCGGCATCGAGAGGCTTGATTCTCTCGACATCGGCCTTGATCGCCTGGGCCGCGTCCCAGAGGTCTACGGCGCGCTGCGCGTTTAGCCAGAACTCCGGCGAGTTGCCGAACAGGCGGGACAGGCGCAGCGCCATCTCCGGGCTGAGCGACCGCCGCTCACGCAGCAGTTCGTTCACCGTTTGACGCGAGACGCCGAGTGCGTCGGCGAGGCCGGCGACTGTGAGCCCGTAGTCGGGCAGGTAGTCCTCGCGCAGCATCTCGCCCGGATGGGTCGGCCGGCGGCACATCCCGCCAGTGTTGGTAATGCTCATCGTGTGCACCTCGCCCTCAGTGGTAGTCGGTGATCTCGACGTCGTAGGCGTCGCCGTCCTCGAAGCGGAAGCAGATGCGCCACTGGTCGTTCACCGAGATCGCATGCTGACCCTTGCGCTCCCGCTCGAGCGCATGCAGCCGGTTGCCGGGCGGAACCTTGAGGTCGTCGAGCCGGATCGCCAGGTCGACGTACTCGAGCTTGCGCGCGGCTCGCCGGGCCACGTCCGGCGGGAAGCGCTTCGCCTTGCCCGTAAGGTAGAGAGTTCCTGCGTGCGCTTGTCCGCGAACGTCTTGATCACGATGGCAAGCATAACGCGTCACGTGACAGTGGTCAAGGGTGACGTTGGGGTGTCCGCCCAACGCGTGGCGGATGAACTGCACGCCTCGCCCTTACACCGAAGGATATCGGCTGGGCGCGCCAGGTTGATGCGCTTGTTCGACAACACGCCACGAGGCAACCGGTCTACGGACCCGGCGTCACGCTGTTACGACCAGCAAGCGCTGCCGATTGTGCAATGTGCACATGGACCATCTCGACAACGTCATCCGCCACGTAGCCTTGAAAGACCTCAATCAGAACACAGCCGTGCTTGCCGCACAGCTTCTTCTTCCGCACGTCACGTCGCTTCTGGTCTTCGTAGGCCTTCTCGCCGCCGAAGTAGTCGACCGGGCCGAGGTGTTGCGCCCCTTGAAACTCGAGAGCAATTCCGTATTGAGGTAGGTAGACGTCGAGGTGCTGTGGAG
>JAXGYV010000002.1:0-165000 GCA_040772045.1 Thermoleophilia bacterium
TCCAACGCTGATGCGCTCGAACTTGCGGCCCATGGCCGCCGCGATGCTCTTGCCCAGACTGGTTTTGCCCACGCCGGGGGGCCCGACGAAGCAGAGGATCGGGCCATGGAGGTCCGCCTTCAGCTTACGCACCGCAAGGTACTCGAGGATACGATCCTTGACCTTCTCTAGATCGTAGTGGTCGCGATCGAGGATCTCGCGCGCGTGCGCGATATCCAGATTGTCTTCGCTCGAGGCACTCCAGGGGAGCATGATGATCCAGTCGAGGTACGTGCGCACCACGGGGTACTCGGCGCTCGCCGGCTGCAGCTTGCTCAGCCGATCGAGCTCTCGCCGCGCCGCCTTGTCGATCTCCTCGGGCAGGCCGAGCTCGTCGAGCTTCTCCCGCAGCTCGTTGACCTCCGCCTGCGCCTCGTCCGTCTCGCCGAGCTCCGCCTGGATGGCCTTCAGCTGCTGCCGGAGGAAGTACTCGCGCTGGGTCTTATCGATCTCTTCCTTCACGTCGCTCTGGATCTTGGAGCCCAGCTCCAAGACCTCGAGCTCCTGCGTGAGGATGCGCGTAAGCAAGCGCAGACGGCGCTCGATGTTGTTCTCCTCCAGCAGCTGCTGCTTGTCCTCGGTCTTGATCCGCATGGTGCTGCCGATGAGGAACGCGAGCGCCCCAGGGTCTTCCACGTTGGCGGCGGCCATCTGCAGCTCTTCCGGCAAGTACGGTACCAGGCCGACGATCTTGCTGAAGACGTTGAGCAAGCCGGCGCGCAACGCGTCGATCTGTACGCCCTCGGAGGGCACGTCCTCCATGCGCTCGATGTCGGCTACGAGGTAGGGCTGCTCCGAGACGTACTGGACGACCTGCGCCCGCTGCAGGCCCTGCACGAGGATGCGCATGGTACCGTCGGGCAGCTTGACCATCTTGTGCGCCAGGCCGACGGTGCCCACGGCGAACAGATCGGCCGGGGCCGGCGTCTCGAGCTCCGCGTTCTTCGAGGTCACCATCATCAGCAAGCGGTCGCTCGCCAGCACGTCGTCGATCAGCCGGATAGAACGGTCCTGGCCGATCGTGAGCGGGATCATGGTGTCGGGGAACACAACCGTGTCGCGCAGCGGCAGGACGGGCAGGGTCCCCGGGATCTCCAGCCTCTCTGGCTCGGACGACGAGGAGGGCTCGGGCGCCTCCACCGCTCCGCCGGAAGCCGCTTCCGCCTGCTGAACCTGCCGTGCTTCGTCGCTCATGCGCTCCCCCGTCTCGGGTGTCTGGGTGTCGTCGCGGCGTTCACTCATCGCGATCGCGCTCGCTGCGAATCGGGATCTGCGACACGGCGCGATCGCGCTCTTGGAGGACGAGGCGCACCTCGAGAATGCCGCTCTCGTAATTGGCCGTGGTCTGATCCGGGTTGATATCCACCGCCAGCCGCAGTCGCCGCTCGAACGGCCCATAGTCGAGTTCCACCTGCTGGTAACTCCGTTGTGCGGCCACGGGGAACTCCCGCTCGCCGCGGACCACGACCTGACGGCGATCGACGAAGAGCTGGATATCCTCGCGCGCCATGCCCGGCAGCTCAATCCGCACTATGATCTCTCCCGTAACACCTTCGTAGAACACATCCGCCGGAGGGCAGTAGCCTCGCCGCGTCGCCGGCCGCTGGATGCGCACCGAGCACGCATCGTTGAAAACCCTGAGGACCTCGTTGTGGATGTCGTCGACAGTCACTGGTGACTCCTTGTCGCCGTGGACCGACATATCCGGTGGACGACCGGCGACCCACGCTTCCGCCCGGCCGCCCTTTTCTTCCCACCCCCGGAAAACCCGTAACCGAGGTATTGTACCGACAGGGTGTCACCTGGGGGAGGCGGGAGTCACTGCGCATCCCGCCTGGTCGCGCGCCGGTACCGGAGCTACGGCTGCGCGCGGCGCAACGGACGCGCTGGATTGCCCACCCACGTCTCTCCAGCAGGCACATCCCGTAGCACCTGAGCACCCATGCCGATGACGGCACCTTCGCCGATCGTCACGCCGTTGGCGATAGCACAGCTCTGCCAGAGGACGGCGCCAGCGCCGATCCGGGCCCCACCGCCGATCTGCACGTGCCCCGTGATCAGCACGTCGGGACCCACCTCGACGTTGTGCCCCACGTTGACGTGAGGCCCGATCTTGGCGCCGCGGCAGATCCGCGTGGCGCCGATAGCGCCGCGCTGTACCGTGGCATGGGCGGCGATCTCCACATCCTCTTCGAGGATCACGGTGCCGAGCTGTGGAAACCCCACCAGCGCGCCGTCCTCTCGGCGCTCGTACCCCATGCCCGAACAGCCGACGCTGCACTGTGGACCGAACGTGACGCCCGCGGCGACCGCGGCATTCATCACCCAAGCGCCCGCCGCGGCTGCCTGGGCGCGCTGCTCGGCCGAGTGAAAGCGCGCCTGGCGATCGGTCAGCAGATGAGCGAAGAACCGGCGCACGGCCAACGCCATGGCCAGCCGCGGCCGCGAGCAGACGATGAACGCACGCGCCGCGGCCTGATCGGCGCGCGGCGACGACGCCTCCGCTCCAACGGCCGCGCGTGGATCGCAGAGGAGCACCCCCCCACGGAACTCCGCCGCCGCGCCCGCGCGCTTACTCCATGCCATCTCCGAGGGGCCGGCACGGGTGTCCACCTGAACACCGTCGATCTCGATTGCGCAGACGATAGGGGCAGCGAGATCCGCTTCCATCACGCCGCCCCCACTCTGCCCCGCCAACTCCTCCCGGTCGACGGAGACAAGGAGACGGTCGCACTGCCCCTCGGACCGCAGGTACGCAGCGATGTCCGCTACGCTCGCCATGTTCATCGCCGCCGGCTCAGCTCCGTTAACCGTTGTCGGCGGCGTGCGGCAGGTACATGCGCACCATCTCGCGGTCAAAGCGCAGCGGCACGTAGTCGGAAGGTACTTCGACGTAGTACGGGCTGTCCGGATCCAGCGTGCGCTGCAGCGTCGCGTACGGATGAGGATCGTTGTAGTACACGGCGTTCGGCTGCTCGAGATCGGTAACCACGTGCGAGCCGTAGCCCACAATTGCGCCGGGAGCGATGCTGATGCCGGCGCTCACGTTCGTGCGACTGCCGATCACGCTCCCGTAGCCGAACCGCGTGATGAGCTGCTTCTTCGGCGCGCGAGGTCGCGCATGATAGATGTTCTTGGTATGGCTGGACATGATGCCGGCGGCGATGAAGCACCAGTCGTCCGCGATCACCGACTTGGAGATGCACGAGCCCGTGCGCACACGCACGTGATTGCCCAGGAGACACAGGCCCGTAGTCACGCAATCGTCCGCGAGCTCCACATCGTTGAGCAGGCGCGTACCCGCCGCCAAGTGCACGCGGTGGCCAAGTCGCACATCCTGACCGACGATCACATCGGGATCGATGATGCACTGCAGACCGTGCTCAAAGCCCTCGCCGTATTTGAAGTCCTTCGCGATCCATGAGCCACTCGGGGTATGGTACTCGTAGGCATCCCAGTTCACGTACACCTCGCTTTCGGATTGGGGACGGCCCGACTGACCGCCGCCGGCTCCAGCCGCTCACCTTCCGCGTGCCGACCGGAGCCTATCACTGCACGCGCCGGGGAGTGCTCCCGGAACCCGCGCGGAGCAAGCCACGCGGCCACGCAGTCAGTGAGCCTCCCGCAGCCGCCCGTCACGGCCACGTTCGTGAGGCGGCTGGTGCACGCGTCCCCGCGGGCCGCTAAACTAGAGGGGTGCAGCTAGCTTTCACTACCGCCGATGAGCTCTTCGCCCTCCTCGAGCGGGAAGGCGAGGCACTCGATTACCGCGACGTATGGCCTCGCCTGTTCCCGGTCGGCCCCTGCTCGTTCGGACTCATGCGCGCGCTGGTCGAGGATATCGTGGCCAACGACGAGCGCTTTACCTGGGAGAGCGATGTTCATGTGGGCCTCGCCCACTGGCGCACGGCCCACCGCGACCTCTCCACCGTAGCCTTCACCGTGGTGGACCTCGAGACCACCGGCAGCACCCCCGGCTTCGCGAAGATCACCGAGATCGGCGCCGTGCGTGTCGAGCACGGACAGCAGATCGCCACCTTCTCCCAACTCGTGAACCCCCAGATGCCCATCCCCACCACGATCTCGGCCATCACCGGCATCACCGCCACCATGGTCCGCGAGGCACCACCCATTCAGCAAGTCCTGCCGACGTTCGTCCACTTCGCCGACAACTCGGTGCTCGTGGCACACAACGCACGCTTCGACCTCGCCTTCCTGGACTACGAGCTGGGTATCCTCGAACGCCGCACCTTTTCGCGACCATGCCTGGATACCATGCGACTGGCGCGACGGCTGCTGCCTCACGTGCGCGCGTCGCTCGCTCACCTGGCCGCGCACTTCGACACCCAGACCAAACCCTCGCATCGCGCGCTAGCGGACGCGCAGGCCACCGCCGAAATACTGCTCATCCTCCTCGCCATGGCGCAAGAGCGTGGTCTCCACACACTGGAGGAAGTCGCCAGGTTCTGTGAGCCCTCCGCGCGCCGCAACTACCACAAGATCGTCCTGACCGAGCCGCTGCCGGCCGGACCCGGCGTGTACATCATGCAAGACGAGCAACGCCGACCGCTGTACATCGGCAAGGCCGAGAATCTGCGCCGGCGCACGCGCGATCACTTCCTCCAGAAGCAAGCGCACGGCGCGCGCCAGGCGCTCGAGCTCCTGCACACCATACGCACCATCCCCACCGGATCGGAGTTCGAGGCCCTCTTGCTGGAGCTCCGCCTCATCGCCCAGCACAAACCACCGTACAACGACCACGGCACGCGCGCGCAGAGCTACCAGTACGTCAAGCTCACGGCAGAGGAATACCCTCGTCTCTACGCGACGCCCAATCGCCTCGACGACGGCGCGGTGTACGCCGGACCGTTCCGCAAGGCAGGCATGGCGCGACGATTAGTCGATTGCCTGAACAGCCTGTTCCCCCTGCGAACCTGTACACGTATGCCCGCGGCGACCGCCGCACCTCGGGATCTAAGCGGGAAAGCGCCCTCGCCGCACGCCTGCCAGCGATTCGCCCTGGGCGCGTGCCTCGGACCATGCCGCATACCACTCAACGGCGAGTACCAGAAAGTGGTGGGAGAGGTCAGCCACGTGCTCAGGGGCGAGTACCAGCATCTCGACGGGCAACTCGAGCGCCGCCAGGAGGAGTTCGCCAAGCTCCTGGCCTACGAGCAGGCCGCCCGAACGCGAGACTTCCGAGAGACGCTCACGGCCGCCACCCGTACCATTCGCCGCCTCCGCGAGGCACTCGGCGTCTACGCCATCGTCGCCTATCCGGCCGTGGAACGCCACGCCGTCGCCCTCTGGGGGATCGCCGGCGGCCAGGTAGTATCCCGCGAAGAAGCGTGGCTGGACACGTACTCGCAGAGCGATGCGGCGGCGCTGGTGGCCGCGATATGCGCAGCCGTACCACCGCACCCACCGCTGCCCCCGGAGGCGATCGACGAGGTCCTCCTGATCGGCGACTGGGTACGCCACCATCGGTCGGCACCCGCGATCCTCGAGCTTCCGCCGCCAGGGGCCGGACGAACCGCCGCTGCACTCACTGCGGCGGCGACCAGCTTAGTAACACGCCTCCCTCTCTTCTGCAAAGACTGCGCGTAGCGCCGTATACTCATGAGCGCCATCGGAAAGACGGAGGGAACGGACAGGAGCCCCTCTTCCGCGACGACGTCCTCCAGAATTGCGAGCGAGCTGACCACGAGAAAGGGAGGTCGCAGATGATCGGGGATCCAGCACCGTCTCCTGTGACGATCATCGATCGACAGAGTACCGACGCGGTCATCTTCGACATGGACGGCGTGGTCACGCAGACGGCTTCAGTACACGCCGCGGCCTGGTCCGCCCTGTTCGCCCAGTACCTCGCCATGCACGCGCACCGCACCGGCGATTCCATCCCGCCGTTCACGGAACTCGACTACCTCCGCTACGTCGACGGCAAGCCGCGGTCGGCGGGCGTCCGCGACTTCCTCGCCTCCCGGAATATCGTGCTGCCAGAGGGAGAGCCCGACGATCGTCCGGAACAAGAGACGGTATGGGGGCTCGGCAACCGCAAGAACGCCTTCTTCCTCCGCGCGCTGGAGGAACACGGCGTTCAGGTGTACGACTCAACCATAACCCTCATTCACAGGTTGAAGGAATGCGGCTGGCGCGTCGGCATCATCTCCGCCAGCCGCAATACCACGACTGTGCTCAACGCCGCCGGTATCCGCGATCTGTTCGCAGTGCAGATCGACGGCCTCGTGGCGGCCGACCTCGACCTCCCGGGGAAACCGGACCCCGCCGTGTTTCTGACGGCCGCCCAGCGCCTCGAAACACCGCCGGCGCGGGCCGTAGTTATCGAAGACGCCATCGCCGGCGTCCAAGCGGGGCGCGGCGGCGGCTTTGGCCTCGTGATCGGCGTAGACCGCGGCGGCAACGCCGAGGCGCTCGCCGCCGCCGGAGCCCACGCCGTCGTGAAAGACCTCGCCGAGGTCCGGCTCGCTCGCGCCGGCTCCCCCTGCGCCTAGCGTCCAGCCGACTCTTCCTCGGCGGCAGACACGCCGCGCAGGGAAATCAGCTTCTGCCTGAGCTCGGACTGAATCTTCGCCAGCTGCTGTTCCGCTTCCAGCCGCTTGCTGTGGCCGGCCTCCTGGATGCGCAGCGTCTCCTCCAGCGTGGCGATCAGATCGTCGTTCACCTTCTGCAGCGTAGCCACGTCGACCACACCGCGTTCCACTTCCTCGGCCACCTTGCCAGAGCCCTCCTTTAGCAAGGCCGCGTTGCGCGCCAGCAGCTCGCTGGTCGCGTCGCTCACCTCCCGCTGCAGCTCCACCGCCTTCTGCTGACGGAAGAGGCTGATCGCGATGACCACCTGGTTCTTCCAGAGGGGAATGGTCGTCAGGAGCGAGCTCTGAATCTTCTCTACGAGGTTCTGATCGTTCCCTTGGATGAGACGGATCTGGGGCGCCGACTGAATGGCGATGGTTCGCGTGAGCTTCAGATCGTGCAGGCGCCGCTCGAAGCGGGTGATCGCCTGGCGGAAGTCGGCGAGCTGCTGCACGAGGAGCGGCGCGCCCGACGCCCGCACCTCCGCCTCCAGCACGGGCAGACGGCGCGTCCGCAGCTCCTCGAGGATCTCCTCGCCGGCGGTCACGTACAGGTCCAGCTGCCGCAGGTAGTCGAGGTTGAGCTCGTACATCTTCTCGAGCACCGTGATGTCTTTAAGCAGATCCATGCGGGCCCGCTCGAGCGCGATGGTCAGCTGCTCGATGCTCGCCCCGATCTTGCGATACCGCGCCACGAACCGGTTGAAGGAGTCGACGAAGCGGCCCACGAGCGGCACCTTGGCCAGCGAGGAGCCGCCGCCCAAGCCACCAACGTCGAGGTCGCGCACCTTCGCCACCAGCTCCGAGAGCGCCTCGCCAGTCTCGCCGGTGTCTTTCGCCCGCACGTCGGCGAGCAGCGTATCGGCAAAGGTGGCGATCTTCGTCTGCGCCGGCAGGCCGTACTGCATGGCCTCTTGCGGATCGGTCACGTCGACGGCCCGTTTGATCTGCTCGACCTGCTCGCGCTCCTGGACCGTGAGACCGTGTCTTTGCGCGTCCTCCTGCTCGCCAGCGACCGCCGGCAGCGGGCCCTGCTCACTCATGCCTGCCTCCTCCTGTGCGCGGACGTCGGCCGTCCGGTCATCATGGAGTCCATCTCCACCGTCTTCTCCAGAAGCGCGATCTCGCTGTCCAGGTCGATCACGTCACGTTGCAGCAGCGCCCCCAGCTGCTGGTCGAAGGACCGCTGGATACTCTGCAGCGACGCCTCCGCACGGGCCAGCGTCTCCTCGACCTCCGCGCTCTTCTGGCCGCGATGCAACAGGTCCGCGTAGCGCTCCACGATGCGGTACGCGGCCTCCAGATAGTAGGTGAGAAAGGCGCGCGCGAGCTCGATCTGGCGAGGCTCGCGCGCCAGCTCAGAGAGGATCTTCTCGGCCGTGCGGCAGAGCCGTTCCACCTGTTCGCGGACGTGCTGTTTATCGATCTCGACGGCCGCGTCCAGGATCCCCTGCACGCGATCGTGGGCGCCGGCGATGAGCTCGGCGGTGGTCTCGTCGACGTCATGGGGGAGCCGCAGGCGCTCGATCTGCTGCAGCAGGCGCGGCGGCTGCGGCGGCGCCTCCAGCCCCGGCCGAACCACATCGCCGAACATGATCGCGCGGTAGCGCGGCCGCGCGAGGAGCGCGTGCAGCACCGAAGCAGCGGCCGAGAGCGCCTGTACCGCGAGCGCGGGCCGCAACCACGCCGTGCCGATGCTGGCGAACAGGGCGACGGCAGGCAGCAGGTACACAACCCCCGCCGCGATCCATGCCGCGCTGCGCGCCCGCACGCCGATGTAGAAGAACGCCAGCCAGCTCAGGAGGCCATAAGCGAACGTGAGCGTGATCCAGAGCGAGTGCCGCCACCACCAGCGGTAGCGCGAGCGACGACCGAGGACGAGCGGCATCCGCTCCGCGGGCGGCAGTACCTGCAGGCGCCGCGGCGAAAGCTGCTGCACATCGCGGACCGCGCTGGCCGCATGCCCGGCCTGGCAGGAGCCGTCGGGGTTCACCCAGACCCAACGCCGACACACCACGCAGTACCCGCCGAGTGGCATAAGACCCCCTCGCCAGATCGCCAGACCGGACTACGTCGTCCGATCCTGACAACTGTATTCCACGCGGGCGGCCATCGGCCACATGGCACCTCACCGGTACATCGGCGGGCACCACGGACAGCTCGGCTCAGAGCAGTCGCCTACTGCACGCTGCCGTCCAGCGACGAGCCATCGAACAGCCCGCCGCCATCCTCCCCCATGAGCTTCTCCAACTCGCTGAACGGACGTGGCGAGGCGGGTGGCTGCACGCGCAACGGCTTCTCGAGAGCTCGCACGGTGGCCGTGAACTGCGTATCGATCGACTTGATCCCTTCGGCCTCTTCGGCCGGCGGCACGAGCAAGCCGTGAGCCGTCATCTTCGCGATCATGAACGTATCGGTCCGTATCCAAAGCTCGATCAGCGGATCCTTGAGCGCCTCTCCGAGCATCGCCTTCATCTCCTTAAGATCGGCGTCGTCGATGCCCTGCATCTCCTCCGCCGGCAGCTGCTCGCCAACCAGCTTGCGAAAGTCATCGCTCTTCAGAACAACGGCTATGTCGGCGGCGAGGCGAGCCATGTCCGGCACCATGCGAAGGTGGTACACCTGAGCGCCGTCGAGCTTCTCCTCGCCAACCAGGCTGAGTTGTTTGGCCCAAGAACGCGGGTTCACGCCAAGTTTGGCGAGGAGAAGCTCGAACTCCTTCCACTCGGGTTCCGGCGCCGCGGACCGCGTGGAAGCCTTCACTGCTTCCGCGAACTCCGGCGGCAGCTCGTACCACTGGCCCATGAAACACACCCAGCCCTCGGTGTCCTTCATGCGGAAACCCATCTTCATGGATATGGAGCCGCCCGCGAGCACCACGTCCATGGTGATGTCGGCGCCGACGGGCTGTTCGCTGGCAGCGGCCGTTCCGCTCAACTCCACCGGCGCCGACAGGAACATCTCGGCCTCGTCGCCGTCGGGCATGGCCGAGGGATCGGCGTCGAACGTCATGGTGAGCTTGTAGGAGGCCGACACGTGCGCCACCTCGGCATCGGCGCCGGCCTCCATCACCCGGGTGAGGATCTGCTCCGGGGTGAGGGCCGCGCTGGCCGATGGCGTGGGCACCGCGGCCCCGCCTCCGTCACTCGCGCCGCACCCGGCGAACAGCGCCGCCACGGTCAACGTCGTAATCAGTAGAACGATCTTGAGCGGTACCAGCGCGCGCACGGCGCCTCCTCTCCATACAAAGGACGCTCGCCGTAGCCCGACGACCGTCATCCTCCCCTGGCTCTATCTTCTCTTTTCGGCCGCCGAGCCACAATGCGTGAGAGCCGGCACGGTCGCGGGCAAGCCACAAGCGCCATACCCATTCGACCCCTGCGTTCTTACAGCGGCCTGCTCAGCCTGCCCTCGGTGTCCAGGAGATGCGAGAAACCGGCGGCCGCCAGCAGAGCGCGGCAATCGGCGGTCGTAATCTCGTCACTCTGACGCCACAGCGCGGTGGTGAAGCCCTCACCACCATACGCCACCTGCGATACGCCACCGTCGTACGTTGGTTCACCAGCCTCCGGGAAGAACGCGTTTGCTCCACTCGACAGGCCAATAGGATTCGCCACGTTGACCGCGATGCTCTTCACGCTCGTGCTGCTCATAGTGGCCAGCACGATCACCGCTACGATCTGCCCCAATCGCAAGAGAGAGACCGTACCGTAGCGTCCAAGTGGCGATCCCGGAACCGGAAAGCGCTGCATCGCGCCGTGCTGCCGGCAAGGAAAGTCGACACCCATCCAGATCTGCTCCGCAAGCTCCGCGGCCGTGTGTTCCGGTCCGATCGGCTCACAGAGGTTGTACCAAGCTAGACCGGCCTCCAGAATGCGCTCGATGGTCGCGCGACGATCGGCCGGCTTCATCCGAGAGTCGGTGCCTTCGCGAAGACGACATACGTGATAGGCACCGGTGACCCCGGCATCGCGGAGCTCTTCCAGTTGCGAGAGATTCATGTCGCCCACGTTGGCCAGGATCTCGAGCTCGGCTGGCATGGACCGCCGCAGCGTCGCGCAGAGGTCACGGAACCATGCGAACCCAAAGCGATGCATGGTCATGAGGAAGACCCCTCGCGCTCCGCCCGCCGCGTACCGCTCACAGCGGGCCACGACCTCCTCCAAGGGCAGTACAGAGGGCTGCACGCTCGTGTGAGACGCGGCGAAGAAGCAGAATGCGCAATCACCATCACACGGCGCCATGTCGACCCCGATTTGTCCGAGCAGGAGCGCGCCGTTTCCGAACCGCTGCCGGGAAACGGCGTTGGCCACCGAGCGCAGCATGTCGGCGGCGGGCGAGTCTTCCGGAAGCCGCAGGAGCAGCTCCGCCTCTCGTTTGGCGAGCGGCCTCTCATCCGTCACCTCTCGCAGAAGTTGCTCAACCCACTCGCTCATACTGCGTCACGTCTCCTCTTCTCCAACGCCGGACGAGCGGGCGTCGTCCGCATCGTCTGGCACATTCGTCTTCCCGCATTCTTCTTCGCGACACACCCTACCAGGGAACACGTTCGTGCCGCAGACGCACAGACGGTATGCGGCACCGGCCGCCAGCGGACTTGCCGCTGGAGACCGGGCACGAGCTCGGCGCGCACCACCTCACGGTACCCCACGGCGAGACGGAGGCCGCAAGGGGATGCGGCAGTGCTAAGGTACGCGGAACAGTCCCGCCACCGGAGGCCACCGTGCTCGCCATGATCATCAAGGAGTTCCGCGAGCTGCGCCGAGACAAGCGCACCCTCGCCATGCTCATCGCTCTGCCGATCCTGCTCTTGGTGGTGTTCGGCTTTGCCGCCAACTTCACCATCAAAACCCTCAACACGGCGGTGCTGGGCCCAGGCGCCCCGCTGGCCCGACAGCTCCTCACGATGCGGCCCCAGGCCGCCGAGCGCCTGAAGATCGTGGTGGCCGACGCTTCGGGAGACGAAGGCGACGCACGCGGCCTGCTGCGAGACGGGGAGGCCGACGTCGCGGTGGTCACCGGGGGGGAGAAGCCTCTGGTCTTCATCAACGGGGCCAACCTGTTCGCGGCGCAGTCGGCGAAGATCGTGGTGGCCGGACTCGGCGAGGTGGTCACCTCGGAGATCCTCTTCAATCCCGAGCTGAAGACGAGCTGGGTCATGGTCCCCGCGCTCGTGGGCCTCATCCTGACGTTCATCGGCATGCTGATCACCAGCATCGGCCTGGTGAAGGAGCGCCAGAGCGGCACCCTCGAGCAACTCGCCGTGCTGCCCTTCAAGCCAGCCGACGTGATCGCCGGCAAGATCGCGCCGTATCTCCTGCTGGCCTCGGTCGACATGGTCGCCGTCACGCTGCTGGCCAGGTGGATCTTCAACGTGCCCTTCGCAGGCAATCCCTTCCTCTTCGCCCTCGGGGCGCTCATCTTCCTCTTCGTGGTGCTCGGACTGGGTGTCTTCGTCTCCACCATCTCCGAGACCGTCGGGCAGGCCATTCAGACCGCTATGTTCTTCCTGATGCCGCAGATCCTCCTCTCGGGCTTCATCTTCCCCCTGGCCGCCATGCCCGCCGGCGTGCGCTGGATCGGCTACGGACTGCCGCTGACGTACTTCGCCAAGATCTCGCAGGGCATCATCCTGCGCGGCGCCGGGCTCGCCGCCCTGTGGATTCCCTTCGTCGTGCTCACTGCGATGGCCCTGCTCATCTTCAGTGCGGCCGTGCTGCGCTTCAGACGAACCATTACTCCGGCGCGATCGCCGAGCACGCCGGTGCCAAAGCTGGCCGAGGAGCTCCAGTCATGACGAGCAGCTCGCCAGACGGGCCGTGGGGCCTGTCAGCCTGCTGCGTACGGTTCGGCACGACGCATGGCACGGTCGCCGCTCTCGAGGAGATCAGCCTGGCCGTGCCGCGCGGGCAAGTGACCGCCGTGGTCGGCGGAGACGGCGCGGGCAAGACCACGCTGCTGAGAACGCTCGCCGGGCGGATCGTACCCGCCGCGGGGGAGGTACGCGTGCCACCCCCGCGGCGGATCGGCTTCCTGCCCTCCGCCTCGGGTGTGTGGAACGACCTTACGGTAGACGAGAACGTCGAGTTCGTCGGACGGGCGTACGCGCTGGGCCGCTCGCGGCTGGCGGCCCGGCGGCTCGCTCTGCTCGGCCGCGCCGAGCTGCTCGGAGCCGCCGGCCGTCTGGCCAGCAGGCTCTCCGGCGGCATGCGCCGCAAGCTGGGATTCTGCCTGGCGCTGCTGCACGAGCCAGACCTCGTGATCCTAGACGAACCCACCACCGGCGTGGATCCCGTCTCGCGCGTGGAGCTGTGGCGAATGATCGCCGAGACGGCCTCGTCGGGCAGCGCCGTGGTCCTCTCCACGACGTATCTCGACGAGGCGGAGCGGGCGGCGTCGGTCCTGGTCCTCGACGACGGCCACACGCTCTACTCCGGCGAGCCACAGTCGATCGCCGCCGCCGTGCCCGGCACCATTGTGCACACGCCCGTACGACCGCCCGGCGGCGCCGGCGAGAGCGCATGGCGACGGGGGAGGGAGTTCCGCGCCTGGTACGCCGACGCGACCGCCGGAGAAGTGCTCGACGAACCAGACCTCGAAGACGCCGTGATCGCCCTCACGCTGGCGCGCTCCTCCGAAGGAGACGCGGGGCGCCGCGACAGAGCGGGAGAGGCGGCGCGATGAATGGCCGCCGCCCCATCGTCGAGGTCGACGGGGCCGTCAAGCGCTTCGGACGGCTGACCGCCGTCGACGGCGTATCGCTCACCGTACACACCGGAGAGATCGTCGGACTGCTCGGCGCAAACGGCGCCGGCAAGACCACGCTCATTAAGACGATCCTGGGCATCGAGGCGTTGCATGGTGGACGGGTGAACGTGTTCGGCACAGCGCCCTCGCGCGCCACTCGGCAACGACTCGGCTACGTCCCGCAAGGGCTGGGCCTCTATGTCCAGCTCTCGGTCAAACAGAACATCGATTTCGTCGCCGGCGCCTTCGGAGTCAGGACGCCGACGAGCATTCCAGAGGACATCGCGACCCACGCGCACCACCAAGTAAAGGACGTCGGCCTCGGCCTGCAGCGCCGCCTGGCCTTCTTCTGCGCCCTGCTCCACCGCCCCGAGCTGCTCGTCCTCGATGAGCCAACCTCGGGCGTGGATCCGCTGGCCCGCGCCCGCCTCTGGGACACTATCCACGCACAGGCCGAGGCAGGGGCCGGCGTGCTGGTCAGCACGCATAGCATGCAGGAGGCCGAGCAATGCGACGTCCTGGTGCTCATGTCCTCCGGCCGCAACGTGGCCTCCGGGACCCAGGCCGACGTCATCGCCGGGACCACCGCCGTCGAGGTCCGCTCGCCGGTATGGTCGATGGCCTTCGAGGCTCTCAGCGCCGCCCGCCTCCCCGTCACACTGGCTGGACGAGCGGTGCGCGTCGCCGGCGTGGACCGCGCGCGCATCGCGGCCATCTTGTCCGCGGCCTCCGTGACCGCCGACCTGCGGGAGGTTCCAGCGACACTGGAGGAGAAGATGGTCCTCGTGCACCGGCGGACCGCGACCGGCTGAACCGCCCCGGTACACCGTGCCGGTCGTCGTCCAGCACAGCCCAATCGTCCGGCATGGCTCAACCAGAGCAGTCGGCGACGGACTGATCGTCAGCCGGAGAAGGCGACGCAGCGAGCTCGCCGTCCTCAGACATAGCGGTCAGCGGCAGCCATACTTCCAGCCGCGTCCCCTCCCCGAGGGCGGTGTGGAGATCGATGCGACCACCGTGCGCCTGTACAATGCCGAGCGCTATCGACAGGCCCAGGCCGGTGGCACTCCTCCGGCCCTGGGTGTCGCCCAGCACTGCATCCGCGTCGGCCGCGGCTGAGAAGAAGGGCTCGAACGCCCGTTCCGCCACCTCGGCCGCCATGCCCGCGCCGTCATCCCGGACCTCGAGCTGGGCCCAGCCGTCGCGCTCGCGAGCGCCCACGTATACGTGGGCCTCGGCACCGGCATGGCGCAGAGCATTGGTCACTAAATTGGTGGCCACCTGCCGCAGCCGCGCCTCGTCGCCGGACACGATCACCGGCGCGGGTGCCTCGCACGTGATAACCCGTTCGGGCGCGGTGATCCGCGCATCGGCTACGGTGTCGGCCGCGAGGCGCGCCAGGTCCACGGGGTGCCGCTCGAGCGGCCGGCTCTCATCCAAGCGCGCCAGCAGGAGGAGGTCCTCCACAAGCACGCCCATGCGCGCCGCCTCCTGCTCGATGCGGCGCATGGCCAGCTCGAGGTCGTGCGGCCGATCCTTAGCCCCACGGCGAAACAGCTCGGCGTAGCCACGAATCGAGGCGAGCGGCGTGCGCAGCTCGTGCGAGGCCTGCGCGAGGAACCGGCGCAGCGCGTTCTCCGACGCCGTGCGCCGCGCGAACGCCTGCTCTATCTGCGTCAGCATGGCGTTGAGCGCCAAGCCGAGCCGGCCGACCTCCGTCCGCGGATCAGCGGGCTCTACTCGGCGCGAGAGGTCGCCGCCGGTGATCGCGCCGGCGGCGACGGCCATGTCTTCCAGAGAACGCAGTTCGCGACGCACCAGCCACCAGCCGAGCGCGGCCAGGCCGAAGAGCACGCCGACGGTCACCAGCGCCTCGACCACGATCAGCCGGCGCATCGTGCCGGCGACCTCCGTGAGCGGCAGGCCGACGACCGCGATGTAAGAGGTCCCCGCGCCCCGCCAGGCAAGCACGCGGAAGTCCACGTCGCCGACCGCGGCCCGCACGGTGAGTATCTGCTTCCCCGGCCGCGATGTTAGCTCCGCGACGAGCTCGTCTGGCAGGGCGGCCGGGACCGCCACGCTGCCGCCATAGGTGAACGTCACCGTGGCCAGCGCCTCCCCGGCTGTATCGAGTACCTCGCCATACGTGCCCGGCGGCAGCTGCGGGACCTCGCCGGGCGACACGCCGAGATCTGACAGGGAGATGCGGCCACCTTCGCTGAGCGCCCGCAGCACCGGAACGCGCGCGGCCACCAACTGCTGATCGACGCGTTCCAGCAGAAACGAGCGCAACGAGAGGTAGGTGGCGACATCGGCGAGCAGCAGCCCGATGCACACCAGACCGACGAGAGCCAGCAGGAGGCGCAGACGCAGGGACACTGCCGTTACTCCTGCGCCTCCCGCAGGCAGTACCCGAAACCGCGCACGGTGTGGATCAGCGACGGGCCTAGCGGATCGAGCTTCTTGCGGAGGTAGCTGATGTAGATCTCGACCACGTTGGCGTCGCCGCCGAAATCGTAGTTCCATACGCGGTCGAGAATCTGCGACTTGGAGAGCACGCGTCGCGGATTGAGCATCAGGTAGCGCAGCAGCTTGTACTCCGTCGCCGTGAGCTCCACTGGAACACCGGCGCGGCGTACTTCGTACGTATCTTCATCCATCTCCAAGTCGGCGAAGACTAGATGCTGCGACTCCGCCGCGCTCCGCCGCGTGCGTCGCAGGACCGTCCGCACGCGAGCGATCAATTCCTCCAGACTGAACGGCTTGGTCATGTAATCGTCGCCGCCGATGGTAAGGCCGCGGATCTTGTCGTCGGTCGTATCACGCGCCGTTAGGAAGAGTACCGGCACCGCCGGCCACTCCGCCGCCATTCTTCGCGCCACCTCGAAACCGTCGATGTCGGGTAACATCACGTCGAGGACGACGAGGTCGGGGCGAAAGCTGCGCATGCCGTCGAGCGCCTCGCGGCCGGTGTGTGCCGCGGCAACCTCAAACTGTTCGTAGCGCAGCGCGAGGCTGATGAGCTCGGTCAGATTAAGCTCGTCGTCCACCACGAGGATCCGCATCTGCTCGGCCATCCCGTTCCTCCTTCTTCCACCGGGCTCACTCTACCCCCTCTCGCTCTGACCATGCTGTGTGCTCCCTGTGAGCAAGCTGTGCGCCAGCTTCGCCGTCACGCTCTCGCGACGATTCTCAGCTTACTCACAGGGCACGCTCAGGATTCGCCCAGCGCCGGCGGCAACACTACGGCGAGAAGAGAGACTGGGCGGCGCCGGCGGCAGCTCGATCTCGGCCGGCGCCGAACCGCTCAGCAGCACAAGAGGAGGCCCGCGATGAGCAAACTCCGTTCCTTCAGTATCGTGTTCCTCTCGGGTGTCGCCGTCACCATGATCGCGCTCGTGGTGCTCATGGCGGTCGGCGCGCTCCCAGTACGCACGGCTCAAACCACCACAGCGGAACGCACCGCCACTCCCTCACCCAAGACCGTGGCGGCGACCACCGGACCGTCGGGCTCGCTCACCCCGGCGGAGATCTACACCAAGTACTCGAGCGGGGTGGTGGAAGTGCTCGCCACGTTCTCGGCCACCGCTGGCCAGAGCTTCTTCGGCCCACAGCCCTCCGCAAGTGAGGCGCTCGGCTCAGGCTTCGTGGTGTCCAGCGAGGGGTACATCCTGACCAATGCCCATGTAGTCGCGGACAACCAGCGGCGCGCCAATGCGGTCACCGTGGTCTTCAAGGGAGAGAACCAGACAACCCGTCGCGTAGCGGCCACCATCGTGGGCGTCGACAACACCAGCGACGTGGCCCTCCTCAAAGTAAACCCCAAGGATGCGCCAGCACTCGACCCGCTGCCGCTCGGCGATTCGGACGCGGTCCAGGTCGGCGAGCCCGTGGTCGCCATCGGCAACCCCTTGGGATACGACTTCTCCCTCACCGCGGGGATCGTCTCGGCGACCGATCGCAGCCTGCAGTCACCCAACGGCTCGATCATCTCCAATGGCATTCAGACCGACGCAGCCATCAACTCCGGAAACTCGGGCGGCCCGCTGATCGACTCCTCCGGCGCGGTGATCGGCATCAATGAGCAGATCGCTTCGACCACGGGGAGCAACAGCGGCCTGGGCTTCGCCGTGCCCATTAACACCGCCGTGAAGGTCATGGAACAGTTGAAGAGCGGCGGCACGGTCAAGTACGCGTGGCTCGGCGTGCAGGGGCAGACGCTCACTGAAGACATCGCCCGCGCGCTGAAGATCGATGCCAAACAGGGCGTACTGGTCGCCCAGGTGGTCGACAACAGCCCCGCCGACAAGGTTGGCCTCAGAGGCGGCAGCCGGCAGCAGACGATCCAAGGTCAGGTGTATCTGACTGGCGGCGACGTGATCCTCTCGATCGACGGCACGCGGCTCACCAGCATGGAACAGCTCGCGCGCATCATCGGCCAGCATCGCCCGGGCGACAGCGTGCTGCTGAGAGTCCTCAGCGGATCCGCCGCCAAAGAGGTGCGCATCACCCTCGCCGAGCGCCCCGACAACTTCTGACCGCTCATCCCTCAAAGGTGTGCCCCTCGCGCCCCTGGCGGGCACGCGCCTCCCCCTCCGCGTGTGCCCGCCGCATCTCCGCGGGGCGGCCGTCGCCCAGCCTCTCCGGCGACGGCCGCCCCGCCGCGGCTCTTCAAAGAGGCCAGACGCGCCGGAGAGCCTGGCGGACGCGGCACGCCGAGGCTACGCGGCGAACACCCGCGCGAAGTTACGCCAGCAGACCTTTTCGACCTGACGTTCGCTCAGGCCAGCGCGCAAAAGGAGCGTCGCCATCTTGGGGTAGTCGGCGACGCTCTCGATCCCCGCCGGCAGGCTGTCGATGCCGTCCAGGTCGCCGCCAATACCCACACAGTCTTCGCCGCCGACCGCGATGGCGTGCTTAACATGCGCCGCCACGAGATCCAGCGACGGGCGCGGCAAAGCCCGCAGCGCGCGCCCAGCTTGAGCGCCCGCCTCGTCGAAGGTCAGCGACCCCGCGCGTACGGCCGCCCAGAACGCTTCGCTCGGCACCCGCGCCAGGTCGCGAAACGGCTGTGAGAGGAAACCCGACGCCAGGTTGATGCCGAGCACGCCGCCACGCTCGGCGAGCGCGAGGATCATGCGGTCGCTGAGGTTACGCGGCGCGTCGCAGAGGGCGCGGCAGTTACTGTGACTGGCCACGAACGGCTTGGTCGCCACGCGGCACACGTCCCAGAACGCCGCGTCGGACGCGTGCGACACGTCTACCATGACTCCGAGATCCTCGCAGAGCCCCACCAGAGCTTCGCCCTGGCGGCTCAGGCCCGCGCCCGTCTGACCGGAGACCGCGCCGCAGAACGGGTTATCGTCCCAGGCGAGCGTGAGCAACCGCACGCCTCGTCGCTGGAAGTCGCACAGCGCCTCCGCGCGGCCCTCCAGAGGGTCGGCGCCCTCGAGCGCGATGATCGCCGCGGTTGCCCCCGGCGGCTCCGCCGCGGCGCACACGCCCGCCAGAACCGCCGGGGCCTCGGCGAGCCTCAGCACAGCGGAATGCGCCAGGCAGAGTGCCCTGACCGCCTCGACGAGGTGCTGCCCGCGCTCACGCGCGCGGCCGGGATGGCGTGCTTCCGGCACACAGCAGGCGAACACCTGCGCACAGACTCGGCCGCTGTGCAGACCCGGTACCGTCACCTGAAGCCGCGGCGCGGCGCCGAATCCGGCGCCTTCGTCGACGATCTTGATGATCGTGTCGCAGTGCGCGTCGAAGAACCGCACCGCGCGCCCGTTGGGCGCCGTCACGTTCCTCCGCCGCGCACGCACGTTCCGCTCGCGGTGCACACCACGAGCGGCTCCGCGAGCAGCTCCGCGGCCGAGTCGGAGATGTCGGGACGCGCCACGATCACCTTGCGCGCCTCGAAGGCCATCCTGCGTGAGCGATTGCCAACCTTGACTATTTCGCCCACGGCCTCGATGTAGTCGCCGGCGCGCACGGGCGCCAGGAACTTCACGTCGTCGTACCCGGCGAACAGCCCCTCGTCGCCATCCATCTGGATGAGCAGCTCGGTGGCCACATCGCCGAAGAGCTGGAGCATCCGCGCCCCGTCCACTAGATTGCCGCCGTAGTGAGCGTCGTGTGAGCTCATCCTCACCCTGATCATCGCCTTGTACTCCACCGCTGCTCCTTCACGTGTTGGTGACCGCGGATGGCCTGCTGTTCGTCGCGCCCTCGCCGCGAACCGCGGCAGCGTACTGCCAGCGCTCAGCGCTGCCTGTTCGCCCGCATTCTATCCGTCACACACCGGTAGCTCGCGGCGATTCGTTGTCGCGACGATGGGGGTGCAGGCGGTGCCTGAGGCTAGAGCCCCAGCCGCTCCGCCTCTTCGGGTTCCTGGCTGCGAAGCAGGTCGAAGTTGGCGTACTGGGTGATAATGTTGAAGCTGGCGATCAGGTTGCCGAGCTCCAGATCCTGCGAGTGGTAGTACGCCTGCCCCTCACCGAACGCCGCGTAGAGGTCGGCGGGCAGCTCCTGGAGGCCCTTGGCGATCGCCGCGTCGACGATAGCCTGGCCTTCGCGCGCCAGCGTCTCGCGCCGCTTGCCCAGAGTCACGAGCCGTTCCACGTACTTCTCCTTGAGCTGCTCCACCTTCGGGCGGAGACTCGCCGCGGACCCCCGCAGATCCAGAAGGCCGGTCACCTCGATCATCGCCTCTTCGTACGCCGCAGATACGGCAGCGCCGATCTCCTGCGGCGTGCCTCTGCCGCCCACGCCACTCGGGGCGACAGAGCCCCCGGCCGTGGAGGCCTTCTGTTGCACGGAGGGCCCGCAGCCGAGGAGCAGCACGACGCCGGCTGAGATGGCGACAACGAGGAACACGACGAGGGTGAACGGACGGCTCCGGAACAGCGTGGCGCCGAGGCCATGGGCTGCCGGCCGCCGGCGACGAGAAGCGCTCATCCCCCCTCCTCCCTCAGGCTGGAACACGCGGGCTGTCGGCGATCGCGCGGTCGCCGATCGGCATCGTAGCACAACGACCTGCCCCAGCTGGGCGCGGAGCAGGCGCCGCGCCCAGCCTCGCCCGCAGCCAGCGAGCCGCGCCGCGGCGGCCTACGTCGCGGAGCGGTCCGTGTACGCGGTGTGCAGCAGATGGTGAGCGACGTCGCTCAGCGGCGCGCCGAGGAACTCCTCATAGGCGCGCCGCACGGCGGCGTTCTGGTGCGACGCGCGCTGCGCGCAGCGCGCGTCGTCTTCGTTGAGCGCCGCCGACCGTTGCCGGACCTCCTGTACCATCGTCGGCACCGGCTGCCCGCCGCCGCCCGCGCAACCGCCTGGACAGGCCATGATCTCGATGAAGTGGTAGTCGGCGTACTCGCCGCCTTGGGCGACCGATTCGCAGACCGCACGCGCGTTGGCCAACCCGTGCGCCACGGCCACCTTGACCCGCAGGTCGCCGACCGGCAGCACGGCACTCTTGATACCCTCCTGCGTGCCCAGGCTGGCCAGCTCCAAGTCGGGCAGAGGCTCCCCAGTGAGGACTTCGTACGCGGTACGTAGAGCAGCTACCATAACGCCGCCGGTGCGGCCGAAGATCGGTGCCGCCCCCGTGTACTGCCCGAGAGGCTCGTCCGCCTCTTCGGCCGGCAGCGTCGTGAGATCTACCTTGGCCATCTTCAGGAGCTTGGCCAGCTCGCGCTCCGTGAGGACGATGTCGACATCCGGAAAGTGCTCCTCTTCCGCGACTCTTCCTTGGCCGCGCCAGTACTCCCAGGCGTCCGCGAACTCGGGACGCGCTGCCTCAGTCTTTTTCGCCGTGCAGGGCATGACCGACACCACGGCCATCGTGCGCGGGTCTACGTTGAGCTGCTGCGCCGCGTACGTCTTGGCCATCGCGCCGAGCATCTGCTGTGGCGACTTCGCCGACGAGATGTTGGGCAGTAGACTCGGATAGAACGTCTCCACAAAGCGAATCCAGCCTGGCGAGCAGGATGTGATCTGCGGCAGCACTCCGCCCGACTGGATCCGACGAATGAGCTCGTGCCCCTCTTCCATGATCGTCAGGTCGGCGCTGAAGTTAGTGTCCCACACTCTGTCGAAACCCGCCCGGCGCAACGCGGCGTAGATTTGGCCGGTCACCAGCGCGCCAGGCTCCAGCCCATACTCTTCACCCAGCGTAGCGCGAATAGCTGGAGCGATTTGCACGACCACAAACGCCTGCGGGTCGCGCAGCAACGCCCACACGTCGCGCGTCTGGTCGTTCTCCCGCATGGCACCCAGCGGCCTGGCGTACGGACACCGCTGACAGCCCATCCATTCCGCGAACAGGGAGACGGCCGCGGTACGGCCCAATGGGCATACGTGGATGCACTGACCACAGCGGACGCACTTCTCCTCGTCGAGCACAACGCCGTCCTCCTCGTCGAAGGAGAGGGCGCCCACGCCCTGCACGTCGTTGCAGCGTTGGACGCAGGCCTGACAGCGAATGCAGGCATTCGGGTCGTGGAGAAGTGACGGCGGCGTGCTCCGCAGGGGGTATTCCCACCGCGCCCGCGCCTCCAGGTCCACCAGCCCGGCAGCGGCCGCCTCGGCCGCCACGAAGCCTTGTACCTCGGCCACGAGCGCGCACTCGCCACGGTTTTCCAGCCGCTGCACGCGGGCGCGTACAGCCTGATCGATACGCTCCGAGCGCGTGAGGACCACCGTGCCGTGCTTCGCCGGACGAGCCGCGAGCGCGCGCACCGGCGTGAGCTGGCCATCGACCTCGGCGAGATTGAGGAGTGGGCACGACGCATTCCAGACGAACTCCGCCGCTCCTTCGCTCGTCCTCTCAGGAAGCGATACGCCCGCCCTCCTCACCGCAGCGAGGAGGCTCGCGTGCGGAGCCGCATCGACCACGTTCCCATCGACGGTCACCGCCGTCCCGCTTGTCTGCGCCACTGGGGTCATGCTGCGCTCTCCTTGCCAAAGGCACACCCCATCCAGACCGACTTGGGCGCGCCAAGGTCATTGCGTGCTCTGGTGTTACGTCTGTACAGTTCGTGTTACTGCGCCGCCGCAGCCTAGTGCATTCGCATCTGAACGTCAATCCACGGTCGACGAGAACACCTTGGCGAGGCAGATGGAGAAGAAACAGGCCCGTCCACACCCCGTCCCGATAGGGGGAACGGGCACTGCGCGGGCCTGTTGTGAAGACTGGCTCCTCGGGCAGGACTCGAACCTGCAACCCTCCGGTTAACAGCCGGATGCTCTACCATTGAGCTACCGAGGATCGCTCACCGATACCGGCGGCGACACCTGTAATCGTCCAGGGCGCCGGTCGGCCGGGCCGCCACAGTATAGGCGCTCGCGGCGACCGGCGCAAAGCGGGCACCACGCCACCCTCGCCCCTCCTGGACCACGAAGCGCCCTCAGTGCCAGCGAGGCTCTACCCAGAACCCATGCGGCACGCCGGTCGCCAGTGCCCCTTCCCACTCGTGGCTGCGCAGGCCACGGCGCGCGTCGGCCGTGAGTTTGGCCACCAGGTCACGCGCGATGCGCTCGAACTGCGGCCGCCAGTACGACTCGTCGCCGGGCTCGCGCTCGGTGAGCTCCGCGCTCGCCACCACCGCGGTGGCGGCTCGCTGACTGGGGATTCCCTCACGCCACCATTCCGGATGCAGGATCCGCGTGCCATAGCGCCGTTGGGAGGCTCCGATGTCGGCCTCCACGTCGCCGTACGGGTAGTATGCCCAGGAGCTCGCATGAAGGCGAAGCGACGCGTTCGGCAGCCTGGCCACCAGCTCGCGCAGCCGCTGCAGGGTCTCGGCGGCCGTCTCCAGCGTCTCTCCCGGCTGATTGAACACCAGGATGATCTCACCGGCGATCCCCTTGGCGTTCGCGTACTCCAGCAGGTCCAGACTGCGGTCGACGTGCTTCGCCGGACTGGGCACAGCGCCGGTCCGCGTGAGCAAACGGCTCGAGAGCGTATCGATGTCGAAGCGCACGGAGACACGCGCACGGTACACCGCATCCAGATCCTCACGCGTGAGGCCCTCCGTACGGAGCGTGACCACCAGCGACGTCTTCCGGTCACTGTCGTCGGCTGCGACGCGCTCCAGCACCGCACGCCGCCACCCAGGGTCAAGCCCGAACGAGGGATCGAGGATCTCGACATGCTGCGGCCGCAACGCCGTCATCTCTCCCAGGATGCCGACCACCGTCTCAGGGTCAAAGGCTCGCCACCCAGGGGCCCCGGGGCGCAGCTGACAGGCCGCACGAGGATAGGGGCAGCCGCGACTGAGGTACACAGAGAGGAGGGGCAAGCCGCTGGTCGTGTACGGATACGGAGCATACTCGGGGGCGTTGCGTGAACTGTGTTCCAGGAGGATCCCTTCGATCACTCGCTGCGGTAACGGCTCAGCGACACCAACGTCTACGGAACGAGCTGCCTCCACGAGCGCCATCTCCGGATCGCCACGGATCACGAGATCGAAGGGTGCGTCGTCATAGCGGAAGTCTTCTGGCCGCGCGGACACATGGAACCCCGCCACCGCGATCGTCGCTCGCGGGTGGAGACGACGGACGATCGTGGCCACCGCCACCGCGGCCGAGTACTGCAAGCTAGACGAGCACGAGATGACCACGAGGTCTGCCGGGTGCTCGGCCAGTCGTGCCTCGGCGTTGTGGAGAAACGCCTCGCGGTCGGCGGCCGCGGGATTACCGACCACATTCTCCAGGTCGAGCACCGACGCCGCCACTCCGTGGCGCCGGAGCACGGTGAACATGCTGACCAGCTCCGGCTTGACACGCGGCCCAGCCGCCCAGCGACCGCCGTACAACGAGGCGGGAAACACGATCAGCACCCTGCCCTGGCCCATACCCACACTCCCGTCGAGATAGCTCTCCGGCGGCGCGGCCGCCTCGTCGTGCCCCTAATCTACCCAGCCAGGCGTGAACGACTCACCGCCGGCACTGTGAGAGCACGAACACGCCTCACTCGACGATGATGACCGGGCTGCCCACGGAGACGAGTCGCGAGAGCCTCAGGATATCGGCATTGGTCATGCGCACGCAGCCGTGACTCACGGCCTGTCCGATGAGCTGCGGCTGATTGGTCCCGTGGATAGCCACCTGCCCCTGCCCATCCCAGAAGTACAGCTTCGGCTGATAGGCGCTGATCGCCAGGGCCAGCACGCCGTACGAGCTGGTACGCTGCCGCGGCCGCAGCCGTTCAGTCACGAAGAAGGTGCCCGTCGGCGTGGGCAGGTCGGCGCGGCCGATGGCGATGGGAAAAGTGGCCAGCGCCACGTCGTCGCGTACCACTTGCAGGCGACGCAGCGAGAGCTCGATGACGATCTTAGTGTCCACCGCATAGACACTGACCCGGCTGGCCGGCACCCATCCCCGGCTCATGTTGGGGGGCGCCGGCAGCCAGACTCGATACCACAGGCGTCCCTGTACCTCGCGCGCTCGGTCGACGAGCAGCACCGTCTGCACGCCATAGCGGGTGCGGGCGGGCAGGTACCTCTCGACGTGCCCGCCCGACTGGGGGCGAGCGTACACAGGAACTCGCCCGCGAGCCTTGGCTACCGTCCACTGCCGAGCGGCTTCCGTGCCCGGATCGCTCGGGGGAGGTGAGGGCGACGGACTGATCGGCGACGACGATGGTGTAGCGAGCGGAAATACCACGCCGCCACCGCTCGCCCTGACGGAGCCCACCAGCCACCCCACGGCGACCAGCGCCGCGAGAGTGAATACGGCCGCGGCGTTCTTCAACGCGGAGCGCAGAACACGACGACGAGAGACCCCCGTGCTCTGCTGCCGCTCACCAGAACCCACAGTACCCCTTTGCCGTCTGCCCATGGAGGATACGCCGACCTTCGGCTCTCGCCGCGGCGCCCCCCCGCAGAAAGTATGGACTACTCGAGGAAGTCGCGCAGCCGCTGCGAGTCGCGGTAGCTCTTTAGCTTAGCCAGCGTCTTGGCCTCGATCTGACGGATTCGCTCTCGCGTGACGCCGAACTTCTGCCCTACCTCTTCGAGCGTCCGCGGGTGTTCGCCCTTCAAGCCGAAGCGGAGTTCGATCACCTTGCGCTCACGGTGTGTGAGGGTGTTGAGCACCGCGTTGAGCTCTTCCTTCTGCATGATCTCGCTGACAGCTTCAACGGGCATAGTGGCGTCTTCGTCCTCGATGAAGTCGCCGAGCTGGCTGTCCTCTTCCTCGCCGATCGGCGTCTCTAGGCTGACCGGCTCCTGGCTGATTTTGAGGATCTCGCGGACCTTCTGCGGCGTGGTCCCCATCTCTTGCGCGATCTGCTCGGGCGACGGCTCGGCGTTCATCTCCTGCAGCAGTTGACGCTGCACGCGGATGAGCTTGTTGATGGTCTCGACCATATGCACGGGGATACGAATGGTGCGAGCCTGATCGGCGATGGCCCGCGTGATAGCCTGGCGAATCCACCAGGTAGCGTACGTACTGAACTTGTAGCCTTTACGGTAGTCGAACTTCTCCACCGCGCGGATGAGGCCAAGATTACCCTCCTGGATGAGATCCAGGAAGAGCATGCCACGACCGACATACCGCTTGGCGATGGACACCACGAGGCGCAGGTTGGCTTCGATGAGCTTGCGCTTGGCCTCCATATCCCGGCGCTCGATGCGCTTGGCGAGGGCGACCTCTTCTTCCGCGGTGAGCAGCGGGACCTTGCCGATCTCTTTGAGGTACATGCGCACCGGGTCGTTGGTGGGCGTCTTGACGGAGAGGTCGAGCTTGCTGATGATCTCGACCTCGGTCTTGGCATCTGCCCCCTCGGTCGGTGTTGCATCGTCGCCTTCGAGAATATCGATGCCGAGATCGTTGAAGAGAATGAAGATGTTGTCGATTTGATCCGGAGTCAGGTCGACTTCCTGAAGCGCGTCGTGCACGTGGTCGCTGAGCAGGTACCCCTGCTCGCGTCCTTCGGCCACGAGCTCGCGGACCTCGTCGATGGCCAGCTCGGCGGCTTCGCCGGTCTTGCGGTCGTCAGCCAATTCGGTCACTGGATCTGATTCACTCCTCTACGGGGATGAGACGGATGGCATCGCGAAGGCGGCGCCTAATACCTTCAAGCTCGAGCAAACGAGCTTCCTCCTGACCATTATCGTCCGCCGGAGCCGAAACCGTGAGCCGGCTGCGCAGCCTGCGGATCAGCCGGCTCACATGCGCTTCCTGCAGGCGGAGATACAACTCCTCCAGCACGCGCTCGGTGAACTGCTCGCCCGACGATCGAACCACGATCTCCGCAACGATACCCTCGCCCGGAGCCGCCGCCGTATGTGTCTCTTGCCCCTTTTTCCCTGCTCGTTGGGCTTCTAACCGTACCCTCACGGCCTCGAGGCCGTTGCGCCCTGCGGTGGATACGAAGTATGACTCGTCCACGGTGGCCAGGACCTCCGAACCGTGCTCGGGCAGCGCCAGACAAGCGGCGAGGAAGCGCGCCTCTAGATCGTGCTCGAGAGCGAGCAGCCGTATGGGGACGGCGGACCCGGCGCTGCCACCTGCACCCCTGCCGCCGACGACAGAAAGGCCGCTCAGCAGGTGCCGGACGCTCTCTGGCGAGAGGCGGAGACTGTCGGCGACGTAGCGAACCTCTTCATCTCGCTCCAGCGGGCTTGCCGCCTGGGCGAGCACATCCCTGAGCAGGGTGAGGGCTCGAGTTCGTTCTTCAGGCTTCGCCAGATCGTGCGCGGAGAGCACGGTGCGGACGCGAAATTGTAGCAACGTCTGTGCGCGCTCGGCAAGCGCGCAGAAGTCGTCGGCCGAGCGCCCCGACTGGATGTAGTCGGCCGGGTCGAGCCCTTCTGGCACGCGCACCACGCGAAGGGCCACGCCAAGGTCGCGCGACAGGCGGAGCGCGCGATCCATGGCCGCCAGTCCAGCGGCGTCCGCGTCGAAGCAGAGGAAGATGTTCGTGGTGTAGCGCTGGAGGCTCGCAAGCTGCTCCTCGGTGAGCGCCGTGCCCATGGATGCCACGACGTTGCGGATTCCGGCCTGCACCAGCGCCAGGACGTCCGTGTATCCCTCCACCACGAAGACACGGTCTTCGCGGCGCGCGGGCTCGCGCGCCTTATCTAACCCAAAGAGGAGCCTCCCCTTCTGGTAGAGCTGTGTCTCCGGCGAGTTCAGGTACTTGGGCGTCTCGTCGGTCAGGGTCCGAGCGCCGAAACCGAGTACGCGGCCGCGCTCGTCCGTCAGGGGAAACATGAGGCGACCGCGGAAGCGATCGTAGACGGAGCCGCGGCCGCCTCGTACCACGAGCCCGGCATCGAGCAGCTCCCGCTCCGTGAACCCCCTAGCCAGCGCGGCGTCGTGCAGACGCCGCCAGCCCGTGAAGGAGTAGCCCAGCCGGTACTCGCCGCAGACCTGTTCGCCGAGCGCGCGCCGCTGGAGATAGGCGCGCGCTGCCTCGGCGGCGCGCGCCTCTCGCAGCACGCGCTCGTAGTAGGAGCAGCTCTGCTCCAGCAGGCGGCGCAGCCGGTCCTTACGCCGCCGCGCGGCATCGTCGGGCCCGCCCTCCTCGTACCGTAACTCGATCCCGTAGCGTTCGGCCAGCGCTTCGACCGCGGCGGTAAAGTCGAGCCCTTCCTTCTTTTGGACGAAACCGAGGAGATCGCCCCCCTCACCGCAGCCAAAACAGTAGTAGAGCTTCTCCACTGGGTTCACGCTGAAGGACGGTGTCTTCTCCTCATGGAACGGACACAGGCCACTGTAGTTGGCACCGGCTTTTCGCAGCTGCGTGTAGCGACCCACGATCTCCAGCATGTCGGCCGCCGCCAGCACCTGTTCTATGCTCGCCCGTTCAATGCGGGCCATGGCGCACCGTCCCTTACCCCCGCGACTCGCGATCCCGTCGGGTGAAGCTGGGACGCCTCGGCTGGCCCTCGTGATTCTGCCCCAGCGACGGCCGGCTGGCGAGAAACCGCAAGCCGGCCCGTAAACGACGCTGCCGAGCTCGGTTTGGCAACCGCCGCCCATCGCGCGGTGCGTAGTGTACGCCCAAACGGTCGAGGAGCCAGACCAGCCCGGCCACTGTCGCCGGCAGCCACACCAGGTAAACCGGCACGAGAATGAGCAGGATACCACTGCCCGGGCCGAGGTCGCCGGCGAAGCGGAGATCCCGCAGCCCGAGGCTCATCGCCAGCGCCGCGGGCGTAGCCGCCACGAGCAGCGTGCCCAACACCGTCAGGAGGATGAGCGGTCGCTTCATGTGCCGCCGCCCACGACTCCCTGGAGCTCTTTGCCCAGCAGCAGCTCATCAACCAGTTCACCGGCGAGCGCGAGCTGTCCGGCACGTCGCCCCTCGCAGACGAACCCGCAGGCGCTTAGAAAGGCGAGCGCGGGTTCGTTGTGAGGAAGGGCCGAGGCGGTCATGCGACGAAAGCCGCTGTCCGCCGCCCATGCCACCGCTGCCCGCATGAGCAGCGTAGCGATCCCCTGACGGCGAGCATCGGGCGCCACGGCGACGCCGACCTCGCAGACGTGAGGCG
Source organism: Thermoleophilia bacterium (assembly GCA_040772045.1). Classification (GTDB taxonomy): domain Bacteria; phylum Actinomycetota; class Thermoleophilia; order UBA2241; family UBA2241; genus JAXGYV01. The sequence goes on from JAXGYV010000002.1 coordinate 28,871, forward strand.
AGTACGGATTTGCTGAGCCCGCGAGGGCCAGGTAGCCCGCAAGCCGCTTTCCTATATGCCCGCCGAGCAGCAGATGATCGTGCGCCGCGGCCGCCGCGCGTAACTCGGCGCGCACAAATCCAACACGCTCTTCTCCCGGACGACGCAGCAGCGGCCTGCTCGGCTCGCCGGCTACGGCGTCCAGCAGATCTCGCACCGCACGCGCCTGCGACGGCCCGACCGAGCGCACGAGAAGGTCGCGGCCGTCGCGCAGCGTGTACCGCTGAACTCCCCGCAGGATGACCATGCCCACCTTCCGGGGGTGTGGCGAGTGGCGGGCGCCGGCCCCTATGACCGGCGCCCGCCGGCCACTCCTATTTCTCCAGCTCGTGCTCGCCACGCGCCTCGATGGCCGCCTGGGCAGCCGCGAGGCGCGCCACCGGGATCCGGAAGGGCGAGCAGCTCACGTAGTTCATGCCAGCGCGGTAGCAGAACTTCACCGTCGCGGGATCGCCGCCCTGCTCGCCGCAGATGCCGACCTTGAGGCCGGCCCGGCTGGCGCGCCCACGCTGGATGCCGAGCTCTACGAGCTGCCCCACGCCCTCTTGATCGAGCGTCTCGAAGGGGTCGGCCGGCCAGATCTCCTGCCGCAGGTAGAGCGGCAGGAACTTGCCGGCGTCGTCGCGCGAGACGCCGAGCGTCATCTGCGTGAGGTCGTTGGTACCGAAGCTGAAGAACTCGGCAACCTCGGCTATACGGTCGGCGGTCAGAGCGGCCCGCGGTACCTCGATCATGGTGCCTACCAGGTAGTCGACCCGCACGCCTTGCTCGGCGAATACCTCCTCGGCAACGCGACGGACCACCGCCGCCTGGTTGTCGAGCTCGGCCTTTCCGCCGACCAGCGGGATCATAATCTCGGGGTGGACGCTGAGGCCCTCCTTCTTGAGCGCGCACGCCGCCTCCAGGATGGCGCGCGCCTGCATCGCCGTGATCTCCGGGAAGGCGATGCCGAGCCGGCAGCCACGGTGTCCGAGCATGGGATTGTTCTCGTGCAGATCGGACACCTTGGCGACCACAGCTCGCTCGCTCACCCCGAGCGCCTCGGCCGTGCGCGCGACGTCGTCGCGGTCGTGGGGCAGGAACTCGTGCAACGGCGGGTCCAGCGTGCGAACGGTTACCGGGCGCTCGCCCATGGCGCGGAAGATGCCGATGAAGTCCTCGCGCTGCATCGGCAGCAGCTTGGCGAGTGCCTTCTCGCGAGCCTCCACCGAGTCCGCGAGGATCATCTCGCGCACGCTCATGATGCGATCGCCCTCGAAGAACATGTGCTCGGTGCGGCAGAGGCCGATGCCTTCGGCGCCGAACGCGATGGCGTTGGCCGCCTGATCGGGCTGATCGGCGTTGGTGCGCACGCCCATCGTCCGCTGCTTGTCCGCCCACTCCATGATCTCGGCGTAGTAGCGGAACGACTCCGACTCCTCTGGTTTCATGCCGCCATCGAGGAGCACCTGGAGCACCTCCGGCGGGCGAGTCTCGAGCTCACCGAGCATCACCTCGCCGGTGAAGCCGTCGATGGAGATCCAGTCGCCCTCGCCGACCACGATGTCGTTGACGGAGAACGTCCGCGCGCGCAGATCGATATCCAGGTCGCCGCACCCGACGATACACACCTTGCCCATCTGCCGCGCGACGAGGGCGGCATGGCTCGTCATGCCTCCCTGCGCGGTGAGGATACCCTGGGCGGCATCCATACCGCGGATGTCGTCCGGGCTGGTGAAGTCGCGCACCAGCAGCACCTTCTCGCCGCGCTCCGCCCAAGCCACCGCGTCGGGGGCGTTGAAGACCACGCGACCGGTGGCCGCCCCGGGTCCGGCGGGCAGACCCTTGGCCAGCACCCTTCCCTCAGCGACCGCACGCTGCCTGTCTTGCGCGCCGAACACCGGCCGCAGGAGCTGGTTGAGCTGCTCGGGCTCGATGCGCATGAGGGCCTCGACGGGATCGATGAGGCCCTCGTCGGCCATGTCGACGGCGATACGGATGGCGGCCAGGCCGGTACGCTTCCCGTTACGCGTCTGCAACATGAACAGGCGGCCGTGCTCGATCGTGAACTCGAAGTCTTGCATGTCGCGCAGCTCGTGCTCGAGCGTCTGCCGTACCTCGAGCAGCTGCTCGTACGCCTGCGGGAACACATCTTTGAGCTCGCTCACCGGGCGTGGTGTGCGCACGCCAGCGACGACATCTTCGCCCTGCGCGTTCACCAGGAACTCACCGTAGAAGGTGTTCTCTCCGCTCGCCGGGTTACGCGTAAAGCCGACGCCCGTGCCCGATTCCTCTCCCGTGTTGCCGTAGACCATGACCTGCACATTGACCGCCGTGCCCCAACTGTCGGGGATGGCGTACAGACGACGATAGGCGATCGCGCGGTCGTTGTTCCACGACTGGAACACAGCGCCCACGGCTCCCCAGAGCTGCTCCATGGGATCCTCGGGGAAGTCGTGTCCCGTGCGCTCCTTTACGGCGACCTTGAAGCGATGCACGAGCTTCTTGAGATCTTCGGCGGTCAGATCGGTGTCGAAGGCGACGCCCTTGTCCTTCTTCATCTGATCGAGGAGCTCCTCGAACGGGTCGCCCTCATCCTCGTTCTCTGGCTTGCAGCCGAGCACAACGTCCCCATACATGGCGACGAACCGCCGGTAGCAGTCGTACGCGAAACGGGCGTTTCCGGTGGAATCGATGACGCCCTGCACCGTCGTGTCGTTGAGGCCGAGATTGAGGATAGTGTCCATCATGCCGGGCATGCTCGCCCGGGCGCCGGAACGCACGGACAGCAGCAGCGGGTTATGCGGATCGCCGAACCGTTTGCCGGTATCTGCCTCAAGTGAGCCCAGAGCCGCCACGAGCTGCGCATCTACGCCGTCAGGGTAGCCGCCGTGCGCGGAGTAGTAGGTGCAAACCTCGGTGGTGATGGTGAAGCCGGGCGGCACGGGCAACCCAATGCCGGTCATCTCAGCGAGGTTGGCCCCCTTGCCGCCAAGGAGAGCCTTCATGTCCTTGTTTCCCTCGCGGAACTGGTACACGTATTTGCCCGATGAAGCCTGCTCGACCATAAACTCCTCCTGCCTCCACAAGCCGGGGCTCTTTCGGTACCCCCCGACTGCCGCGTTTCCAGTCGGCGGTGCGACCTAGGCCGCGCCGCCGACCCTCCTTAGATAGCCATGCGACCGAGATCGCCGATCGCTCCGAGCAGATCCCTGACCTCCGCAAGCTGAGCTAGGCGGTTAGCACGCACGGCGGGATCGGCGTCCATGACCAGTACGGCATCGAAATAGCGGTCGACGGTGGGTCGCAAGCCGGCTGCAGCCGTGAGCGCCCGCTCGATCGCCAGGTGCTCGAGTGCGCCGTGGATTGGCGCCACGGCCGCTCGGCAAGCGGTGAACAGCTCATTTTCGGCGGCGTCCGCGAACAGTGCCTGGTCTACACCATCGCCCTGCTCAGCCGCCTTCATCGCCAGCGAGGCACAGCGCGTGTACGCGACGGCCGCATCCTGAAGGGCAGGGGTCTCCCGCAGAGCGGCGAAAGCGCGCGCCCGCGCGGCTAGCCCAGGGATGTCCTCCGCCGAACTGCCGAACGCCGCCGCAACCACGTCGTACGGCACACCCTCCTCCAGCAACAACGCCTCGAGCCGCTCGCGAACGAAGGCGAACATCTCCTGCGCGCCATCCTCGCCGACCAGACCCTTGTGCTGCCGTTCATAGGCCATACAAGCAGCATCCACGAGTGCTCGCAGTGAGAACCGCAGCGTGTACTGCAGCGAGATGCGGACGATGCCCATCGCCGCCCGTCGAAGGCCGTACGGATCGCGGGAGCCGCTTGGTTTCTCGCCGGCCACCCAGGCGCCGATGATGTTGTCGGCCTTATCGGCGACGGCCAGCAGGCCGCCGCTCAGCGTGCTGGGCACCGGCGCGGTGGCCGAGAGTGGCAGGTAGTGCTCCGCGACCGCACGGGCGACGGCCTCAGGGAAACCGCCTACTGTGGCGTACACCCCACCCATCGTGCCCTGCAGCGAGGGAAACTCGATCACCACCTGGCTCACCAAGTCCGCTTTCGCGATGGCCGCCGCCTCGTCCAGCGTGGTACGCAACGCCGCATCCGCCGTCGTGCAGGAGCTCAGCCAGGCGGTCATCTCCCGCAGCCGGATCGTCTTCTCGGCCAGAGTACCGAGCCGTTCATGGAAGACGACCTTATCCAGTCGCCTCGCCATGTTCCGTAGGCCCTCGGCCGCATCTCGCTCGTACGCGAATTCGGCGTCGTCCAGCCGGCCTTCCAGGACACGCTGGTTGCCCCGCGTCACCAGCTCTGCGAACGCGGGATCCGCGTTACTCACATAGAGGAAGACCGGCAGAAGCTGGCCATCCGGCGCACACACGGGGAAGTACCGCTGATGGCTCTGCATCGCGGTGATCAGCACATCCGGCGGTAAACGCAACTTGGCGGCCGAGAACCGGCCGTTCTCCACGCTGGGCGACTCCACGAGATAGGTAGCCTCCGCCAGCACATCGCCGGGGTCGAGCCAGCGGCCACCCAACGCCTCCGCCCGTGCGGTGAGCCCGCTGAGAATAAGTTCGCGGCGACGCTCCTGGTCGACGATCACCCGGTGTTCCTGGAGCGCCCGTTCGTACTCCTCCGCGTGCGCGATGATCACGGTGCCGCCGAGAGCACGGTGCCCCCGGGAGACGTCGCCGCTCACCAGATCGTAGAAGGGGAACACGATCGTCTCGCTCTCCAGCTTGCAGACGAGCCAACGGATGGGTCTGCTGAACCGCAGGTAGTCGGTCTGATCGGCCGGCCGTGAGCCCCACCGCATGCCCCGAGGGACCTGCAGTGCCTCGATGAGGGCGCGAGAGACGCGCGGCAGCACCTCCGCCGCCGGCAGCCGTTCCGCCTCTACTCGGGCACACACAAAGGTGGTGCCGGCGACGGTCTCGCGACCCAGCTCGTCGACCGTCACTCCGCGCGAGCGGGCAAACCCCAGCCCAGCCTTCGTCGGCGCGCCATCTGGCCCGAAAGCAACGTCGGCCCGCGGCCCGCGGAACACTTGCGCACGTGCGCTCTGGCGCGCGGGTACACCAGTCACCTGCACGGCAACGCGACGCGGTGACACGAGTACACGAAGCTGCTCGCCGGTGAAATCCGCCGACAGCAGGCGCTCGTCGCGCAACACACGCTGGACGAGGCCTTCCTGTTGGAGGCCCTCCTGTTGGTCGCCCCGGAGCTGCTGCAACAGGCTAGCGCAAACCTGGGCGGGCAGCTCCTCGCAGCCGATCTCCAGCAGCCACCTGCTCATCGACAACCCTGTCCGGCAACGGTATCCGCCGCGCGCGCATCCGTGGGCGGCTGCGCGCGGCAGCCATCAGCCCGCTCGGCGTCGCCAGCGCCATCGGCGAGCTGCAGGTAGAGGTGCGCGACTTGGCGCGCCAGGTCGCGCACCCTCGCGATGTAGGCGGTGCGCTCGGTCACGCTGATCACGCCACGCGCATCGAGAAGATTGAACGTGTGGCTGCACTTGAGCACGTGGTCGTACGCGGGCAGGGGCAGCCGCGCATCCAGGCAGCGTTGTGCCTCCAGCTCGTGATCGCGGAAGTGCCGCTGCAGCAGCGCCACGTCGCTGACCTCGAAGCCATAGGTGCTGAACTGACGTTCGCTCTCTCGGTAAACATCGCCGTACGTGATGGCCACGAGGCGCCCGTCTGGCTCCTCCCAGCGCGACCACAGGATGTCGAACACGCTGTCCACACCCTGGAGGTACATGGCGATGCGCTCCAAGCCGTACGTGAGCTCCACCGTGACGGGGTCGAGATCTACGCCGCCGCACTGCTGGAAGTAAGTGAACTGCGTGGCCTCCATGCCGTCGATCCAGACCTCCCAGCCAAGGCCCCAGGCGCCGAGCGTTGGTCCATCCCAGTTGTCTTCGACGAACCGCACGTCGTGCTCGGCGAGAACGATCCCCAGCGCCTCCAGGGAACGCAGATACACATCCTGGATGTCCGGCGGCGACGGCTTGAGGACTACCTGATACTGGTAGTAGTGGCCCAGACGGTAGGGATTTTCGCCGTAACGGCCGTCGGCGGGCCGCATGCTCGGCTCCACGTAGGCGGCCCGCCAGGGCCTGCTGCCCAGGCAGCGCAGGAACGTGGCGGGATTGAAGGTGCCGGCACCCACCTCGGTGTGGTAAGGCTGCATGATCACACAGCCCTGCCGCTCCCAGAAGGAGTGCAAGCGGCCGATGATCTGCTGATACGTCAACACCGGCGCGCCGGAATCTGTGGTGAGTGGCGGCAGAACGACCTCCAAAAAGGACAAGGGCGGCCGGCCCGGTCTCAGACCGGGCGGCCGATGCTATCACGCAGCTCCGCGTAGCGGCAAACGCGCGCGCGGAGCCTCAATCACCCAGACGTCAGGGCGATCTTCAAGTCATTGACGTTCGTCCCGGTAGATCCGGTGACCACGAGATCGCCGAGGGCGGTCAGAGCGTCCGCCGAGCGATGCTGGCGCAGCGCCTCGGCAAGATCGAACTCGCGCTCACGCGCGTTGGCCGCCGACAGATCGTCGACCAGACCACCAGCAGCGGACGTCGGTCCATCGGTTCCGTCTGAGTCCAGACAGAGGATGCAGCTCTCGCGTACCGCTCCGTCCATCTCGATAGCTGCCGTCAGCGCCGCCTCCTGATTCGGCCCTCCGGCCACCTCTCCAAATCGCACACCGTTGAGATTCACTGTGTTCTCGCCGCCCGCGATGAGCGCACTCGGAGCAGGAGATGCCGTCAGCTCACGCGCCAGCCAGCGCCCCGCGTCCGACGCCTCGCCCTGGAGATCGGTAGTGAGCACGCTCGCTTCATAACCCAGCCGGCGAGCCTCCTCCGCAGCCGCAGCGCACATCATCTCCGGATCGGCGACCACCAGGGTCTGCACATTCGGGAGCGACTTCGCCGTCTCGTAAGCCTCGTCGGCTCGGCGGAGCCATTCGCTCACCGTGGAGGGGAGCTGCTCCCACAGGGAGTACGCATCGCACACAGCCTGGGCGTCAGCGAACGTAGACCTGTCGGCCACAGTAAGATCCGTGACGTAGTCGAGATGATTGCCGACCACATCGGAGACGGTGAGATTGACGATGGGGCAACCGCACGCCGCACCAAGTCGGCCACCCTTGATGCATGAGATGTGCTTGCGTACATCGTTCATGGACTGGATGTCCGCGCCGCTCGACAGCAGGACGCGGTTGGTGGCCACCTTGTCCGTCAAGCTCACGCCCGGGGCGGGCACAACAGCCAGCGATGAGCTGCCACCGGTCACCAGCGCGAGGACCAAGTCGTCCGCGCTGGCCCGCCTGGCGATCTCCAGCAAGCGTTCGCCGCCTTTGAGGCTATCCTCGTCCGGGACGGGGTGCGACGCCTCCAAGACTTCGATGAAGCGTAACTGCCTGCCTTGGCCGCGCTTCACGACGACCGCACCATCTGCGATGCGGTCGCCAAGCAGCTCGTCCAGCACGGCAGCCATACCGATCGTGGCCTTGCCCGCCCCCACGACCCATACACGACGGTTCGTGAGCTCGTACTTCTCGCCGTCTACAAGCAGCCAGTCGCCATCCCGCACAACGCGACGTCTGACGAGCTCCCCCGGGTCGACCGCCCGCAGGGCGGCCGCGGCGATGCGCAAGCAATGCTCGCGCAACCGCCGACGGCCGTGACCCAGGAGCTCAGTTTCGCTTACAAACATGCCGCCAACTACGACCTGGCCACCGCGGGAGAGAAGGCGCGGCCAGGGTAGACTGCCTGGTCTCCGAGCCACTCCTCGATCTCCAGCAGTCGGTTGTACTTGCTCGTACGCTCACCCCGTATGGGAGACCCGGTCTTGATCTGGCCGGCGTTGAGCGCTACAACAAGGTCGGCGATGATCGGGTCTTCGGTCTCGCCAGACCGCTCGCTGACGCAGACGCCGTAGCCCGCGCGGAAAGCCGTCTCGGCCGCCTCAAAGGCTTCGCTCAGCGTGCCAATCTGGTTGACCTTCCACAAGAGAGCGTTGGCGGCGTTCAGCTCGACGCCCTTACGTACCAGCTCCGGGTTGGTGACGAACAGGTCGTCGCCGACGAGCTGCACGCCCTGCGGCCCGAGCACCTGCGTGGCCTTCACCCAACCGTCCCAGTCCTCTTCATGAAGCGGGTCCTCGATGGACACCACGTTGTACGTACGGAAGAGATCCTGGTAGAGGTCGATCATCGCCTCGGTGTCGTAGTACTCGCCGCCGATGAGGTACTCGCGACGCTCGGCGTCCCACAGATGCGTGGCCGCGCAGTCTAGCGCGTACACCATGTCGTCGGCGTACCCCGCCGCCGCCACGCCTTGCTGCAGAACCTCGAGAGCCTCGCGGACATCGCTGATCGGCGTGGCATAGCCACCCTCGTCACCCGTATTGCCAGCGAGCTTGCCGTACTTGCCGACAACGATGTCGAACAGAGCCATGTGGCACTCGCTGCCCATGCGAAGCGACTCGCTGTAGCTGCTCGCTCCGACGGGCATGCAGATGAACTCCTGGAAGGCAAGGTCGTTGGAAGTAAGCTTGCCGCCGTTGATCAGGTTGAACATCGGCACCGGCAGAACGCGGGAATCCGCACGCAGGTAACGGTGCAGTGGCAGACCCACGCACTCCGCGGCACAGCGAGCCGCGGCGAGCGAGACGCCGAGGATAGCGTTGGCGCCGAGGTTCTGCTTGTTGGGAGTACCATCCAGATCGCAGAGCAGGCGATCCAGAGCGACTTGGTCGGTCACGTCCACGCCGATCACGCGATCACGAATGACCGTGCGCACGTTGTTCAGGGCCTTCTCGACATCCTTGCCCCCATACCACGCGCCGCCATCCCTGATCTCGACAGCCTCACGACTGCCCGTGGATCGGCCAGCAGGCACGTCCGCCCGGCCGACAGTGTCGCCAGCGTGGACGGACACTTGCACGGTGGGGTATCCACGGCAGTCGAGAATCCGTCGGGCACTAATGTCCGTGATGGCTGTCCTCATTGACCCTCCTCATGTGGGTTAGGTGGAGACGAGACGCGAGGCGCCCACAACAGTCGCTGCGGGCGCGGAACAAGGGCGGCGACAGGGCGATCACGCTCACAGCGCACCATGTCGCACGCCAGCCGCAGTCCCTCCTCGGGTGTCGCCGCGCAGCCGAAGCCGAGCGTGCGTAACACCTCGGCGGAGACACCGGGGCAGCAGCAGATCACCGGTCCGCTGCGCGAGCGGAACCTGGCGATGAAGTACGAGTGGTCTTTCTCGATGGTGTACTCAGTTTGCAGCCTGCCGATGACTTCCTCCGGCATGCGAGCACCGACGAACGGCTCCAGCATCTCCTGCGACCCAGTACCGTCGTGGCAGGAAGCCAAGAGAAGCGTCACCGTGTGAGCGTCAACCAACCCCTCGGTAGCAACGAGAGCCTTGATCGTCTGATAGAGGTTGATGTCCAGAGGATGACCGGGACCGGTGATCAAGAGATCCACGGGCTCGGGGGGTGCCACCACACCGACGCGTTCCCGCAAGAACGCGACCAGCTCTCCATGAACCGCGCGCGGCTCACCAGCGGCGACAGCCGTCGCGCGCAGCTCAGCGTCCACTGTAACGTTCACCACAAAGTGAAGGCCAGCGAGCTCTGCAGCCACCGCGATATCCTCGTGGATCGGGTTGCCCTGGAGCATGCCGGCTCGTGCCCTCGCGTGCCGCAGCATGTGCAGCGCGTGGTTACGAATGATCGTGTCGTACCCGCTCACCCCCGGCAAGATGGCCTTGCCGGCGCCGGAGAATCCGGCGAACTCGTGCGGCTCGACTACTCCGAGCGCTACGCGAAGGTCAGCCTGTGCCACCAGCCGGTTGATGCGCACCTCGTTCCCGGCGGGAGTGGTCCCCACCGACACCAGGTCTCGCGCGCGGGCATCATGATTTACCACCTTCACTCTGGCGTAGATGCCGTCGCCAACCAGGTCCCTCAGCTCAGTGGGCGTGAGCGAGCGATGCACTCCCGTTCCGACGACGATCGAGATGTCCGCGTCGTCGATGCCGCCTTCACGCAGCTCTCCCAGCACCAGCGGAAGCAGCACGTGGTTGGGGACCGGCCGCGTTGCATCGCTGGTGATAATGGCCACGCTTCGACAGCCCTTCGCCAGCTCCGCCAAAGGGGCCGAAGCGATCGGCTGCCGCAGCACCCGGCGGGTCTGCTCGCCTAAATCGATCGGAGCGGCCTCGGCGGTCGCAAAGGTCAGCAGATCGAAGCCAGACAACGCCGCGGAACTCCGCAACGTTGTGATCACGGCATCGAGATCGAGAGATGAGTTTGGGTTCTGTACTTTCGGTCCTTCGCGATCCTTTTGTGAATCGTCGACAATCTACGTCTTCTGAGCGCAACAGTCAATACTTGCCTGAAGGAGCTTTTGGCAGGCATTCCATCGCTGGCATGCGAGCGGTTTCCGCCACCAAGACGGCCGCACACGGGAAGCGCTCTTCGCGGACACGTATGTGTCGACACACGGCTTCTCCCGTGACCTCAGAGCGCGAGGTTCCAGGAAGCCGAAGTAAATCAGTCGTTGTAGATGGCCCACACCTTGCGAACCGGCTCCAGGTTACGCCAGTAACCCGTGCAGCCCTTCGGCGTATCGAGGATGTCGCCGGGGCCCGCCACCAGTACCGTGCCGTCATCGAGCTCGATCTCTACATGACCGCTGAGGATGTACGCGATCTCATGGTACGGCCGCTCCATGCGGCGCTGCAGGTTGTCTTGCTCCCAGTAGCCAACCGCGAAGTGACCATCTGGCGAACTGGCGGCCGCGAACTGGCGGCCGGGCGGGAAGTTCTCTTCCGGGCGCGGAGGAATCTCCTCCCACACCACGTCCTCCGCACGGATCACTTTTACCTGAGGCGTACTGTCACTCATGGTCACCCTCCCGTTGATCACACTGCGTATTCAATCCGAGCGCTCCCGTCGACGATCCCTCCACCTTGAGCGCGCGGGACGCTCACTCACGTGGTCGCCAAGACCTCTGCGCGCCCACAGCGAACGCGACGCACCAGACGCACCCGCGTCCCTCCGCCCTCACGCTCATCAATCTGGGTTTCATCCATGAGATGGTGCATGAGGATGAGGCCGCGTCCGTGTGGAGCTAGCAGCTCTGGGTCTCGCGGTGTCTGGGCGGCAGCGGGCGCGAAACCACAGCCCTGATCCACGATGTCGAGCAGGACCCGCTCCTCCGTCACCCGCGCGATAAGCTCCACCGCTCCCTCACACTGGCCACTGTGGATGAGGGCATTGGAGAAAGCTTCGTTGGCCGCCAGGACGAGGTCATCGAGCGCATCTCGCGGCACGCTCTTATACTCCAGGTACTCCCGCAGGTGCTGCCTCAGGCTGTACGCGGCTGTCCGTCTGAGCGGGAGGTGTAGTTGCAGCATAGTCTCAAAACCTCTGGGCGCCCCGGAGAGACGGGGGTCCAATCGGTGGCTGGAGATGGGAGATGAGCGGCAAGTCGCCGGACCGTCTGCTCGGTTGTTCCTGAACCGCCCTCGCATCCTGGGGGCGGGGGGGCGACGGCGGCGGCACTCCGCCGTCGGCCCCGGACCCCAGACTCAGGAGCGCTTGCACGCGTGGGGGGACGAGCACGCGACGAGCCTCCCTGCGCGGATCTCGTGAGACCCGCCCAGCACTACCGCATGTGTCACGAAGAATTCCCGACACGACTTGCGGATGCCTTACACCTTTCCCGACACTCGAGAACGCAACATCGAATACAGATAATCGTTGACAATCTACCACAACCATTCGACGAGTCAAGCCCCCGTTGTGCACTCCAGAGCTGGGGCAGAGCACCCCATGAGTCACCGGCTAGTCTCCGAATGTCTCAGCCGTACAAGAGCGTTGTCGCCTCACGCAGTACCTCAGTATGACGATCGACATCACCGGCGGTGGTGCTCGGAGCCATGAGGGCCATGTTGTGGAACGGCGTCAGCAAAACACCCCGGTTCAACGCGAAGAGATGGAGGAAGCGGTCCAGCGCGGGGTCTTCGGCCGCGGCCGCTTCGCCACCATTCACCGGGGCGGGCGAGGCGGGCCAGTATTCCGCGCGGCAGCCCAGCTGTTTAACAACCCACGAAAGACGAAGGTCGTCGATGATCTCCTGTACACCCCGGCAGAAACGCGTCGCCAGCGGCACGGTCTGGGCGTAGCTCTCCTCTGTTAGCACGTCTGCCAGAGTGGCTCGCATCGCCGCCAGTTGCAGGGCATTCCCGGCGAGAGTGCCGCCGACGCCACCCACGTCGGCGGCATGGTAGTCCCAGTCCTGCCGGATCCTTGGCTCGAGCTTCTCGTGGATCCCGTACGCCGCGCAGGGAATGCCTCCGCCGATGGGCTTGCCGATCGTTACCATGTCTGGCTCCAGACTCCACGCTCGCGTGCAGCCACCGGCACCAGCACAGATCGTATGCGTCTCGTCGAGAATCAAGAGCGTGCCCGTCTCGCGCGTGATCGCCCGCAGGGCATCGTGAAACCCCTCCTCCGGCAGTACGATCCCGATATTGGTGAGCGCCGGTTCGGCGAGCACGCAGGCCACATCGCGAGGCAGGAGCGCCCGCCTGAGGGCAGCTACGTCGTTGAACTCGACGACCTTGGTCGTACAGCTGGGGTCGATAGCGGGGCCGCAACTCCCCGGACGAGAACACGGCACGCCGCCACTCAGCGTGGCGATGGTCTCGGCGACCGATCCGTGATAACACCAGTTGAACACGAGGATCTTCGGACGCCGCGTAATGTGACGGGCCAGCCGTAGAGCGAATCGATTCGCATCCGAGGCCGTCATGGCTACCTGCCAGTACCGCAGCCCGAAGCGTCTGGCCAGTTCCTCTGCCACCCAGGGGCCGTCCTCGCTCGGAAGCATGTGCGTAAGACCGCGATCGAGTTGGGCCCTCACGGCAGCGACGGTCGCTCGCGGCGAGTGCCCCGCCATGGCTCCCGTGTCGCCCAGACAGAAGTCGCTGTGCCGATGTCCATCGAGGCACGTGACACTCGAACCCTCGGCGCGCTCGACGAACAGCGGGAACGGACTCGCCCAGCGCGTCATCCAGTTCATGGGCACTCCGTCGAACAGGTGCGCCGTCGACCGGCGAGCCGCTTCCTGGCAACGCTGGTGCCGTTCCACGAAGCGGCACTCCTCCATGACGGTCATGGCCGCCAACCGCTGGGAGTCGTATCCGCGTACTCGCCTCGCCATGATCCTCCCTTCGGGACCTCTCGAGCGCCCGCGCCGCGCGACTCGAGTGACCGCAGCAGTACCCTTGCCGTCGTCAAGACAAGGCAGGGGCCGCGGCATGACCATCAAGCCGCGGCCCCTGCTCTCAAGGGGAACCCTCTTGGGCGCTCCGCACACACCGCTGCCGCCACCTCGGGACGACGGTCGGTGCTCCTCCGGGCTCAATCCCTGCCGGGCAGAGAGCTCCGACCACCTTCGGTGGCCATCCCGTGGCGGCGCAGAGCACCGCCCGCGGTCACGTCTTGGTTACCTTCTTGACGATCTTGACGGCATACGACTGACGCCCGGTCTTGATCTCTTCCTTATCGCCGAAGGAGGTTGCCTGCACCGAGGCGTTCACACCCAGCCAGCGGAATGGCTCCGGCTCCCAGGGCTTGATCTTGTGATTGACCCACGGCAGCCTGGCGAGCTCGCTGTTCTCGTTGAGGATCAGGTCGCACACCGTACGCGCACCCAGGTTGGAGGTGGCAACGCCGTCGCCGCCGTAGCCACCGGACCAGGCGATGCCCGTCGACTTATCCAGTCCCGCGGAGCTAAACCAATCGCGCGGAAGAGCCACGGCGCCGCCCCAGTGATGGGTGATGCGCGCGTCGCGCAGGACGGGGAACAGACCGGTCAGCGTCTTGCAGAGCTGCTTGTAGACGCGGTCGTCGCGCTCGAACTCATCGCGCAGAGAGGAGCCGAAGTGGTACGGCGCGCCGCGCCCGCCCATGGCGATGCGGCCATCTTCCGTGCGGGCGAGGTAGATGATGAAGTGGCGAGCGTCGTTCATGCCCTCAAAGCCGCTCCAGCCGATCTCGTCCCAGACGCTCTGCGGCAGTGGCTCGGTGGCGATCATCAGCGAGTACATGGGCACGTAGTAACGCTTGCAGCCCGCCAGGTCGGCGGTGAAGGCCTCGGTAGCCCGCACGACCACGTCTGCATGGACGAGGCCCTGTCGAGTGTGGGCGTAGTGCGGCGTGATCGCCGTTACCGGCGTCTGCTCGTAGATGGGCACTCCGAGCTTCTCCACAGCCAGCGCCAGGTTGCGCGCCAGACGGGCCGGATCGACCACCGCCGCCTGCCGCCAGTAGAAGGCGCCGAGCGTATCGGGCACGTTGACCCGCTCCCGAGCCTCCTTGGCATCCAGCATGCGCACGTCTTCCTCGGTCGCACCCCAGGTGCGCTCATAAGCGACCCATGCCCGCATACGCTCCACCTGCGTCTGCGTGCGCGTCATGCGCATAAAGCCGCCCTTGTGGAAGCCGCCGTCGATGCCCTCCTCGGCGGTCACGCGACCGATCTCATCGATGGTGTCGTGCATGGCCTGGCGCAACGCGGCGGTCGCCTGACGCCCGTGTGTTTTGGTCATCAGCTCTTTGTTGTTAATCAGGAGAGGCGAGCACCACGCGCCGTTGCGGCCCGACGCACCATAGCCGGCGATGTCTTTCTCGAGCACGACGACGCGAATGCCTGGGTCTGCCTTCTTGAGGTAGTACGCCGTCCACAGCCCGGTGTAGCCAGCGCCGACGATGGCCACGTCGACATCCAACGGCCCGGGCAACGGGGCACGAGGGGTAAGGTCCCCAGGATACTCGCTGAGCCACATGCTGTACTGCCGATAATCCTTCATAGCCTCACCTAGCTCGGAGTAGTGTCGGAGGATAGTCTACAATCTGCTATTGAGCACTGTCAACGAGAGTGCGGCATCCCGCTCCCAAGCACACTCATCCCCCACTCAGGGCACTGGCTACTGCGCGTCGGCGCAACTTCGACAGGCGCGCCGCGCCGCTGAAATGCCAGAGCGAACCCCGAGGGCACGGATGTAACCCCTTGTCGAACGCCCCTAGGACGTTGGCACTCACTGACCCCGCCCGCCAGCGCGCCTACGCAAACGCCACGTAGCCGAACACCGGCTTGGCAGGAGGGGTGGGGTAGCTCTGCTTACTGTGGGCAAGGTCGAGGTCGATCAGCGCCTCGGCGAAGCGCAGCGCCACGGGCAGGGGATCGATGACCGGGATGCCGGGATGGCCGGCCTTACGCAGGCCGTCCTGGACCGCCGCCGCGGCGCCGAACATCGCCATGCAGCCGAAGACGATGGCCTGCGCTCTGTCCTGCTCTACGGCGAGCAGCGACTGAGCGAGCAGGGACGCCGCCAGCCGCTCGCCGTCGCGGCGCAGCTCGAGCACCGGCATGTCTACACCGCGGACCGAGGCCAGCTGCTCGCGCAGGCCGTAGTGGCGCGCCTGCTCCTCGAAGGCCGTGGTCGCGGCGGCGGAGGCCTCGGGGGCGACGATGGAGAAGCGCCGCGCCAGCAGACAGGCCAGGTGCATGGCCGTCTGCGCCGGCCCCAGCACGGGGATGGAGACCAGCTCCCGGGCGGCGCCCACGCCGGGGTCGTCCATGCAGTCGATGATCAGGGCATCGACGCCCTCCGCGGCGGCGTCCCGCACCGCGACCAAGACCTCCGGCACGGCGAGGGCCGCCTCGAACTGCGACTCGATGGAGGCCGGCCCACGCTCGATGACCACGACCGAGACCTCTGTCTGTGCGGAGCCCAGCACCGCGAAGCGCTGCGCCATCTCGGCCGCCGAGGCCACGATGGGCACCACGATGCGGATGCGTCGTCGCCGGACGGCGCCGGCCGACGGTGCGGGATGCTCGCCGCTCATCGTCCTACGATCCCCAGATCTGCTCGAGCACGCGCAGCGCGTTGCCGCCGATCACCGCGTTGATCTCATCGTCGGAGTAGCCGTGCTCCACCAGCCAGCCGATGATGTTCCAGAAGCACTCGGCCGGGTTCTCCGCCCCGTCTACGTAGGGCTTCTCGCTGTAGTGCGGATCGTTGAAGAGCGAGTCCTCGATGTTCAGCGACTTCGCGCAGGCGTAGTGCACGCCCAGATGATCGCCGAACTGCGTATCGGGGCCAAAGCCCACATGCTCCAGCCCGAGCAGGTCTACCAGGTAGACGAAGTGATCCATCACCGCGTCGAGGTTATGCTGTGAGTAGCGCGGCGAGTAGGTCAGGTGCGGCGCCGCGGTCACCCCGACGAGCCCGCCCCGCTCCGCACAGGCCTTCATGGCCTTATCGGAGTTCATATGGGTGGGACTGTCCCACACCCCACGCGAGCCGCCGTGCGTAAGCAGCACCGGGGCCGCGGAGGTAACGACGGTCTCATAGGCGGTGTTCTCGCCGCAGTGGGCGATGTCGATGGCCATACCGATCTGGTTCATGCGCCGCACCGCCGCCCGTCCGAAGGCGGTCAGGCCGGCGTCGCGGCTCTCCTTGCGGCCCGAGCCCAGGCCGTTGGCCTCGCTGTAGGTGATGCCCATGCAGCGCACGCCGAAGCCGTAGAGGACCTCGATGCGATCGAGCTCGTTCTCGATCATCGTGGCGCCCTCGAGGTGGGCCACCAGCGCCATGCGGCCGCTGCGATGCGCCTCGCGGATCTCGGCGACCGAGCGGGCGTGCACGATGAAGTCCTGCTGGGCCAGATCGCAGAGGCGCATGCCCAGGTCGTGGAGCACATCGTTCCACTTCCAGCCGCAGAGGCTGGTGACGTAGGCCGTGCCGTCCATGAAGCCGTCGAAGAAGGCGGTCATGCCCGAGTGGGCGAGCCCCTCATAGCCGGTATGCTCGCGACCCGAGCGCTCGTAGTCGATGAGCTCACGCAGATCCGCGGGCAGGATGGTGGGGTGCTCGTGCAGGGAGATGACGATGTTGTCGGTGAGCAGCTGAGCGACGCGCTCCTTCTGCGCGTCGCTCAGCGTAAGACCTTCGTAGAGGGGCACCCGTCCCATCTCGGGCGCCAGCTTGAACTCCTGGTAGTCCTTGCCAGCTTCAAGGTAGCTGTAGGAACGATAGCCCTTGTAGCGCTCGGCGGCTGGCAGCATGTCATTCCCCTCCTTCGGTGGCCTCGCCACCGGGTTTGACCGCCGATAAGGAGGCGGACCCAGCGTCGGCGGGCGTTGGATCAGCCACGACGACGCAGTCGTTTACCTTCCAGCACACGCGCACACCGGAGCACGTCAGTGGCTCTGCGGTACCCTCCTGCACGCGCACGGTGACGACTTCTCCGCCCGCGAGCTCCACCACGTACTTCCGCTCCGAGCCGAGATACACTACTTCGCGCAGCTTGCCCGGAAGGTCCGCGGCGAGTTCAGTGCATATTCCACGGCAAGCTGAATACCGATTCCATGGGAAGGCGAACAGGATTTCACACCAAGGCGAACAGCCTGGGGAGACGCTGCAGGATCCCCGGCCGACTCGCGGGCAAGCGGCACAAGGACGAGAGGGCGAGGCCACCAGACTTCGACAAGCAAGGTCGGGGAGCTCACACCGTCGCGGCCACGCAGCTCGAGCAGCCTATGCGCATTTTCATCAGGTTACGCGGCAAGTGTAGCCAGCGCAGTAACCGAGTCGGCCCTCGCTCGCCCTCGTTGCGCTCGGCACCGAGAGCCTTGAGCAACTCAACCCGAAGATCTCGGTGATGGCGCGCCTGCTGATTTCGCATATCAGGCTGGCATCGTCGGCAGCAGGGCTTTTAGCCGGAGCGTTCGGCCCTAAACCGTGTATTGGGCACGCCGTGCTCCCTTTTGAGAGAACACTAAGTTGGATGAGCTACCCCAGCCGCTGCTTGTCGAGGCCGGGGCGGACGTGTCCCAGGGCAGCACGCCCTTGAGCGTGGGTTATCGCACTCGATGGCCCTCTAAGGGTGTATATCAGGGTAAGGATACGGATTCATGGACAGCCGAGCGCCGCTACTGGAAGCTCGGCCTTGACACTGGCTCAATCCGACAAATCGATAGCCGCTCGCTCAGACCGGCCGCTGTCGCCGACTCACCGCAGGCCAAGCACTTCCTGCTCAACGTAACGCTGGAACTCAGCAACGTTGGTGAAAGCCTCGCCCGGTTGGCGGCCTGCAGCATCTCAACGGCCTGCTGAGCAACAGAGCCACAGGCTCACCCAGTTGGCCTGGAGGCCTTCTGGCCACGCGAGGTCGAGCAAGGCCATGGGCTTGCCGCCTGCGGATCGGCCACCTCGTAGACGAACTGCCCTCTGAGGCGGCAACCCCTCTGCTCCACGACCCAGCGATGAGCAGTGTCAAGAGCGCCTCCTCTTCCGCGCTTTCCGCGATGGCGCCCCAAGATCCGCAACCAGTCTTGCAGCGCGCTTTTCCGGACTGCCCAGCCAGCAGTTGCTCCAGAAAGTTGTTGGGGCGGCAGCGGCGAGAGCGCGCCGCTCGGCGAGGAATGCTGAGTAGTTCTCGAACTGCCAGAGATCGGGATCCTCGGGGATCCAGCAACCGCACCGCTCCAGGCTGTTTCAGGACGAGGTACTTCGGCAGGTAGACGGCAGGCTCTTTGGTCTGAGATCTCCAGATTGGTTTCGGTGGTCAGGAAAGTGGGAGATTGGCAAGGGCGTTCACCTCGGCAGTAGACCAACCGGAGCTCATAGAGCCGCTTGGGGAAGATGGGTGCAACCGGAGCGCCGCAGCTTTGCCCAGGATGTGTTTGGTAGAGCTCAAGGCCGCTACCCCGATCGCGCGCGCCATACACACGCGTGAGCATGTAGAGCAGTGGATAGAAGCGAGCGCCCCTGCTCCAGCCCATGAAATCCTCGTGGCTGTACTCGCAGAGAACCACGACTGCGACGTAGCTGCTCGATCAGGCATCGAGGTTACCGTTGGGCTCCTTTCAGATAGCAGCCGGGGTCTTGGCCGAGAGTGCTCGGAAGACCCAGTGTAGCGACCCCACAAGAAAGGTGTGGACGCACCTAGCGGACCTCGCCAGCAGAATGCGAGAGGTAGATCACGGTCCCCCGCAGACGGTCGTGGGATATCCCGGTCTCGATGAAACCGTTTTCCGTCCTACGCCAGCGCTACTATGCCCTGGCACGGAGAACTCCCTCTCGGCAGGGAGCGTACACGGCAGTGGAGGGAAAGCTAGCGTTGCGACGACTCAGCCTCGTTTGTAATCACGGCGGCCTTGACGGTTCTGCCTTCATTGCCCGTGGCGGGGAGGCAAGTTCGGACTGCGGACGTTCCCGGGAGGGGCGCAGAAGAGCACGCTCACCCTTCATCAACAGACACACCCGACACGACACCGCCCGCGTCCACGGTCTGTCTTCGCGATGTATCGAAGGAGCGGTATCGCTCGCCACAGAAGCTCGCGATCTTGGGCACAGACGACTCCTCTCCAGACGATGCCTGCACCGTCTACTACTCCATCGATGGCAAGAAGACGTGGAAGCAGGGCCGATCGGTCACGGTCAAGGGCCAGGGCAAGCGGGTCATCTGGACCTACGCGGTGGATGCCGCCGGTAACAAAGAGGCGCCGCACGCCCAAGAGATCCACTTTGACAACACCCCGCCAGTGACAGTCGCCCCTCTCTTCCCCAACAGTCGTCCAGGGCAAGGCGACAACGATCAAGTACCGCGTTAAAGATGCCTCACCGGCGGCCACCGTCTCCATCCGGCCTCAGCGACCGGCACGGCGCACCTTCTCCGTCGGCGAGGAGTCCTGCAGAATCAGACCAACAGCTATCGCCTCACCGCCAATCTACCGGGGGGAACGTACACTCTTACACCGTGCGAATGCCAAGGACGCCGCCGGTAACGTGGCCGTCCAGAAGGGGTCGGGACGCATCACCGTGGTTCCGCTCAGCGTCGCCTACAAGTCGCGCTGCAAGAGCATCAGCTCGTCCTTGACAGGAACGCAACCTCAGCTAGTCGGCAGGAAGTACGTGCTGCGGGGCAGGTCTTCCAGATACAGGACGCTGGACCTGATCAGTACTGGACCGAGTTCGAGGAATTCGATGTCCAACCGCGCACGCAAATCCTGCTCATCACCAGCCTCGATACGGCGTCTACACCGATGAGGTCGCCGCCGTTTTCGAGGCAACATGAAAACGCATCTATGAGGACGACATCATCACCATTTGGGGTGAGAAGCCGGCTCGTACAGCTATGAGAGCGTGGCCGGATGGACCATCACCGTGCCCCTCATACGCATCGGGTACTTCGCGAAATAGTGCACAAGCACGGATCAGATACAGATCGAGGCCCCGATGCTTCGACCACAGAGGCGTGCGGCACCCCATTGCCGACCGGTTTCTTCAGCATCATCGCAGACGGTGTTTCCGGGGGGTAGTAGAGACGCGTCCGGATGCCGAGGATCGAGCGCAGTGACTCGCTCAAGGCGCCAGCACTTGATCGCTCTGAGGATCCTGCGCGGAAAACGCCGTCGGAGGCGCTTGAGCGACGCCCGGCGACAGAGCGAGCAGCCGGCCCGCCCTGCACAGGAGGGCCGGCTGCGTAGAGGGAAAATCCCCGCCATCTAGGAAGCCGAAGGTGGGAATCGAACCCACACCCCGCGTGAACGGACCGATTTTGAGTCCGGCGCGTCTGCCAGTTCCGGCCACTTCGGCCTGTTGCGGTCCCAGAACACGCGAAGTGTACGTGACGGACCGGATGTTGGCCAAGCCGGTAGACGAGACGGGGCCGCGGCGGCGAAGCTGCCGGCCGCGGCCCCGTACGCTTCCCGCGTTACAGACTGCTTAGAACGTGCTTAGAACGCCCGCCAGTACGTATTCGGCCACATGCGCCGCGCCCATCCGCTACGGATGGCGTACGCCGTCGCCCAAATCTGCGCGCCGCCGTTGTAAATACCGAATCGGCGGTAGGGATTCCACGCCCCGTACCAGGTGCTCCGGCAGTACTGGAACAGGCCCAAGTACAGACCGCCACATCCGCGAGCGTGGGCTCGCCCCGACGACTCGAACATCATCAGCCGGTACAGCCCGGCGGCGCTGATGCGATACCGCTTGGCGGCCGTCTTGATGACGTATCTCCACGACCCCCGCACGCGCTGCATCGGATGGTTCACCAGCCAGCGGGCCTTACGCACCCTCTCCTTCTGTTGGCGGATGAGCCGCGACAGACGGCGGATCTGCGTACGCGCCGCGGTGGCCCGGGCCGTGGCCGCGGCCATCACATCGGCGGTCGAAACAGCAGCGGCTGCGGAGGCCTCGCTGCCGGAAGCGGCCGCCGGATCGGTGGCGGTAGCGCCGACATCGCCTCCGACCGCGGTCTCCCCACTGGACGGATCACTGGACGGATCGGTGGGGACGGAGTCGGAGGGAGTGGAGTCGGTGGGGACGGGGTCGGAGGAAGTGGTGCCGGCGGAAGTGCTACTCCCAGCACTACCATCGCCGGCAGTAGGGCTGGCGGTGGTGACGGAGACCGTCACCAGGGAGGGCGTACTCGCGGCCGGATCCGTAGCGGACGCGAGCACGGCGGTCGCTGAGCGAAGCGCCGCGCGAGCGGCGGCGAGCTGTGCTCTGAGGCTCGCGAGGCGGGTAACCGCCCGATCGAGCCTCGCTCGCAACTCGGCGCGGGTCGCGGCCTCACTCGGCGGCGCGGCGATGAGCGCGGTCGAGAGGGCGCTAAACAGGAAGAGGGCCAGAATGGCGCATCGACATCGTGCCACAACTGCCTTTCGACGGTGTTTGCCCGTGCGACAGCGGGTACTCCCTGTGTCGCGGGCCGGTCGGCGCCCTCTCCTCACAACCACCCCCTGGAGAGCCACACGCATGCGGACCACGCATGTGTGCGCGGCTCTTTGCGGGAAAGTGAAGGGGGGAAACGCGAGGGGGGCGCACCAGATGTGTTGTCGGGGCAGGAGTCAAGCACATCCGGGACGCCGGTGCAACCGCGCGCAGCAGCGAGAATCCGCGGGCGCCGCGGTTCCGCGGCGCGTGAGCCGACGGCCTCTGTCGGCGACAATCAGCGCGCGCGGTCTCGCGCGTGGCCTACCGAAGGAGCCGCATCTATGAGCGCACCACCGTCGGCAGAAGAGCAGAAGGCCCACCGACAACTGTTGCTCCAGCAGTGGCAGCGCGCCACAACTATCCTCGGCATCGCCGCTTTCACGCTGGGCGCCGCCGTGCCGTACGTGGCGCTGGTCCTCGTCAACCGCCACTCGGATCTGGGCATCCCCGACCGCGTCGGTCAGACATGGCTCACTCTTCTGGTCGCCGGGTGGTTCGCCGCACTCGTCACCGGCGTGTACACGGTGGCCACGGCGCCGGGGATACAGCGAGAGTCCCGCGCCGCCTGGATCGTCGCCCTGGTGATCCCCCCCTCCACCGTGCTCGCCGCGGTCGCCTTCGGCTACACACGGCGCCGAACACTCCGCGACGAGGTGGTGGCCTTGGAGATCCTCCCCCGGCGCTTCTGGCGGCGCCGGTAGCGGACCCCGCTCGAGCAAGAGGCAGGGGGAACACGAGGGCGTAGGCTCATGTGATACCGTGCTGTGGGCTGCCGTCCTCTCTCGCCGCACAGCCCGCGGCGCACGTGGGGCTCGTGCCACACGGACGGGATGTCGATACCCCATCCGTGCCGCCGGACACTAACGAACGAGCTGCGGAGGTTCCAGCATCGGCAGGACACTGCGAACCCTCATGGTGTTCGCCATCCTGGGCGTGGCGTTCTACTTCCTGCTGCCCCAGGTCACACAAGCGACCAACGCCTTCACCCTCATGCTCAAGGGCAACTACTGGCTCCTCGGGCTGGCCGTGCTCCTCGAGATGTCCGCGCTCCTCTGCTACGCCAGTCTCACGCGCTTCGTCTTCCACTCGCTGCGCGCGGAGCTCCGCTTGTGGCTCGTGCTGCGCATCACGCTCGCCGGCTTCGCCGCCAGCCGCATCTTCTCCGTGGGCGGCATCGGCGGATTCGTCGTCACGTACAAGGCACTCGCCCGACGTGGCGTGTCGCGCTCCATCGCCGTAGTGGCCGTGGCTACGCAGCAGTTCTTCAACTACATCGTCCTGTGGATCATCTTCTTCAGCTCGTTGCTGTACCTGCTCGCCAAGGGTCGTGGCTCGGCGGCCGGTGCTACGTTTGCCATCGTCTGCATCGGCTTGATCTTGGGTCATCTGGCCTACCTGATCTACCTCTACAACCACCCCACCACACTGCGCCGTCGCGCGCGTCAGCTCGCCAAGATAGTCAACCGCGCCCGGCGGCGTACCGTGATCGCCGTCAGCCGGATCGACGAATGGGTCGACAACCTGCGCGCCGGCATCCGGCCGATGACCGCCCGGCGCGGGGCTATCCGCACCAACGCACTCTTCGCCGCCCTCTGGTGGTCGTGCGACATCCTGTGCCTGTTCACGGTCTTTCAGGCCTACGGTTACACCATCCATCTGGCTCCGCTCCTGGTCGCCCATTCCATGGCGTACACCGTGGCCACGTTCGTGCCCACGCCGGGCGGCCTGGGCACTGTTGAGGCGCTCCTGCTGGCGCTCTTCGCCGGCTTCCGCGTGCCGGCCGACGTATCGGTGGCCAGCGTCCTCGTCTACCGCCTCATCAACTTCTGGCTACCGATCCCCTTTGGGACCGTCGCGTACCTCACCATCCGCAAGGCCGAGAGGGCGGAGGAGAGCGGGACGCTGAACGGGACGCTCGCGGTCACAGCCCCGGCGAGCGCGGCCGCGCCGGCGAGCACGCAGAACACGTCTCGGGCAGCGGAAGCGAGCGAACCGGCGAAGGCGAGCGGGCCGGCGGACAGCGCGCGACGGCCAGAGGAGGCCGCGGCCGAAGCGGATCAGCCGGCCGAGGAGAGGCGCAGCGTGGAACCCTGACTAGCCTCGGCGTCGAAGCAGCTCTCGGCGCCGGTGTGGCAGGCGGGTCCGGCGGGCTCGACCTCCAGCAGCACCGTATCGTGATCGCAGTCGAGGCTGATGGCCCGTACCCGCTGGACGTTGCCGCTGGTGGCACCCTTGTGCCACAGCTCGTCGCGGCTGCGGCTCCAGAAATGCGCCTCGCCCGTGGCGAGCGTGCGGCGCAGAGCTTGCTCGTTGGCGTAGGCGAGCATGAGCACGCGGCCGGTGCTCTCGTGCTGGACGATGCACGGGACTAAACCGCGAGCGTCGTAGCGGACGCGAGCGAGGAGATCTTCGGCGGCGAGAGGGTCCACGGAGGAAGGTCAGAGTGCCTGGCGTTCGCCCAGGAAGTCGCGCATGATCTGTACCCCGGCGCTGGTGCCAATGCGAGCCGCCCCGGCGTTGATCATCAGCGCGGCGTCCGCATACGTGCGGATGCCACCCGACGCCTTTACGCCAACGTGCTCGGCCAGGCAGTCGCGCATGAGCTCCACGTCGCGCACGGTGGCGCCCTTAGGCCCTACGCCCGTAGACGTTTTCACGAAATCGGCACCGGCGGTTTCCACGACCTTGCAGGCGAGCTTCTTCAACTTCTGGCTGAGGTAGCACGTCTCGACGATCACCTTGACGATGACCGCGCCCTTGCCCGAGTTGACCGAATGCACGCGCGCGGCGTGCACGATCCGGCGGAGCTCGTCGCGCACGAACATCACGTCTCCCGAGAGCATAGCCGGGATGTTCATGACCACGTCCAGCTCGTCGGCACCGTGCGCGACCGCCTCCTCGGCGGCCACCACCTTGGCTCGCGTACAGTCGGCGCCATAGGGAAACGAGATGACCGAGGACACTTTAACATCCAACCCCGAGAGCCGGTGGGCAGCGAGCGGCACCCAGTGCGGAAACAGGCATACCGCGGCAAAGTGGTACTGCGCAGCCTCGTCACACAGACGCTCTACATCCGCCGCCACGGCTTCTGGACGCAACAGCGTATGATCGATTGTCTTCGCTAGTTCCTCGGCGTGCATAGACGAGATGCCTCTTCGATACGGCGGGGACGAAGTGGGGACGTTGCCACGATACGTAACTCCAGCCCGACTTGCAGCATATCACAGCGCCAGGCTCGCGTGGCCCGAGCATCTCTGGCGCCGTCCGTGACGCGTCTCCGCGAGCGGAAACGAGTCACCCGTGGAGCATGCGGGTGCGAAGCGCGGACGCGCGGGCGGCGCGGCGGACTCAGAGGATGCGTTCCACAAACGCGTCGTCGCGCCGCCAGTGCTTACGTACCTTGACGCGCAGCGACAGGAACACGTGGACACCCACGATGGCCTCGATCTCACGCCGGGCGGCGCTACCGATCTGTTTGACGAGCGCGCCGCCCTTGCCGATCAGGATGCCCTTCTGCGACTCGGTCTCCACCACCAGCAAGGCCTCGATCTCCAGCAGGGGACGGCCGCGACGTTCCTCCAGCGACTGTACCTCCACGGCGATCGCGTGCGGCACCTCCTCCCTGGTTCGGCGCAGCGCTTGTTCGCGGATGAGCTCGCCGACCAGCAGCTCGAGCGGCTGATCGGTGCTCTCGCCGGCGGGGAAGTACCGCGGCCCCTCCGGCAGAGCGGCTACCAGTGCCTTCAGCACGGCGGGCAAGTTCTGGCCGGTCAGCGCGCTCACCGGCAGCACGTCGGCCGCCGGCGCCAGCTCACGGGCGCGCGCCAGCACCTTCGGGAGCTGCATCGCGGGCACCAGATCGACCTTGTTGGCGACGATCACGGTCGGGGCAGACGAGGCGGCGACGGCGGCCAGGATGAAGCGGTCGCCGCCGCCGAACGGCTCCGCCGCGTTGAGCACCACCAGAGCGGCATCTACCTCCTCCAGCGCGTCGTTCACGGTACGCTGCATGCGCGCGGTGAGGGCATCGAACGGACGCTGGAACCCCGGCAGATCGAGCAGCACGAGCTGGTACTCGGCGGCGCTCACCACGCCGGCGATGCGCCGCCGCGTAGTTTGCGCCCGGTCGCTCACGATGCTCACCTTCTCGCCGACCAAGCGGTTGACCATAGTTGACTTGCCGACGTTCGGCCGTCCGAGGACAGCGGCGAAGCCCGAGCGGAAACCGGACGGCCGGGCCTCTCGCTCTCCGCCGCTCATGTTCACGGCTCCGCCGTCGCGGAGCGGCGGAACGGCACGCGCAGGAGCTCGGTGAGCCGGAAGACGCGCACCTCGCCAGCTACCTGCGCGACTATCAGCGGGTCGCCGAACTCGCTCAGCGCCTGCAGGCAGACGCCGCAGGGGACCGCGTCGCCAGATGGTGAGGCCACGGCGACCGCCGCCACGTCGCGGCCGCCGGCGGTCACGTACGCGCCGAGCGCTGCGCGCTCAGCGCACAACCCGGCCGGAGAGGCCGCGCTCTCGACGTTGACGCCCGTGGCCTCCCGGCCCCCGGAGCCCCTGATGATCGCTCCCACCCGGAAGCCCGAATAGGGCGCGTAGGCCGACTGGGCCACCGCCAGAGCTCGCTCCCACAGCGCACGTTCCTCGGCGAGTGGCTCTCGCCCCGCGAGCTCCCGCTCCACGCCTTGCTCGGTCTGCCGCATGATTTGCTCTATCTCCTCGCCTCGGAACGGTCCGCCTCAGAACGGCCTGAACACGGCCAGCACGATCATCATGACCACACTCCCCAGAATAGCGCCGGCGAGCACCTCCAGGAAGCTGTGAATCCCGGCCTGCACGCGACTCTGGGCCGTGAGGACGGCCATGATGAGCGCCACCGCCGAGAGCGGCGCCGCGTACGCCGTTCGCACGGCCAGCGCCGTGATAGCCACCCACGCCGCGAACGCCACCGCGGCGTGACCGGAAGGCCAACCACCGCGCAAGTATGACCGCTGCCGGGTGGCCGCTTTAACACCGATCACGATGAGCCCGACGAGCACCAGCGCGGCCACGATCAAGTCTACGTGGGAGAGCCGCAGTCGATTGAACACCTGATAGGGCCAGCTCACCAGGTTGTCGTAGAAGACCAGGTAACCCACAGCCAGCGCGTTGATCGAGGCCACCAACACCGCGCCAGCGGCGACATCTTTGGCGATCTTGGCCGGCTCCGAGACGCCTTCGGCGAACAGGTCGATGATCTTCTCCACCGCCGTGTTGATGAGCTCGGCCACCATGACGAAGGTGATGGCCGCCAGGATGAGCAGCAGTTCCACACGGCTCACCGAGAACACCAAGCCGAGGACAACGACGATCACCGCGGCGGCTACGTGTATGCGCATGCTGCGCTCGTGCCGCAGAGCCCAGACGATCCCCTCGATGGCCCAGTTGAAGCTGTACAGCATCCCCTGCCGTCGTGGGGGTTCAGGCGCCGGCAAGTCGGGTCCAGTCGAAGCCGGAGAGCAGCTCGCCCTGGCGCAGAGCCATGGGGCCAGGCCGCTCTTGGTGTTCCCAACCGAGCAGGTGGAGCAGGCCGTGCGCCAGGAGGAGCGCCACCTCGAACGCCGGCGGCGTGCCCTCTGCCATGGCTTGCCGAACCGCCTGCCGCGGACACAGCACCACATCGCCGAGCAGCCGCGGAGGCTCCTGTGCCGCCAAATCCGCGACACCAGGCTCGGAGCGCAGCGGCGACTCCCACTCGCCAGGCTCTTCGAGCGGGAAGGAGAGCACGTCCGTGGCGGCATCGACCCCGCGTTGCTCGCGATTCAGCCGCCGCATGGCGGCTTCGCCCACCAGGCCGACGCCGACTTCGGCGGCGCTGACTCCCTCGCCGCGGAGCACCAGCGCGACCAAATCGGCGATGGCCTCCGGGTTCGCGCCCCAGCGCGTGTGATCGCGCACCTCGACGAGCACGCCGTCTCGCTGCAGCGTGCGCTCGTTCATGCGTACCCCACCACAGTCAGCCCGCCTGCCGCGTATCGCCGTTGATCGCCTCGAGCCGCCGGTCGGCGTGCTCCTTATAGGCGGCCACAATGCGCTGGACCAGCTTGTGCCGCACCACATCGCGATGGTCGAAGGAGATGAAGCTGATGTCGGCGATCTGCCCGAGGACGTCGCTCACCGTCACCAGTCCCGACTGCCGACCTCCGGGCAGATCGATCTGCGTCACGTCGCCGGTGACCACCATCCGCGAGCCGAACCCCAAACGCGTGAGGAACATCTTCATCTGCTCGGGGGTGGTGTTCTGCGCTTCGTCGAGGATGATGAAGGAGTCGTTGAGCGTACGCCCGCGCATGAAGGCCAGCGGCGCGACCTCGATCTCGCCCTTGTCCATGAGCGCGTTGAGCCGCTCGCCGTCGATCATGTCGTACAGCGCGTCGAAGAGCGGCCGGAAATACGGATCGACCTTCTCCAGTACGGTGCCGGGCAGGAAGCCCAGGCTCTCCCCCGCCTCCACCGCCGGACGCGTGAGGATGATGCGCCCCACGGTCTTGGCGGCCAGCGCGGCCACGGCCATGGCCGTGGCCAGATACGTTTTGCCCGTCCCCGCAGGGCCTATCCCGAAAGTAATGGTGTTCGCCCGGATGGCGTCGACGTAGCGCTTCTGATTAACCGTGCGGGGACCGATCTGACGGCCGCGGTGGCTCCAGACGATGTCGCCGTACACCTCGGCCGCCCTCCCGTTGGTGCTCACCGCGATCTCCGTGAGGGATTCCACCATGGCTGCGTTCAGAGGCCGGCCACCGCGGATCACGGTCACCAGCTCCTCGATGGCCGCCACCGCTTTGTCGACCTGCCGCTGCCCGCCCTCGAGGATCACGACCGTGCCGCGCTGGGTGATGCGGCATCCCAGGGCGCGCTCCAGGATCTTCAGATGATCGTCGTGCTCGCCAGCAACCGCCTGTGCGACCGCGTTGTCCTCGAGATCGACCGTCTTCTTCATCGCTCGCCGCCTCGCACTCATCCCGCGAGCCGGGCCCGCACGGCCTCGCTGACCCGTTTGCCGTCGGCACGCCCGGCCACCTTGGGCATCAGCGCGGCCATCACTTTCCCCATCTCCTTGGGCGACGCGGCACCGGTGGCCGCCACGGCGGCCTCGACGAGCGCAGCGAGCTCCTCATCGGGCAGCTCCGCCGGCAGATAGGCGGTCAGGAGCTGAGCCTCGTAGCGGCTCTGCTCCGCCAGATCGGCGCGCGCGTTCTGCTCGTAGATCTCCGCCGCCTCCAGCCGCTGCTTGCGCTCGCGCGCCAGCACGGCGAGTTCGTCGGCCTCGCTCGGGTCGGCCTTGGCGTCAATGCGCGCCTTCTTGAGTGCCGCGATCACCGTCCGCAGCGCCGTCACCCGGCGCTTGTCTCCGGCCTTGAGCGCCGTGCCGGAGTCGGTCTTCATCCTGCTCTCGATAGCTCCCGCTTGCCGTATCATCTCCTGCTCTCGCCTCCGCTAGCGCCCCGGCCGTCCACGGCACCGTGTTCGCGACACGCGCCAGGGCCCCTGATAGTGATCATCCCCCGCCGGTGATCCTTCCTGCGACGCCGTCGCGATAGACGCCCTCCACCGCTACCGTTACGAGCTGGCCAGGCAGAGCGTCGCCCGTCGCATAGCAGCGAGTGTACCGCGAGGTGTACCCACGCCAGAAGCCCCCGGCGCGGTCTTCTGCCAGCACCTCTACGGTCTTTCCGACCTCTGCCGCCGCCGCGGCCGCCCGCGCCGCCGCGGCGGCATCCAGCGCGGCCTGGGCGCGGCGACGAACCACCTCGCGCGGCAGCGGTGCAAGGTCCGCCGCCTCCGTGCCCGGCCGCGGCGAGTATGGGAACACGTGCACGCGGCCGAAGAGGTCGCTCGGCGGAGCCACAGCGGCCAGGGTGCGGGCAAACGCCTCCTCGGTCTCGGTCGGAAAGCCCACGATAACGTCGGTCGAGATCATCGTCTCGCCCATGACGGCGCGCACCCGTTCCACTGCTGCTCGGTACTCGGCAAAGGTGTACGGGCGTCGCATGGCCGCGAGGACGGCGTCGTCCGCCGACTGCAGCGGTACGTGGAGGTGGCGAGCCACGCGCGGATGCGCCAGCGCCTCCAACAGCCTGCCGCGCACGTGCTGCGGTTCCAGGGAGGACACGCGCAGCCGCCCTAGCCTCGGAAGCGGCGTGAGCGCGCGCACCACGTCGGCTAGCTCGTAGGCACCGTCCCGGTACAGTCCGAGATTGATGCCACTGAGCACCAGCTCGCCGCAGCCGCCGTCGAGGGCGCTCCGCGCGGCGGCGACGACCCGGCCGAGCGGCAGGCTCCACGGCGCGCCGCGCGCCAAGCGCACGGCGCAGTAGCTGCAACGACTACCGCACCCATCCTGGGCCTTCAACGTGACCCTGGTGCGGCGCCCAGCAGCTCCCTCGTACGTGGTGACCGGCGGCGCGCCGGCAGCGCCCGCCGCCAGTTGCTGTACCGCGGCCGCCACCTCGGCGGCACTCGCC
Source organism: Thermoleophilia bacterium (assembly GCA_040772045.1). Lineage (GTDB taxonomy): Bacteria > Actinomycetota > Thermoleophilia > UBA2241 > UBA2241 > JAXGYV01. The sequence continues at coordinate 59,222 of JAXGYV010000002.1, forward strand.
ACGGCGACGGCCGGCGCCGCGAACTGCTCGGGGCGGTAGGCAGCCGCGCAGCCGGTCGCGATCACCGGCCGGCCGTCGGCCGCCAAACGGCGGACCAGACGGCGCGACTTGTGCTCCGCCTCGGCCGTCACACAGCAAGTGAAAACCACCGCCACGCCGGCCTGGTCCGCCGCCGCCGGGGCGAAGCCCAGAGCCTGCAACGTCTGCCGCGCGGCCTCGGCGTCGGCGCGGCTGACCTTGCAGCCGACGGACGCGGTATGCACGCCGCGCGTCATTCGCGCTCCAGCCGGAGCATGACCCACTCGCCGGCGTGCTGGCGATCCGCCAGGCGATAGCCCGCGAACGCCGCGCGCGCCTGCTCGGCCTGCGTCTCGAGGAGCCCGGCCAGGATGGCCTGCCGGGGAGCCGACACATCGCCCGAGGAGATCCGCTCGCCGAGAACGACGATGGCGCGCACGGCGATGTTGGCCACCAGCACGTCCGTAGCCGGCAGTGGAACAGCGCGATCCGTTACGTCGGCGGAGAAGAAGCGCGGCCACAGCCCGTTGAGCCGTGCGTTCTCGCCGGCCGCCAGCAGCGCCACCTCGTCGTTATCGCAGGCGTACACGGGAGAAAAACCCAGGCGCAGCGCGGCCAGCGCCAGCACCGCGCTGCCGGTCCCCAAGTCGAGCAGAGAGCCCAGGGGTACCTCTTGCAGTGCCGCGAGACACTGCCGGGTCGTGTGGTGCGACCCAGTTCCAAACGCCATCCCGATATCGACCATCACGTCTAGAGCGCCTGGCTGCGGGGAAAGCCACGGCGGACGCACGGCAACCGCTCCCACCCGCACCGCGGAATGGAAGCGACGCCAGCTCTGTAGCCAGGCCTCGTCGTCGCGCGCCGCAGCCAGAGTACCCAGCGCCGCCAGACGGTACAGCGTGGCGGCGGTAGCTGGCTCCTCCTCTTGGCCAGCCTGCAGCCAGAACACGAGAGTGCCCTCGCTGTACTCTTGCCATCCGCGCGCCGGCAGGTCAACGAGCTCGCCCACGGCCTGATCGTAGGTACCGTGAGGACAGCTCAGCGTATAGCGGACGAACTGAACGCCGGTCACGATCGGAAGGCGGCTTTGACGCGATCGAAGAAGCCGTCCTCCGCCTCGTAGTTCTTCGCGTTCGTGAGCGCCTGGAAGTGCTCGAGCAACTCACGCTGCTCGGCCGTGAGGTGGCGCGGAATGGTGACATTCACGATCGCCTTGAGCGCCCCGCGCCCCCGGCCGTGCAGCGCGGGCATGCCACGGCCGCGGAACACGTGCACGGCGCCCGGCTGCGTGCCCGGCGCGAGCTTGAGCTCTATGGTCTCGTCCAGCGCCGGCACGGTAACCGTATCGCCGAGGGCGGCTTGCACCATGGTCACGTCCAGCCGGTGGATGAGGTCGTTGCCGTCCCGCACAAAGCGCTCGTCCGGTGTGACGGAGACCTCTACGTACAGATCGCCCGGCCGTCCGCCCGGTCCGGGCGCGCCGCCCTCGCCGCTCAGCCGAATGCGCTGCCCGTCGGCGATGCCCGCCGGCACATCGACCGTCACCTCTCGCGTGGCCTCAAAGCGCCCGCGGCCGCCACACTTGTCGCACGGCGCATCGACCACGCTGCCCTGCCCCCGGCACGCCTCGCAGAGACCCGTGCGGATGAACTGTCCGAACCCGCCGATGCTGCTGACCTGACGTACCCTTCCGCTGCCGCCGCACACGGAGCAGCGGCGCCGCTGCGTGCCCGGCTGAGCGCCGCTGCCGCCGCAGCGATCGCAGAACACGTCTGCCGTCACCGGCACCCGGCGCGTTACGCCGGTGGCAGCCTCGGCGAGCGACAACTCGATGGCCACGGCCACGTTGGCGCCCGCCTCGGCGGCCGTACCGGCCGCCGCGAACGGCCCTCCGGCCGCGTTGCGCAGCGCGTCGCCGAACATGCCGCCCCCGAAGAAGGCGTTGAACAGGTCGCTGAAGCCGAACTGCTCGAAGTCGACCATGGGACGGCCCTTGAGGCCGTCGAACCCGTAGTGATCGTAGGCCGCCCGGCTGTCGGGGTCGCTGAGCACCTCATAGGCCTCGGCCAGCTCCTTGAACTTGGCCTCGGCCTCCGGGTCTTCGGTGTTAACGTCTGGATGGAACTTGCGCGCCAACCGGCGAAACGCCTTCTTGATCTGGGCTTCGTCCGCCTCGCGACTCACACCCAGGACTTCGTAGTAGTCACGCTTCATGATTCGACTACCAGATCTCCTCGAGTAGATCGCTCAGGTCGTCGGCCGAGGTGCGCACGGCGGCGATCACCCGCTGGTAATCCATGCGTGTGGGGCCTAGGACGCTCACCGTGCCGAGATTACGGTTGGGGACGCCGTAACTCGCCGCCACCAGAGAGCACGACTGCAGCCACGGCTCGCTCATCTCGCGACCGATGCGGAGGTACACGTCGTCTCTGCGCAGCGCCTCGAAGAGGAGCTCCAGCAGGTTGTAGCGCTCCTCGAGCATCTCGAGCAGCTCGTTCAGGTTGGGTACGCCCTCGGAAGCCAGCGACTCGACCAGGCGCGACGTACCCCCCACGTGCAGCCCTTCGGGATCGATGGTGCCCACCTCGAAAGCTTGACGCAAGGCGACCAGGAACTCCCGCTCTCGCCAGTGCAGATCGGGGGTCGTGAAGGCCGAGTCGATCAGGCGGCTGCCGAGCTGCACGCCAGCGAGACGTTCGTTGAGGTACACGCGAGCGAACTCCGCCAAGCCCTCGTCGATCGGCTCCACGAACCGGAAGATGCGCTTGCTCACGCGTCCCGAGCTGGTGATGAGCACCACCATGACCAGGTGTGACTGGAGGAGCAGGACCTCGATATGGCGCAGCGTGGTGGCCGCCAGAGACGGAGACGAGACCACGGCGAGCATGGCCGTGACGCGCGAGAGAGCCTCCGCCGTGTCGCGCAGCGCCTCGTCGATCTCGCTGCGCGCGCGGGCGCGCTCCAGCGAGTGCGGCGTGGCACGGGCCGCCACCTGCTCGCGGCGCTCGCCCATGAGGCTGTCTACGTAGTACCGGTACCCGCGATCGGTGGGCACGCGGCCGGCCGAGGTGTGCGGATGGGCCAGCAGCCCGTGCTCCTCGAGCTGGGCGAAGATGCCGCGGATGGTCGACGACGCCACCCCAAACTCCCCGGTCTCGCTAAGGTGTTTGGAGCCGACGGGGGAGCCCGAGGCGATGTACTCCTCGACCACCGCGCGCAGGACCTGTTCCTGTCTAGGCTTCAGCGGCACGTGGTTCCCTTGACGTACGAATCGCGAAAGAGGCGCACGCACACGGCGTTTGCCACCATGCGCCCTTTTCGTGTTATCCAAAGTGTACCACCCGCCTCGCCCACCAAACCAGCGCGGACCAGCGAGGGGACGGCCGCTCGCTCGAGCACAGGAGCCACCTCCGTAAGTGGCACGCGCGCGCCAGTGCGCGCCGCCAGCAGCAAGCGCTCGCGCGCGCGTACTGGAGCGGAGAGCACCTCTTCTTCCCTGGGCGGCGCACCCGCGGACGTGCCGCCGACCGGCCACGCCAGCACCCGCAGGTACTGCTCCACGTCGGGCAGGTTGCGGCGGCGGTGCTCGCCGAGCGTGCTCACCGCCGCCGGCCCCAGCCCCACGTACTGCTCCCCGCGCCACACGGCGCTGTTGTGCCGGCACTGCCGGCCGGCCAGCGCGTAGTTGCTGACTTCGTACCAGCGATAGCCGGCACGCTCCAGCCTGCGTACGATAGCGCGCTGCATCTCGGCCGCCCGATCCGCGGCGCCCTCTCCGTCGTCGCCGCGCTCGGTTGACCGCGCTCCGCGCTCCACGTCGCCGTCCGCCAGCCGCGTCGCGAGCGGCGTGCCGGGTTCCACACTCAGCTCGTACCACGACACGTGCTCCGGGCGCAGGTGGCACACCACGGCCAGGTCTCGGGCGAGCGCGGCCATGTCTTGCGCCGGAATGCCATAGATGAGATCCACTCCGCAGTTGGCGCAGCCAGCCTCGCGCAGCAGCGCCATGGCCGCCAGCGGATCGGCGACGGTGGACCTCCCCAGCGTCCGGCGCAGATCGCGATCGAAGCTCTGCACGCCGAGCGACACGCGCAGGCCGCGCCCGGCCGCCCACGCCGCGTACGCCGAATCCACATCCTCCGGGTTGGTCTCTACCGTCACCTCGGCGGCTGGCGTAAGGAGCGGCTCGAGCGCACGGAGCAGCCGCTCGAGCCGCGGCACGCCCAGCAAGCTCGGCGTGCCGCCGCCGAGGAACACCGTCCGCAGGCGGCGCAGGCCGAGCCGCTGACGCTCCAACTCGAGCTCGGCGAGCAGGGCATCCAGGTAGCGGTCGAGGAGCTGCGCGCCCGCGGCCGCGCCGGGGTCCACGGCGAGCGAGAAGAAGTCGCAGTAGTCACATCGTCCACGGCAGAACGGCACGTGCACGTACAGGTGGTGCACCGATCGGGTAGGCGGCCGGCTCGCCGGCGCCACCGGCCCCCCCATCAATGATCCTTAGCCTCGGGCTCCAGTTCGAGCACCGCCAGGAACGCCTCTTGCGGCACCTCCACTACGCCAAGCTGTTTCATCCGCCGCTTGCCCTCTTTCTGCTTCTCCAGCAGCTTGCGCTTGCGGGTGATGTCGCCGCCGTAGCACTTGGCGAGCACGTCTTTGCGCTTGGCCTTGATGGTCTCGCGCGCCACGACCTGGTTACCGATAGTCGCCTGCACCGCTACTTCGAAGAGTTGACGGGGGATCTTCTGGCGTAGCTTCTCCGCCAGCGCCTTGCCGCGCGCATGAGCGCGTTCGCGCGGCACGATCAGCGAGAGCGCGTCCACCGGCTCGCCGGCGAGCAGGATGTCCAACTTGACCAGATCGCTCTGCCGGTAGCCGTGAAACTCGTAGTCGAGCGAGGCATAGCCGCGCGAGCGGCTCTTGAGCTGGTCGAAGAAGTCCAGCACGATCTCGCCCAGCGGCAGCCGGTAGTGCATCTCGACCCGCTCGGGCGACAGGTACTTCATATCCACGAACTCCGCCCGGCGCCCCTGGCAGAGCTCCATCATGGCGCCCACGAACTCCGAGGGCACGATGATGCTGGCCGCCACGTAGGGCTCCTCAACGTGTTCCAGCTTGCCAGCCGGTGGCATCTGCGCCGGATTGCGCACCTCGACTACGTCGCCGTTGGTCAGGTAGGCGTGGTACTCGACGTTGGGCGTGGTCGCCAGGAGGTCTAGATCGTACTCGCGCTCCAGACGCTCCCGCACGATGTCCATGTGCAGCAGGCCGAGGAAACCGCAGCGAAAGCCGAAGCCCAGCGCCTGCGAGCTCTCTGGCTCGTAGCTCAGCGCGGCATCGTTGAGCTTCAGCTTGTCCAGCGCGTCGCGCAATTCGGAGAACCTGTGCTCTTCCAGCGGGAAGAGACCACAGAACACCATGGGATGGACGACCTTGTACCCATGCAGCGGCTCGGCGGCGCGCTGGCGCTGGCTGACCACGGTGTCGCCGACGCGCACCTGGGCTACATCCTTCACGCCGGTGATGATGTACCCCACCTCGCCGGTGTACAGAGTCTCCGCGGGCACCATGTCTGGGCCGAAGTAGCCGAGCTCTTCGATCTCGGCCCGCTGGCTGGTGCCCATCATCTCGATCAGCTGCCGCCGGGAGAACGAGCCGTCGACCACGCGCACGTAAGCGACCACGCCGCGGTACTGGTCGTACTGGGAGTCGAAGATGAGCGCGCGCGGGGCGCCGTCGACCTCGCCCACCGGCGGCGGCACGCGCGCCACGACGGCCTCGAGCACCTCGACAACGCCAACGCCCGTCTTCGCCGAGAGGGTGATGATCTCGTCGCTCGTGGCCCCGGTGAGCTCGTGCACCTCCAGCTCGGCCTCGGCTACATCCGCGGCCGGCAGGTCGATCTTGTTGAGCACTGGGATCAGCTCCAGATCGTTCTCTACGGCGAGGTAAGCGTTGGCCACGGTCTGCGCCTCTACCCCCTGCGTAGCATCGACCACCAGCACCGCGCCCTCGCAGGCCGCCAAGCTGCGCGATACCTCGTAGCTGAAGTCCACGTGGCCAGGGGTGTCGATCAGATTGAGCTGGTAGAGCTGGCCATCCTGAGCGGTATACATGATCCGCACCGCCTGGGCCTTGATGGTGATGCCCCGCTCGCGCTCCAGGTCCATGCGGTCCAGGAGCTGTTCCTTCATGTCGCGCTGGCTCACCGTGCCGGTGAGCTCCAGGATGCGGTCGGCCAGCGTGCTCTTGCCGTGGTCGATGTGCGCGACGATGCTGAAATTGCGGATGTGATCCAGAGAAACGGTCATGGCAGGCGTCTAGGGTAGCACGTGCCGCGTTCTCTCGACCGCGTCAGCGTCCGGTGGCGGCGCGCAGGCTCCAGGCCGCGTTCATGGGGCAGGCCAGCGGCCTGGGCAACGTGAATGCCAGCGCCGCCGCGAGCAGCGGCAACACGGCTACGGTGTAGATCACCGCAGTGGTGCCGGCGGCATCGCCCAGCATGCCCAGCAGCAACCCGGCGAGGCCGCCGAAGCCCACGCTGGCGCCCACCAGAACCCCCGCGGCCAGTCCGATGCGGCTGGCCAGGTACTCCTGCGCCATCACGATGGCCGTGCTGAGGTTGGCGTCCACCGCCAGGCCGATGAGCACCATCAGCGGCATGAGCGCCACGTAGCCCAGGTGCGGCACGAGCGCGATGGCCGGCGCCAGCACAACCATCGGCAGCACCAGCACTACCCGGCGCCCGTACCGGTCGGCAGCGCGGCCACCGAGCAACGTGCCCAGGGCGGCGGCGGCCAGCAAAACCGTGGAGGTTACGTTGCTGGCGCCGGGGCTCACGCCGCGCAAAGAGACCAGGAGCAGTGGCACGAAGGCAAACAGACCCGTGAGGACCGCGCTCTGGATGCCGTAGAGGAGCACCAGTCGGCTAAAGGGACCCCATTCGTCGCGGCGAGCGAGGTGATCGGCGGCGGCAAGTTCCGCCTGCTCCGCTTCCCGCACCTGCAGCTCCGGCGGCCGCAGGTGCCGCGTGGACACCAGCACCACGGCGGCGGCGGCCAGAGGGATGAGCTCCAGCAACAAGGTACCGCGCAGGCCGAACGGCACGACCACGGCGGCCACCAGGGGCGGACCGAGAGCGAAGCCCACGCTGCCGCCCACCGAGAACACACCCATACCCGAGGCCACGTTGCCGCCGGCGGCCGAACGAGCCCAGCGCGCGCCCTCCGGGTGGAAAGCGGCCACACCCATGCTGCCGCACGCTACGGCGACCAGCGCCAGCGGGTAGCTATCGATGAAACCGAGGAGGCCGACGCCACTGCCGCCCACTACCAATCCAACGGGCATGAGCCACCGGGCGCCGGTACGGTCGCCATGCGCCCCAAAGACGGGCTGCAGCACAGAGCCGCCGATGCTGGCCGCCAGTACGAACGCGCCGACTGCCGACAGCGAGTAGCCCCGCAGCACGACCAAGAAGGGCAGCAGAGCGGCCACGGAACTCTGCGCCAGATCAGAACAGCAGTGCGCGAACGCCAGGCTGAGGATGGCGCCGCGCGAGCCGGACTTCTCTGCGCGCAGCTTGTCCATCACATCATGCTCCGCCCCACCAGACACCGCACATCCGTCACATCCCGTGCACCGCACCGCTACATCGCCTCCGAAGGTGGATCCTGAAGAGGAGCCGCCCTGCTGCGTCGCCTGACCAAGGAACGCAGCAGACTGAGCTCCTCCAAACGGAACAATCGTGCCACGCCCAGGTACGCCACGCCACCCAAGAACACGATCAGCCCAACGACGACGAGCTGCTCCAGGAGACCGCGATCGAAGAAGCCTTCGAGCAGCCGCCACAGGCCGTAGCTCACGCCGCCGAGCGCGGCGGAGGCCACCGCCATCTTGCCCAGCGCCACGCCGATGGCGCGACCCGCCATACCGTGGATCTGGCGGCGCATCAGGAATACCAGGGCGAGGAAGTTCCAGGTGGCCACAACGGCCGTGGCCAGGGTGATGCCCTTAACCCCCAGCGGCCGGTACAGCAGCCAGTCGAGGAGCGCATTCAGACCGAGATTCACAAAGCTGACCCACATGGGGAGCCACGGCCGCTGTAGTGCTTGGAAGCCACGGTTGAGGATGATGTTGCCGTTGGCGAACGCCATCCCCAGCGAGAAGAAGGCGAGGGCGGGCGCCACCGTGGCCGTGGCCTGAGCCGTGAACACGCCGTGCTCGTAGATGAGACGGACAAAGGCCTCGGGCAAGGCGACGAACCACAGTGCGAACGGCAGGGTGATAAAGAACACCTGGCGCACCCCGGTGGCCAGCGTCTGGCGAAAGCCCTCCACGTCGTCTAAGGCGGCGAACCGCGACATCTGCGTGAACAGAACCGTACCGATGGCGATGGCGAACACGCCCTGCGGCAGTTGGTAAACGCGGAAGGAGTAGTAGATGGCAGATGGAGCTCCGGCGCCGACGAGCGCGGCGAAGTACTGGCTCACCAGCGCGTTGAGATTGAGGATACCGAGCGCGGTGGTCACTGGGATCATCATCAGGAGCGTCTGCTTTACCGCCGGATCGCGCAGGCAGAGCGAGAAGCGGTAGCGGTACTCCAGCTTGCGCAGTGGGATCAGCAGCAGCCCGAGTTCCGCCACTGTGCCCACGACGTTACCCCACACGAGGGCCCAAATGCCCCAGCGCGGCGCCAGCGCGAGCAGGAACACGATGATCACCACGTTCCAGACGATGGAGATGACGGCCGGCATGGTGAAGCGCTCATGGGCGTACAAGACGCCGATGATCACCCCGGCGGTACAGAGCAACACCACCGTGGGCATCACGGCGTCGACCATGAGCACCATGAGGTGTTGTTGACCGTACTGGGCGATAAAGTCGCCGTAGACCAGCTTGATCAGGAACGGCGCCGCGGCGATGAAGATGATGACGATGGCGCCGATGGCGATGGCGATCAGGCTGAGGAGCGTGTTGGCCAGGCGGTAGGCACGCTCCTTCTCGTTTTTGAGCAGCAGCCGCGTGAACACCGGCACGAAGGCGGCGCTGATGGCGGCATCGGCCAGCAGCGACCGCACCAGGTTGGGGAAGATGGCGATGTTCGCGTAGGCGTCGAATGCCAGGCCATCGCCGTAGTAGTAGCCGGTGAGCATCTCGCGTACCAGGCCGATGACCCGGGAGATGGCCGTAGCTGCCGCGACACTGGCAGCCGCCCAGGCGAGTCTCTTGGCGCGATCGGTCATGGTGTGGAATTCGGCGGCGCGCGCGCGCGACCTTGGCGGCGCGGTCGCGGCGCAGTCTACCAGACGCTGGCCGGAGCCGCGGCAGGGCCCCTCTGAGGTTCCTCCGGGGCGGGGCCACGGCCCACGAAGCGGCGCCGCCTCAGCATCACCGACTCGCGCGGCCCCTACTCCTCAGGAGCGGCGAGACGTGGTTTGGCGCACAGCGAACAGAACTCCGCGCGCCCTGAGTTCAGGGCACCGCACGAAGGGCAGTGCCACGGCTCGGCATCGGCCTGCCTCGCCGGTCGCTCTGCGCCATCCTGGCCGGGTTGCGGTGGCGCCTTGGCGCGTCGCTTGCGCGACGCGGCCGCGTCCTTCACGACATCCGTCAGCACAGACGCTCCCACAATGAGTCCGTCGATGATGAGATTCTCCGGGTCGTCCATAGTCATCGCGCGCGCTCCTGATCGCAGTTCACCGTGCCGGCGCTCATCTCAGGCATACTATAGTCTTCGGGCAAGATTTTGGTGAGTCGATCTGCCACAGGATCGGCTTGAGGTCACGGCTGGCGCAGGGTCTCAACCCACGTCCAGCCTGTACAGCCCCCGACTCCGAGGCCGGGGCGTCGTGCCTCGAAGCTCGCTCGAGTTACGAACGCCGGCCCGGCGACAGTCGCTCAGGGCTCCGTCAGATGAGGCAAACGCCAGGATGTCTCTGTCAACCAGTCTGTGCGCTACTGAGGACATACCCACGCTGCGTTGGGTATTCGATCTCGTACGGTCTCCTCACCGTAGTCTCCAAGACGCAGAACCCCGCGTTCTCCAGGGCGCAGGCGACTTCCTCCGGCTCAAAGAGCGTGCAGTCGAAGTGGCTATCCGATCCCCATACATCGTCCACGTGCAGCTCGCCACAGCCCTTGTGAAACGCCAACAGCAGAAGCCCTCCCGGCAAGAGGGAGCGATGCATCGTTCGTAACGCGTGTGGTAGCACGAGGCGCTGGAGATGAATGATGGAGTAGAAGGCGACGATGCCGGCCAGCGAGGCGGTCTCGACCTCCAGATTCAGCATGTCCCCGACACGAACGTCGAGGGACGGGTAGCGGCGCCTCGCCTCAGCGACCATCCGCGGCGACAGATCGATCCCCATCACCGGTGTTCGCAGGGACTGCAGGTAGGCCGCCACATGTCCAGGACCGCAGCCGAGATCGCACACGATCCCCTCGGGAGCAGTATGCGCGAACCGCCGCAGAAGGGCTCGGTCGAACGGCTTGTGGACGAGCTCGTCGCAGGAGCGACTGGCGTACTCACACGCCAGCCGATCATAGACCTCGACCAGTCCTTCAGCCTGCCCGGTGGCCCGGCGTTCCGCCATCGTCAGACTGACGCTGTCATCGTTCACGAGACATCCCAGCGGATCCTCCGAGACGTCTCGCCACGGCTCTTCCACCACGGCCGCTCATCGTGGCCACTCCGGCAGCAGCGCCAGGTAGTCGGGATGAACGCCGGCGATCCAGACATAACTGTGCTCCATGCGCGTCGCCCAGATCAGTCGACCACGCGGGAAAAAGACAAGGGCGGAAAGCGCCACGAGCGCGGCGACGAGCCACCACAGGAGAGACACGCCGGCAACCGCCAGAAAACAGGAGACTCCACCAGCCAGCAGCAGCATCCACAGAACACGGCGAGCGCGGCGGGCGGAGGTGAGCGCGTCGTGGATGACACCAACGCGAACGATGACTGATGTGCTCACGAAATGGGCCACGATGAAGTAGACGATGACGTTGACGAGCAGCACGATATAGAGAGCAGGATGATGCCACCGCAAGCGAATGTCGGCCCACTCGCCATCGGCAGGCCGGCCGGTCTTCACGCAGCGGTCGGGTAGCTCCGCATCCGCACTCACGACCATGCGATTGCCGCAGCGCCACACGCCACGGACCACATCCGGTCCCATCCGTTCACCTATCACTGGAGCTGCTCCACCCTCGCCGAGCGCGTGACACGCGGACTACGAGCAGGACGGCCGCCCAGCGAGGGCTGGCTTGCCACACAACGCGCCCTCCGTCTGACACCGCTGGTCAGGTACCGCGCCCGAAGAGCCGCTTGCGCCCGGAGCGGCACACGTTCGGTCGTTGCGGATCGATGACATCGCCAACACCCGCCCTCTCGAAACGGTCGAGGAGGGCGTCGCTGCCGGCCTTGAGCTTGTACTCCATCTCCTCGCGATACAGCGGGATGAGGACGAAGAAGGCGATCCGCCGGCCATCGGGCGCGTCGAGAATAGTGAAGTCGTCCGGCAGGCTGATAGCGGGCAGCAGGTAGGCGCAGCAGAGCTTCGTGGAAGGCGCGAAGCACTCGGGCGGGTTTCCGTTCGGCACCGTGTGCTCGGCCCACAGCCACGTGCTGTACTCGTGTGGCAGGCGAGCCAGGAACTTCAGCTGGCGCAGTGGCCAGTAGTTGTCCTCGTCCTCGAACGCCTCCCGCGAGAGCGGCCAACTGGGCGGCAGCAGGGCGACGAGCTCGGCGTGCGAGCACGAGGAGGCCTCTTCCGGCGGCGTCATCGGCAGGTCGCTCATGCCACTCGTAACCAGTGTGTGGAAGGGCCGCGGGCGACGGCTCGACGTGGTGGATGTCGACGTGCACCATGTCGGAGACCCCCTCGTGGAAGACCATATCCACCGGCCCGACATGCCGCTCGATGTGACCGTCGATGAGATCGACGGACGGCTGCGTGTTGGGAAGGAGGCCGAAGGGGCGCTCTCGGGACTCGTGCCGCAGCATCCGCGAACCGCCGGCGCTCACTGGACTATCGGAATCCATGAGACGCTCTCCCCTCCCCCACGCGTCGAACGTCCGGCGCCCTGACCACCCACGACTCCGCGTGTGGCACAGAGCGGCGCGTCAGCACTCGCTGAGTGCCGACGTGGCCGGTCACTGTCCTTCAGTGCACGCCCGGAGGCAGACTACTCGACTCCGCGGTGGCCTGCAACGATCCTCGTCGTCTCCAGGCGGCGACGTTAGTCCCGTGCCGTCCTCAACACGTAAACACCGATCCGAGCTTCTCGTTGCGGCGTTCCTCGTCCGAGAGGACCAGTTCCCTGATGGCATCCGGCAGCCGCGCGCGCTGCCATTGGCACTCGCGCGCGCCTGCAGCTATGGCTTCTGAGATGGGCGCGGCCAGGCGAACGGCTTTGATGGCGAAGAAGGCTGCGCCCAACTCGTGATCGGCCATGTGCGCGGTGGCCACCGCGTGCCCCGCCGCCCGGGCCACCTGGCTGGCCACCGCGTCGGATGCACCGCGCGCGGCCACATGAGCCGCATACGCCGCCGCGCGAGCCTCGCCGACCGTAGCCTCGCCACGCGACCACGCACGCGCGACCTCGATGGCTCGCCGCGGCCGATCGTCCTCCGGGTACTTCGCGGTAAACAGTGGAAGGACGTGTTCCGCGCAGTCCGCGGCCCAGCCCACAAGCAGTCGGTGGCGAGCTTCGTCGAGCGAGCCCCCGCGATGGGTGCGAACAAAGCGAGGATCTCTGCGCCCCGCGTACTCGACCATGCGCGACATCTCCTCCGTGCTACCGAACGCAATGGAGAGTGGGCTGGGCAACGATCTCGTCAAACCGCACTCCAGCTGCACCGGCGCTCCTCATCATATGGCGGCTCATCCGCACAGGTGAACCGCCGGCTTGTGGGTGCGCGGCGGTTCGCAACGTCTCCTCGCGTGAGCGTGTCGTTCACACTCCCTCGGAGTGTGAGCAGCGAGGGCTGCACCTCCCCCACAGGCGGCCCTCCCGATCCCGGCAAGGATCGTCTTCGTGTCTGCGCTCAGGTCGTCTCCGGTCAAGTACGGCACTCCGTACGCCGATGAGCAAGGTAAGGCGAATTTTTCGGTAACCGTACCGTTGTTCGCCGTGTGCACCCTGCCATCGACCGGAGGAGCAAGCAGATGAGAATCTTCGCGCGCTATCTCTCACTTCTCGTAACCCTTGCAGCCGCATTGGTCATGTTCACGCCGGTCCCGGCGTCCGCGGACACTGCACAGGTAGACGTGAGAATGGTCGTGATTCTCGTCGACTTCAACAACGTACAGATGAGCATGCCCGATACGTTCTGGCGAGACCGCATGTTCGGGGATGTCACGGGCTCGGCCCACGATTACTACCGTGAGGCCACATACGGTAAGTACCGCATCACCCCGGCGAGCGAGACCTTCGGCGACGCCGACGACGGCGTGGTCCACATCGCGCTGAGCGAGCTGCACCCCGGCGGCGAGGCGAGTCTGGCCTATCCGATGGACATCGTCCCGGCTGCGAGGCGCGCCGTTACCGCCGCGGACGCGTACCTGGACTTCTCCGCGTTCGACACGGACGCCGACGGGATGGTGGCCTCGCACGAACTGCAGATCGCGCTCGTCTTCGCGGGCTACGAGGGCTCCGACAGCAGGGCAGGGCGACCCGCGATCTGGGCGAATGCCGCCCACGACATGCTTCGGGGCGTCTCCTTGGATGGCGTGGAGCTCACCGAGTACTTCGCCCAAGGCGAGTTGTACACCCAGGCGGGCGATCCGCTGGGTATCGCGACCCTCTGCCACGAGCTCGGACACACGCTCGGACTCGACGATCTCTACGACGTGACGGGCAGGTCGATCGGCCTCGGCACGTCGAGCCTCATGGCCAGTGGAGTCAACCTCCTCGACGGTAACTCGCCGGCGCACTTCGATCCGTACTGCCTGATCAAGCTCGGGGTGATCACGCCGACCGTCGTCACGACCGACAGCGTCGTGACGCTCCACGCCAGCGACACGCCCAGCTACAACATCGTCAAGGTACCGATCACCGAGGATGGAGAGCAGTACTTCCTGCTCGAGAACCGCAGGACGAACGGCTACGACAGTGGCCTCAGAGACGATCCCAGAAACGGCGGGACGGCTTCGGGCGTGGCCATCTACCACATCGACGAATGGGTCATGGACACGTGGGTGTTCGCCGTGTTCGGGGAGCAGCGGACGGCCAACTCCAACTACCTGCGAAAGGGCGTCGACCTGGAAGAAGCCGACGGGCCGGCCCTCGACCAAGGCTGGAACGCGCCGCACGGCGGAGACCACTACTTCTACGATGGACACGCGACCGAGTTCGGACCGAACACGTACCCGAACTCGAACGCGTACATGGACACCCTTGACAACGGCACCACGATCCCCACGGGCGTACGCATCCGGGTCTCCGGCGAGTCGGGCGACGAGACGATGCAGGTGACCATCACGTTCGAGCCGGATGCTCCCGTGGCCCCCGACTTCCCCGGCGGCATCGGCACCGCTACCTCGCCCTACCACATCACGAACGCGGCCGAACTCGATAAGGTGCGCCGCTACCCAGAGGCGCACTTCGTGCTCAAGAACGACATCGAGTTCACGGAGGCCGACTACGCCCCCGGCGGCGCTTTCTCCAACCGCGGGGCCGGGTTCCGCCCGCTGTTCGGCGGGTCGCAGCAGTTCCGCGGCTCCTTCGACGGAGCGGGGCACGAGATCCGCGGGCTGCGTATGCACGTCAGCGGTAACGGGGATACGCTCGCCGGGCTGTTCGGCGGCCTCTCGGGCTCGGTCAAGAACCTATCGCTCGTCTGCGACATCACCGCCGAGAGCACCGCGGGCTCGAGCTTCGCCGGCGGCCTCGCCGCGAAGGCGGTTACTGCCACCGTCAAGAACTGCTCCGTGGCCGGCACCGTGAACGCAGACGTCGCCGGCGGCGTGTTCGGCTCCGGCAGCGCAAGTGTTATCTCCGACTGTCGCAATGCCGCGGCTGTGAGCTCCGACGCTCGCTATGACGGTGGTCACGCCGGGGGTATCGCCGGCCAGGCGGCTAGGACGACCCGCGTCTCCCGATGCAGCAACCAGGGCGCGATCCAGGTGAGCTCGTCTCTGGCCAGCGAGCCCGAGCACCCGGAGGGACTCTATGCCGGAGGCATCGCCGGCCGAGTCCTGGCGGCCTCGACCATCTCGCAGTGCTTCAACGCCGGCGAGGTGACGGCGATTACGTCCGGGCAGTATCCCAACTGGTGCTCGGCGTGGGCGGGCGGCATCGCGGGCGCCTGCGACTTCGACTGCAAGGCCACAGACTGCTACAACGCCGGCGACATCGCGGGCATGCACGGCTCCAGCACCGCCGGCATCGTGGGGCACACGGGCGCCGCGACGCTCGCACGCTGCTACAACGTCGGAGCTATCCAGCAAACCGGCTGGTACGGGGGAATCGCGGCGGGGGCGCTGAGCGAGGGCGCAGACAAGATCGCCCGCTGCTACTACGCGGACACCGCCGACCACGCTTTCGGATTCGGGATCGACGGCCCGGTGCCAGAAGAGGTCGCGAAGCCCGGCAGCCTCACAGCCATGGAGACGCAAGAGCACTTCGCCGGCTTCGACTTCGAGAATGTCTGGGCCATGGCGGGCGAGAGCGACTACCCGTACCCGCAGCTCCGGACGCACCGCCAGGCGCTGGCGCAGCCGGGGGCGCCGAACGTGCGCGCCGCGGCTGTCCGCTACGATCGCGTGCAACTCACGTGGGACGTCGTCGCCGATGCCGCACGCTACGAGATCTATCGGGCCACCGCGTCATCGGGCCCGTACACGAAGATCGCCGTGACCACCGCGACGAGCCATCTCGACCCCGACCGCGCGACCGGGACGCGGTACTTCTATCGGGCGCGTTCGGTAGCAAGCGCAGGTGGGCTTGTCGCCTACGGAGAGTGGTCGAACACCGCGAGTGCGACACCGGTCCTCGGACGAGTGGCCAAGCTCACCGTGGTGAAGGCGTCATCGAGAAGCACCAGGGCGAGCTGGTCTGCGGTCACGGGCGCATCCGGCTACGAGCTCTACCGGGCGACCAGCTCCCGGGGCACGTATCGACTGGTCAAGCGCACGACGCTGCGCACGTTCACGAACTCCGGGCTCACCGCAAGGCGGACCTACTACTACAAGGTGCGGGCATACCATCTCGAAGGCACGCGGCGGGTGTACGGCCCGTTCTCGAGCATCGTGGGGAGGCGCCTGTAGGTGAGCAACCCCCGGCCCGGGGATTACTCCGCCAGGGTCTCCGGACTGCGATCGACAGATCACGCAGCGGCGCCGAGGCCGCTCTTTGATGGCTCACGGACCAGGTCCTAGCGCCGTCACTGAGGCGGCTGATACCATCCGAATTGACGGCGCAACTGGCGGCAGTCGGGGAGTGTTGCCGCAGGGGTCACACAACTCGCCGCTGATAAGGACTGATGAGAGGTACACCTAGGGGAACGTGGAAGAACTGAGCGTCGGGGCACTTCTGCTTACCGCGGGCGCACTCGTGCTCGTGTGCGTCCTCGCAAGCAAAGTCACGGAACGCGTCGGAGTACCGACTCTCCTTCTCTTTCTCGGCCTTGGGATGCTGGCCGGCGCAGATGGTCCGGGTGGTATCTATTTCGACGATGCTGCCCTCTCCCGCTTGGTGGGCACCATCGCGCTGGTCTTCATCTTGTACGCGGGTGGAGTCGACACCAATTGGCGCAGCGTGCGCCCGGTTCTTGTCCCCGGCGCTGTGCTCGCCAGCCTGGGCGTTCTGTTCACCGCCATCTCGCTCGGCGTGTTTCTGGCCTGGGCGACCGACCTCGCCCTGAGCAATGGCCTGCTGTTGGGAGCGATCGTGGCCTCCACGGATGCCGCCGCCGTCTTCGCCGTGCTGCGCGCGCGCAACGTGCGAATCGAGGAGAAGACGCGTTCACTCCTCGAACTGGAATCGGGCGCCAACGACCCCACGGCCGTCTTTCTCACCATCGCCTTCATCGAAGCGCTGACGACGGGCGAGCTGCACGCGGGAAGCATGGTGCTCGCCTTCTTCCTCCAGATGGGGGCAGGGGCGGCGATAGGGTTCTTGCTCAGCAAGGCAGCGATTTGGCTCATCAACCGCATCCAGCTCGAATACGATGGCCTCTACCCGGTTCTGAGCGTGGCGCTCCTCATCGTGACGTTCGGCGCTGCTGAGCTGGCCCACGGAAGCGGATTCCTGGCGGTCTACGTCGCCGGCATAGTGATGAGCAATAGCATCTACATCCACAAGCGCAGTCTCATACGTTTCCACGACGGGCTGGCTTGGGTAGGGCAGATCGGCATGTTCCTTACCTTGGGCTTACTGGTCTTTCCCTCCCGCGTCTTCTCCGTACTGAGCACAGGGCTGCTGGCCGCGGTCTTTCTCATTTTCGTGGCACGCCCTGTGAGCGTCGCGATCTCTCTTGCCTTCTTCCGGTTCTCATGGCGCGAGCGGGCGTTCATAAGCTGGGTCGGGCTTCGGGGCGCGGTGCCCATCGTTCTGGCGACCTTTCCGCTGGTGGCTGGAGTCGACGGGGCCGAGCACATCTTCAACATCGTGTTCTTTGTTGTGATCGTCTCAGTGCTCCTCCAGGGCACCACGGTCGCCCCCGCGGCGCAATGGCTGCACGTTGAAGGACCAGGCCCTCGCCTGAGCCCCCTCGAGAGCAACGAGGTTCCGGCGAGCCGCTTTGTGGAGTATCGAGTGCGGCCGGACTCGGAGCTCGTCGGCAGGCAGATCGCCCAGTGCGGCCTGCCAGACACGGCCAAGCTGATCGCCATTAAACGTTACGGTTCCTACCTAGTTCCCACAGGCGGCATGTACCTGCGACGCGACGACTTGCTGACATTCATCGCCGACGAAGCGGCCGTTCGCCATCTCGATGGCACTTCAGCCTTTGAGCGCGCAGACTCAGCACCGTCATCGGACATCGAAGAACAGGGGGGCTCGCCGTCGTGATGGCACCTCGCCCCCGTATCTCCTATCCCCTCGTCTGCTTGCCGCTGCGCGCGACTCTGTGCTAGCATCGCCCGTCCGGACGGTCATCGGCGCGGTCGTTTTGCGCCCGCCGCCGGTCGCATCGGCATCTCGACCAGAGGACGAACGTGCCCAACATCAAGCAGCAAGAGAAGCGCATGCGCCTCGCCGCCCGGCAGCGGCTGCGCAACCGTCAGGTCAAATCAAGCCTGAAGACGCTGTTCAGGAAGTTCGATGCCAGCGTTCAAGAGGGCGACCGCGACACGGCGCTTCAGCTGTCCACGCAGCTCGCCAGCCAGATCGACAAGGCTGCCAGCAAGGGCGTCATCCACAAGAACGCCGCGGCGCGCCGCAAGAGCCTGGTAGCGCGCCACCTCGGCAAGCTCTCCTAGCACTCGCAGCTACCCCAACAGCCGGGCCAGGGTACGCTCGAGCACGAGCCCTGGCTCGAGTGAGCTAGCGCCCACAAGCGCCGCATCCGCCTCTGCCAGTACGACCGTAGCCCGGTCGATGCTGCGCGCCCCAAACGTCGTCCGCTGCTCGAGCAGCTTCTTAGCCCGGAACGGATGCACCCCCAAGTCCTTACCCGCCTGTTCCATGCCTACGTCGTTGGAAAGCGCACAGGCGCGGCGCAGTAGCTCGACGTGGCGGGCGAGCGCCGCGAAGATGGAGCGAGCCGGGTCGCTGCTGGCTCCCCCCGCGCGGCGCGGCGTACCGCCCAGCGCGAGCAGTTCCTCAAGTTTGCGGAACGCCTGCGCCGCGTCGCGCCGGCCCACGGCATCCGTGAGATCCCAAATCTGCGCCTCGAGACCTGGAGTGACCACGGCGTCGATGTCGTCGATGTGGATCTCGCCGGCCTCTCCCCCGCCCATATAGGCAGCCAGCTTCCGCAACTCGTTCTCTAGTTTCAGCGGGTCTTCGCCCACCACCGACAGAAGATGCCTGGCCTCGGCGACCCCGAGCTTGAGCTTCATGCCACGTGCCTGCTCCTGGACCCAGGCGGCGTACTCGCGCTTCTTGGGCAGGTCGTAGTGCAAGATGGACCCCACGCGCGCGACCGTCTTGGCCAGCGCCTCCTTGCGCGAGAAGCTCTCGCCCACGAGGGCCACGGTGGTGTCGGGGAACGGATCGGCCAGGTAGGCGGCCACCAGGTCGCGCTGTTTGACCGTCCATTCATCGGCCGCCGTGACCACGACGCCGCGGCGGCCGAGGATAAAGCTGCCCGTCTGCAGAAGCTGCACCACCTCTGCCCCGCTGCACGTACGCGCGTCGAGCACCGTGAGCGACAAGTCGCTGCCCGACTCGTTGATCACGCGCTTCTTGAAGCGCGCCACCGCCAGGCGCACCTTGGGCGCGTCTGTGCCATAGATGAGGTAGGCGGGCGCCAGCTCCTGCTTGTCTGCCATCTCTGCCCTTCACTCGCGACGACTGATCTCCTCGCAACGACTGTCGCTCGGCACAGCGTAGCACGGCAAGCCCCGTCCCGGCCGACGGAAGATGACCGAAAAAAGACGGCCGTCGATACAACGGCCGACGGCAGGCGGGCCCAGAGGCGCGGGATGAGCGAGCCACCGCATCCCGCTTGGAAGCGTGCCCCCGCGTAGCATACGGTATGGTGAAGATGCGTCGCCGGATGCACGGGGAGCACCCGTCAGCCAACCGCGAAAGGAAAGGCATGCGAATCCTCAGCGCGTTCTCTGTCCTGGCCACCGAGCTCGAGCTCCCCGTCGGCCTGCTGGTTGTGCTCGTGGCGCTGGGCACGATCCAGATCGTCCTGCTCGTGTGGGCGCTCGTGGACCTCGTCCGACGCGAGCAGGTTGCCCTGCTCCCCAAGTGGGGCTGGGTGATCGTGATCCTCCTGGCAAACCTCGTGGGCTCGCTGCTCTATGTTGAGCGCGGGCCGGGCGGGCGCGGGGCGGGCCACCGACTCCGAACCGGCGGATCGGCAACCGGATCGCGTACAGCAGGCCGTCGACGCGCTCTATGGCGAACACCGCGAGCGCGAAGACCGGCGGTGAGCGGGTGAACGAGCCCACGCAGCCCACCGCACCAGCCATCGAACTGGATGGCCTCACCAAGGCCTTCAGACACGCTACCGCGGTCGACGGACTGAACCTCACCGTGCCTCAGGGGAGCGTGTTCGGCTTCCTCGGGCCAAATGGGGCCGGCAAGACGACCACCCTCCGCATCTTGGCTAGTCTCGCGCGGCCCACCTCCGGCGACGCGTTCGTGCTCGGCCACCGCGTGCCGGCGGATGCCACCACACGCTCCTTCATCGGCTACCTGCCAGACGTGCCCGGCTTCCCCACGTGGATGACGGCCGGGCAGTATCTCCGCTTCGTCGGCGAGCTCTTCGGCCTGCGCGGCAGCCAGCTCGCGGAGCGCGTCGATTCCCTGCTGGACCTCGCCGGCTTGAAGGAGACCACGGCTCGTATCGGGGCCTACTCGCGAGGGATGAAGCAGCGCCTGGGCATCGCCCAGGCGCTGGTGAACTCTCCGCGGCTGCTCCTGCTGGATGAGCCCACCAGCGCCCTCGACCCGCTGGGTCGCAAAGACGTCCTGAACATGATCGCGGCCCTGGCCGGCAGGACCACCGTCTTCTTCTCCACCCACATCCTGGCCGACGTGGAACGCGTCTGCGACCAGGCGGCCATCCTCAACAGAGGCCGGCTGGTAAGCCAGGCACCTATCGAGGACCTCAAGGCCCGGCACGGGAGCGCGCGACGGCTGATGGTGGAGGTCGACGACCCGGAGCGGCTGCTGGCGGCGCTCGCGGAGCAGCCGTGGGTGGTGGCCGTGCGGCGCCGGCAGACTGGTCCGCTGCACATCGAGGTACACGAGATCGAGACCGCGCAGCGCGAGCTGCCGGGCATCGTGGCCACCGAGCACTTGGCGCTGCTGCGCTTTCAGGTGGAGGAGACCAGCCTGGAGGACGTGTTTGTGGACCTCGTCGGGCGTGAGCCCGCCGGACGCGATGCCGCCGGACGTGGCTCCGCCGCCGGACGCGGTCTCTCCGGGAAGGAGCCTTCATGAGCGGTTTCGGTGCCCTGCTGCGCAAGGAGCTGCGAGAGACGCTCAAGACCTGGCGAACGTGG
This sequence comes from Thermoleophilia bacterium, assembly GCA_040772045.1. Lineage (GTDB taxonomy): Bacteria > Actinomycetota > Thermoleophilia > UBA2241 > UBA2241 > JAXGYV01. The sequence goes on from JAXGYV010000002.1 coordinate 80,359, forward strand.
GTGCTCGGCGGCGTGCTGGTCTTCTCGGGCATCTCCTCGCCGGCGATGGCGGCGGCGCTGCCGTACATCTTGGAATGGAGCGAGCGCCAAGGCTCCGGCATCAGCATCAGCGTGCCGGAGCCCACGGCGCGCGACGCCTGCGTGCAGTTCGTGAGCAACCTGCAGCAGCTCGCCCTGCTCACCGTCATCGTCACCGCCGCCGGCCTCGTATCCTCCGAGCTGCGCTCGGGCAGCGCCGCCCTGACGCTCGCCAAACCCATCAGCCGAGCCGCCTTCGTCGTCGGCAAGCTGAGTGCCTACCTCCTGCACTTGCTGACCGCCACCGCACTCGGCACCGCCCTCTGCGTGGGAGCTACCGCGATCCTGTTCGGCGCGGCTCCGCTGGGCGACCTCTTGCAGGCGGTAACTCTATGGCTGGCGTACGCGCTGCTGCTGACGTGCTTCACCGTGCTGCTCTCCTGCACGCTGCGCTCGCAGCTCGGCGTGGCCGCTCTCGGCATCGCCACCTTCATCGCACTCAGCGCGCTGAGCCTGCTCCAGCCGCTCGCCCAGACACCCGTGGGCATGGCCGACGCCGTGACCGCCGCGATGGCGGGCACAGCCTTCAGCGCAACTTGGCCCCTGGTGGCGAGCGTGGCCCTGGCACTCGTTTTGCTCGCGACCGCCCTCCTCGTGTTCCAGCGCAAGGAGATCTGAGAGAGCGCAAGGGGCTCTGAGGGCGGCGGGCCTCGTACAGGCGGCGGCCGGCGGCCTGCCGAAGGCTGCCACGGCGCGCGCCGCGAGCGCACCCTCAACGGGACCTCTGGGTCGCGCAGAGCACGTCGCCATCTCCACTCACGCTGAGCGCCACCTCGCCGTCGCGGTCGGTGCGAAGGCAGGGCACGCCGAAGGCGCGCAGCTGCGCCAGCGCCTCCCCGGTGGGATGCCCGTAGCTGTTGGCCCCCACCGAGATGACGGCCAGCCGAGACGCGCAGTCAGCTAGCATGCTGTCGGTGAGGCCACCGCTGCTTCCGTGATGCGGAACCTCGACCACGGCGAACGGTCCCTCGACGACCTCGTCGAGCGCCGTACCCTCGACGTCGCCCGGCAGCAGAACACGCTGCGCGCTGAGAGTGACCGCGACCACCAGAGCCCAGTCGTTCTCATCCTGGTTGCCGCCGCCGTGCCCACCGTGCGTAGGAAGCACCTGCAACTCGTATCCCCGGCACGTGAGGTGAAGCGGCGCGGTACACCGCGACACGCGCGTGCCCGCGTTCTCCAGCTCCTTCTGCAGACGGTCGAGGCTCGGGTCTGCCGTTGGTGGTCGCGGCAGCAGCGCCCGATCGACCTTTAGGGAACGCAGTACATCGGTCACCCCACCGGTGTGATCGGCATGGCCATGCGAGAGAACCAGCAGATCGATGCGCGCTACGCCGTGCTTACGGAGTGAGCCAGCCAGGGGGCCCGGACCAGCATCCACGAGAACCGTGGGGGCATGAGGTGCTTGTACCAGCGCCGCCGCCCCCTCCCCGACATCTAAGATGGTGAGAGTAGGCGCTCCGGGAGCACGCCCACCGCAGGGCGCCAGCGCCAGAGACACGGCGGCTAAGGTGGCCGCGGCCAGCCCGATGAGCGGACGTCGACGCCGGGCGAAAGCGAAGCCGGCCACCCCCACGCCAGCGCGAGCCGCCAGGTGCTGCAGCACCAGGAGCATCGCGAGACCAGCCGCCGCCAGGAGGAGCGGCAGCGTAGGGCCTCGCCACTGGTACACCGCCAGCGGCAGCCGGGCACACACGTGGGCCACTTCCAGCAGAAAGGCGATGAGCAGGCCGGCCAGCACGTTCAGGACGGTGGAGAGCGGCGGCAGAACCAGGCCCACGAGCACCGACAGCATACCGAGGAGCATGACGGGACCTAGCACAAAGCCGCCGGCGACGTTGGCGACAACGCCCACCAGCGACGCCTGGCCGAAGGCCGCCAGCGACACCGGCGCGGTAGCGATGCTGGCGGCCATAGTGACCGCGGCTGGCTCCGCGACCGGCCGCGGCATCCTCCCGAGCAGGGCCCGGAACCTGCCGCCGAGCAGGAACAGCCCGATGACGGCGGCGAAGGAGAGCTGGAACCCCGCATCGAGCAGGTTCCACGGATTGAGCGACAACAGCACCGCGGCCGGCGCCAGCACGAGGAGCAGGCGGTCGGTGGGACGAGAGACCAAGCCGGCGAGCGTGACGACCGCGCCGGCCACACCGGCGCGGACGATCGAAGGCGCGCAGCCGGTGAGCAGTACGTAGGCGGCGATTACCGGCAGCAGCAGGCACAACGTGGTGCGCCGACTGAGCCGCAGAGCGCCCAAGGCGGCCCCCACGAGCGAGCACAGCAGCACCACGTTCTCGCCGGAGACGGCCATGATGTGGAGCAGGCCAGAGCGACGGAAGTCCTCGATGGCCCGGGCATCCACGTTCTCGTCGTCGCCGAGGAGCATGCCCCGCAGTACGTCGCGCTGCGGCGACGGGAGCCCGCGCTGGAGCGTGCCGCGTGCGCGCACGCGAAGACGATCGAGGAGGCCGAGCGGGCCACCGCGAAACCCCGTTGGCTTAGCGGCCTGAGCGGACACGCTGAGCACCACGTGGATGCCGCGCCGCGCGAGGTAACGCCCGTAGTTGAACCCGGCCGCCGGCGCTTGCGGCAGAGGCCGCAGGCGGGCATTCGCCAACCGCAGCACAGCACCCTCGGTGTAAGGCCCGCAGGGATTGGTGAGCTCGGGCGGTACGGGACCCTGCACGGAGATCTGGAGGAGCGCCTTGCCGCGCGCGGGGCGTCCCTCCACGGCAGTTACGACCACCGGCGCGCTGACGCCTCGCGGCCCGGCTTCGGGCAGGTCGAGCAGCACCGCGTCGACCTGCCCGCCGGTTCCGATGAGCGGCCGGAGATCGCTGTGCGCCACCGCCGCGACACGTAGGCCGCCGACTGTCAGGCCGGCCACGCCCGCCACGAGGGCCAGGGCGGCGGCGCAGACTACCCGTCGCCACGAGCGCCCGGACCAACACCAGCAGACGGCGGCCAACACGCACGCGACCACCAACGGCACCGTCACACCGCACGTGCCCGGGCGCCACCCCAACGCTGAGCACAGCCCGAGGACGAACGCCCCAAGGATGATGTGGAGAGGCGCCAGGCGCTTCATAGGCCGCGGAGAGGAGCGCCCTACACCGTGACGAGCTCTCTGAGCGTCTCGAAGCGCGCGTCGCCGATGCCAGGAACGTTCTTGAGGTCTTCGATCGAACGGAAGCCGCCGTTCCTCGTGCGGTAGTCGACGATCTTTTGAGCCGTGGCCGGACCGACCCCCGGCAGCGTGTCGAGCTGCTCCGGAGTGGCGGTGTTCAGGTTGACCGGACCGGCGGACGGAGCGCCAGCGGCCCCCGAGGAAGGAACGCCGCCGCCCACGGACTCGCCTTCGCGCGGCACGATGACCTGCTGGCCGTCTTGCAGCCGAGCCGCCGGATTTACCGCGGCGAGGTCCGCGCTCGCCGCGGGTCCGCCGGCGGCCGCCAGCAGGTCGCACACGCGAGCCCCTTGTGTCAGGTGGTACACACCGGGCCGCGCGACCGCCCCCCGAACATCCACCACGAGATCAACGGGCGAAGAGGATGCTCCGGGCTGATCCTGCGGAGCAGGTGAGACGGTCGCGGGGGAAGCGAGTGTGCTGAGCGCCACACCGTGGACGGAAGTGGACCCCTGGTGAGCGGAGAACAGCGCGCGAGCCCCGATGGAGACCACCACGAGCCCCACCGCGACGGAGACCACGAGCTTTCTGCGGTCGTGCAGCACCATGCACCTCCAGCGAGCACCTCGACGAGAGACATGCACCGCCGGGGCCGGAAAGAGGAGATGCGGTACGGCCGGACTCTAGCGGAGGCCGGCTGGGGAGACATCGTCCCTAGGGGCTAATCTGAGGGAGTCACGATGGCCGCGGCATCGCCGTCCGTTCCGTCAGCGCGTCGGCCGAGGGAGCCGTGCAGCGCCGAGAGGGCGCCGATCAGCGCACCGGCCACTGGCACGGCGAGAAACGCGCCGGCCACACCGGCCAGCACACTGCCGGCGGCGATGGCGAGCAGTACGATCACCGGGTGCAGATGCATGGTGCGCCCCATCACTACTGGCATGAGGAGATTGCCACAGAGCTGATTGACCACCACTACCGCAGCCGCGACCACCAGTCCATCAACCCAGCCACCGTTGACCAGGGCGACCAGGGCGGCCACTAAGCCTGCCACGAACGGACCCACGATGGGCAGAAAGGCGGCCAGGAACACGAGGAGCATGAGCGGCATCACGAGCGGCACGCCCATGATGAGGAGCACGATGCCCACTCCAGTCGCCTCAACAACTCCCTCCACCACGGCGCCAACCAGGTAGCCGCCGAATGCCTCCCACACTCGCGCTCCGGCCGTCCGATAGGCCGTGACCCGTTCCGCGGGCACCAGGTTCAACGCACCGGCCCACAGACGCTGGCCGTCTTTGACGAAGAAGAACGAGATGACCACCGCGAGTACCGCCATGGCCAGGACCTCGATAGCCGTGGCCGTGCCGCCGGCGACGCCGGCGAGGAGCCCGGAGCTGCCATCCTTAACCGCCGTGATCACGGAGGAGAGCGCATCCTCGATCTGCTCCCCGGTGAGTTCCAGTGGCCCTTCGACGAGCCACTGCCGGACATCCTGCAGGCCCTGCAGCACGGCATCGTCGAGATCGCGGAACTCCCGCACGGCGGGTGGCACGATGGCGAAGCCGAGGCCTACGACCACGCCGAGAGAGAGCGCGAAGACGACCCAGGTGGCCAGCAGCGGCCGCAGGCCTCTGCGCCGCAGCCAGCCGGCGGCCGGAAGCAGCACACGCACCAGCAGCAGTGCCACCAGGACGGCGATTACGATGAGCTGGAAGCGCCACACAGCCATGCCGAGGACGACCACGGCGGCCGCTACCACGAGCAAGCGCCACGAGTACGCGGCCGCCGAGTCCAGTGCTTGCGGGACGCGCGGCGTGACGCGTTCACCCTTCATGGCAGACCCCTTCACCGCAGACCCCCCTCCGCTCGGGCGCCCGCTTACGGTGCCCTCTCGCGGGCGCCCTCAGCGCACCACGAAGTTCACGAGCTTGCCCGGCACGTAGACCTGTTTGACGAGCTGTTTACCCTCGAGGAAGCGCCGCGTGTTGGCGCCGGCGCGGGCCAGCGTGAGCACCTGCTCCTCGGAAGCGCCCACCGCCACCTCGAGGCGATCGCGGACCTTGCCGTTGACCTGCACCACCACGGTGACCGCCTCGTCGGCCGCCAGCGCTTCATCCCACGCCGGCCAGGCGGCGTCCAGCACCGAGCCGTCGAAGGCGAACTGGTGCCAGACCTCCGCGGCCACGTGCGGCGCCATCGGCGCTAGCAGCAGTGTGAAGTCGCGTACCAGCGCGCGCCAGGCGTCGGAGGACAGCGCCGCCTTGGCCTCCGCCCATACCACCAACGCCTCGTTCTGCAGCTCCATGAGCGCCGAGACGGCGGTGTTGAAGCGGAAGGTCTCCATGTCCGCGGTGACCTTGCGAATGGTCTTGTGCAGAGCGCGCGTGAGGCTCCGCCCACGCGCCTCTCCCTCTCGATCGGCCAGCCACTCGCCCGCCTCGCGCACGTCGAGCGCCAGATTCAAGTAGCGACTGAGGAAGCGGAAGCAGCCCTGCACGCCGCGGTCGCTCCAGGCCACCGACTGCTCGAACGGCGCGATGAACAGCTCGTATACCCGCAGGCTGTCCGCTCCGTACCGTTCCACCACGCTGTCGGGCGTCACCACATTGCCCTTGGACTTGCTCATCTTCTGGCCGTCCTCGGCCTGGATCATGCCCTGGTTACGCAGTGCCGCGTACGGCTCGCCAAAGCTCACGTAGCCGGCGTCCTGGGCCACCTTGCAGAAGAAGCGTGCGTACAGCAGGTGCATCACGGCATGCTCGGCGCCGCCAACGTACATGTCGACGGGCAGCCAGTACTCCACCGCGCGTGGGTCGAAGGGCCCCTCGCCGTAGCGCGGCGCGGGATAGCGGAAGTGGTACCAGCTCGAGCAGGCGAACGTATCCATGGTGTCCGTCTCGCGCCGCGCCGGGCCACCACACTTCGGGCAGGTGGTGGCAACCCAGTCGTGCGCCTTGGCCAGCGGGCTCTTGCCGTCGCCGGTGGGCTGGTAGTCGTCGATCGCCGGGAGCAGCACCGGCAGTTGTTCGAGCGGCACGGGGACGGTGCCGCACGTCTCGCAGTAGACGATAGGGATAGGAGCACCCCAGTACCGCTGGCGGCTGATCAGCCAATCGCGCAGCTTGAAGTTGATCTTGCGACGCGCCGCTCCGCGCTCGCCGAGCCAGTCGACGATGGCCGCGAAGGCCTCGTCGGGCGCTGCCAGCCCGTCGAAGCGGCCGGAGTTCACCATGAAACCGTCGCCGGTGTACGCCTCCGTCAGCGTGCCCTGCGCCCCGGTGGGCGGCGCGATGACCTCGACGATCGGCAGCGCGAACTTGGTGGCGAAGGCGAAGTCGCGCTCGTCGTGGGCGGGAACCGCCATGATAGCGCCGGTGCCGTAGCCCATGAGCACGTAGTCGCTGATCCAGATGGGGACCGGCGCCCCGTTGACCGGGTTCTCGGCGTAGGCGCCGATGAACACGCCCGTCTTCTCCTTCTCGGTGGAGAGACGCTCGATCTCGCTCTGCCGCCGCGCCTGCGCCTGGTAGGCGCGCACCACGGCGGCCTGCTCCGGCGCCGTAAGCTCTTCCACCAGCGGATGCTCCGGCGCCAGCACCATGTAAGTGGCGCCGAAGAGCGTGTCGGGGCGGGTCGTGAAGACCGTCAGGACATCGTCACGACCCGCCAGCTTAAAGTCGACCTCGGCGCCCTCGCTGCGTCCGATCCAGTTGGTCTGCATGAGCTTGATCTTCTCGGGCCAGTCGATGGTCGCCAGGTCGTCGAGCAGCCGTTGCGCATACTCGGTGATGCGGAAGTACCACTGTTCCAGGTCGACCTTGCTGACGTCGCTGCCGCAGCGCCAGCACCGGCCCTGCTCGACCTGCTCGTTCGCCAGGATGGTCTTGCAGCTCGGGCACCACCACTGCTGCCCCGTGGCCCGATAGGCCAGTCCACGCTCGTACAGCAGCAGGAACCACCACTGCGTCCAGCGATAGTAGTCGGGGTCGATCGAGCTGATCTCGCGGCTCCAGTCGTAGGACAGGCCGATGAGGTCCATCTGCCGCTTGTAGGTCTCGATGTTACGCTGCGTGGTCTCGCGCGGATGCACGCCCATCTTGAGCGCGTAGTTCTCGGCCGGCAGGCCGAACGCGTCCCACCCCATGGGGTGCAGAACGTTGAAGCCGTTCATGCGCTTGTAGCGCGAGATGGCGTCGGTGGGCACGTAGTTGCGGCAGTGGCCAACGGAGAGGCCGTCGCCAGAGGGGTACGGGAAGAAGTCGAGGCAGTAGAACTTGGGCTTGTCCGACATGTCGGGCGTGCGATACGCGTGGTTCTCGCGCCACGCGCGCTGCCAGCGTCCCTCTATCCCCTGGGGGTCATAGCGACGATCCATCCTGCTCCCTCTGCCAACTCCCGCGGACTCTAAGGCTACCGCCCGGCGCCCGGGACAACCCGCCCACGCTTGGGCGTGAGCCAGAGTACGTAGTATACGGCTCGCGCCGTCGCTCCCGCCCCCGCGAGAGCCTTCTCGGAGGGAAGCCGAGAGTTCCACGGGGGACGAACGCGGCGCGGAGAGCGAGTCGGACTCCGAGGGCAAGCGGAGCTCAGGGGACCAGCGGGATATACTCCGCCGTCGACCTGCCGTCCAACCCCGTGTAGCGCAGCGTGGTCACCGAGAGCACTACGGGATCCGGATCCTGAGAGAACTCGACGAGCTGAAAAGTGTAGGCCGTGTTGGGGTCACGACCAACGCTCTCGTAGCCCGACGCGCCCCCCGTCCCAGAGCCGACCAGCGTTATCGCCCCCTCTTGCCGTACCGCCGCCACGTGATCGTGACCGTAGAACACCACCAGCGGCTGCTGCTCCTCCGTCCACTCCATCACCGCGCGCGCCTGGCGGATGTCGTGCACCACGAGGATCTCCGGATACTCGTCTTGTGACTGCCAGCGCTCGAGCGCGACGGCCGCGGCCGACTCCAGCAGTTCCGCGTCTGGCGAGGCCGCGGGCGAGTTGGCCAGAGGATCGGTGACACCGAAGAGGGTGAGATTGCCGACGTCCGCCGCATCGCCATCGAGCACCCGGTAGCCGGCCGCGCGCCATCGCTCCATGGCCCCCGCGTCCTCGTGATTGCCGCCCACCACGAACACCGGCGTCTCACCTGGGTCGAAGAATCGCGTAAACAGGTTCGCTTCCAGGCTCGTGCCGCGGTGAGTGAGGTCGCCGACGAGCACCACTCCATCCACAGCCACCGTGGAGCTGGTCGCCAACGTCGACGCGATGCGCATGCCGACGATATTGTCGTGGATGTCGCCCACCACCAGCAGCCGCACCACTCCATTGGCACGCGGCGCGGCGGTCATATCCGCGAACTGGCTGGCCACCGATTGCAGGCCTTGCAGGTAGTCGCGGATGGTGCTCGCGCCGCTGGCGTTCTCCTCCAGCACCGTGCGCAGCAGGGTCACGGCGCGCGGGAGGTTGCTGGCGAGCCCGCGGTACGTAACGGCTGGCGACCGGTCCAGCGTGAGCAGCGTAGTGCCCACCAGGCCGCCCACCAGCACCGCCAAACCGGCGAGCCCCACGAACGCGCCGATGATGCCCCGCCGTAACCGCCGCCCCCGAGCGAACGGCGTGACGAGCAGCCCAGCGCTCACTCCGAGGAGCGCCAGCCAAGGGATACGGCTCCAGGCGAAGCTGTCGAACGCCGCCTCCGCATCCGCACGCGCCTCGGGCAGGCCGTCCAGGAGCTCGCGTGCCTCGAGCACCCCAGGGAGCGCGCCGGCGGGGTCCAGCATGAACTCCGCGCGCACATCGAGCGGTGCTCGGTGCACCTGCAGACGTACCTCTCCCGCCGGTCCTAGGGGCAGCACCACCCCACCCCCCGGCCATGCCAGGGCGAGGCGATAGCGCACCTCGCCGGCCGGCGTCTGGTATGCCGCCGAGCCGAACAGGCCGACCGCCGCCGTGACGAGCAACGCCACGGCGAACAGGCGCGCGAGGAGCACCAGGACTTGGCTACGCCGACGACCGCCGACCAAAGATCTCACCTGGGATACTGCCGACATCCGCGTGTTCCGCTCTCTTCATCCACGGAGCTTCAGCGCCGTGGCACACCTGCCAGCGTGTTGCCCGCACTCCCTTCGCTGGGTATACTCCCTGTCTCGCCGGCGGTCGTCGCCGGTCCCCCTCGGTGGGGGTATAGCTCAGTTGGGAGAGCGTTTGGCTGGCAGCCAAAAGGTCACCGGTTCGAGCCCGGTTACCTCCACCATCTTCTTCCCTTTCAGGGTACCACACCGTACCGCCGTCTCCGCGAGGCCAGATGACCCTGTACTCTCACAGATAGATGACCCCGCACTCTCCAGGTAGATGACTCCGCACCCTCGCGTCGGCCCCACCACAGCGAGCAAGCGTCCGCTGTTGTGTCTCGTGTTCCTGGCCGGAATCGGCTCCATGACGGTGGAGATGTGCGCCTCTCGCCTGCTGGCTCCGTACTTCGGTTCGTCGACCATCGTGTGGGCCAACATCATCGGACTCGTGCTGGCGTCGCTCTCGCTTGGCTACTGGCTCGGAGGACGAATCGCCGACCGCCGCCCGAGCCATCGTCTGCTCGGATGGCTCGTGCTCAGCTCGGCACTGGCGGTCGCAGCCATCCCCTTCGCGGCACGCCCGTTCCTGGATCTCTCGGTCCAAGCCTTGGACCAGGTCCATTCGGGAGCCATCATCGGTTCGCTAGCCGCCTCGGCGCTGCTCTTCGTCCCGCCGGTCCTGCTGCTCGGCACCGTCACACCGTTCGCGATCCGCCTGGCGGTGGAGAACGTCGCGGACGCCGGCAGCGTAGCCGGCCGCGTCTTCGCCCTCTCGACGGCGGGGAGCCTGCTTGGAACCTTTCTCCCCGCCCTCGTCACTATCCCGCTCGTGGGTACCCGGCGCACCCTCCTCGGAGCGGCAGTGCTGCTCGGCCTGGCCGCCTCCCTCCTCCTCGGTCGGCGCTGGACAGCTATTGGCGTCTTGCTGGCCACCATCCTGGCCTTACCGGCAGGGACCGTGAAAGCACGCGCAGGCCTGCTAGCCGAGCGTGAGTCGCGGTACCAGTTCATTCAGATCGTTCAGTCCGGAGAAACCCGCTCCCTCTACCTCAACGAGGGCCGGGCTATCCACTCCCAGTGGCGTGCGGACGCAGTGCTCACGGGAGGCGAGTGGGACATGTTCCTCACCCTGCCGGCCCTCATCGGGTACACGCCGACGCGAGTCACCATGCTCGGCAACGCCGGCGGGACCACGGCGCGCGCCTACGGGACCTACTTCCCCGCCACTCGCATCGATGGCGTGGAGCTCGACGGCGAGGTCAGCGCGATGGCCCGTGGGTATCTCGGGTTGGCCGACAACCCGCGGCTCCGTGTGATCACCGCCGATGCGCGGCCCTTTCTGCGCTCCGCGAAGACTCGCTACGACCTCGTGATGATCGATGCCTACCGGCAGCCTTACGTACCGTTCTACCTCACCACGCGGGAGTTCTTCCGCGAGGTCCGCGACCGTCTCACGGAGGATGGGGCAGTGGCGCTCAACGTGACCACCCTGCCGGGCGACACGCGCCTTGCCGATGCGGTGGCCAGTACTCTAGCTCGGGAGTTCCCTCTCGTGGTGACCTGGCAGGCGCTGCGCTTCAACCAACTCGTGGTGGGCTTGCGGAACCCCGCAGAGCTGACGACGCTCCGTCGCCGGCTGCGGAGCGCCTCCGGCGACCTCGCGCCACTGACCAAACTGTTCGCCGCCAACCTCCGCCGGGTGTACGCGGGACATACAGCGTGGACCGACGATCACGCTCCCGTCGAGTGGATCACCGACCGCATGATCGTCGGGTATGCGGTGCGCGGCGCCGACGCACACGAGTCGCTGCTCCCAACAGCCCCCTAGGCAGCGGTCACCTCTGCCCGCCCGGCGCGGGCGACGCACCAACCCGCGGCGCGCGTGCGCGCAGCCGCCACGCGAAGCCGGCCAAGCGCGCCTGATCTACCGGGTCGCCGTCGTTGTACACGAACAGCAATGGGAAGTCGGCCCGCCGCCGCAGCTGCGCCTCGGAGATCAGCGCCGGCCCGCACCCGCGCGGAGCCACCACCACCACACCATCTACCAGATCGCGTGCCGTCGTCAGCAAGGCGCCGCCGACGGTGGGGATGGTCTCGCCGAAGGGGAAGCCGTCGAATATCCGCCGGCTCTCGGCCTCGACCTCGCGGATGTCGTTCCAGAACACCCAGGGCTGGGCGGCCTGCACCGCCGCGATCAGGCGCGCCGCGATACGCCGCATGGCGGCCAGCGTCAGGCGACGCTTGGCGCCCAAGCTGCTGAGCGCCGATCGCTCCTGCACCTCGCGCAGGGCTAACAGCTCGAAGAAACCCGAGTACGGCTCGATCACCGGCCGCAAACCGAGCTCGGCCAAGCGATGCTGCAGACCGTCGTTCCCCCATTCGTCGACGCGCAAGTAAATGTCGCCGCAGAGGAAGACGTCGCGGACGGCCGCGGCGTCCGGCCGCCGCGGCAGCGCGGCGAAGTCGGCCGCGGCGGCGGTCACCACCCGCTCCACACGACGCAGCGTGCGCGCCACGGCGGCCGCCGCGCCGCCGGGCCGCCCGTCGCGCTGTTCCAGCGTGTGCTCCAGCTCGTCGCTCCAATGCGCGAACAGCTCGTCGCAGGAACCCGCCCGCGCCTCGGTGGCGCGGTTGTAGAAGCGCACCATGAGGAGCAGATCGTTGGCCACCAGCCCCGCCCATACCACCGGGGTGAGCACGAGGCTGTCGGTCAGCAGACTCAGATCGGCCACCGCGAGGCGGTCGCCGAGACCCCTGCGCTCGAGCGCGATCTGCTGCGTGAGCGGAAACATGTTGGCCCGGCAGGAACGGAACCCGTTGCCGACGCTCATGAGCACCGCGCGCTCGCCCGGCGCCAGCCCGCCCGACTCCAGGAACCGCACGAGCGAGCCCCACAGAAGCTGGTACGGCAGGCACTCCTTGCCCGAACACTCCGCCTGTCCACAGCGCAGCGCCTCTTCGTCGCTGGGCCCCACGAAGACCGTCTCGATGCCCCCTCCCCGCATGGCGGCAGCCACCTGGCGGCCCACGCTGCCGCCGACATTGCCGAAGTACACCCGGCCACTGCCGGTAGACGCGAAGCTGTGCGGAATCGGCCGGTCGTACCGCTCGAGCCGCCTCTCAGGGACCACGGCGTCGGCTCCTCCCCGCGCCTTGAGGTCTGTCCGGTACCCGTGTACCGCGTGTAAGAAGGCCTGCACACGCGTCACGTAGCCCGCCGTACCCCCATGCCCATCGGTCTCCAGCACCGCGTGCGGATACCCCTCCAGCAGATCGTTGAACAGATGCTCGATGAAGGAGTTTGGACCACAGCCATAGGCTCCCATGAGCAGCGGAAAGCTCATTCCCAGACGGCGTGCCGCCGCGGCGACGGCGCGCAGAACGCGGCCGGCAGTGGCCCAGTGGACGCGCGCCAGCGGCGGCAGGTCGTCGGGCACCGGCACGCAGTCCAGCGGCACCGGCAGGGCACCGTTGGCGGCGATCAGGTCGTGGATGCCCGGGTTCAAGAGCGCATCGTGGATGACGTGTGTCTCACCGGCCACGACGATCGCCGGCACGTCGAACTCCTCGGCGGCTGCGAACGCGCGCTCGCCGATGGCCGCCAGACCCGCCTCGAACGCGCGCTGCGCCTCCACCGCGCGCTCGAAGGCCGCCGCGAACGGTCGTGGTTTGAAGCCGCCGCGGACGCCGCGCAGCGCGGCGACTCCTTCCGCCAGCTCGGTGGCAAGCGCCCGCGACGACCACGGCGCGCCGCCGGCCATGAACAGCACCGGCCGCAGCACGCATACGGGGTCGCCCTCTGTCCGCAGGGCAGACTCGATCATCTCGGGCGACCCCTGCGCCATCGGGCAGGTACTGGCTCCGCACCCCGCACCGGGATACGGGACGTTGACGAACTTCGGGAGAAAGAGGAAGTCGAGGCCCTCCGTGCTCACCCCGTGAGCCACTTTAACCGCGGCGCAGGCCCCTGGAGCGGCGCAGCGCCGGTCGCCCACCGCCAGCGCCTCGCGCCCCGGCCGCACCAGGCGGACGCGGGCTCCCAAACCGCGGAAGAGGGCCGAGAAGAACGGCGCCGCATCGATCAGATAGTGGATGAAGGGGATACCCACGACCGGACCCTCGCCGTCCTCGTCGTCGGCGAACAGCCCCGCGAGCAGCTCGTCCCGCTCGCGGAACGGAGCCGGCGCGCCCTTGGGCAGCTTGCGCACGCCGCCGGTCGCGTCGTATTTGGGACACGTACCGCCACTGAGGACTACCCGTTCTTCCCCAGCTACCAGCACCGTGGCCGACTCAATGCGGCAGAGATTGCCGCACTCCCTGTCCCGGCAGCGAAACTCGCGGCGACGCGTCACGGTCGCCTCGAGGAACCGGCCCAGATCGACCGGCGGCGTGGCTGCGTCCAGGACGGCCTGGCGCGCAACCAAAATGCCGATGCCGATGGCGCCCATGGCCCCGGGGTCCGGTGGCACCAGCACCGTGCGTCCCGTGCAGGCGGCCAGCGTCCGCGCGAGCGAGACGTTGCTGGCCGGCTTCCCCTGGAAGACCACGCGCTCCAAGAACCGGCGCTGGCCCATCACCCGGCTGCGGTAGTTCCGGACGACCGAGTACTGCAGGCCGGCGAACACATCGTCGCGTGAGTACCCCTGCGTCATCGCCTCGGCGGCCACGTCGGCCACGAAGACGGTGCAAGTCTGACCGAGGTCCGGCGGCCGCCGCGAACGAGCGGCCAGAGCACCGAACTCCGCGATGTCGGCCACCCCCAGAGCCTCGGCCTGCTCCTCCAGGAAGGAGCCCGTGCCCGCGCTGCACACACGATTCATGTCCGCGTCTACTACGCGTCCGTGGCGAACGTTGATGAACTTAGCGTCCTGCCCCCCAATCTCCACGATCGAGAGGCTGCGACCTTCCTCGGGATCGTAGCGGGCGGCGGCGGCGGCGTGCGCCACGATCTCATTCTGCACACACAGACGATCGTCAAGCTCGGGATAGGCGGCGCGCACTACGGTGGCCGCCGCCGCGCGCCCAGACCCCGTGAGCCCGATCGCGACCACCGGGAGAGCATGAGAGCTGGTCAGCTCGCGCACCAGCGCGCTCGCGGCTTCCACCGGGTTCCCGTCGGTGCGCCGGTAGACTCCGGCGAGCACGCGCAGGCTGCCGGCATCGAGCAGCGCCGCCTTGGATCCGGTAGAGCCGAGATCCAGGCCAAGGACGGCCACGCCAAGGTCGTCTTCTTGCGTGGCCGGCTCCCGCAGCACGACCACCCCGCCCGGGCCATCTCCCGCCGGCTGGAGCGCCGGCACCCGGCTCCGCGGCGGCTGCGCGAGCGTCGCCGGCTCGGACGGCCAGTGGACCGCCGTCCAATCGCCAGCCGTGACGGCGTACACCGCCGCACCGATAGCCTCGAATACGCCCGCCTCGGCCGGCACCGTCACGTCGCCTCCTGCCAGGCGCGCGAACTCCTCCACGATCGGCTCTATCAGAGCGCCATGGCCTATCGCCATCGCGGGCCCCTCGACCTTGAGCTTGTCGTAGAGGCCGTGCACGTTGGCCGCGACGCTCTCGAACTGGCCCCGGAACAGCCGGCCGTGGGGCTCGCCCTGGTTGGCGAAGTGGGTCAGCTCGCTCTTGGCGAACACCGCGCAGCGCGCCGTCACCTTGGTGCTGGCGTCGGCCTCCCGCGCCAGCGCAACGGCCTCGGCGAGCGATCGTCCGAGCCGAGCGCACAGACGTTCCACGCTCTCTCCAGCCCCGGCTGAGCAGCGATCGTTCCGCTCGAACGCCACGCTACCGGAGCCGTCGAGCGCCAGCACGCTGAACCCGCTGCCCCCCAGCCGCACCACGTTGAGCGGCCCGTGCTCTGGCCAGAGCAGCGCGGCGGCCTGCTCCTGGGCCACCTCCTCCGGCAGCCCAGCGATGACCGGATCACCGAGCTGCTCGGCGTGCACTCCTGTAGCCACCACTCCGCGGATAGCCTCCGCCCCCAACTCACGGTACAAGCGCAGGAACGGTGCCAGCGGGTCTCCCAGGTGCCGCTCGGCGCGCGTGGCCAGGAGCCGCGCTTCGTCATCGCGGACGGCGACAACCGCCAGCGACGTGGTCACACGCCCCAAGTCGACGCCGATCAGCAAGGAGTGCGGCGCGGCCGTGGCCGCGCCGTGAATGCCAAATTGTCCCATCAAGATTGAAGCTACCAGAAGGCCGCGGCGCTCGCGACCACCCTCCCGGAGGTGCGAAGCGTTTGAATCCTGGCAGAGGCGGGAGATATAGGCAGGTGCCCACAGGGGGAGTGCTCGTCGACCATGGCCAGGCGAGCCAGGCAGGAAGGAAGAACCAATGGAGGAAAGGCCCCAGGAGGAAAGGCCGCAATTCCGCGTGGAGCTCGCCAAACCCACGCCAGACGTCGCCATCGTCGCCCTGGAGGGCGAGGTAGACATCTATTCCGCGCCGCAGTTCAAGGAGGCTCTCCTGGGCGGCATAGACGGCGGCGCCACCAACATCGTCGTCGACTTGGCACGCGTCACCTTCATCGACTCCACAGCCCTCGGCGTCTTGGTGAGTGGAGCCAAACGCGTTCGACCCAAGAACGGCAGGCTGGACATCGTCTGTACTGACGAGAACATCACCCGGATCTTCGAGATCACCGGGTTGGACCGCATCTTCGGCATTCATGCGTCACGAGAACAAGCCCTGAAGGCGTCGATAGGGGAGGGACCATGACGGAGCTGCACGCGGCCTCTGGCCTGCGCGGCCGCAAGGTGCTCGGGGTCGTCGGTCGAGCTGGCCGCATACGGACCTACACGCCCGGGCGTGTCTGCATCTACGACGGCTGCACCACGAAACTCTCCGTGTACAACCCGTCTCCTACCTGCGCTGTTCACACCGCCCTCTGGCGAGCGGCGCTGCGCAAGACGCAAGACGAAAGCTCGCGTCGCGAGCCAGAGACCCGCATCTGCGCCCACGAGCCGTGTGGCCGCGAGTTCGTTACGGCGAATCCCGCGCGCAAGTACTGCTCCGACGCCTGCCGCATGCGAGCTTTCCAGGCGCGCACCTCGCGCGCGCGCCGGGCGCAGGAGCGCCTGGAACGCGCGGAGGCCAGCTGATCCTCAGCGAAGGCGACGAGGGCCGAGCAACCCCACGGTCACGTCACCGTCCGTGTCGCTCAGGACGACGAGGCAAACGGCGGCGGGATCATCGGAACCCGCCCCGCCGCGGCGAGGGCGACAGCCTCCTCAAGCGATTCGTATACCGGTAGTACGTTCGCCAGGCCGACCACTCGGATCGCTCGCCGCACGTGTCCGACCGGGCGGGTGAGCAGCAGCTCGAAGCCAGCCCTATGGACGGCTTCGCTGAGCCGAATGACGTACGTCACAAAACTCGAGTCGACCAGCGTAACACCGGCGAGATCCAGCACGAGATTCCGACGGTGGAAGAACGGCCCCAGTCGGCGGCGGAGAAAGCGGTCGATGAGCGGCACCGTATCCATGTCCAGTTCTCCCGAGAGGAGCAGAGCGTCCGCGCCAGCATGCTTCTCGAGACGCAACGAGATCGGCGCGGCACTCGCCGCTGCGCGCCGCAGCAGTTCGTTCGGCATTGTCCCCTCTCGAATAGAACGTTTGTAGGACTTCGGAACCGTGCACTCGGCACTTCACGTTAGGACAGCACAGCGGAGATGTAAAGGCTGGGGGAGCCCCCGTTTGCCCTGCTACGGAGGGGAGAACCAGCGGCCAATCTCGACCACCCTCATCCATTACTTGAGAACTCTACGAAAAGCTTGAGGGTCTAGGAGCCTTTGACGGCATCAGCGCGAGCGGCGAGCTTACGGTATTGGGGCTCGCGTTCCTTGAGCACCGTAGCTACGGGACTGGCGACGCAGATGGTGGAGTACGCGCCAGAGACGATGCCCACAGTCAGTGCGAAGGCGAAGTCTTTGAGCGTATCTCCGCCGAAGATCAGGAGGCAGAGGACCGGCACAAGCGTGATGAGACTCGTATTGATGGAGCGCACGATGGTCTCGGCGACAGAGCGGTTCACCATGTTGCCGTAGCGCACAGAGCGCATGCGGGGGGTGTTCTCGCGGATGCGATCGAACACGATGACGTTGTCGTAGAGAGAGTAGCCGAGGATAGTGAGAATGGCGGCTACACTCCCCGTGGTGAGCTCGCGCCCCACCAGCGAGTACACGCCGATCACGACCAGGAGATCGTGACCGAGCGCGGCGAGCGCGCCGATGGCGTACTTCCACTCGAAGCGGATCGTGACGTAGATGAGGATGAGCACCAGCGCCAGAGCGACGGCCTTGTACGATGCGGTGATAACGTCTCGCCCAAAGGTGGCGCCGACACTCTCCGATGCGTAGGCGCTGCCGCCGTCGGCGATGATGAACTCTTCGTGGAGCGCGGCCTTCAGCGCGGCCTCTTGCCGCGGCGTGAGCGTATCCGTCTGGATCTGATAGGAGAACCGCTCGCCCGCCGCATCGCGGCTCTCTTGGATCACCGGGTTGCGGATGCCCTGTTCCTCGACGACCGTCCGTACGTCCGCCATGGTCACCGGCTGCGAGAACTCAACGCTCACACTCGTGCCCGTTCGAAACTCCAGCCCATACTGGATGCCGTCGATCGGGTTACCGCCACCGCGTATGAACATGCTGAGTAAACCGGCGCCGATGACCAACGCGCTGATGGCGAAGTACCACTTCTTATGGCCCATATAGTCGAACGTGAACAACCAGCGGAATCGCTGCATGAGCATTTACCTACGCTTCTTGCGCTTCTTGGTGGAGCCGCGCCGCGCGGCGGAGGCGCGCTGCTGCTGCGGACGCCGCGGCGGCGTCTCGGCCGCGGCTTTGGTCCGTCCGGCCGCGGCCTCCTCGGCAGCGCCCTTCCCGTCGCCGGCGATTGCGGTGTCGGCGGCGGGACGCGCGTTCCGCGCGGCGGGACGCCGGCCGCGCCGTGAAGCGGCGGCGCTTCCCTGTTCCTCCTCACCTAGCGCCTCGAGGACTCCGTCGCCAAGACGCACGCCCATGAGCCCTCCTCGATTGAAGAACGCGAAGCGGCTCAGGATGCCGAGCATGGCACGCGTGGCGAGGATGGCCGTGAACATGCTGACCACCACGCCGATCATGAGGGTGAGGGCGAAGCCCTTGGGCTGCGACGTAGCGAAGTAGAACAGGACCAGCGCCGTGAGCAGGATGAGGATGTTGGCGTCCAGGATGGTTCGAAAGCCGCGACTGTACCCCGAGCTGACGGCCGAGCGCACGCTCTTGCCGTAGCGCACCTCTTCCTTGATGCGCTCGAACACCACGATGTTGGCGTCGACCGCCACGCCGATGGTGAGGATCATGCCGGCGATGCCGGGGAGCGTCAGCGTAACCGGCACCGCATTGAAGACCCCCCAGAGCAGGATGCCGTAGATGACGAGGGCGAGGTCGGCGATGAGGCCGAGGAAGCGGTACACGGCGACCATGAAGATGAGCACGAGGCCCAAGCCGACCATGCCGGCGATGAGGGCCTGGCGCAGTGAGTCTTTGCCCAGCGTCGCCGATACCTGCTGCTTCTGGATCGGCTCCAGGGTCACCGGGAGGGCACCCGTATTCAGTACCAGCGCCAGGTTCTTGGCCTCCTGGAGCGTGAACGTACCGGTGATCTCCGCTTTGCCCCCCGAGATACCCTGCGGGTTCTCGGCGTAGTCGACGATGGGATCGGATTCCATGACGTTGTCGAGGACGATGGCGAAGGACTGGCTCTGCTGCTGCAGCGCGCCGCGAATGGCCAGAGCACGCGTGACTTCCTCGAATTTCTTGCCACCTTGACCAGTGAAATCGATGAGCACGTTGGGGCGCCCTTGCTGGTCGAAGCCTTGCCGTGCGCTGTCGATGGCGTCGCCCACCATGGCCGGCTCGTGCTTGTACAGAAAATACAGCGTCTCGGTGTTACTGCCGAAGACGCCCGGCGGCGCCTCCACAATGCGGTAGGCGGCGACGTACTCATCCTTCTTGAGGAGCTCCAGGTCTTCCTTGGAGAGATCGCCCGCCGCGACATCGAGCAGCTTCTGCTTGCTCGCCTCTGGCCCGGCGATACGCGTTTGGGAGTCGTCGTAGAACTCGAGCTGCGCGGTCTTGCCGATGGTCTGCAGCGCGTCTTCCGCATCCTTTACACCGGGCAGGGCGACGGCGATTTGGTCGGTGCCCTGCCGCTGCACCTGCGACTCCGTAACGCCCAGGCCGTTAACGCGCCGGTCCATGATGCCGATGGCCTTCTGCATTTGATCCGAGGAGGGCATCTTGCCGGCGCTAGTCTTGGCCTGGAACACCACCTCCAGACCGCCCTGCAGATCGAGCCCCAGGCGCGTCTTTTCGCCCGGGGGATAGATCAGGTAGATGGCCACGCCGACGAGGGCGAGCACCACGGCGAGGACGAGCACGTGTATGTTCTGCTGCTTCATGGATACAAAGCCTGGCCCTGCGTCGCGTTTGGCTTCCACACCGGGCCGCCGTCCGGCGAGCCCGCAGTCGGCAGAGCATACGGGACGGGAGGCGAGGCGTGCAATCCGCGCTGAGCCGAACCCCAGCGGCGGGCCTGGCTCACCTGTCTTTCAGGAAACTCGGGATGTCGAGAACATCCTCGCTCACTTCGAACGAGGGTTTCTCTTGCGCGCCGAAGAGCGGCGCCTCGTCGGCCGGCGCGGGCTGCTCGGCACGCTCGGCTGGCGCCGGCATTTGGGCCGCCGCCTCGGCGTCGAAGCCGGTGGCGATCACCGTCACCCGGACTTCGTCGCCCAGAGCGCTGTCGATGACGGCGCCGAAGATGATGTTGCACTCCGCGTCCGCGGCGCTGGAGATGATCTCGGCCGCCTCGTTAATCTCGAACAAGCCCAGGTCGCTCCCGCCGGTGATGTTGAGCAAGATACCATGGGCGCCCTCGATGCCGGCCTCCAGCAGTGGCGAGCTGATGGCCGCCCGCGCGGCCTCCACCGCGCGGCTCTCGCCGCTGGCCACGCCGATGCCCATGAGGGCGGAGCCCGCCTCTTTCATGATGGTGCGCACATCGGCGAAGTCGAGGTTGATGAGCCCCGGAACCGTGATGAGGTCGGTGATCCCCTGTACACCCTGGCGCAGCACGTCGTCGGCTACCTTGAACGCATCGATGATGGACGTGCGGCGCTCGACAACCTGCAGCAAGCGATCGTTGGGGATGATGATGAGCGTATCGACCTTGTCGCCGAGCGCGCGGATGCCCGCCTCGGCCTGGCTGGCGCGCCGCTTCCCCTCGAAGGCGAAGGGCCGCGTGACCACACCGACCGTGAGGGCACCCAGCTCACGCGCTAACTCCGCGATGACCGGAGCGGCGCCGGTACCCGTTCCGCCACCCTTGCCGGCAGTGACGAAGACCATGTCGGCACCCTTGAGGGCGTCGCGCAGCTCGTCTTTGCTCTCCACCGCGGCCTGGTAACCGATCGTTGGGTTGGCGCCAGCCCCCAAACCGCGGGTGATCTTGCTGCCGATGTGGATCTTGACGTCCGCATCGCACATCTGCAGCGCCTGCGCATCGGTGTTGACGGCGATGAACTCGACCCCGCGCAAGCCGGCATCGACCATGCGGTTCACGGCGTTGGTGCCGCCACCGCCCACGCCGACCACCTTGATCACGGCCAGGTAGTTCGTCGAGGCGTCCATCATTATGACAACCCTCCTGTCAGGGTCGAGGCTCGTCGCCGGATGCTCCGCTGCTGCGGCGGCTCAGGATCTCGGCACTATCGTCCACCAGTTAGTGAACTTCTTTTTCGTCGTTGTGCGGCTGTTTTACTGCCGCGGAACCCTCAATCACTGCTTGAGACCTCTCTACGCAAGCATAGAGCCCGCTCGAGTGGGTGTCAAACACCCGTACACCGCGCCCACATGGCGGCTTACACATCCGGCCGCGCCACGGGACGATCGGGCACCACCGCATCGATGTACGTGACCCGGATGCGCCGCCGTTCGTAGAAGCTCAGGACCGCCTCCACCGCGGCACACTTGGCGGACAGCTCGTCCCTCGAGCCGAGCTCCACCACCGCCCCGGCGCGCGTGCGCAGCCGCAGGCCCTTCGCCGTGGAACGCACCAGTACAAGCTGCTGCCGCAGCCGCGGAGAGGCCGTGCGGAGCACCGCGAGCGCGTCGCGCACGGCCGTATCGGTGGTATCAGTGCGCGGCCGCAGGCTGCCGGCGGTGGCGGTGAACGGCAGCCGCAGAGCGGCCTTCGGAGGGCCGCCGCGCAGAGCGACAGCCACCTTGCGACGTTCCCTGCCGATGGCGGCCAGTACCCTCCCCTCGTCCGAGACGAGGTACCAGCTGCCCGTGGAGAGAACGTACAAGGCCGGTGTGTGCTCCGTGAGGTGCACCACCAGGGTCGAGGGGAAGTCCCGATCCACCTCCACCGAGGCGAGGAAGACCAGTGGCTGCAGAACGCGTTCCACCTCCGCGCTGCGCACCGTGAACAGGTTGTGACTCAGGAACGCCTGCCGCAAGAGCTTCACGGAACGCTGCGCGGACACGCGTTCCGCGCCCTCGACGCGGATGTGACGAATCTGAAAAGCGGACGCGCGGCTTCCCCAGGCGTAGATGGAGCCGGGCACCGCTAGAAACGCCGCCGTGAGGGCGAGCGAGATCAGCAAGCGTGAACGCCGGAAGCCACGCCGGCCGGCTCTTCGTGCTCTCATCGGTCGGCGTTCCCTCCCCTCGGCCGTGTCGAGTGGCGCAGCACCGGAGTCGAAGGCCAGAAGACCCGGTGTACAGAGGCTATTCGCCGTGCCGTGCGAGGTCTCCTTGGCGCTTCTTCAGCGCCGCCAGCAACTCCTCGCCGGCATGGAACACATCGCCGGCCCCAAGCGTGAGCACCATATCGCCTGGAGCGACCCGCCCCTGCAGGTACCGCACCACGTCGGCGAGGCGTGGCAGATACGCCACGGGTCCACTCGGACGTTCGGCAAGATAGGCGTCGACCACCAGCTTGCCTGTCACCCCAGGCTCCGGCTCCTCGCGAGAGGCGAAGATGTCGGTAACCACCGCTTCGTCGGCGAGTGTGAGCGCACGGCCGAACTCGCGCTGCAGGTACCGCGTACGCGAGTACAGATGCGGCTGAAACACGGCGATCACCCGATGGTGATCGCCGAGGCGAGCCGCGCGAATCGTGGCGACCAACTCACTGGGATGGTGCGCGTAATCGTCCACCACGACCACGCCGCTATGCCGACCGACCTCCTGAAAGCGGCGGGCGGCGCCGCTGAACCCACCAAGGCAGGGCGCGGCCTCGGCGAGCGGCACACCGGCACGCTCCAGCACGGCCAGCGCGCAGAGCGCGTTGAGCACGTTGTGTTCGCCCGGCACCCGCAGCTCGACCGATGTGACCGCCTCACCATCGCGCAGCACGGTGAAACGGCTGCCACCGGAATCCATCCGCTCCACGGCAGCCACATAGGAGGCGCCCCCCGCCGGGGAGCCAGCCGTGCCGGCGAGCGCGCACAGGACGGCCTTGGCGGGCGTCTCCGCCGCCAGATACTCTCCCCCGCTGCCGGCGACCAGCACGAGGAGGCCCGTCGGCGGCAGCAGCCGGGCGAAGCGCTGGAACACGTCCTTGACCCCCTGGAGGCAGCTGTAGTGCGCGTGGTGGTCGAGTTCCACATTGGTGACCACGCCGATCTCGGGACGCAGGAACAGCAGGCTCCCATCGCTCTCGTCGGCCTCGGCGACCAGCCAGTCGCCGTCCCCGACCCCCGCGTTGGACCCAATGTCGTTGACCTCGCCGCCGATGAGGAACGTCGGCGCCCTGCCGCACTCATGCAGAGCATGGGCGATCATCGACGAGGTCGTGGTCTTGCCGTGCGTGCCCGCCACGGCGATACCACGCCGCATCGCCATGACCCGCGCCAGCATCTCGGCGCGCTGCAGCACGGGCAGCCCGCGGCGACGCGCCTCCGCGAGCTCGGGGTTCGATTCTGGAATAGCGGAGGAGATGACCACCAGCGCCGCCGCGCCGAGGTTGTCCTCGGCGTGTCCGATGGTAACAGCGACGCCGTCGGCCTCGATCAGTCGCGTATACCGGCTCGACTTGAGATCCGACCCTGTCACCTTGACGCCGAGGCGCGCGAGCACCAGGGCGATGGCGCTCATGCCGGCCCCGCCGATCCCTATGAAATGCACCGGCTGAGGGATGGTGTGCCGTCGTTCGCTCACCCGCGCTCCTTCACAAGACGTTCGATCTCGTCGACCACCTGTACCGTGGCCTGTGGTCGGCCCAACTGCCTGCTCGCGGCGGCCATCGCCCGGAGCCGTGAGGGATCGGCGAGCAGTCCGTGGACGAGCCGGCCGAGGAGATCTGCGTTCAGCGCGGCGTCGTCCACCACTAGTGCCGCCCCGCCCTGTTCTGCCCACTGCGCGTTCTTCCGCTGGTGGTCGGCGGTGGCATACGGATACGGCACCAGGATGGCCGGGCGGCCGAGCGCGGCGATCTCGGCCAGAGAACCGCCCGAGCGGCCGACCACCAGGTCGGCCGCCGCCATGGCATCGGCCAGATGGTCAGTGTAGGCAAGCAGGCGGTAGCGCTCAACCGGCGCGCCACGGCGTTCGACCTCGGCCCGTACCTCTTGGTAGTTCCGTTCTCCACATACGTGGATGACCTGGAAGGCGAGATCGCGAGTGGCGAAGGCGTCCAGACAGGCACGGTTGATGCTCTGCGCCCCTTGGCTGCCGCCGAACACCAGGACTACGGGCAACACGGGGATGAGCCCAAAGGAGGCCAGGCCGGCTTCGCGGCTGGCCTCGAGTTGGCGCCGCGAGAGCGGCCGTCCCGTGACCACGAACTTCTCCGATTCCAGGCCGGCGATGGGAAAGCTGAGGCAGAGGCGGCGCACGAACGGCTTGAGGAGGCGATTGGTGACGCCCAGATGGGCGTCGGCCTCGAGCGCCACGCCCGGAATGCCGCGCAGTGCGCCGAGCAACACCACGGGCCCGCTCAAATACCCGCCGGCGCCGACTACGCAGTGCGGCTGGCGGCGGCTGAGGATCCGCCAGGTACGCGGAGCCGCCGCCGCCAGAAGGAACAAGGTCCGCAGATTGGCGCGCGCCAGGAGCCGCCGCTCGAAGCCGCGCATCTCCAGCGCGTCCGCCTCCCAGGTACCCTGGAGGCGGGCGAACTGCGAGGGCGTCGTGACGAAGCTGACTCGCGCGCCGCGAGCAGCCAGCTCTTCAGCGACCGCCAGAGCGGGCGCCATGTGGCCGCCCGTGCCCCCGGCTGCTATGAGCACGTTTGCGCCGTTCAGGGGTGGCAACGATGAAACTCCTCCGATTGGTTGCTATGTTCAGCAAGACACCCACGCTCGCCAGTACGGCCAACAAGCTCGTACCGCCGCAAGATACCAGCGGCAACGGAACGCCGAGGATTGGCAGCAGGCCAAGCGCCGCGGCGATGTTCAGGACCGCCTGCACCGCGATACCCGTGGTGACCCCCACCGCGACCAGTCTCCCGAAGGGCTCGCGACACTCCAGGGCGATGCGCAGGCCCGCCCACGTGAACAGGACGTAGAGCCCGATGAGGAGGCAGAGGCCGAACAGACCGAGCTCTTCGCCGATGATGCTGGCGATCATGTCCGTGGTCGCCTCCGGCAGGTATCCGGTCTTCTGTACCGACTCCCCCAGCCCCACCCCAAACAGGTGGCCCGAGGCCACCGAGATCAGCGACTGCGTCGCTTGAAAACCGCCGTCCGCGGCATCCGCCCACGGGTCGAGGAAGGCCAGGAATCGATTGAGGCGGTAGGGCTCGATGAGGACGAGCATCGCCGCCAGCACGGGCAAGAGGGCCGCGACGCTCAGGAGGTACCGCCAGCGCACGCCGGCGGCCACCAGAACCGCGCCGACGCCGACCACGAGGACCGCGGTGGTGCTGAGGTCCTTGCCGAGGAGGATGAGCAGGGCGAACGGCACGACCGCCATACAGATGACGAACACGAAGCGGCCGAAACGATCCATTTCCTTCGGCCGCTTGGTGATGAGCGCCGCGGCGAGCACGATCGCTCCGAGCTTGGCGAACTCGCTCGGCTGCAGCGATGACCCACCGACGTCCAGCCAGCGCTGAGCGCCGTTCACCTCAACCCCGACTCCCGGGACGAGTACCACGGCGATCAGCGCGCAGATCCCCCCCGCGAGCGGCCACGCCAGACGGCGCCACAGTACGTAGTCGATACGCGACAGCGCGCCCATGGCGGCCAGACCCACCACGGCGAACAGCACCTGCCGCTTCAGGTAGTAGAAGCTCGATCCGTAAGTGAAGTAAGCGTGCGCCGTGGACGCGCTGTAGGCCATCACGATGCCGAACATGAGCAGCAGGAGCGTGGCGATCAGGAAGAGCCGGCGGCTCACCAGCCCCGGAGGGGTGGCAAGAGCCCCCGCCGCCCTGCTGGGCGACGTGAGGTCGAACGCGACCTGCCCCTCCGCCACGGCGGTGCGCCGCGGCACGCGCGCGGGTCGTGGTGCGTGCTCGGCTCGTCGCGCCGCGATCGGCCGCCGTGGCGCGGTCGGCCGCCGTGGCGCACGCTCGGCCGCCGGCGACGCCCGCAACGCGACGTCGACCCAGTCGGGAAAGCTGAGCTGATCGTCGTTTCGCTTGGCCCTGCGCCCGCTCACCTCAGTGGCCTCTCGCCTTTCGCAGCCGCTCTACGAGCTCGATGAAGTGTTCGCCCCGCTGCTCGAAGTTCCTATAGTGGTCGAAACTGGCGCAGGCCGGGCTGAGGAGCACCACGTCCCCGGGACGAGCGACGGAGCTGGCGTGCGCGACCGCGCCAGAGAGGTCGTCCAGGCGCACCAGGCGCGGCGGGCGCGCCTCCGGCGCCCCGGCGCGGCGGGCGAAGGCGGCGGCGATCTCCGGGGCCGCCGCCCCGATCAGGATGACCTCCGCCACGCGCCCTTCGACGGCCGCGGCGAGGCCGTCGAAAGCGGCGGCCTTGCTCGACCCACCCAGGATGAGATGCACGGGAGTGGAGTAAGCGGTGAGGGCCTTCAGCGTAGCGTCCACGTTCGTGGCCTTAGAGTCGTTGACGTACGTAACCCCCTCGACAGTGGCCACCACCTGCAGGCGGTGCGGCACGCCGCGGAAGGTCCGCAACGTGGCGGTCAAGGACGCGACCGGTACCTCCATGGCGGCCGCGACCAGCGTCGCCGCCAGACAGTTCGAGAGGTTGTGCACTCCCTTGAGCGCCAGCTCGTCCACACCACACACGTGCTGGCGGCGACCTTCTCGCCCGACCTCCTCGGGGTCAACCCATACGGCGCCGGCTTCCACGCCCGCCGCCAGCGAGAGAGCCCCAGCCGGGCCGGTACCGAACCACGCCCGCCGGCCGCGGCCGGGCACGCGTGCTCCGCGGAGCAGCTCGTCGTCCGCGTTGAGCACCGCCACACAGGCTTCGTCCTGGTTCTCGAACAAGCGCAGTTTGGCGGCCGCATACCCGCTCATGGAGCCGTGGCGGTCGAGGTGGTCCTCGCTGACGTTGAGCAGCACGCCGACCGTAGCCCGGAACTGGTCGATGTGCTCCAACTGGAAGCTCGACAGCTCGACCACGACGAGACCCTCCGCCGGCGCCGTGTCGGGCACTCGCGCCAAGGCGAAACCAACGTTTCCGGCGACCGTCACCGTACGGCCCGCGTCGCGCATGATGGCCCCGATCAACTCGGTCGTCGTCGTCTTGCCGTTGGTCCCGGTAATACCGATGATCGGCCCGCGGAGAAAGCGGGCGGCGAGCTCGACCTCGCTCCACACCGGCACGTTCCGGGCCACCGCCGCCCGCACCAAGCGGTGCTCAGCGGGAACTCCGGGGCTTTTGACCAGCACGGAGGTGTCGGCGGGCAGCTCGGCCTGCCCCCCACAGCGCAGCTCGACGCCGTTCTCACGCAGGAGCTGCAGGTTGTCGAGGTGTTCCTCGGGCTCGTCGTCCATGGCGGCCACGGGAACGGCCAACCGACGGCGGGCTAGCAGGGCCGCCGCGCGACCACTCTCCCTGAGCCCGAGCACGGTGACATGATGGACGGTGCGCAACTCCACGGGGGACCTCAGAAGCTCCAGTAGTACAGCGCGAATCCAGCTCCCGCAAACAGCGCGGCGACGATCCAGAACCGCACGATGACCTTGGTCTCCGACCAGGCTTTGAGCTCGAAGTGATGGTGCAGCGGGGCCATCAGCAGCACACGCCGGTGGAACAGCTTGAAGGAGATCACCTGCGCCATGACCGACAGGGTCTCCAGGACGAACAGGCCGGCGATGAGGAGTAGAAAGACCTCCGTTCGCGTCAGGATAGCCATGCCGGCAATGGCGCCCCCAAGCCCTAACGCTCCCGTGTCGCCCATGAAGACCTCGGCCGGAAAAGCATTGAACCAGAGAAAGCCCAGCGACGCCCCGCCGACACAGCCGGAGAGGATCACCAGATCGGTCATGCCGGGATCGTTTTCGGCGCGGCCGAGGATGAACGCGATCCCGGCGAAGGCCACCAGAACGATCGCCGCCGAGCCCGCCGCCAGGCCGTCCAGGCCGTCGGTCAGGTTGACCGCGTTCGACAGGCCGGAGATGGCGAGGAACACCACCACGTAGTAGAGGACGGGTCCGATCTCCAGCTCAGCGTGAGGCCACGGCAGATCGAGGCTCGTATCCACGCCGCCGTAGCGCAACGCCAGAAACCCGATGAAGAGGGCCAGCACGAGCTGCAGCAGCACCTTGTAGCGGGCATGGAGGCCGAGGGAACGCCGGCGCACGATGCTCAGCCAATCGTCCACGAAACCGATGAACGCGCAGCCAAGTGCGCAGATGAGGACGGTGAAGGAGGCCACCGAGAGACGGCTGAAGATGATGTAGGGGATGACGGCGGCGATCCAGAGCAGCAACCCACCCATGGTCGGCGTGCCGGCCTTGGTCTGATGCCCTTCGGGGCCTTCTTCGCGGATGTTCTGACCGAACTCGTTGCGCCGCAGCCACTCGATGAACTTGGGAGCCACCAGGAGCATGAGCACCATAGCCGTAAAGCTCGCCGCGATGGCCCTAAACATGCCGCACCGCCTGGCTACGGTACGCCTCGCCGAGCTCCACGAGCGCCCGTGCCACCCGCTCCAGCCGAAGTGCCCGCGACGCCTTGACGAGAACCGCGCTTCCGGCGGGGATGACCGCCGGCAAAGCTTTGACGCAGTCGTCAACGGTGGCCTGCCACGTCTCGTCCGGAGCCCCTGTCAAATAGTCACGGCCGAGCTCCCCCACCGCCACCAGGCGCACGCCGCGCTCGGCCGCGTACCGCCCCACCGCGGCGTGGAATCGCGCGGAGTCTGGGCCGAGTTCGTACATGTCGCCGAGCACGGCGACCACGGGCCGTTCGCCGGCCAGCTGCAGGAGATGGTCTATGGCGGCGCGCATGGCGACGGGATTGGCGTTATACGCATCGTTGAGCAACAGTCCTCCGTCGCCGAGGGCTACCACCTGCCCGCGGTTCTCGCTGAAAACGACGCGACCAGCGCCCTGGCGCGCCGCGGCCAGCGGGAACCCCAGCTCGACGAACGCTCCCACGGCGGCCAGCGCGTCGGTCAGGTAGTGGTCACCGCTGAAGTTGAAATCGAGGTCCACGCGCTGGCCGCCCGCCGCCACCACCGCTCGGGTACCGTCGGCCCGCGGCACGGCGGAGACCAGGCGAACGTCGCTCGCCAGCCCTCCGAACGTGATCACGCGCCCGCGATAGCGCTCGAGGTACGGCCGCAGCAGCGCCTCGTCGCCGGGCACCACCACGGCGTGTTCTTCTAGTCCCTCGAGGAGCTCCGCCTTTGCCGCGGCCACGTCTTCGATGCCACCCACCAGTTCCAAGTGTACCGGCGCGATGTTCGTGATGACGCCCACATCCGGAGCGACCATCTTCGCCAGCTCCCGGATCTGCCCCAGCCCTCGCATGGCGAGCTCCACCACCGCGACGTCCGTGGTCTCCTCGATCGACAGAAGCGTGAGCGGCACGCCCACCTCGTTGTTGAAGTTGCCCTGCGTGGCCACCGTGGCGGCCACCGGCCGCAGCAGCGCGGCGAGGATGTCTTTGGTGGAGGTCTTGCCCGCGCTCCCTGTGACGGCGACCACACGAGCACGTGCTCGCCGGCGTACCGCCGCCGCCAGCCGCTGGAGCGCCGTCAGGCCGTCGTCGACGATAATCCGCGGGACGGCCACCGGCAGATCGGCGCCCAGCCGGGCGCCCGCCACGGCCGCGGCCCCAGCCGCGGCGGCGGCGGCGGCGAACGCGCTACCGTCGTGCCGCTGGCCCGAGATCCCGACGAACAGATCGCCGGGCGCCAGCGAACGACTGTCCGTGCTGACACGGCGAATGACCGTGCCGGGCTCTCCGCCCT
Source organism: Thermoleophilia bacterium (assembly GCA_040772045.1). Lineage (GTDB taxonomy): Bacteria > Actinomycetota > Thermoleophilia > UBA2241 > UBA2241 > JAXGYV01. Next base: position 110,009 of record JAXGYV010000002.1, read on the forward strand.
CCAGGCGGCCGTCGCACGCCTCGGCGATCTGCCGCAGGGTGAGGGCGATCACGCGCCAGCCCTCGGCGATCTGATCTCCTGGAGAACCTCGCGCGCCACATCGCGATCGTCGAACGGGACCCGGGTGTCGCCAACGATCTGCCCTTTCTCGTGACCCTTGCCAGCGATCACCACCACGTCGCCGGCGCGCGCGTCCCGCAAGGCGAGCGCGATGGCTCGCCGCCGGTCGGGCTCTACTTCGACCCGCGAACGCGCCTCCGCGCCGATGCCCTCGAGGATCTCGGCGATGATGACCTGCGGATCTTCGCTGCGCGGGTTGTCCGACGTAACCACGACGCTCTCCGCGAGCGAGCTGGCGATGGCCCCCATCAGCGGGCGCTTGCCGCGGTCGCGGTCGCCACCGCAGCCGAAGACCACGTGGAGCCGGCCGCTGCAAATGCCCCGAGCGGCGCGGAGCACATTCTCGAGTGAATCGGGCGTGTGAGCGTAGTCGACGAGCACGGTGAACGGCTGCCCCGCGTCGACGGCCTCGAAGCGCCCGTCCACGCCACCCGTCTGCGCGATGCCTTCACTGGCCGCCGTCGCCGGCAACCCGAGGGCGACCAGCGTGGTGGCCGCGGCGAGCGCATTCTCGACGTTGAAGCGTCCGCCCAGTCGCGTTCGCAACCGTACCGTCTGCCCGGCGCGCGGTATTTCCACAGTGAACGAGGAGCCGTGCGGCTCCAGGCGCAGATCGCGCGCCCGCGCCGCGGCCTCCTGCTCGATCGCGTACGTCCACAGATCGTCGCCGTACGCCGACGCGCACGCCGCCGCCAGGCGCCGTCCCCACGGATCGTCCACATTGACCACGGCCACGGCGCCCGACTGCCGCTGGTCATCGGGCAGGAACAACCGCTGCTTCGTCAGATAGTACTCCTCCAGATCATGATGGTAGTCGAGATGGTCGCGCGTGAGATTGGTGAAGACCACGGCGGCGAACTTCGTGCCGGCCGTGCGCTCCAAATCCAGGGCGTGCGAGGAGACCTCCATGGCGCATGCCCGATCGCCGGCCTCCACCATCTCGTCGAACATGCGCTGCAGATCCACCGATTCCGCCGTGGTGAGAGCGACGGGATACTCCACGCCGCCGATCTTGTTCCTGATGGTACCTAACAGCCCGCAGGGCAACCCGGCGGCGTCGAAGCAGCGCGCCAGGAGATGCGCGGTGGTAGTCTTACCGTTGGTCCCGGTAATGCCCGCCACGAGTAAACGTGTGGAGGGTTCGTGGAAGAACCGGGCCGCGACGAGGGCCATGGCCCGTCGCGCCGAGGATACGATCACCTGTGGCACAGCCACCGCGACCGGACGCTCGCAGACTACCGCGACCGCCCCCCGAGCGACAGCCTGGGCGACGTAGTCGTGCCCATCCGACTTCACCCCGCGAAGACAGAAGAAGAGGCTCTCCGGAGTCGCGTCTTGTGCCCTGAAGGCGAGGGTGCGAATGATAGGCGACGCGTTGCCGACGATCTCGAGAACGCCACAATCGGCGACGAGGGATACCAAGTCCATGCGCATCGATTCTACCAGAAGACCTCCCTGCATCCGGGGCGAGGAGCGAACGCTCGACCAAACCTCGGGTGCACTGCTCACGGCGGTGCGATCTTCAGATGCTGGAGCGCGAACTCGGCGATCCGCTTAGCGGTCGGCGCCGCCACAGCCCCGCCGTAGATGGCGCCGCTCGGCTCGTCCACGGCCACCAGCACCACCAGCCGGGGATCGTCGGAGGGCACGACGCCGACGAACGAGGCGACATACCGGCCCGCGGCATAGCCGCCGCGCTGCAGGTCGGCCTTCTGCGCCGTGCCCGTCTTGCCCGCCGCCTTGTATCCGGAGATCTGGAACGCGGTGCCCGTGCCCTCCATGACCGCGTCGTTCATCATGCCGAGGACCTGCCGAGAGACTTCTGAGCTCAGTACCCGGCGCGCGCCGCTCGGGTTAACGGCCGTCTCGCCGATTTGCGCGACCAGGTGCGGCTTCAACCAGACACCGTCGTTGGCCACGGCCGCGTACGCGGCCGCGATCTGGATGGGCGTTACCGAGATACCCTGCCCCATCGGCACGTTGCCAGTCGTGGCCATCGACCAGAAACCAGGCATAAGGCCAGCGACCTCACCCGGAAAGTCGAGGCCGGTCCGCGCCACGAATCCGAAGCGCTGGATCCACGTCTTGAGCTTCTCTTCGCCGAGCATCTTCCCCAACACCGCGGCGCCTACGTTGCTGGACTGCGCCAGGATCTGGCGCACGGTAAAGCGTTGCGTACCGCGGGGATGCGACTCGCGAATCCACTTGTCGCCGACTTTGAGGCGATACGGCAGGACGAAGGACTTGGAGGGCGTGACCAGACCCTCTTCGAGCGCCGCGCTCACCGTAAGCACTTTGAAGATAGAGCCTGGCTCAAAGCTGTCCGTGACAGCCCGGTTCCGCTGGTATTCGGGGCGTTTGCCGAACGCGTTCGCGTTGATCAGCGGAGCATTGGCCATGGCCAAGATCTCCCCCGTCTTCGGGTCGAGAACGATGGCGACCGCCGCCTTGGCCTTGTAGTGGCGCACCGCGTCCACGAGCGCGCGCTCCGCCTCTGCCTGAATGTACTGGTCGAGTGTCAGGCGGATCGTCTTGCCCGCCTGCGGCGCTACCAGGCGCTCCGTCTTGAGCGCGCGCCCCGCGGGGTCCTTGACCACCAGTTCTTTGCCCGGCGTGCCAGCCAGTACTTCGTCGTACTGGTACTCGAGACCGGCGAGCCCCTTTCCCTCCGTACCCACGAAGCCGACGACCTGAGCGGCCACGCTGCGCTTCGGGTAATCCCGTCCCTCTTCCGCTGAGGCGCCCACGCCGACGATGCCCAGATCTAGTGCTCGCTGCGCGAGAGCTGGCTCGACACCGCGAGCCACCACCGCATACCAGCTTCCACGATCCGAGAGGGCGCGCAGCAGCGGCTTGCGCGGAACCTTGAGCAACTTCGCCAGACGTGTGGCGGCGTCTACCGGATCCTTGATCTCACGCGGCGTAGCCCAGACGGTCCTCATCTCCTTCGCCGCCGCGAGCACCTCTCCCGTGCGGTCTACGATCTGGCCACGGTGCGCGCGCACCTCGATAGTACGCTGCTGCTGACTATCGGCGGCGGCGGCCAGCCCCGACGAGGTCGCCGTGAGCGCCATCGCCCTACCGGCGATGGCCACAAAGGCGACCACGATCAGCAGGCGTACCAAACGGATGCGACCGTCGGGAGCGCCCCCCGTACTTCGAGGATGGGCCATCAGGGGTCTCTGGACCCCAACGTTTGAGGAGCGCGCAGGTACCGCACGTCACCAGGTCGCTGGAGTCCCAGCTCGGCCGCCGCGCGCTCGAGGCGTTCCGTGGAGGTCAGCCTGGCGAGTTCCGCGGCCAGCCCGGTGTTCTGCGTGCGGAGGGCGCTCTGCTGCTGCACAACCGCCGCGGTCTCCATGTTCTTCTGTACCACGGCGAAGCTCAACGCCACTCTGCCCACGGCGAGCAGCGCCACACACACAGCGATGATGAGGAGGCCACGACCGACGCCAGGCCGAGCGAGCGCCAGGGGACGACGGACCGGCTGTGCCGGACGTATCTCGCGCAGCGGTGCCCGCTCGTCGCTGCGTGGCGGGCGGGCCGTCCGGCGACGTTCTGCGACGGCGCCGGCCACGGCTACAGCCTAACGGCGACGCGCAGCTTGGCCGCCTTGCTGCGCGGATTGAGCTCGACTTCCCGTACTCGCGGCATTACCGGCCGCCGAGTGAGCACCCGCAGCGTCGGCTGATGGCCGCAGACGCACTGCGGAAGGCCGGGCGGGCAGATGCAGCCGGCGGCATGGCCGCGGAAGAACTCCTTGACCATGCGATCTTCGAGCGAATGGAAGGATATGACCGCGATGCGTCCGCCGCGGCGCAGCGTCCGATACGCGTGCTCCAGGCCTCGCGCGAGCGACTCCAGCTCATCGTTGACGACGATGCGCAATGCCTGAAAGACACGTCGCGCCGGATTGCCCGCACCGAAACGCGCGGGGGTCGGGATGGCTCGCTTGATCACCTCGACGAGCGCGCCGGTCGTGCAGATCGGCTCTCGCTCGCGCTGGCGGACGATAGCCCGCGCGATCTCCCGCGCGTAGCGCTCTTCGCCATACCGGCGGAAGATCGCCGTCAGCTCGTCCGCCGACAGGAGATTAACCAAATCGGCGGCGCTGCGCCCCGTCGACGGATCCATCCGCATGTCGAGCGGCGCCTCGTGCGCATACGAGAATCCGCGCTCGCGACGATCGAGCTGCATGGACGAGACGCCCAGGTCCATGTACACCATGTCGAGCGACCCGTCGGGCATGTCGGCGAGCACGTCCGCGAAGTTACCCTGAATTAACTCCGTGCGACACGACGCGGTGCGCGCGAGGTCGTGGAAGAACTCGGCCACGCTAGGATCGCGGTCGCAGCAGATCAGCCGTCCTTTGGCGCCGAGCCGTTTGGCCACGCTCTCCGCATGGCCGCCGGCACCGAACGTGGCGTCGAACGCCACCTCGCCTGGCGCGGGAGCGAGCAAGTCGAGCAGCTCGTCGAGCAGGACGGGGGTGTGCGCGAGCGCCATCTCGTACTCACACAGGTCAAGAAGCAGCGAGCTCGTCAGCGATGGCATCTGCCCCCTCCTCCAAGGACTTTAGGTACCTGGCCCACGCGGACCGCTCCCAGATCTCGATGTGATCTCGCACGCCAACGATGGTGACCTCCCGCGTGATCGCGGCGTAGTCGAGCAAGCGAGCGGGAATGGTTACCCGGCCCTGCCGGTCGAGCTGGTCGGCCACCGCTCCGGCGGCGAGAAACCGCAGTTGCGAACGGCCCTTGCTGGACATGGGCGGCGTAGCCCCCGCCTGCTCTTCCAGATACCGCTCGAACTCCGCGGGCGAGAATCCGGCGAGGCTGTCCTCGTACCAGCGCGTGATGTAGATGCCATCCACGAAAGCTGAACGCAGACGAGCGGGGACGGCGATGCGGTTCTTCGCATCGAGCGTGAACTCGTACTCCCCCACCAAGAGCGGCCGTTGCATGGGCGCCACCCTACCCCACTATTCACCACTTTGCAACACTTTTCTGGGTTTTTCCCCCACCATCGCGGAGTGACAACCCATTCGGACCCACCGAACATGGGCGGAGGAGAGACACCGGTATCAGTCCTTGCGGGAGCCACCCACCGAGCACGAGATGGGCAGGACGGGCGGGAGGACGCGAGTGGAATGGCGCGGGCAGGTGCACGGCAGGACGCCGTGGCGAAGGCCACGGGTTTCCCACCGGCTGCCCGTATGCGGCCCCGGGATGACGCGGGAGGGCGGGCGTCGCGGGGCTCCGGACGCCCGCCCTCCTCACTCGATGACGACGGGGATCTTGATGCGCTGGCCGACCGTCAGGTTGTTGGCGGTCAGGCCGGGATTGAGCCCCACGATGGCATCGACCGTCGTGTGATGAGCGGCCGCGATGTGCGAGAGCGTATCGCCCTTCTTAACCTTATACATAGTTGGACTCGCCGACGGGCTCGCCGACACAGAGCTCGTGGGCACGGGCGCGACACTTGCGCTCTCCCCCAGAATGCCGGACTGGATGATGACGGCCACCAGCCCTACCACGAGGGCCAGAAAGGCCACTGGCGCGGCGTAGCGAGCAACATGGTACCGACGCGCGGACGACCGTCCTGTCATCGTGGCTTCCGCGCGCAGACGGGCCTCGGCCATGCTCAGCGCCGAACGTGAACCTTGCCCGTGATTCGCGGACTCACCCAGCCGCTGCAGGCGTGCCTCGAGGTCCTGCAGCGTCAAATCGTCGCCCGCGGATCCGCCTGGATGATCGGGATACGGTGCCTCCCAATCCGGCGGTCTGCCCCCTCCCTCATTCATCTGCCTAGTACCCCCACGAGATCGTCCCTCATCGCCCTAGCGGCCTCGGCGGCGGCCACCTGGTAGTCGCCGCCAGCCACCCGCCACGCATACATGATAGACCGCGAAGCATTCACCACGAGTCCCGCGGCCGGCCCGACGGCCAAGCCAGCGATATCCGCCGCCGACCCACCTTGCGCGCCGTAGCCGGGCACCAAGAGGAATGCCCGCGGCACGACTCGGCGCACCCGCTGCACCGCCTCGGGGGCGGTGGCGCCAGCGACAGCTCCTACGTCGCTATACCCGTGTCTCCCCATGGAGCGCGCTCCAAGCTCGGCGACGAGTTCCGCGACAGCCACGTATAGCGGCCGGCCTTCGAGATCGCGCTCTTGCAGAGAGGCCGCCCCCGGGTTACTGGTGCGCGTGAGGACGAACACACCTTTCCCGCGGTCGCAGTACTCCGTGAACGGCGTCACCGAATCCTCGCCGAGGTAAGGACTGACCGTCACCGCGTCGGCTTCCAACCCCGGCGCCGACACCTCGGACCCCGGAACGGTCGCGCCGCCGAAGAGGGCGCGTGCGTAGGCCTTCCCGGTCGAGGCGATGTCGCCGCGCTTCGCATCGAGGATCACGGGCAGCCCGTGCTCACGCGCGCAGCGCACCACATCGCGGAGGGCCGCCCACCCCGACGGTCCGAACTGCTCGAAGAACGCTGCCTGGGGCTTGGCCACGGCGACAAAGTCGGCTACGGCGTGCACGATGGCCCGGCAGTACGCGCCGGCGCAGGCGGCCATCTCCTCTTCTGTCGGACGCACGCCCTCCAGCAGCGCGGGGGGAAACTGAGACAGGTCTGGATCCAGACCGACGCAGACCACGCTGCGCCGGCGCATGATCGATTCCGCCAGCGCATCCGAGAAGTGCGTCACTCTTGATCCTCCTGCTCTGTCCGGTGGGGTGTCTACCCCGCCGCCGCTTCCCCAATCACATCACCAATACCATACCGCCGACGCAGTTCCTTGGTACGAGCGAACAGGCAGCCACGAACTCGCAACCCTCGCGGGCCACGCCACGGCCTACCCGCCCGCCGCCACAACAGCGAGCCGCACCTCGGCCACCACCGCCTTCAGGTGCTCCGGCCACTGGGCAACTGGGGCACCAGGAAGGACAGGAACGCGTTCAGCGAGCGTGTCTGCAGCAGCAGACGGCCGGGGCCGCTGATGTCTACCACGAGCCCCTCACCGCTGAACACGAGAGACTTCAAACCGCCGACGCGCCGGACCTTGAAGGGCATGCCCTCGCTGAATGCCACGAGGTGGCCGGTATCGACCGTGTACGACTGCCCCGCCGCCAGCGTCATCTCGTGAATCGCACCGTAGGAGGAGACCAGCAGCTGGCCCTGACCGCTGCACCGTAACATGACCAGCCCCTCGCCGGCGAAGAACGTCTTGGCGCCGCCCCACGTGCTGTCGACCTGTACTCCCATCTCGGAGGCGACGTAATCGCCACCCTGCAGCATGTACGCCTGCGAACCCTCGAGCGTAAGCACCGTGAGGTCGCCGGGGAGGGCGGGAGCCACGATCACCTCTCCACCTCGCGGCCCCGCCGTGAACACGTTCTGGAAGAACGACTCCGACGTTAGCACCTTGCGTGCCAGGGCCTTCATGACTCCGCCGGTCGCCGTCGTCTCGATGCGCACATCGGAGTTCATGCTCATCATCGAGCCTCCCTCCACACGTACCTGTTCGGAGGGCTCCAACCGGAGGACGCCGATGGAGTAGGTGGGCTTGTAGGCGATCTCGATCTTCATGCCACTCCTTTCCCGACTGTCGGCGCGTACTGTCCCAGGCGCCACACTTTGGCGCACGGAAACCTTCGCGAGCCCCGGGAACAGTCCTGCGAGCTCATTTCGGGTAAGCTGCCCGACGATGGGCAAAGCGATCCTCACGGGACAACGGAAGCTGAAGCATTGTCTGCGCGCGGCCGCCCTGGCACCTGCTCAGACGGCCTTGTTCTGCGACATCGACGGCACCGTCGCGCCCATCGCTCGCGTGCCGGAGGAGGCCAGTGTGCCGCCGGTATTCCAGCACGCCTTGCGAGCGCTCGCTCAACGCCTCGGCCTGCTCGCTTTCGTCACCGGCCGCGACCTCGAGGGCGGGCGGCGTATGGTCGCCGTGGACGGAGCCGTCTACGTGGGCACCCACGGCATCCAGATCGAGATGCCAGACGGAACACGCCATATCGACCCAGCGGCGGCGAAGTGGAACCCCACCGTCCGCGAGGTGTTCGCGATCGCGCGCGCGCTCCCGCTAGATGAGCTGGGCATCGTGCTAGAGGACAAGCACACCATGTTCGCCCTGCACTACCGGCCAGCCGCCGACCGACAGCGCGCGCGCGCGGCCATCGCGCATTCCGTGATACCTGCCGCTCGCGCCCGTAGGCTGCGCGTGAACACCGGACACCTCGCCTACGAGGTCGGCCCGCCGCTCGCAACGACCAAAGGCACCGCGACGCGACGCCTCCTGGCGACCGGTGACTACCGCGTCGCGCTGTTCCTCGGCGACGACCTCACGGACTGCGACGGCTTCACGGCAGTTCGCGCGTGGGCCGCCGAGGGCTTCGCCGAGCGACGCACGGGACTCGCCGTGGCGATCGTCACGGACGAGACGCCCGCCGCCGTAACCGACAGCAGTGATATCTGGGTAGCCGGTACGCCGGGCGCCCTCGAGGTTCTCGACCGCCTCCTGGCGGCGGTCATGGAGAGCGGGTAACGCCAGCGCGGCGCTCGGCGGCGGCCGCCGTCTCCGAGGAGCGGCCACCGCCCAAAGCCCTCCTCTAGCGGCCGCTGAAGCGGGGTGCTCGTTTCTCAAAGAAGGCGGCCATGCCCTCCTTCTGGTCCTCGGAGGCGAAGCAGAGGGCGAACAGATCGCGCTCTATCTGCTGTCCGGCGTCGATATCCACGTCGCAGGCGCGACCCACGGCCGCCTTTACGTAGCTCATGGTCAGCGGGCTCTTGGCGGCAAGCTCGCGGGCGAGCTTCAGCGTCTGTTCCATGAGCTCCGCCTTGGGGAACACGGCCTGCACGAGGCCCACGCGCAGTGCCTCTTCAGCGCGGATCGGCCGTCCGCTCAGGCAGAGATACTTGGCCCAACCCAGGCCGATGGAGCGCGAGAGCCGCTGTGTGCCCCCAAAGCCGGGGGTGATCCCCAACCCGATCTCCGGCTGACCGAACTTCGCCGTCTCGGCGGCGAATCGGATGTCGCACGCCAGCGCCAGCTCGCAGCCCCCACCGAGCGCGAAGCCGTTGACGGCGGCGACCCACGGCTGCGGCGCCCTCTCAATAGTCGCGCACACACGGCCACCGAGCATGCTGAACCGCCGCGCCTCCTCGGACGTCATGGCCTGCATCTCGGCGATGTCGGCACCGGCGACGAACGCCTTATCGCCAGCCCCAGTGAGCACCACGACATGGACGCCGGCATCCTCGCTGAGCTCCGTCGCCACCCGCAGGAGCTCCCCATTGGTCTCCGTATTCAACGCGTTCAGCGCCTTGGGGCGAGACACGGTGACAACGGCCACCCGCTCTTCCTTGCGCACTTCAACCGCCATGGCCTCTCCTCCCTGCTCGTGCCGCACCGCGCTCCGTGAGGTGGCGCTGGCCTCCGGCCAGCGCCACCGTGCACGACCTATCGTCCACACCGACCCGTGCGCGGCAGTGTCGTTGGGAGAGCGAGCGGCGATCTGGCCACCACGCCACTGAAGCGATCTCGGCGGCCTAGTCGTCGCCTCCCACGCAAAGTACCCGCGACCCACGGACCGCGACGATTATAGAACGGCACCCCACGACCTGCCGCCGCCGCCGCGAGGGGCGCACCCGCACGGCGCCCTCCCCTCGCATGACGAAGCGCCCGTAACGCGACGGACGCGTGCTAGCCGCCGAGCTTGCGGAGAGGCGCCACGTTGGCCAGGAGCCGGCGCTCCGAACCGTCGTTCACGAAATGGATCAAGATGATGCCCCGATCCTCGACGGAGACCACCGTCCCCTCGCCCAGCACAGCGTGCAGCACCCGGTCGCCAGGCCGGAAGTACCGCTTGACCGACTCGCCGCCCACGTCGCGCTGGGGCTCCAAGCCCGTGATCTTGCGGCCGCTGGACCCGTCGATAGCGGCGTCGCGACCCCGGTGTCCTCCCGCTCCCAGTCGTCGCGCGCGGCCCCCGCGCCGCCACGAGGAGCCCCACCGCTCCACGCACGGCTCGCCATCTCATGACGCTCGACGAGGCTGGCGGGGATCTCCGTGAGGAACCGTGACGGCAGGTTGTACATAGAGCCGCCCCATAAACTGCGCGCGCGCGCATGGATGAGGTAGAGCCTATCCATCGCCCGGGTGATACCCACGTAGGCGAGTCGCCGCTCCTCCTCGACGTTCTGTTCGTCAAGGGAACGCTGGTGCGGGAACACGCCCTCTTCCATGCCCACGATGAACACCACCGGGAACTCGAGGCCCTTGGCGTTGTGGAGCGTCATGAGCGTGAGCAGCTCGGTCGAGCGCAGGTACGCATCCTGATCGGTGTACAGGGAGACTTCCTGAAGGAAGCCCTCCAAGCTCGGCTCCTCCGCGCGGCGATCGTACTCCGCCGCCACGCCGATGAGCTCCTCGAGGTTCTCGAGCCGGCCTTCCGACTCCAGCGTGCGCTGCCCTTGCAGCCAGGGGAGATACCCGGTCTCCTCGAGCACAGCGCGCAGCGTCTGCGCCACCGGCTGACCCGCCGCGCGCGCCAAGAAGGAGCGCAGCAGGGCGGCGAGCGCCGCGAGGCCCTCGCGAGCGGCGGCCGTGAGGTCGGGTACATCCTCCGGAGCCGAGAACACGTCGAACAGCGGCTGCCCCGTCGTGTCCGCATGCAGGCGCGCGCGCGCCAGCGACGTAGCGCCCAGCCCGCGCTTCGGCGTATTGACGATGCGCAGCAGACGCTGCTCGTCAGCCGGGTTTACGATCACCGAGAGATAAGCCAGCGCGTCCTTGATCTCGGCGCGCTCGTAGAATCGCGTACCACCGATCACTTGGTAGGCGATGGCGTAGCGTCCGAACTGCTCCTCCAGGGCTCGGCTCTGAGCATTGGTCCGGTAGAGGACGGCGATGTCCGACGGACTGTAGGCGCGCGGCAGCACGTCTCCGGCGGCCGCGCGCCCCCCGCCAGCCTTGCCCTGCAGCAGCCGCTGGACCTCGCTGGCGATGTACTGCGCCTCCGCGCGCTCGTCGTTGACCTCGACGATCTGCACCAGCGCCCCTCGGCCACGGCCGGTCCAGAGCCGTTTGCCCTTGCGCCGGCGGTTGTGTTTGACCACGGCGTTCGCCACGTCGAGGATAGCTTGGGTGCTGCGGTAGTTCTCTTCCAGACGGATCACCGTGGCGTCTGGATAGTCGCGCTCAAACTCCAGGATGTTGCGGATGTCCGCCCCGCGCCAGGAGTAGATGCTCTGATCGTCGTCGCCCACTACGGCGATGTTGCGGTGCAGCCCGGCCAGCAGGTTGGCGAGCCTGTACTGCGCATGGTTGGTGTCCTGGTACTCGTCGATGAGGATGAACCGGAACGCCCGTTGATAGTGGGCCAGACGCTGCGGGAAACGCTCGAGCAGCACGACCGCGTTCAGCAGCAGGTCGTCGAAGTCCATGGCGTTCATCTGCAGCAGTCGTTTCTGGTAGAGCGTGTACACGTCGGCCGCCGTGCGAGCGAAGAAGCCGCTCGCCTGCTCGCTCACCTCGCGCGGCCCCTGGAGCTGGTTCTTGGCGTCGCTGATGAGCCGCGCGACCGCCTCTGGGGCAAAGCGCTTGGTATCGATCTCTTGATCGGCCATGCAGCGCTTGATCAGCCGGCGGCGATCGTCTTCATCGTGGATGGTGAAGGTGGACTTGTAACCCAGCCGGTCCGCCTCCCGACGCAGGATGCGCGCGCACATGGAATGGAACGTGCTGATCCACATGGCCCGCGCTTTGGGGCCAACCAGCTCCTCGATGCGCGCCTTCATCTCGCCCGCGGCCTTGTTGGTGAAGGTGATGGCGAGGATCTCGTCGGGGCGCGCACCGCACTCGTCCACGAGATGCGCGACCCTGCGCGTGAGGACCAGGGTCTTCCCCGACCCCGCGCCGGCCAGGATCAACAGGGGCCCCTCGCCGTGCTCGACCGCGCGGCGCTGCGGCTCGTTGAGGCCGGCCAGCAAGGGTGAGAGACCTCGGGAGATGGCATCCTGCGTGCTCATAGGCCGGCGACCTCGAGAAGCACGCTCAGCCCGAACGCGACACCGCCCGCGGCCAGCAGATGGAGACCCGACATCACGAGCTTACCGCGAGAGATCCGGCCGAGGAATACCCCGAGCAGGAAGAGCTGTACCGCCGCGAGGCCCCAGGCCACGAAGAACGCCCCCCGGGTACCCAGTACCGACTGCAGGGCGAGAGGCACACACAGGAGGAGGCCGCCGATGGCCGAGGCGAACCCGGCGACCACCGCGACGGCGATGGCGGCGTAGCGCGCGGCCGCGCCCACGTCGGTGTCGTCGAGCCGCGTGAGCGTGGACTCCTCGAGCTCGCGCAACGCTCGCGTCCGCTCTGCCCTCTCAGACAGATACGAGCCGTAGAATCCCGAGACGCCCAAGCTCACCGACGCCGCGGCGAGCACGCTGATCAGCGCGCTCGTCTCGCGCAGCCCGCCGAAGTACGAGCCCGTGATAATGCCGACCGCCGTGAGTACACCGTCGAACGCGTTCATCGGGAAGTACCGTCGCGTGATCTCGCCGACGTCGGCGATCTCGTGGTAGCGCCGCAGACGGCCAACATGCCGGCGCCATGAGTCTGGTTGGCGATCGCGCCGCGGACACATCATGAGAAAGAGACCCGGATCGTTTGTTCAGACGTGACCGAGCTCAGCGCAGCCACCGGGCCGCGTCTTGGGCCGTGTCGGCCTCTTCCACGAGTTCGCGCCCCGTTGATACCTTGTCGATGGAGTGAATGCTGGCACCGGCGTCCTGTACCACCTCCGCCACAGCCTGGAAGTCGATGTCCTCGCCCTCTAGGGTGACCTTGATGTTCTCCACTTTGCTGTCGATCTCGATCAGCGTGATGTCGACGCCACGCACGCCCTCGAGATCGCCCAGCTTGTCGGCCAGCGTGAGCATGGTCGGCTGATGGGGTTTGAGGACGTCAAGCACGAGACGGCGGATCTTGCTCACGTGTAGTCACGCTCCATTCCGAGTGAGCCGCAGGGACCGAATGGTAGCACATGCACAGCGCACTGGGGCGCCGCTCCCCGCCGGCCAGCGGCGCCTCAGATACCCCCGCCAGCCTCGAATCCGAGGAGCTCCTCGAGCACTCGCTCAGCCTCCTCCACGGCCCGCCGACGCCGCTCCCCACGGTCCGGATGGATCTCGTCCAGCTCCTTCTCCATCTCCACGATACGCGCCACCAGACAGCGGATAGCCTCGGCCACGGGGTCCGGAAGATGCCGGTAGTCGATATCCGGAATACCGACGCGCTGACCCTCCACGAGAACCGGCCGTCCGGGGTTGCCGACCACCGTCGAGCGGCGCGGCACATCCTGCACCACTACACTGCCCGCGCCGATCTTGGCGCTCTCTCCTATGCGGATGGAACCCAGCAGCTTGGCCCCAGCGCCGACGACTACGTTGTCGCCGAGCGTCGGATGGCGCTTGCCGGTCTCTTTCCCCGTCCCCCCCAGGGTGACACCCTGGTACAGGGTGACGTTGTCGCCGATCTCCGTAGTCTCGCCGATGACCACGCCGGAGCCGTGATCGATGAAGAGCCCGCGCCCAATGGTCGCTCCGGGATGAATCTCAACCTGGGTGAGAAAACGCCCGAGCTGACTGATCCAGCGCGGCACGAGCGGCACCCGCCGTTTCCACAGGCGATGCGCCAGACGGTGCAGCCACAGGGCATGCAGGCCGGAGTAGGAGGTGAGCACCTCGATCTGGCTGGTAGCCGCCGGATCGCGCTCGCGCACGGCGCGAACATCCTCGTGGATGATCGCGAGCGCGCGGCGAACTTTGGTCGCCCGCGGCAGGCAGAGACAGAGCGCCGGCACTATCACGGTGAGTTTCGCCATCTTCTGCACGCCGATCACCTCCCCAGATCTTCCCGCGTACCATCTTCAGCGGAGTGTACGTCGAGCGCCTCGTTCATGCTGCCCGACCGCAGCCCGGCCAAATCCACGGTGACGTAAATCCAGCCGAGCCGGCGCAGGCGAGCGAGGATCTCCGCGCGGCACGCGCCGGCCGCGCGCGGCACCTCTGCCAGCGGAACCTCGACGCGGGCCAGGGTACCGTAGTGGCGCACGCGAACGTCGGTGAAGCCCAGATCGCGCAGCGCCTCCTCCGCGCGCGCCACCTGCCGCAGGTTCTGCCGCGTGATCCGCCGACCGTAAGGGATACGCGTGGCGAGACAGGCTTGCGACGGCGCTTCGGCGTTGGCAAGCCGCAGGACCATCGCCAGCCGGCGCACGTCGGCCTTCCGCAGCCCGGCTTCGAGCAAGGGATGGCGCACCCCACGCTCCCGCGCGGCCAGCATCCCCGGCCGGTGGTCGGCCTGATCGTCGCTCGTTACGCCGTCGACGATGACCGCTCGCCCGTGCTCGCCGGCGACCGCCGCGACCGCATCGAGCATGTGCGCCTTGCAGCCGTAGCAGCGGTCGGGAGGATTGGCGACAAAGCGTTCGTCGTCGAGCTCGGTCGTCCGCACCACCACGTGCGCCACGCCGAGAGTTTCCGCGACCGCCACTGCCCGCTCGAGCTCGGCGGGCGTGTACGTTTCGGATGCCGCGGTGACGGCCGTCACAGCATCCGACCCCAGCGTGCTGGCCGCGACCGCGAGGAGCACCGAGGAGTCCACGCCCCCGGAGAACGCCACCGCCACCGATCCGAGCGGTGCCAGCGCGACGCGCAGTGCCGCGAGCGCCGGGTCTTCGTGCTGTACGTGACCCCTGCGACTCACAGGCCCAAGCTCGCCGCGCTCTGCGCGATGTCGGTGATGCTCGGCCGCTCGCCACACACGGGGCAGGCCGGATCGCGCGACGTCGTCACTTCATCGAACGTCATCTGGAGCGCATCGTATTGCAGCAGGCGATTCACCAACGGTTCGCCGAGGCCGAGGATCGCCTTGAGCGCTTCGGCGGCCTGGATGGCCCCGATGACGCCGGGGACAGGTCCAAATACACCCTGTTCGGTAGCACTGTGTTCGGTAGCACTGGAACACCCCTCCGGCGCCGGCGGCTGCGGAAATACGCAGCGATAGCAGGCACTCTGGCCGCCCTTGATCGTCATCGCCAGACCCACAAAACGCAGCACGGCACCCTCGACCAACGTCTTGCGTAGCAGGACACAGGCGTCGTTGAGCAGGTACCGCGTCGAGAGGTTGTCCACCGCTGTGACGATCACATCGTAAGCACGCAGCAGCTCCACCACGGTGTGCTGATCGAGACACAGGGCGTGGCGCACCACCGTGACCGAGGGATTGAGGGCAGCGATCCGATCTGCCGCGCTGTCGGTCTTCGGCCGGCCGATGTCTGGCGTACCGTGCACGATCTGTCGCTGTAGGTTCGACCGGTCGACCACATCGTAGTCCACCACACCCAGACGTCCGACGCCGGCGGCCGCCAGATAGAGCAGGACGGGAGATCCGAGGCCGCCCGCGCCAACCACGAGCACACGAGCCTGGCGCAGGGCGGCCTGCCCGGACTCCCCGATCTCCGGAATCACCACCTGGCGCAGGTATCGTGCCCGCTCCAGCGCATCCAGCACCACGCCGATCAGCCTCCGGCGTGCAACTCGTGCGAGGGATCGGCCGGAGCTGGCGGGTCGGTGAAGAGCGGCGTCGAGAGATACCGCTCGCCCGTGTCGCAGAGGATGGTCACCACGAGCCCGCCTCTGTGCTCGGGGCGAGCCGCCACCTGCGCCGCCGCCCACGCGTTGGCCCCGGCCGAAACGCCCACCAGCAGCCCCTCGTGGCGAGCCAGATCGCGCGCGGCGGCGAACGCCGCCTCCGCGCTCACCCGAAGGACCTCGTCGTACACCGTGGTGTCCAGGACGTCGGGCACAAAGCCGGCACCGATGCCCTGGATATGGTGTGGCCCGGGCTGTCCCCCGGACAGCACCGGCGAGTCGAGCGGTTCCACGGCGACGATCTTCACGTCAGGCTTGCGCTCGCGGAGCAGGCAGCCCACGCCGGTGAGCGTGCCGCCAGTGCCCACCGCGGCCACGAACACGTCCACCCGGCCGTCGGTGTCGCGCCAGATCTCCTCGCCCGTGGTCTCGTAGTGCGCCCGGGGATTGGCGGCGTTCTCGAACTGCTGCGGCAGGTAGCCGTGCGGATCCGCGGCGACCAGATCGCGCGCACGTTCCACCGCGCCGCGCATGCCATCTTTCGCCGGCGTGAGGATCAGCTCGGCACCGAGCGCGCGCAGAAGAGCTCGCCGTTCGCCGCTCATCGATTCGGGCATGGTGAGCACCACGCGGTAGCCGCGCGCCGCGGCGACCATGGCTAGCGCGATGCCGGTGTTTCCGCTGGTGGGTTCCACGATGGTAGTGCGACCTGGCGCGATGCGACCCTCGTGCTCGGCCTGCGCGATCATCGCCAGCCCGATACGGTCTTTCACGCTGCCGCCGGGATTGGCGGCCTCGAACTTGCCGACCACGGTGGCGCCGGTTTGTTCCGACAGCCGGTTAAGCCGAACGAGCGGCGTGTTTCCGATCAGCTCCAGCACGCTGGCGGCGATCCTCATGCTCGTCCTCCTTTCGCCCGGGCAGATAGACCATCCGCACCGTTAATAATAAGGCGCCGGCCCGCACCGCCGCTCCCAGCCACCAACCCACCGCCACCGCACACGGCCGCCGGCGAGGGCGACGCCCGAGCCAGCCTCAGCCGCGGCCCTTCGCCGGCGCCACCGCACCCACGCGGTGGCCGCCATCCCCAGCGCCAGCGTTACCGCAGCGGCCCACCCCGTCCGGAAAACCACGATCCAGAACGCGCTGGCGCCGACCGCGATGAGGATCAGCGAGTCCTCGATCATCGCGTGCACCATGCTCAAGAACAGGGCCATCAGGAAAACCTGCCGGCGGCCGAGATCGTGCCGTTTGGCGTCGCGCACGATGATACCGCCGCCGTAGACCAGCCCAAACAGAAAGCCGATGAGCGTTGGCGCGGCCGTCTGCTCGCTGAACCCCAGCCAGCCGACGATACGCGACCAGCCACGCACCATCCCTCGATACGCACGGCTTCCCTCGAAGAGCTCCAGGAGCACCATCATCGGTACCACGATGGCGAACATCTTCCACAGGAGGCTCCACGAACCGGTGGCGAACTCGCGCAGCAGATCCATAATCAGAAGAGGCCCATGAGCTGATTGGCGATACCCGCGGCCGCCAGCCCAGCAATCACGCGCAGGATTCCAAAGGCGACGCCGCTCATCCCCGTCCGATGAATGACCGCCCCCTCCACGATGAGGTTGTGGCTGATGAGCGCGGCCAGCGCCAACAGAGTGATCTCCCGCGGCGAGAGGGTGAGCGGCTGCATAGCCCCAATGACGGCGTAGAGATTGAGGATCCAGCCGAACACGAGAGGCACGGCGGCCTCCCCCGGCAGCCCGATAACCCGCATGACCGGGGCCGCGACCTTGGCGAGCACCTCAACGGCACCCACCCGCTGCAGCACCAGGGCGGCCAGGTAGGCCGGGATCATCAACTTAGCCAGATCCCAGAAGGTGGCGCATCCGATGCGCAGACCGGCGAGGACGTCGCGCCGCAGGCGCGACCCCTCCGAAGGCACCGCCCCGGCGTCTCCGCGATCTAGCGCCAACCGAGATCCAGCGCGATCGTGCCCGCGTCGGTCTCGCGACGACGGATCTCGATGAGCTTGCCGTGATCCACAGCAAACGCCGCCGCACGAGGTTGCGCGTTGCACGGCTGCATCATCTCGAGCGTGTACGTCCCGGCGTTCGCGAAGGCGATCAGGTCGCCCACGCCGGTCCCGGCCGGGAAATGCCTCCACGGCGTGCCATCGTCCCCAACGAACACGTCGCCACCATCGCACAGCGGACCGGCGAGCCGGTATCGCTCCGTCGCCGGCTCGGCCGCCCGCCCGGCAGCGACCGCCGGGTAGTACCAGTCGTACAAGCAGTGCTCCAGCAGCGTGTTGTACCCCGCGTCCACCGTCAGCCAGTGCTCCTCGCCCAGGACCGCGCCCCCGGCGTCGCGCACACGCTTGGTCTTGGCGTTCTGCACGCGAGCCACGAGGATGGCGGCGTTGGCCGCCACCGACCGGCCTGGCTCAATGAAGAGGCGCAGGTCTGGCCGCCGCGCGCGGAGCGTGTCGCACACGGCCGCCGCGTACGCGTCGGCCTCCGGCATGGAGTGGAAGAGGGTCGCCGGCTCCTCGCCAGCACGTGGCCGCTTGTACGGAATGGCGAAGCCGCCGCCGGCGTCCAGGAATTCGAGACGGCCGTCGGTGGCCGCCTCTGCCTGCTCGATGAGGTCGATGGCGGTCTCGACAGCGCGGACGTACGGCGCCGTCTCCACGACCTGCGAGCCGATGTGCATGTGCAGGCCGCGCGCGTCCAGCGCCGCGTGCGCGGCCGCGAACTCGAAGCCCGTGACGGCGTCGTCGCGGTCGATGCCCGCCTTCCCCCCGTGGGCGGTGACCATCCCGGGATGGGTGTCGGCCGCCACGTCGACGTCCACTCGCAACGCCACCGTGGCGACACGGTCCATGCCACTCGCGACCTCGGCGATCCGCTCGAGCTCGTACAGCGAATCGGCGATGATCGCCCGAACACCCGTGGATACCGCCAGACGAATCTCGTCCTCGGTCTTGGCCACTCCGTTGAAGACGATCTGGTCCGGCCGAAACCCGGCCCACACCGCGCGTTGCAGCTCTCCGCCGGAGTTGACCTCCGCGTTGCTGCCCGCGTGCAAGACTTGCTTGAGGAACCACATGTTCGAACACGCCTTGCTCGCGTAGAAGAGCTCCGTGTCGAGATGCTTGCGGGAGAAGGCGTTGCGCAAGACCTCCACGTTCCAGCGCACCTGACGGCCGCTGAAGAGGAAGAACGGCGTGGGCACGCGCTGCGCGAGCGCCACCACGTCCACGCCGTCGAACACGAGGTGGCCGTCGACAACACCGAGGACGCTGCCGTACTCGCTCATCGCGGACCTCCTCCAGCGCCAGCCCGGATGAACCTCTCGGAAGCTCGCGGAATGAGCCGGCGCGCCAACGGTTTCCAACCGCTGGAGTATACTGCCAGCCAAGCGGCGGTCCGTTCGCCGGTTGAGAATCTCTCCAGGGCACTCCTCTTCTCTCTTCGCTCTCGCTCTTGGGATACCCGCACGCGTCTGGTAGCCTTGCAGGCGCCATGGTTGCCCGTCAGCCGCGCGAAGAGGGTTTCTCAAAAGACGCCAGCAAGCTCATCCGACGCCTGTCGCTGCTCACGTTCCTCCTCGCCCATCACGGTCGCACGGTCCATAGGGACGACATCCGCCAACGGGTCGAGGGCTACGCGCTGATGACCGAGTCGGCGTTCAAGCGACGCTTCTACGAAGACCGCGACGAGCTGGCCCGACTGGGGATCGCGATCCGCGCCGAGCCTGAACCGAGCGGCGCCGGCGAGCTCTACAGCCTGCCGCCAGACAACTACTACCTGCCGCCGATCGAGCTCTCCGGCGACGAGCTCGCCGCCCTCGGATCGTGCCTGGCGGTCCTGGAGAACCGGTTCGCCTACTCCAAGCCGCTCCGCCTGGCCCTCATGAGCCTCGCCCAGGGCAGGCCGGAGCTCCTGCACTCGGCAGGAGTCCCACAGATAGCCGTGCTGCCCGAGCGAGACGCCCGGCGTGCCGCCAAACACCTGCCCAAACTGCAGACGGCCATCGTCAACCGCAAGGAGGTAGTCTTCTGCTACTACAGCATCCAGCGCGACGAGGAGTCGCCTCGTCACGTCGACCCGTATGGCCTCATGATGGTCGGCGACGAGTGGTACCTCATCGGGCACTGCCACGATCGCCAGGCACTGCGAACATTCCGCCTCTCCCGTATCCGCTCCGCCATCACCTACGCCAAGCGCTCGCCACACAACTTCTCCCCGCCAGCCGGCTTCTCTCTGGCGACGTACCGAGACCGGCCGCCCTGGCAGCTCGGCGAACCGACCTTCGAGGCGCTCATCCGCGTACAGCCAGACATGGCGTGGTGGGTGCAGGCTCACTACGCGCACTGCGGAGAGCTGACGCCCGCCGACGACGAGTCGCTGCTGTTCCGCACGAGCTACGCGGCCAGTAGGCCGCTAGCGGCCTGGGCGCTGGCGCTTGGAGAGCAGGCAGAGATCCTCCAGCCGCCACAACTGCGCCAGGCGGTCGTCGCCTACCTCGACCTCCTGCGCCAGCGCCTGCTCGACCCCCCGTCTATAGAAGTCGCCGAGGTACCGCCTCGTGAGCCACGGGCCGACACCACCCACGATGGAGATTGGCAGGTGGAGGTAGATCGCTTCACCCGGCTCACCGCACTCAGCTCCTATCTCCTCCGCCGCTGCGAGGATCGCGCAGACCAGGTACGGCTGGCCATTGCCGAGGTGTGTCACGATCTCGCTCTCACGCCGTCAGAACTGAGAGAAGACGTGCGTGTGCTCAACCTGGTCAACTTCGGCGGCGACGGCACGCTCCTGTTTGGCGAAGTCAAGGGGAAGTGGCTGGAGGTCTCCTGCGACCTCGCGGGTCCCGCGCTGGCACCGGCCGCGCAACTCTCGCCCCTTCAGGCAGACACCCTCCTGCTGGCCATCGAGCTCGTGGGCGGACAGATGCCTTCGTCGGCCGCCGCCACCCTCCGATCGGCGGCGGCCAAACTGCGCCGGGCGCGACGCGACGAGCCGCCGCTGCTCGCCTCCGGCGCCCTCCTGAACACCCGCCACGACATCCTGGCTGCCGTGAGCGAGAGCATCCGCTCCCGTCGCTTGCTAGCCATCGACTACTGGTCGGAGGGCACCGGCGAGAGTACCTCCCGCCTCGTCGAGCCCTACCTGCTGCTCCGCAGCCGTGGCGAGTGGTACTACGTCTGTTACTGCTGTACCTCCGCCGGCACACGGGTCTTCCGGATCGACACTACCAAGGCGGTGCACCTGCTCCCCGAGCACTTCACGCCACGGGACGACGTAGAGCTGGAGCTCTACCGGCAGGAGGGCATCCCGGCCTCGCATCGCTACCTGGCGCGCAGCGCCGTCGTGTGGTACAGCCCGACGGTGGCTCGCTGGATCGCCGAGCGCCAGTCCGTGCGCGCACTTCCAGATGGCTCGTGCGTGGCGCGGCAGCCGTACCGCGATGAGAGCTGGCTCGTACACTACCTCCTGCGCTTCGGCGGCCAGGCCGTCCCCCTCGAACCGTCCACGGCCGTGGACGCGCTGCGCGCGACGGTCACCAGCCTCCTCGCTCGTTACGAGACGGTCGCGTGAGCGTGCGACGCGCCACAGACGCCGCCTGGATCGCCAGCGGCGAACGCCGCGTCACGGTGCCCGCGCCGTGCGACTGGGCACCGCCGCCAACGTTCCAGCCGCCGGCCGACGCCACGGCGGCGCTCCGAACGGCGCTCCACGCGCCACGCGGCTCAGCCTCGCTGCGCGAGCTCGCCGCCTCGGCGCGGAGCGCCGCCATCGCCATCCCCGACCTCTCGCGCGCCTGTCCCAACGACCTCATCCTGCCCGCCCTGCTCGACCAGCTCAACGCCGGCGGCGTACCCGACGCGCGGATCATCGTCCTCATCGGCTGCGGCCTGCACCGCACCACCACGGAGCAAGAGAAACGTCGCCTGGCCGGCACCCAGGCATGGCAGCGGGTACGCGTGGCCGACGCTCAGGGCAGCGAGTCGCCGCTCGCCGACCTGGGGAACACTCCCGACGGCTGTCCCGTGGTGATGAACGCCGAGCTGGCCGCCGCCGACCTGGCGATCACCGTCGGCGTCCTGGAGCCGCATCTGTACGCCGGCTACTCCGGCGGCGTGAAAGGCATCGCCATCGGCTGCGGCGGAGAACCTACGATCCTCTGGACCCATCGCCCCGCGTTCATCTCGCGGGCCGGAGTAGAGCTCTGCCGCCTCGAGGGAAATCCCTTCCAGCACACGCTCCGCGAGGTGGCACGGCGCACGCGCCTGGCGTTCGGCGTCATGGCAGTCCTCGACAGCGATGGCACCCCGGTGGACGTCGCCGCCGGAGACCCAACGGCCGTTCAGGAGCATCTGGCCGCCCGTTTCGGCCCGCTGTGGCTCTGCGAGACCCCAACCCTCTACGATGTGGTCATCGCCGGCACAAAGGCGCCGAAGCACGAGAACCTCTACCAGGCCTCGCGCGCCGCGACCTACGTCGGCCTCGCCAGCCGGCCGGCCCTGGCAGACGGCGGCCTCCTGCTCCTGTGTACCGATCTCCCCAACGGCGCCGGCGACGGTCCGGGCGAGATCAACTTCGCCCGCGTGCTCGCCAGCGCCAACCCAGACACGGTAATCCGCCGGGGCCTGGAGGGCCCACTCGGCCCCGGCGGGCAACGCGCCTTCGTCGTGGCCAACGTCCTACGGCGCTTCCGCGTCGGCGTCTGCGGCAGCGCCGATCCAGGACTGCTGCGAACGCTCGGCATGGCCTCGTATCGCAGTCTCGCGGAAGGGCTCGCCGACGCCAGAACGCGACCCGGCCACGCCCCGCGCATCCTGGCGATCGCCGACGCTCTGACTACCGTAGTCAGAGCCGCCGGCTGAGCCTCGGCTCTGTCCTCTCAGCGCGCCGGCGCAGAGGGGACGCGGCCTCCCGTCGGCATCGACTGTTACCCGTCCCCACCTCCTGGGAACACTACGACGGGGATCGGAGTAGTCCGACCCCTTCGCGCGGAAAAAGGAGGCGCCATGGGACGGGGCATCAGAGTAGCTCGCTTATTCGGGATCGACATCGCCATCCACCCGAGCTGGTTCATCATCCTCGTGCTCCTCGTATGGTCGCTGGGCGCCAACGTCTTCCCGAACGCCTATGACTGGAGTCAAGCCACCTACTGGACGGTGGCCGTAGTGGCCGCCCTCCTGCTGTTCGCCTCGGTCCTGGCACATGAGCTCGCCCACTCGCTCATCGCCCGCCGGCAGGGCATCCCCGTGCGCAGTATCACGCTGTTCCTGCTGGGCGGGGTGGCCAGCATCGAGCGCGAACCAGCGACCCCCGGGCAAGAGGCCATCATGGCCAGCGCCGGCCCGCTGACGAGCCTGATCATCGGCGGTGGTGCCCTGGCCATCGGCTGGGCGTTTCAGGAACCTCAGACCGTGAGCGCGATCCTCATCTACCTCGGAGGAGTCAACATCTTGCTCGGCCTGTTCAACCTCCTTCCCGGATTTCCCCTCGACGGTGGCCGCGTCCTCCGAGCGATCATCTGGCGACGCACGGGCAGCTTCGACCGCGCGACGCGTGCCGCTGCCCGTACCGGCACCGCCCTCGGCTACCTCCTGATTTTGGCCGGGGTGTTGCTCGCCATCACGGTCGCCCTGGTGAGCGGCCTCTGGATCGGCTTCATCGGCTGGGTGCTCGTCCAGGCGTCGCAGACCACCCTCGCCTTCACCATCGCGGAACAGCGGCTCCTGCACGTACCGGTGACGCGCGTCATGACGGCGCCGCGAGGGTGGATTCCATCGGTGGTCACCCTTGAGGCGGCCGCCCACGACTACTTCCTCGGCCTCGACGCGCGCTGCCTCCCCGTGGGGCACCCGGATGCGGAGTTCGAGGGCATCGTCTGCCTCACTGATCTGCAGCAGAGCGAGCGCTCGCGCTGGGGTTACGACCGCGTACACGAGGTGATGGTCCCGCGCGAGAAGCTAGCCCAGGTCGGCCCGCACGCCTCCGCCGCGGACGCCCTCCGCCTGATGAACGAGCGCGACGTGAACCAGGTTGCCGTGATCGACGGAGAGAGGCTACTCGGACTAGTCGACCGGGCCCGCGTGCTGCAGTTCGTACAGATCCTCAGCCCGACGCGCCAAGACGGCGGCGCACGTTCTCTGAATTGAGCTCGCGCAACGCGTCGGCGGCGATCCAGCGGCCGCTGCGCGAGCCATCGTGCGCAATGCACTGCGCCGTGCGCACCGCGGCCGCGCGCAGGGCCGCGTTCCGCTTGCCGATCTGGCGGAGCGCCCAGTTAACCGCTTTCTTCACGAAGTTGCGCTCGTCGCCAGCCTCGCGGCGCACGACCGGCAGCAGCTCGAGAAACGCTTGGTCGTGCGCCGACTTGTCGTGTACCGCGAGCGCCGCCATGAGGACAAAGCCGGCACGCTTAATGAATTCCTCCTCACGTCCGCTCCACTCCGCCGCCTTTGTCCAAGCGAAGACCGTGCGGTCGAACAAGCTAGAACAGACCTGGTCGCACACGTCCCAGGAGTCGAAGTCCGTGGCCCACTGCTCCATCTGCTCCTCGTCTACCTGCCGCGGATCGTCGACGAACGCGGCCAGGATGCGCGCCTCGTGAATACCGGTCCGCCACAGATCCAGCGCCAGCGCGTGATCGGTCTTCAAGCGCCCCGCGATCCGCCTCAGGACGGGGATGGAGATGCCCAGCGTCCCCTCAGGAGAGATCCCCACGTGTTCCATCCCCGCCACGGCCGCCGGGTCGGCCAGGTCGCGCAGCTCCGCGACCACATCCTCGCACCGCGATCTTTCCATCCGCCGCCCCTCCCCCGCTCATCGCTTCCGCCATCCGCGTGGCGACGCAGGCTCAACTCCCCGCCACCTGACGAACCTAGCAGACTTGGCGTAGAATACCGCGCGAGGATGCCACGGTGGCCACAGTAGATTCGTCTTCATTCATTCGGCCTCATGGCAGTGTTGGCGCAGCCATCCGTGCTTCCTCCGCTTCTCACCAGCCGTCGTCGCCCAGGCTGGTCACTACAGCTCCGCAAGGAGGGGGCATGGTATGAGCTCGCGAACGTCACTTTATTCCGCGCTGCAACGCAAGACCATCGATCAGATGCTGCGTCTTGCTACCAGCGAGAACAAGAAGAGCATCCTCCTCGCGGCCCAGCTCGCCGAGAAGATGACGCCAGCCCATCGCAAGCGCGAGGTCGCCTGGGTCATTGACCAAATCCGCGAGGACAAGCCGGTCTTGCAGATCGCCCGCCATGTGGCGCGCGACCTGAACTCCACGGTGCGCAAGGCCGTCATCCAGAGCCTCATCCTCAACGGCCTGCTGCAGGCGTCCAGCACGCGCGCCGCTTTCACAGCACGGACTGGCGCGCACACCCCCCTCGTGCTGCTCATCAGCCCCACCATGCGCTGCAACCTCTCTTGTGAGGGCTGCTACGCAGCCGAGTACTCCCCAGACGCGGACATGAGCCACGAGATGCTGCAGAGCATCATCCGGCAAGCCAACGACATCGGCATCTACATCTTCACGATCCTCGGCGGCGAGCCGTTCGTGCGTAAAGACATCCTCGATCTCGCCGCCGAGAACCCGGACTCCTTCTTCCAGATCTACACCAACGGCACCATGATCACCGACGCCACCATCGCCCGGCTGGCGCAGATCGGCAACGTGGCCCCCATGCTCAGCATCGAGGGCGACCGCGAGTCCACCGACGTCCGCCGCGGTCCCGGCGTGTACGACCTCATCATGGATACCATGGGCAAGCTCGGAGACGCGGGCGTCGGCTTCGGCTATTCGGCTACCATCACGCGCCACAATTTCCGCTTCATCGCCAGTTCGGCCTTCGTGGACCCGCTGGTCGAAAAGGGCTGCATCATGGGCTGGAACTTCCTCTACATGCCTATCGGCCGCAACCCCGACATGAGCCTCATGCTCACCCCACAGGAACGCAACGAGTTCCGCGAGGGCATCCTCCAGATACGCGAAACGCGACCGTTGTTCGCCCTCGATTTCTGGGGGGACGCACCGTTGGTCGGCGGGTGCATCGCCGCCAAGTGGTACGCCCACATCAATAGCGAAGGCTGGGTGGAACCCTGTATCTTCGCCCACTACGCAACGCACAACATCAACACGAGCACGCTCGAGGAAGCGCTCACCTCCCCCTACTTCAGGGAGATCCAGAGGCGACAGCCGTTCAACCACAACCTGCTCATGCCGTGCATGCTGATCGACAACCCCCAGCAGTCACGCGAGATCATGGAGCTCACGGGCGCCCGGCCCACGCATCCGGGAGCCGAGACCCTTTTCGAAGAGCTGGTACCAGCTATCGACGAATACGCCGCCGAGGTCGACCGCGTCTACACCCCCGTGTGGTCGTGCATGGGCGGCGATCCGCTGACCAAGTACACCGAGGCCCGTAAGCAGCGCCAGAGCGCGGCCGAAGGCTAACGACTGGCGAGCTCACCGGAAGCGTGAGGACCGGGCGCCGTCAACGGCGCCCGGTCCCTCACGTGCGCTCGCCACTTCGCGAGCGCGCACACCCGTACGCTCGCCCACCCGCCGGCGAGCTCGCGAGCTGCTGAGCGCTACCTCTCGCTCGGCGGCCGCACGCGGAGCAGTCCGGCAAGCCGGGTGGCGAGCGGGCCTAGAAGGGCGGTCAGCAGAACGTACGCTACCGCCAGCGGACCCAAACCAGACTCCACACCGCCCAGCAGCGCCAGGCCAGCGATCACGATGGAGAACTCGCCGCGCGGCATGAGGGCCGTGCCGGCGCGCACCCGCCCGGGCATGCTCACCACCTTGCGAGTGGCAAACCAGCCGGTGAGCAGCTTGGTAATCATGCTGACGCCCGCCAAGGCGAGCGCCGGACCGGCCCAGCGTGGCAGCGCGGCCATATCGACCTGCATGCCGAAGAGCACGAAGAAGACCGCGGCCAGGAGATCGCGCAGCGGCCCGATAACCGCGCGTGCGCGATCGACCAGGGGGCCCGACAACGCGATGCCGAGCAGAAACGCGCCCACGGCGGCGGAGAAGTGCAGCAGCTCGCCCACGCCGGCGAGCACCAGCAACACGCCGAGCACGCTGAGCAGCAGCACCTCGTCGGAGCCATGGGAGATCAGTCCGCTCACATCGCCGCCGTGCCGCGTAGCCACGTAGAGCACCAGCGCCACGGTGGCGGCGGCGGCGATAATCGAGAGAGATCCCGACACCACGCCGCCGCCGCCAACAAGGGCCACCGAGACCAGCGGAAGATACACGGCCATCGCCAGATCCTCCGTTACCAACACGGAGAGGATGGCCGGCGTCTCCGCGTTGCCCAACCGGTCGAGGTCGTCGAGCACCTTAGCCACGATGCTCGATGAGGAGATGTAGCTGACGCCGCCGAGCAGCACCGCCGCCAGCAGAGACCAGTCCAGGAGGAGCGCCAAAGCGAACCCGGGCGTGAAGTTGAGGATGAAGTCGACCACACCAGCCAGCCGGCCGGCGCGTAGGCTGGCGGCGAGATCCTCACCCGTGTACTCGAGACCCAGCATGAAGAGCAACAGAGCGACCGCCACCTGTGACTCCACGGCGATCGCTTGAGTGGAGAGCTGGGTCGGGACGACGGCGTTCATCACCAGGCCAGCGACCAGATAGAGCGGGATAGGCGAGAATCCGATGCGTGCGGCCAAGCGGGCCAGCAACGCAAGAGCGAGAACAATGGCCCCGAGCTCGAGGAGGAGCGTGGCCATCGGCGGCAGCTGCTTAGCAGGACGAGAGCAAAGCGCTCAAGCCGTCGACGCCTTGCCGCGTACCCACCAGCACCGCCGTGTCGCCGGCCTTGATCGCGAAGGCGGAAGGGGGCGAGGCGATGGTCTGGGCATCGCGGATCACCGCGACGACCGAGGCGGCGAAGTCCTCCAGGTGCTCCACCTCGTGGAGCGTTCGCCCAGCGCACTCCGATCCCTCGGCCACCTCCACCCAATCGATGGCCAGTCCCCCCAACGCGAGCTGCAGCCGTGCGGCCTCCTCGGTCACGTGAGAGACGCCCAAGGCCTCGATCAGCGCGTGGACCTCCTCCTCATCGAGGTGCAACACGTCCTGGCAGACGTCTGGATCGTGCGGGCTGCAGACGATCACATCGCGGCGGCCGCTGCGGTGGATGATGACGCCTACCCGGCCGCCGTTCCTGGCCGTGAACTCCAGCCGGATACCCACGCCGGGCAGCTTGGTCTCGCGGATCTGCAGCATGTGTCGCCACCTCCGTTCGTCGGCATCCGCATCCTACCTCTGACCGCCGCACTGTACACCACGCAGGCGCCACTCGCGCACTACGAACACCTCATGACAGGTCGCTAGATGAAGCGCGAGCGGATCGCGGCGGCGGCGGCGAGCAGCTCACGCTCCTCCGCGTCCTCGAGGCCCGGGACGTGAGCGTACAGCAGCGCCCTCCTTTGACCGTCATGGCGGTCCGCCAGGCGACGGTAGATGCCCAAACGCGCCCCGAGGGCGAACAGCGCGCGCTCCACCGCGGGGAGGGCGAGGAATTCGTCCAGCACGGCCAGCAACCGTGGCTTGTCCCGCGGCAGCGTCCCCTCGATCTCCGGCAGCAGGTTGAGCGCGTGGTCGCTGCGCAACTCGAACGGTACATCGCCGACGGCGTCGAGCAGCGCACGCAGTTCAGCCGCCGTCTCTACGTCGTCGAGTAGCGTGAACGTCCCCCCGGCCGCGCGTTCGGTCAGAGGCGTGCCGGGGGCCACGGCGGTGGTCCGCAGGCGCACCACCAGCGGGCGCTCAGTCGGTGCGGCGGGCGCCACCGCGCGCAGTACCTCGGCCGTGCCGCACACATGTTCGGCGCTCTGCTCGCGCCCGCCCAGGCCCGGCATGACGTAGAAGCACAGCTCGAGGCCCGCCGCCAGGGCCTTTCGCCCGGCGACGACCAGCTGCTCCGCGGTAGCGCCCTTGCACACCGCGCGCAGCACCTCATCGGAGCCCGACTCGAGGCCCAGATGCAGCCGCGTCAGCCCGGCCTCAGCCAGGCTGCGCAGATCCTCGGAACGGCGCCGGGCTACCGTACTCGCACGGCCGTACGTGGTGACCCGGTCGATCGTCGGGAACCGCTCACGCAACCTCTGCATCACAGCGACCAGCTTGTCCGGCCGCACCGCGCAGGGGTCAGCGTCCTGCAGGAATACGTGCCGCCCGCCTCCGCGCAGGAAGAGCGCCACTTGATGCGCCACCGGCGGGACACTGCCGTCCTGCAGCGCGCGCAACATGTCCCCCGACGAGCCGCCTACGCCGCCGAGTACGTCGGCCGCGGCCGCCATGGCGTCTACGTCGGCCAGTATCTCCGGCAGGGCCCGCTGGGAGGCGCGCTGCCCTTTGTACACCGGGCAGAAGCTGCACCTGTTCCAGGTGCAGTTCCGGATCACCCGCACCAGTAGGCTCTGCGCCTCGCTTGGCGGACGGATCGGTCCCTGTTCGAACGACGGTGTAGTCACGAGACAGCCCCCTTGAGAACAGTCGGCCGAGTCAACGACCGCGCCATCATCTTCGCCCGGCCGGCATAGCGCTGGCAACCCGGCCGGATGAGCCCTCCCGGATGAACCGTAGCGGAGACGGGGATCGCGGCGAGAACGGAACGTCGTCCCGCACGGGGGTATCGACGCCACAGCCCCCGCCCCGGAGGGCCGTGAGGCGGCCGCGAGTGCTACGCGCCGGCCGCCTCACGGCCACCCCCTGCTGCCGACCAGCCGAGGAGCCGCAGCGCGGCCTTCACAACCTCGATGATGAGGAAGGCGAGCGCGCCGACACCGATGATCGGTACCCAGAAGCGTGCCGGGAGTGGTGCGCTGCGGAAGGCTACATTCATGAAGGGAGCGTAGGTGTAGATCGCCTGCAGGGCCGCCATTACCGCGACCCCCGCCAGCAGCATGCGGTTGGAGATGGGGTTGATGCGCCACGCCGGCAGTGTCAACGAGCGACAGTTGAAGAGATAGAACGCCTGCACGGCCATGAATGTGTTCACAGCGATGGTGCGCGCCTCTTCGACGGCCATGCCCGTGCGACGAGCCCATTCGAAGAGCCCAAAAGCGCCTACGAGAAGGATGATCCCGGCGGCGCAGATCAGGACGTTCACGCTGCGCGTGAGGATAGGTGCGCCGCCTGGCCGCGGCTGCCGCTGCATGAGGTTGGCCTCTTTGGGCTCAAAAGCTAGGCCGAGGCCCAAGAAGACCGCCGTGGTCAGGTTAATCCAGAGGATCTGCAGCGGCAGAATGGGCAGCGTGAGCCCGGCGAAGATGGCCGCCAGCAGAACCAACCCCTGGCCGAGGTTGGTGGGCAACGCATAGGTGGTGAACTTCACCAGGTTGTCGAATACGCAGCGGCCCTCTTCGACGGCGGCCTCCACGGAGGCGAAGTTGTCGTCGGTGAGCACCATAGCCGCCGCCTCCTTGGCCACATCGGTGCCGGTAATGCCCATGGCTACGCCGATGTCCGCCTGCTTGAGGGCGGGCGCGTCGTTGACGCCGTCGCCGGTCATCGCCACCACGTGCCCCCGTGCCTGCAGCGCCTCCACCAGGCGCAGCTTCTGCTCCGGGGATACGCGCGCGAACACGGCCACGCGGTCGGCGGCCTCGATGAGCTCGGCATCGTGGAGCTTCTCGAGCTCGCGGCCGGTGAGCACGTCCACGCGCGCCGCCGAAGCGGCTTGCGACGGCACCTCGCCGATGCCCATCCGCGCGGCGATGGCCGCCGCCGTCACGGCATGATCGCCGGTGATCATCTTCACCGCGATGCCGGCCGAACGACAGGCTTGCACCGCCGCGATAGCCTCTGGCCGCGGAGGATCGATCATCGCCTGCAGCCCGAGAAACGTGAGGCCGCCAGCGACATCCTGATGATGGACGTGGGCGGCGCTCGCGGGCAGCTCGCCGCGGCCGAAGGCGAGCACCCTGAGGCCGGCGGCCGCCAGACGGTCGACCGCGGCCAGCACACGGTCTTTGCTCAGCTCCCCTACCAGTCCGCCGGCCTCGAGAGCACGGTCACAGCGGGAGAGCACCGCCTCGACAGAGCCCTTGAGGTACACGATTCCCGGTGATCCGTCGGCGCCGTGCAGCGTAGCCATGTACTGGTATCGCGATTCGAAGGGGATAGCGTCTCGCCGCGGCCACTGCTCCTCCGCTGCATCACGCAGCAGGCCGGCTTTGCGAGCGGCGACCTCGAGCGCACCCTCCGTTGGATCGCCGTGCACCGACCAGCGGCCATCCTGCTCTACTACACGACTGTCGTTGCACAGCAAGCCGGCCAGAAGACACTGCGCCAGCGCGCCAGTGTGAGCCGACTGAAGCAGCGCTTGCCCAGACCGGCAGTCACCGGGTTCGCAGCCGCCGGCTTCGCAGTCGCCAGGCTGCCGATCGTCGCGACACACCTGCCCATCCGGCGCGTAGCCCGTGCCACCGACGTTGAACCACTCTTCCCCGGCCACGATCTGCTGCACCGTCATCTGGTTCTCGGTCAGCGTGCCCGTCTTATCCGTGCAGATCACAGAGGTGCTCCCCAGCGTCTCAACGGCCGGCAGCCTGCGGATGATCGCCCGCCGACGCGCCATACGCGAGACACCGATGGCCAGCGTGATGGTGACCGCCGCGGGCAGCCCTTCGGGCACCGCCGCCACCGCCAAGGCGATGGCGGCCTGGAACATCGCCGTCACGGACTGGCCGCGGAGCAGCCCCACGATGAAGGTCACGACGCTCACGGCGAGGATCATGATCAAGAGGACGCGGCTAAACTGCGCGAGCTTGCGGGTCAGCGGTGTCTCGAGTTCCTCCGCCTCGGCGATGAGTTCCGAGATACGGCCCACCTCGGTGGCATCGCCAGTGGCGACCACAAGTCCCATACCCGAGCCGAAGGTCGCCAGGCTGGAGGCATACGCCATGCAGTGCCGGTCGGCCAGTGGCGTGTCCTTGGCCAGCGTGTGCGCGTCCTTCTCGACGGGCACGGACTCGCCAGTGAGCGCCGACTCGTCGATCTGCAGGTCTCGCGTGTGACTCAGCCGCAAATCGGCGGGTACTTTGTCGCCGGACTGCAGAACGACGAGATCACCCGGCACCAGCTCGGCGGCCGGAATCCGCTGCCGCTCGCCGGCCCGCACCACGGTGGCCTCCGTCGTCATCGTCTGTGCCAAGGCCTTCAACGCCTCCACGGCCTTGGCCTCCTGCAAATAGCCGATCACGGCGTTCAGCAGCACCACGGCGAAGATCACGCTGGCGTCGATCCACTCTCGCAAGTACAGCGTAACGCCACCGGCGACGATGAGGATGTAGATCAGGGGCTGATGGAACTGCAGCAAGAAGCGCAACAGCGCGCTCTTGCCTCGCCGCGGTGTGAGCTCATTGGCGCCGAACCGCTGGCGACGATGCTTGACGGCGAACACGTCGAGCCCCTCGCGCGCGTCTGTTTCGAGCAGCTCGGTTGTCTGCGAGATGCTGAGATGGTGCCAGAGCTCGACGATCTGATCAGATGCCATGCGATCCTTCCACCGGGTCTTTCGGTCAGCTCGTGCCGCGGCGCGCGGCAGTCAGTCATGATACACGGCTGGCCGGTGCTCGGCGGCCTCGGCCTCGACGAGTTCACCGAGGTCAAGAGCATCATCGTCGACACGAGCGGCAAGCCTCTGGGGTTCTGCCCGGCGAGCTGAACAGCTCACCACGAGGACAGCGTGGAGGCGGAGGGCAGACTCGTACCCGTCGCCCTGTTCTCCGCCCAAAGACCATACGGAGATCCTGGGACTAGGGGAGGGGGCCCCGCCCCCCCCCCCCCCGGGGCCGCCTCAAACAGGCGAACGGCATGCGCACCCGCGGCGCCGCGATCGGAGCGGAACGCCGAGACAAGGAGGCAGTCAGAGCATGTACCAGACGACACAGCAAGGAGCCGCGAGGATCGAGCCAACGCTCGGCCACTTCAAGATGTTCATTGACGGCCGCTGGGCGGAGGCCGCCGACGGTGCCACCCTGGCCATCGTGGACCCCGCCAGCGAAGCGGTCGTGGCCACGGTGGCTAACGGCGGCCTCGAAGAAGCCGCTCTGGCAAGCGAGGCGGCACGGTACGCTCGACCAGGGCCCTCGGCTGGTGATGAGTACACTGTCGAACGAGCCACGTACTTGACCGCGGCGGCGCGCAAGGTTCGCGAACGCGTCGATCAGCTCGCACGTCTTCGAGACGCTGCAGATGGGGAAGCTCATCGGCGTCTCCACTGACGAGATGGCGCACGTGGCGGAGCTGCTCGAGTACGCCGGCGGAATCGCGCAGGCCCGCGCCGGCGAGCAGCTCAATTCAGCCAACCGCCGTCCTTCGCCGCCGTCGCCCGGGAGCCGGTGGGTGTGGTCGCCGGCATCACCTTGTAGAACTTCCGGCTCGACCTAGCCGCCTGGAAGTTCGCTCCGGCCTTGGCGGTAGGCAACGTGATCATCAGCCAAGCCGGCCAGCATCTCTCCGCTCACGACCATCGAGACGGCGGCCTGCATCTTCGACGAGGTGGGGCCGCCCGAGGGCGCCTTCCAGGTAACGGGGCTCAGGCACGGTAGGCGAGTACCTCTCCTCATCACCCTCGTGGACATGGTAACGCTCACCGGAAGCCTCGAGGTCGGGCGCCGCATTATGCGCAACGCGGCCGACACCATCAAGAAGGTTGGCTTGGAACTGGGCGGCAAGAGCCCTAATATCGTCTTCGCCGACGCCGACTTCGAGGCAGTGCCATCCAGGGTGCCCTCATGGCCGCCTCTTCAACACCGGACAGGTCTGCAGCTGGTACCCGCCTGCTCCTCGAACGCTCCATCCACGACGACTTCGTCGCCGAGCTCGTGCGGCGCGCTCGCGCCATGAAGGTGGGTCCCGGGCGTGGACCCCACCTCGCAGATGGGGCTCCCTCCTCCGCCGATCAGCTCGCTACCGCCGAGCGGTACGTAGCCCTCGGCCTTCAAGAGGGTGCCACCCTGCCTGCGGTGGCCACCGGCTCGGATCGAAGGGTTTCTATGAACCGACGATCTTCACCGCTGTGTCCAACACGATGCGCATTGCCCAGGAGGAGATTCGGGCCAGTGCTCTGCGTGATCCCCTTCGAAACCGAGGCGGAGGCTATCCACATCGCCAACGACACGATCTACGGTCTCGCCGCGCGCATGGACCAAAGACGCCGCCAAAGCCATGCGCGTAGTCCAAGCTCTGCGCGCCGGCACGGTCTGGGTGAATACCTACAACTGGAGCCCGCACCAGCTTCCTGGGGTGGCTATAAGCAGAGCGGCGTCGGACGCGAGCTTGGCGCCCTCGGCCTCGACGAGTTCACCGAGGTCAAGAGCATCATCGTCGACACGAGCGGCAAGCCTAAAGATTCTGCCCGGCGAGCTGAACAGCTCACCACGAGGACAGCGTGGAGGCGGAGGGCAGACTCGTACCCGTCGCCCTGTTCTCCACTCAAAGACCATACGGAGATCCTGGGACCGGGGAGGGCCCGAGCGCGCCCACGCGTTCGGGCCTCCCCCACCTCTCGGCGAACTCCGACCCCGTGATCAACCTGCCGCCTCGTCCGGCGGTTGGCGCGGCAGGACACGCGGCGAACGCGAAGAGCAAGCTCGCCGGCCTGCGCCTCTGAAAGCAGCGAAGCTTACTGCTCCGCGGAGTAGATCTCCAGCAGCTTGGCCGGCACCTCGACGCCAGCTTCCGTCGCTGCCTTGGTGATCTCAGTCACGAACTGCGCTCCCAGGGCTAATCCCGTGTCGGCCTCGTCCATGGCCGCCTGAAGCCACTCCTCGAGAGGCTTCTTACTGGCCACGTTGTCGATCACGGACTGCGCCCACTCCACCCCCTTGCGATTCCCCTCGAGGAGGGTCGCGTGTGCCTGCGCGAAGGCCGCGGGAGGCTCAATCGCCTCATACCCGCCGAGGACCTCCTGCCCCAGTGGCATCATTTTCTGGAGGATCTCCGCCATGGCTTCCCAGGGCGCCCACTCCATGGGGTCAGCGTTGCCATACTTCGCGCTCCACTGAGCTTCGAGTTCCCCGCTCTGCTTGTCGCCTTGGTAATCCTTCTCGATAACGGGAGCCATAGCCGCGAAGTAGCGCTCAGCGTCTTCCCGTGAACTGGTACTGGCGCTCGTACTTGGGCTCGGACTTGCACTTGGCGTGTCCGCCGTCGACTTTCCACACGCGGTTAGCCCACTACCAAGCAAGAGGATCACACCCATGCACGAAACCCCAACGCAGATCTTCTTGAACCTCATCGTTTGCCCCCTCGTTCATCGAATAGCGTGCCTGAAACGAACCCTAACCTGAGAGGTCGCCTGTTGTCGATCTAACGATCTCGCGCTCGTGAGCACACTAGACCTTTCCCGCACCACTAGGTGCGGCGCAGATAGGTAGCGCGAATACTATCGGGTACATAATAATGGGGAGCGCTGGACAGCGAAGAGAGATACTCACCCGATGGAGAGCAGCTTCGCCGTATCGAGATACAAGGGGATTCGCTTGTCGATAGAGGCGAAGTGCAACACGTACACATCGCGGAATATCTCGTTTACCAGTCGTGGGTGCTTTACACGCATATCATACTCATATGTTATGCGTCGTGTAACTCTGCTTTTGGGATGCGTCCATGCCTGGTAACCTCTGCGCACTAGCTCATAGGGATAGACGACGTTCCACTTTGCCGGTAGCATGAACGTTAGCCCCTTCTGCGTCACCTGCAGATTGATGCGATCTTCTTCCTGCATGTCCGAATCGATACGCATGATCGAGATCCAGTCATCCTTGATCTCTTCTGGTCTCACGAGCACGAGACCGGTATTTACATGCAGCTCTGGAAACGGCAGTTGAGCGACCTCTTGAGCATCGAGAAAGGTGTCGTAATGGCACGTACTCCAGTTGTCGAATAACTGTCGCTCCGCGTAACTCACATCCTGCACGGCCGCGATACCCCCCGGCGGGATAGCAGAGGAATACGAGGAGAGGCATGGCGCAGCTGGGTGGATAATCATGTCGGGATCCATGATGGCGAGCAGATCGTACTCCGGATACAACGCCGGCTGGTACATCTTGAATGCACAGCTCAGATCACGGAGACCCCAGTTCGGGCGCGAGTACTCTCGCACAAAGGAATCGGGGAACTCAGTGGCAACCTTGATATCCCAACCGTGTCGGGCTGCGTAGTGCTCATACGTTGGTGCTAGCTTGCGATAGAGCGCATGATACTCCGACCCTATTACCGAGATCGCTATTGCCTTTCTCAATGAGATGGCCTCCTGAGGATTCCTGCCCGTTGCCTGTCGGGAACTACGCAGCAAAGGAACAGGCCGCATACTACACCCATCAGAGCTAGTGGCTAGCCATCCCGGGGACCGCGGCGCTCAACTGGTCACCATCGGTCAGCGCTCGGCTACCGGCCGGAAGCGAGAGGGGCTGCGACGATCACAGAGCGGCGCTGGTCGAGCGGCCAGCGACGCCCTCTCGATCACGAGGCTTGCCGCGGCAGCGTCCCGAGCCGCCAAGGGCTCCGTCGCTACCTCCGCGCTAGAAACCGATCGAAGGCCTCGAGAGCCGGTGCCGGGTCACGGCGGCCAACGCCGATGCGGAAGTGGTCGCCCGGCACCTTCGCCAGATCCGAGCGATAGACGCTCGCGGGCAGCAGAAGTACCCCCTCCTGCTCCACCAAGTCGCGGCAGAACTGCTCCACGCCCTCCTCTCCCTTGTAGCGAGGGAAGCAGACACATCCCCCCTGGGGCGGCTGCCAGTCGAAGAGATCGCCCCAGCGCGAGAAGAACTCGTCGAAGAGGGGCAGATTGGCGCGCACGATGTCGCGGTTACGTTCCAGGATGGCATCTGCGTTGCGCAGCGCGATGGTCGCCAGAAACTCGCTGGGCCCCGCGTTGCAGATCGACGTGTAGTGCTTGCGCCGCTCCAGACGTTCTAGAACGCCGCGGTCGCGGCAGGCAAGCCAGCCGATGCGCAGGCCCGCAAGGCCGTAAGCCTTCGACATGACGTTCAGAGACACACCCGTGCTCGAGATATCCGCGGCCTGCGGCAGCGTACGCGATGGATCTGGCTCGATACCCCGGTAGACCTCATCGGAGAACAGCCAGATGCCACGCTCCTCGCTGAGCTCGGCGAGCTCACGGAACGTGGCCTCGTCCGGGACGTAACCTGTGGGGTTGTTGGGAAAGTTGACCGCGATGAGCCGGGTCGA
Organism: Thermoleophilia bacterium; assembly: GCA_040772045.1. Lineage (GTDB taxonomy): Bacteria > Actinomycetota > Thermoleophilia > UBA2241 > UBA2241 > JAXGYV01. The sequence continues at coordinate 147,028 of JAXGYV010000002.1, forward strand.
CGGCCGCAGCATCCGCCGCAAGGCGGACAGATCGAGACCCCACCCCTCGCCCTCGTTGAGGAGGAGACCCGTAACTTCCGCGCCGCTGGCGAGCGGCACCGTCTCCATCGACTGGTAGTTGGGAACCGTCACGATCACGTGTTCTCCGGGAGCGACCAGGGTCTGCAGCGCCCAGAAGAGTGGTTCCTGCGCGCCCGTGTAACACAGGACGTGATCGGGGTCCACGCGCTCGTAGGTGGCGGCAATCGCCTCGCGGAGATTCCGCGCGCCCCAGGTGGGAGTGTAGCCGAGCGCGAATTCCTCGAACCGAGCCCGGCTCTCCCCTCCCTCGAGATCCAGCAGCTCGCCGATCGTCATGGTCTGTGCGTCCGAGGCGGTCAGATGGTACCGCGCCGTGAACTCCCAGCGGCTAAAGTACACCTCGAGCGCGAAGTCCCGCATGGCTTTCATGATGAGCGCACCTCCCTCAACAGCATTCACTCACTCCGCGCATCCTGGGCGCCGTACCCCGCCGGAGCCCAATCGATCCACTCGACATCGATTCCAGCAAAGCGACGCTCCATGACCCGCAGAGCTTCGGGGTTGTTGTCGATCAGCCTGCAACGGCGGCCGTGGTCGAACGCGGCTTCACCGAAGGTCCCACTCCCCGCGAAGAAGTCCAAGAGTGAGTCCCCGGGGCGCGAGTGAACCCTGACGATTCGATCCAACACCCCCCGCGGCTTCTGGGTGGGGTAGCCGGTCTTCTCGCGGCCATTCGGGCTGACGATGGTGTGCCACCAGGTATCAGTCGGAGTCTTGCCGCGGGCGGCCTTCTCCGGCCCAACCAGTCCAGGAGCCATGTATGGAATCCGGTCACACTGGTCGAGGTGAAACTGGTAGTTCGCGGGGTCGCGCGCGTACCACAGGATGTTGTCGTGCTTGGCGGGCCACCTGCTCTTGGAGCGAGCACCGTAGTCGTAAGCCCAGATGATCTCGTTGAGGAATGATCCCCGACCGAACACCTCGTCGAGCAGGACCTTGCAGTAGTGCACCTCGCGGTAGTCGATGTGGAAGAACAAGCTGCCATCGGGTTTCAAGATCCGACGCGCCTCGGTCAGCCGCGGCTCCAAGAAGGCTAGGTAGTCGTCGAAGTAGTCGTGGTACTGCTTCGTCCCCAGCTTCACGGTCCGATAGCGCTTGCCCTGGAATCCGGTTCGGTCTCCCCCTGTTTCGTCTCGGATCGTCGATACCTGAGTCCGGCTCTGAGTCTTGCCGGTGTTGAACGGGGGATCGATGTAGATGAGATTGACCGACGCATCGGGCGATGCGCGAAGGATGGGGAGATTGTCTCCGAATTGGACGATGAGCCTAGGCATCCTTCCTCCGTGCGCCCCTCTCGCCGGAGCCGCAAAGCGCAGCCGGGCGAGGAGAGTCGGCCGAGACTTCATCTCATCATATCGGGTCCGCGAGCTGGTGCCTCCACATGCTTAGACTGCGACCGCAGTGGAGGTCCCAGGACACACCGTAGCGCACACCTCAACGTCTCCGGCCCGCAACTGCTCGCCGCCCGCGTGATCGAGCAGAGCTGGAGAGCGACCGCCGCCGCACGGAACGCGAACGGGAAAGACGGGGGCCGGCTAGCCGGCCCCCGTCTTTCATTGGACGCTCGCGTTTTCACTCCAACGCTCGTGTCCCTAGCGCTCCGATGGGATGGCTATCGCGCCCTCCACTGCGGCAGCTACCGCACAATCAGCACGTTGCTGCCGCTGCGGATGATCGCGCCAACGGTGTCCACGGCGCGCAGGCTCCAGCGGTAGGTGCCCGGCTTGAGCGTGCAGCGGAACGAGGCTGTGCGCACGATGTTGGTCGGACGCATGCCGAGGTCGAACACCTTGACCACCCGGTTTGGGGCGGAGCCCACCTTGACGGGCAACGTGACGACAAACTTCATCCGCGCCTGCTTGGCGAATGGGTCAATCAGCAGGTAGCGGAAGGTGAGGGTGCCGCCGCTAGCCACGCTCCTGTTACCCTGGATGTAGGCCTTCGGTTGCGACCCGACGGCCAGATAGCCGTTCTGGTAGCGGCCGACGAGCTTGCTGGGCGACGAAGCGATGATGTGGTAACGATACACGCCCGCCTTCAGGTTGCACACGAAGCTGGTCTTGAGATTGGTGTTGGTGGCCCTGGTGCCGACCTTGATGGTCTTGACCACTGTGGTCGCCCTCTGGGCCGCCACCAGTGTCCTCGCGCCGCTCGCGCTGGTGAGGATCTGCAACGTTACCGTCGTGGTCGGATTAGCGGCATCGGTCACCCGATAGCGGATGGTAGCCGTGCCGCCCGGCTTGACGACCACAGTGCTGTAGCCGGCGAGCGGCCTGGGCACCGGCGGCGTGGTGTTCTCGGCCACGGTTGCCGCCAGCGGCACGGTCCGAGTCAGCAGTAGCGGATCGACGACGGGGATGCTCAGCGACCCGTCGAAGGTTCCCAGAGCCCCGGCTGTGAAGGTCGCGGTGACCGTACAGCTTGCGCCGGCCGCCAGCGTCACACCAGAGCAGGTATCGTCGGCGATACCGAACTGGCCGCTCGCGCTGACCGTGCCGAAGGTGACTGGGTCGGTGCCGTTGTTGGTGATCGTTACAACCTGGGACCCGGACGCGCCGGGGGCCAGTGTGCCGAAATTGACACTGGCCGGAGTAATGGCGACATCGACGTTCTCCACCACCGTCAGCGTCGCCGTCGCCGTACCAGCGGCGTCGCCGGCCGCGGTGAGCGTCACCGCGGCGTTGCCGGTCGCAGCTGCTGGGACGATCACCTGGACGTTCTGGACGACACTACTATTGGCGGGCACCGTCACCGTGGTGCTGCCGACGATTGACGCCGCCCAGCCGGTATCGGCAGCAGCCGACAGGGTGAGGTTGAGGGGCTCCTCGCTCAGGTTCTGAACCGTGAAGGGAAGGGTCACCGTCGATTCAGACGCCACGTTCTGCGTGCCGGGGGCGAGCAGCTGCAGCGGACCACCCGGCGTCCAAACCTCGTACGCCTGGATCGTCCAGCTTTGGCCGGGCGCCAGCGCGCTGCGATCCCATTCCAGCGCGTAGCCCGCGTCCTGGTAGTTCGCATCGACTGTGTTGGGCAGGTCAGCTCGGTTGCAGAGATGCTGCCAGCAAGTGTAGTAGTTGCCCTGGAAATAGCGGTCGGCAGGCGTGGCCGGGTTGGCGTAGAAGCCCATGATGCCCCAGTTGGCGTAGTCCAGGTTGCGGACGTAGACCATGCTCTTGCTGGGATCGTAGAAGCCGTACGCCAAGTCGTTGTTGCCGAAGTAGGTGTCGCCGCCGTGGTAGAGGCGAACGTTCGAGAACGTCGTGGACCCGTTATTGGTGAGCACCCACTCCTTGGTGACAAAGCGGTCACCTGTGAGGTGGGTGAAGCGTTGCGTGAGCTGCACCCCAGTGGTACCTAGAGCGACGACGGTGACGATCTCAGTTCCGCCAGGCACGGCATTGGTCACGTTGCTGACCGGCGTGAACCCACTCCCGGCAAAGTGGTAGGACCCGCAGTACCCCGACCACGCGACGCCGTCATCGAGCCAGACCACGCTGCCCCAGGCGCTCCCCGCGTAGTACTGCTGAATGTATGGGTCACCAGACCCGGCGGCCGTAGACGGCTTGACGTAGATACCCGGCCGCGTGTCATCGCTGACGACCATCCTGATCACATCGCCGTCGTACGTCTGCGTCGCCGCACCGGCCACCGGCGCCCCGAGCGCAAGGAGCAGCGCGGCCACTCCCGCAATCAGGATACAGACGACCCATTTTGACCTCTTCCTGCGCAATGCGTAACCTCCCTCGAGTACCGATCGGGCACGAATTCGACACTCCAAGGCGAGTTCCCTCTCGAGTGCCGCAGACAGAGGGCGGCGCATTTCTCCTGAGGCCGCGGAAGATGCTAGGGGCCACCGATCATCGGACGCTGTTTCCGCATGAAGAGCAGAACTTGGCTGTTGCCGTCAACGGTTCACCACAGTTGCCGCAGACGACTGGTTTAATCGCCGGCTGGTCTGCAGCACTGAGCATGGGCTGTTTCGGTGCCACGGCTCGCGGGACCGCACCGAGCTCGGCTGTGAGACCGCCGCGAATCGCCCGTCCTGCGCTCTTGCCGCGCCAACCGTTGGAGGTGATCTGCACTCGGGTCGCACCCGAGGGCACCGCGGCGGAGTAGACGGAGAGCGATTCGCGCTTGCCGGCCAGCAGTACGTAGAGGATGGCCAGGGGAATCGAGATAACGAAGATGACGAGCAGCAGGACCAACAGTATGTTCGGACGCTTGTAGTAGCAAAAGGTGACGCTGCCAGCCGCCTGCGAGAGGGTCGTCCACCGGCGCTTACCGCCCACCTCCCCCACGGCAGCCATCGTCACCTGGTCGGCCGATGCCGCAGTCTCAAAGCAGAGCATCTCGCCGCGCCGCAGGATCACCAAGCCAACTATGGCGACGATCAGCAACAGCAGGAAGAGATACGTAACTGTTCCCGTACTCGACGTTGCCACGATCATGTTCATGCTCCCTCCTTACATCCGTGGCCAAGTCCCCAGCCTCATAGTGAAGAACAAGTTCATTTCACAGGCTGGAGCGGTACAGGATAGAACCGGACTCGGACGGAACAGCCTGACAGGAACAGCCCGGCACTCAGAGGCTCAAGGAAGTGTCCGCGCGAGCCGGAGACACTGCGGTGCCCCTCACGGGCCAACTGGATCAACTGATCGAGCGGGGCGCCGCAGACACACCGCTCAGTACGGCCACCTCAGCCGGCGCTATTCAGCACACGCATCACGGGGGCAGAGACGACCATGAGCGCGGCCCCGCCCAGCAGCGCGGTTATGACGATGATCGTGGGGTTCCACCGCCGGTCGCGTGTGATGACAAGCGGGGCCGCGGCGACCAACAGCAGCGGCGCCGTCATCAGCAGTGCCTGGGACCACCCGGTGTAGGCAGCGCCGACGGCTTCAGGAAGCGACCACGCGAGCGGTGCGGCGAGGCAGACGTCGCCGACCACGCCCGAGCGCAAGGAGCCCACGGCCACGTACCCGAGGGCCAGACAGGCCGGAGCAACGGCGGCCACCCAGAGCCTTGATTCGGCCCAGACGGTGGCCGCCGGCGCACCCTCAATTAATGCGTACAGGCAGTGATAGGCGAGCAGCCAGCCGTACAGATACAGCGCCACCAGGACGCACATCCAAGGGGCGCGGTCACGGCCGGTCCACCGCCTCGCCACTATCGACGCGAACACGAAGCCGACGGTCGCCCAGGGAGCGGTGCTCATCCCGAGCGCTTGGAGAGCAGGGCCGCTGCTAGTCAAGAGCTGGGCTACCGCTCCGAACCCCACGCCAATCAGGACTGTCGCGGCGAGGAGCGCCGGCAGTCCAAAGGTCCACCGGCTCCCTGTAACGGTCGGCCTGGTCTGATCACCCTGCATGGCGAACCGCGAGCTACTGCTGGATGGCGGGAGCATTGGCCTTCACGTACTCGCGCAGCAGCGTCAGATCGCCGCGCGCTGCGCGTTGAAGCAACTGGTCCATGTACGCCCGGTCCTCGGGAAGCCTCTTCTGATAGAGAAGCGTCTCCCGCACACGTTGCAGCTGATCGATCGCGTGCCTTCGGCTGGCCGACCCGCTGACGGCGACCGCGCGGCTGGCCCAGGAGTAGAACCAGTATCTGTCGGCGGCGACCGCGCCGTACCCCTTCTCGTAGGTCATTGAAGCCCCATCTGGACCCACGGTGTCGAGCGCGGGCCCACGCTTGGGCCAGTGCCGACCGGGAGGAAGCACGAGTCCGCGCGCCTGCAGGCTCCTGGCCTCACGCTGGTACTCGGCCACAACATCGGCGGGGCTCAACCCTGTACCACGGCAAGCATCGACCGGCGGTGAGATCAGGATCGCCGCCGCAGACATCGCGAGGATGCCCGCGGCGGCGAGAACGAGCGCGACGCGTGAAACGGACTTCACAAACCTGCCCTCAAGGGCATCAGTACCACTCGCTGCCGTTCCAGGTGTACGGGCTCTTGTACTCCTGCAGCTTAAACACATTGACGAAGTCGGTGCCCGCGGGAGCGTAGCCACAGGTGAGCGCGGTATTGATAGGCGGCGAGTAGACGATACTCCCGATCCTGGAACCTGTATTGTAGTTCTTCACGTAGAGCATCAGGCCCCCACCTGGAGCTTGAGCTACCTTCAGCTTAATCACGTTATTGCCGCTGTGAACAGTGCGGACATGGGTGGAGGTGTACCAATACTTTCCAGCTGTACTCTGCGGTAGCGGTGTCCAGAAGCCGGCAGCCGATGCCACAGCGGTTCCGAAGACCAAGGCCGACAGACAGACTGCCGCGAGGCTCAGGACACGACGAACGTATCTACTTGACCTAATTGAAGTCAGCCCGTTCCCCGAGACATGGTCCGATACGCGAATGCACGCACGACACGCTTTGAAAGGTCATCAGTCGACTGACGCACCCAGGCCGCAGGACAAGCAACATGAGGCCAGGTATAGCACGTGAGGAGAAACTTTCATGGGTAGCGACCCCCTGTCAAGTACCTAGAACCGTCTATCACGTTGACAATGTCTGGTTCGTTCCCCCACATCACCTGGGTCTGTCTCCGTCTCGAGACCGCGAATCAGGAACACCGAACGAGGCGATCTTCGTGGCGGAGCAGCAGAGCGATCGGATAGGCGACCGAATGGCGGAAGTGTTCGTTTCACAAGATTGGCTCCGCGGGCTACCAGTCCCCATACCCCGGAGTGTTGTCGAAGAGGCATAGGGATGGATTCGGCACAGACTAATCCCGCACCGCTACGCACGCACTGCCAGACGCAACGGAGCCGCGGCCGCAGATGAAGACACCTGAGTGGAGTTGCCGAAGTAGGATGTGGGGCCGGTAGCAACTCAGCCCTCGTCGGCGACCTCTTCTTCCTGCTCCTCTTCCAGATCGAGCCTCCCCGCTGGCCGCCGCCGAGTTCGGCATTTCAAGGATGTTTCGACATCGAACAGTGCTGACGATGCCCCGATTGTTCTCCGGGACTCCGTGCATCAGCGTGTTGACTTCGTATAGCGCTCGCGTGTCATCCAATATGCTCAGAATCCTCGCGGGTCGAGGTCGCGGCAGAGGGTTGATGTAGGGAATGTGCGTCAGTGAGAGAGCGGAGTCAAGACTCCACGGACTGCCCCGCTTGGGAAAGGAAGGAGGTTTGGGTTCGGGCGGAAGCTTGTGTCTGTCCATGAACTTCATACCTGCGGCCTGCAGCTCAAGCTGGACCTGAACATCTTTCGCTGGTGCCGACCCCACATTGGATATGCAGAAGACAAGGATCTTCGTGTGTTCCTTGACCCTCCGGAACAGCTCTCTGTCGTGGATGTACTCCTCATAGGCTGCGTAAACCTTGTCCAACTGCGCGTTGTACGCCGGCGTGAATGCCTCGGCCAGGTCTGCCACCTTGATACTCAACGCTCCACCCAGCTTCGAGCTCTCGCCAGATCGGTGGACACCTAGCTTCGGGTGGTCCTCGCGCAGCGTTGCCAGCTCGGCCTGCATATCGGCCTCGGCTATCGGCTGGAAGTGTGGCCGCTCGATCTCGAATATGCGCCCCGGGCTGGATGAGCTGACCTCTATCCTGGCAATCCTTTGCTGTTGCCTGAGAATCTCTACATCGCGCCGCAACTGAGCAAGCTCGGAGTCGGGCGGCATTCGCAGCCGTTGGCGTTCATCGAGAAGTTGCCATCGCAAGCCCAGGGCATCGGCTCGGCTTGTCATGTTGTAGTCGATGGTTACGATGCAGCACGCTCCGCGCTTGCGCTGAGGGTGTGCAAGTACCGTGGCAAGAAACCGATCATCCTGCCAATCGCGGCTTAGCTCGTGCTCCTCATACACGTTGGGCGCCGGCAATTGGGCGAACTCAATGGACGTGTTATCTCTGAATCGGACCGAGCTTTCCCCGGTCCGTATCTTGTGAAGGGTTCTGGCTCGTTTTCGCGCCCGCGAGCGCAATGCCGATGGACCCTCATGGGTCTTCTTGTCCAATTCAGCCAAGATTGAGCCTCCGATCACGAGTGTGACACGGTCTGCTCCCGTCAGACTGCACCAGGGGATTTCGTGCATTGCTCTACCGTGCAGAAGCACGTTGGTGTCCGGAAAGACGTAGACGTGAGGGAGCGCATCGGCCACTATGTGGACATTCTAGCCTGCGAGAGAGGGGAGCCCAATGAACAGCACTGCCAGCGAACTCGGTCCGATCATCGACAACCTCGAAACAGCCTTGAAGTCAGCGCACGCGGCCCAGGTTGCGGCCCTGGAAGCGTTGCGGAAGTTGGCCAAGCAAGCCGACTATCAGCCGGGCGGCGCAGAGTGGGACTGGGAGCTGGATGGCAGCGGTTTGGAAGGGATTCCCTCCGACATAGGACTGCTGACCGTCAAGGAGGTCGCCGCCTTTCTACGCATTTCGCAAACACAGGCCTACGAGCTCATACATAGGCGGCAGCTACCGCACCTACGACTTGGCAACGGCTACCGAGTCAGTCGACGCCAGCTTGTCGCTTTCATGCGCGGCATGACCGCCGACCAGTTCGACGAGCTGATCAGGCGCAGGGTGGATGAGCAGTATGGAGACGAAGGCCGGCTGCGCAGGAGATGAGTCGACGACGCCGCCGGTCGGTGATGAATGAGGGGTCAGAATCGGTCTGCGGGCTGCCGGTCCCTATACCCCAGAGTATCGTCGAAATGACAATATGGTGGAGGCGGCGGGAATCGAACCCGCGTCCACGAGCGCCCGGGCGGAGTATCTACAAGCTTAGCCGGCGCTTTTCTTCTCGCTCACCGGCCCCGCGTCGGCCGGGTCCGGCTCGCCAGCCCCGAGAGCTCTCGGGCGCGGTGTGTCGGGGCAAGCCCACCGCGCCCCAGTCCGTCGAGCGACGCCACGACCCCGGCTACGGACCCACCGGGCGTGACGGGTTGCCTAGTTAGGCAGCCAGCGCGAGAGTTCTATTCTCGGCAGGTATTTGTTTCCGGCAGTTTAACGAGGCCACCGGACCTCGGCTTGCTGCTCCGACCAAGGATCCACCCATGTCGAGACCTTTTCGCCCCCACTGGGCACGACCTATGGTCGCTGCATTCATGAGTGTACCACCGCAGGAGGCAGGCCATGCCAAGGCGCAACCTGCCTCCTGTGGTGAACGCGAGAGAACGCGGTACTAGGCCGTTTACTCCTCGACCGCTTGTACTTCGCGCCTGTCGCGGCGCTTGAAGTACATGTTGCGGCAGAGGAGGCCTTCATCGGTCTGGTAGCAGCTCTGCACAGCGACTGAGCAATGAGGTAACGGCTGACGCGAAACCTTGACCACGCCGAACCCACCCTTGGTGCGCTCGATGTCCTGGAAGCGTTTCAGCTCGATCTCGTGTGCGAAGACCTTCTGGATACACCCAAAGAACGTCTTCCCATCTTCCTGGAACGAGTACAGGAAGCGACAGTTCATGCTCAGACAGGCGGCTGGGTAGACCACTTTCTCGCAGAGGGCCGAGCACTCATGGCACTCGAGCATCTCTTCATCCAACAAGGACAGCCTCCTACATGAACGAGGCCGGCACTTTGCCGGCCCTCCCTGAGTTAGGGTAACAGACGAAAACCGTTTTGCCTAGGGGGTTCCCAACATATTTCTTGCGCTCTGTGCGTCCAATTGAACGGTGGGCGACGGCGCGAAGCAACGACGCCGCGTTGACACACTGCGTACGCACCCTAGACTAGCCCCGCGACTTCCTCCTCATCCTGGTGAAACTAGGGCACGGGAGACGACGCGGCCTAGTCCGCGCCGCGCCCCGCTAGCTCCGCCGCGAGCGAGGACCACGCCGCGTCGCACGAGAAAGGAGAACGTGGCAGAACACGGCGACCATCCACTGCCGACCGCCGAAACGCGGTCATGCCGCGCGGTGGCCATCACAGCACAGGAGGCATGGGGACAGCATGAGCGCTGAAATGCTCGCCCGCATCCAGTTCGCGTTCACGATCGGTTATCACTTCCTGATCGTGCCCCTCAGCATCGGGCTCGGCTTGATGATCGTCATCGCTGAGAGCCGCTTCTACCGCAGCCGGCTGGAGAGCGATAGGGCGGCCTCCGACTTCTGGATCCGACTGTTCACCACCACGTTCGCCATCGGTGTGGCCACCGGCATCACCATGGAGTTCGCCTTCGGCGCCAACTGGGCCGCGTACTCACGCTTCGTGGGCGACATCTTCGGCGCGCCGCTGGCCGCCGAGGGCATCTTCGCCTTCTTCCTCGAATCGACCTTCCTGGGCGTTCTCCTCTTCGGACGTACACGAGTCAGCCCGAGGATCTACTACGCCTCGGCGTGGCTGGTCTTCATCGGATCAGCCCTCTCCGCCCTGTGGATCCTGATCGCCAACTCCTGGATGCACACGCCGCGAGGGTACACCGTCGAGAGCGGCAAGGCGGTGCTCACCGACTTCTGGGCGGCCGCCTTCAACCCCTCTACGGCGCCACGCTACGTCCACACCCTGGTGGCTACCCTGATCGCCGGGGCGTTCCTGGTGGCTGGCATCTCGGCGTGGTACCTGCTCAAGGGCCGTCATCTGGCGTTCGCGCGGCGCTACTTGGTCACCGGCCTCGTGGTCGGCCTCATCCTCTCCGCGGCCATGCCGTTCATCGGTCACTGGCACGCGCTCGAGGTGGCAGACGAACAACCCATGAAGATGGCGGCCTTCGAGAGCATCTACACCACCGGCGATCACGCCAAGCTCACGCTTCTCGGCTGGGTAGGTACCGACGAGGCCGGTAACCCGCAGGCGAAAGGCCTCGCCGTGCCCAGCGGGTTGAGCCTAATGCTCGGCCTCAGCCCGAACCATGTTGTCCCGGGGCTCGACCAGATCGCGGCCACCGACCGGCCGCCGCTGCAACTCACCTTCCAGGCCTACCACCTCATGATCGCGCTCGCCTTCTACTTCGTCGCGCTCATGCTGGTGGCCCTCTTCTTCGTCTGGCGGCGGCGCATCGAGACCATGCGCTGGCTCCTCTGGCTCCTCGTGGTGTCCGCCCCCCTGCCGGTGCTGGCCAGTCAACTCGGCTGGATCGCCACCGAGGTCGGCAGGCAGCCGTGGATCGTCCAAGGCCTGCTCCGAACCGCGGACGCTATCTCCCCCACCGTATCCGCAGGTGAGATAGCGCTCACCCTGGCTCTCTTCGTGGGTTTGTACGCCGCCCTCTTCGTGGGCTGGATGGCGATCTTCCTGCGCCTCATCCGGAAGGGGCCGGCGGACGGCGCCCAGCCGGCACCAAAGCAAGCAGCCGGCGTGGGTACGGCCACCGGCGACACGGGCGTGGCCACCGAAGCGCCCACGGCACACGGCGAGGTTTAGGAGGCTCCCATGGCTCTGCAGATCACCTGGTTCGTCCTCATCGCCGTCCTGCTCGCCGGCTACGCCGTCCTCGACGGCTTCGACCTGGGGATTGGCGTCCTCTACCCCTTCCTGGCGCGCGACGAAGCAGAGCGCGGCGTCCTCAGAGGTATCATCGGCCCGGTCTGGGATGGCAACGAGGTTTGGCTGATCACCGGCGCCGGGGCGCTGTTCGCGGCCTTTCCGCCCGTGTACGCCATGGCGTTCAGCGGGTTCTACCTGGCGATCATGCTCGTCCTGTTCGGACTGATCATGCGCGCCGTGAGCTTGGAGTTTCACCACCGCGATGAGAAACGGGCGCGCCTCTGGGACACGCTGTTCTTCGTCGGCAGCCTTCTCCCGGCGCTCCTGTTCGGCGTCGCCGTCGGCAACGTGGTCCGTGGCGTGCCGCTCGACGCCGCCGGCGACTACACGGGGACTTTCTGGCAGCTCCTCAACCCGTTCTCGCTGCTGATCGGGGTCACCGGCCTGAGCATGCTAGTCTCGCACGGAGCAGCGTGGGCGGCCGCCAAGACGCAGGGGGCTTTGCGAGCGCGCGCCCGGCAGACGCAGGCGCGCTCGCACCTGCTGTTCATCGTTCTCCTCGTCGGTTCGACCATCTACGTGGCCATCGACCTCTCCGAGCGGCTGGAGAACGTCCTGAGCAACCCGCTCGGCTGGCTACTCATCGCAATGCTACTGGCCAGCTTGGCCTTCGCCCGTCTGGCACTGCGACGGGCGCGCGACCTGCCGGCGTTCATCTGCTCGGCCCTGAGCATCGTCTCGCTCATCGGGATCGTCGCCGTCGGCAACTACCCGGCGATCGTGCCCGCCAGGGGATCCGCGCCACAGACCGCGCTGACCATCGAGGGTACCGCGTCGTCGGATCTGACCCTCACGGCCATGCTCATCGTGACGTGCGTCGGCATGCCACTCGTGCTCGCTTACACCATCTTCGTGTACCGCACGTTCCGTGGCCGTGTGCAGACCGGCAGCATCGACTACTGAGGAGGAACACCTGACAGAGCCGGTGCTCCCGCCAGAGGTGGAGCACCGTCAGAGGCGACGCTCAGATATCCCAGTACCGGCACTGCGCCTGCCGCACGCGTTCCACGAGCTCGTACGTCCGCGAGCTGGCGGCGCCTATCGCCGGCGCACGCTCCTCGTACAGGGCACGGAGCGTCGCCTCCACCGAGCGCCCAAGGGCGCTCAGTTGGTACCCGCCTTCTAGCGCCAGCGCCAGCTTGCCGTCCGCCGACTGCTGCGCCAGCCGCAAGCAGCGCAAGGCCATATGCGCATACCCGGCCTCGCTAACCCGCAGCCCCCCGATCGGGTCGTCGCGATGCGTGTCGTACCCGGCCGAGACCAGGAGCGCCTGGGGAGCGAACGCGGCGACGATGGGCTCTATGACCTGTGCGAACACTAGTGCCACATCGCCATCGCCGCTCCCCGCGGAGAGCGGGATGTTGACCGTGAAGCCCTCCCCCTCGCCAACCCCGCACTCGTCCAGCCAGCCCGTTCCGGGAAACAGCGGCCACTGGTGAAGCGAGACGTAGAGGACCTGCCGCTCGGCGAGAAAGGCGGCCTGCGTTCCGTTGCCGTGGTGCGCATCCCAGTCGACGATGGCGACCCGCTGGTAACCGGCGGCGAGCAGGGAGCGCGCGGCGATGGCCACGTTGTTGAACAGGCAGAACCCCATGGCTCTGTCCGCCGTGGCATGATGACCGGGTGGACGGATCAGAGCGAAGGGCACCACGCCCTCGGACCAGAGAGTGAGCGCATCCAGCACGCCGCCGACCGCCAGCAGGGCAGTCTCGAAGCTCTGCGCGGACACGTACGTATCCGCGTCGATCCACTCGCCTCCCCGCATCTCGGCGGCCCGCTGGATGCGCTGTACCAAACCCGGCGTGTGCACCCGCAACAACTCGGAGGGGTCCGCCATAGACGGCGCAACTTCTCGGATATGCGGCCACAGATCGGACTGCCGCAGATGATCGACGATGGCGGGTATCCGCTCGGGCGATTCAGGATGATCACCTGTATCGTGAGCGGTGTAGCGCGGAGCCCACACGATGGCGATGGCGGCCATAGCACCTCCTTCGGTCACGAGGAGGTCTTTCGCCGCGCCGCCGAGACGTGGTGCGGAACCACAAACGGCGGCGCCACAAGGCCTCCGGCTTGCGGTCACTGTAGCACACCGTGGTCAGGCTGGGCTGCGACACGGCGGAGGCCAGCACCGCGGCCCAGGGAGACGTCACCGGCCGCTTCCCGGCCGCCGCTGCCCAGCCTCCCTCTCCCTAACGTATAATATGTATGCAATGAATCATGTCCCACAGCCAATCATCGTGGTGGCCCTCGGCGGCAACGCGATCCTGCAACCCGGGCAGGTAGGCAGCTTCGAGGAGCAGCTCGTCAATGTCGATAACTCGGCGCGGCGCATCGCCCAGCTGGCCACGAGCGGCTATCGCGTGATCGTGGTACACGGAAACGGTCCCCAGGTGGGCAACATCCTCATCCAGCAGGCAGCCGCGGAGAAGCTCGTGGCGCCCATGCCGATGGATGTCTGCGGCGCGCAGAGCCAGGGGCAGATCGGCTACATGCTCGAGCAGTGTCTCATCAACCACCTACGCCGCCTCGGCCCAGGACTTCCGGTGGTCACCGTGGTCACTGAGACGGTGGTCGATGCTCACGATCCAGCCTTCGCCGATCCCAGCAAACCCGTGGGGCCTTTCTACTCGGAGGCACGCGCCAAGGAACTCGCCATCGAGTCCGGCTACGCCATGAAAGAGGATGCGGGCCGGGGGTGGCGCCGGGTCGTCCCATCTCCGGAGCCCATCGAGATCGTCCAGCTCACGGCCATTCGCGCCCTGGCGGAACAGGGCGTGCTGGTGATCTGTACCGGCGGCGGCGGCGTGCCGGTGCTTCGCTCTCGCGACGGCTCGCTCACCGGCGTCGCGGCCGTCATCGATAAGGACCTCGCCGCCGCCCGACTGGCCAACGACATCGGCGCTACCGTCCTCCTGGTGCTCACCGACGTGCCCCAGGTCTACCTCGACTACAGGACAGCTACGCAGCGGCCACTCGATAAGGTCTCCGCCAGCGATATGGCAGCCTACCAAGCCGGCGGCCACTTCAAGGCCGGCAGCATGGGCCCCAAAGTCGAGGCCTGCCTCCGTGTAGCGCGCGCGGGAGGCGTCGGCATCATCGCTTCCCTGGTCCAGGTCCTCGAGGCCATAGAGGGACGAGCCGGAACGCACGTCGTGCCAGAGGATACGTAGCTCCCTCGCGAACACTCTCGTGAACACGCTCCGGCCACACTCCCGGCGCACTCCGCGCTCCGTGAACCGCGCGCCCGTTAGCTCCGTCTCTTCAGCAGCATCGATCACAGCGCGCCGCGACACCGACGGCGCCGGCCGGGGAGGGCACTATGAAACGACTCACCACTCGACAGCTCCTCGCGACGCGCCGGCGACGCTTCGCCGTCTACGCCGGCAGCGCCATCCTGTTGCTCGCCGCTCTCTTCGGGCTGATCGGTAGCCTCAAAGGCTCGGCGGCCAATAATAGCCTGTCGGCGGACGGAGCGATCGGCGGCAACCCCGCGATCAGCGAAGATACCGCGACGCAGAAGGGCGCTCCGGACACTGCCGACGCCGGCGGAAGCGGCAGCGCCGCTCGCAATGGAGCGGACGTGGTGAGCGCCTCGCTCCCTCTGATCGCCCCCGGACAGTACCTGGTGCGCAGTGGCCAGCTCACCCTGACGATCCAGCGCGGTGGCTTGGAGCGGGCCGTCGATCAGATCGTGAAGCTCACGAACCAGTACGGCGGCTACGTCCTGACCAGCTCAGTCGGCATCAGCAACCCCAGTGAGCCGACGGCGCTTCCCGTCGACGAGCCCATCATGCGCAGCGACGATCAGATGCAGATCGCCACGCCAGACGACCGTCAGCCGTACGCATGGGTCACGGTACGCGTGCCCGCGGAGCGCTTCGACGATGCTCTCGCGCACTTCAAACGCCTGGGTACGGTACGTGAGGCGAGCACCAACGCGGAGGATGTAAGCAGCCAGGTAGTCGATCTGGAAGCCCGCCTGCGTCACTATCGCGCCGTGCTCGAGCGGCTCCTGGGATTCCTCGACAAGGCAGAGACCGTATCCGCGGCACTGGCGGTGCAGAATCGCATCGACCAGACGGAGCTCACTGTCGAGCAGCTCACGGCGGAACTCAAGCAGCTCAAGGAGACGGTTGCCTACAGCACCATCAGCGTCTCACTCTCCGAGAAGGCTCCCAAGGCGGGGGCGATCGATCCATCCGACAGCTTCTGGGGTTCGATCAAGCACTCCGCACGCCTCATCGCCGACGGTGCCCGCTACTCGTTCGTGGCGTTAGGGGCCGCGCTGCCGTTCATCGCACTCGGAGCTGTAGTGCTCGGTATCGCCGTTCTCGCCTGGCGCGGCGCGCATCGCCGCCGGGGCAGCACACCGCCCTCCGCCCAGCTCCCCACGGCAACACCCACACCTCCGAGTACGCCGGACTGATGATGGCGTTGCTCCACGCGAGGGGGCCGGCGGCACGGGATGTCGCCGGCCCCCTCGTTTGATTCACGGACAGGAGCGGTAGTTTTACCGGACGAAGACCGCGATCGGGAGGGAGATCAATGAAAGCCGCGCGCATCCACCAGTTCGGAGGGCCCGAGGTGGTGGTCTACGAGGACGCTCCAGTTCCCGAGCCCAAAGACGGTCAGGTGCTCGTCCGCATCAAGGCGGCGACGGTGAACAGATTCGATGTGGCCATCCGCGAGCACCGCTTCCCCGTGCCGCGAGAGCTTCCCTTGATCCTGGGCACGGACGGCGCGGGCATCGTGGAGTGTGTCGGCCCGGGCGTTACCACCGTGGACGCCGGAGAGCACATCATGTTCACCGGCCTCGGAGTAGGTATGGAGGGCAGCCACGCGGACTTCGCCGTCGTCGCCGAGACACAGGCAGTGACGAAGCCGGCGGCCGTCACGTTCGAACAGGCGGCCGCCCTAGGCCAGGTGTTTCCCACCGCGGACTACGCCCTGCAGCGCCGGGCCAAATTGCAGCAGGGCGAGACGGTCCTCGTACAGGGCGCCGCCGGAGGAGTGGGCAGCGCCGCCGTCCAGCTGGCGGCCGCCTCCGGCGCGCGCGTCCTCGCCACCGTCTCCTCTGAGGACCACGCCCAGCGCGTGCGCGAGCTCGGCGCCGACGAGACGATCAACCGGAATACCGCGAATGTGTCGAGCGAGATCCGCCGGATCACAGACGGCCGCGGCGTCGACGTGATCCTCGAGATCGCCGCCGCGGACAACCTAGCCGCCGACGTGCGCTCGCTGGCCAAAGGAGGCCGCATCGTCGTCGTCGGCGCCGGCACGGCGGCCACCGCCGAAGTGCCTCTCGGAGCCGCCGGCGGCTTGGACGCGACCATCCTCTTCATGAACCTCGCCAATGCCGGTCGCAAGGGCGTCTCCACGATCATGCGCGCCATCGCCACACTGGTGGAGAGCGGCGCGGTGAAGCCGGTGATCGATCGGGTGCTCCCCCTCTCCGACGCACGTCGAGGTCATGAGCTTCTGGAGGGACCTCACTTCGGCAAGATCGTCCTCGTGCCCTGAGCGAACGGCGCGGGCACCCCGCCCGACTCACATGCCCTTGCCGTTTCCCCGAATGGCGTCGGCGCGCTCTCGCTGCATCCTGAGCCGCGGCAGCAGCGTACGCATGACGGCGGTGAGCTCCACCAGCCGCTCGCTCTCGGATGTCGACTCGAGCAAGGCCTGCTTTACCGGCGCGCCTAAATTCACGGCGGCCCCCATACGGAACGAGAGGGGACCGGAGCCCGCCGGTATGTGCGGCGTATCGATGCCCACGAATCCGAGCAGTTCGGTGTAGGCCGCGATCGCCGACTCGCGAACGCTCGTCGAAACCTCGAAGCTGACGTCGTCGAAGAACTCCGCCTGCGCTCGCAGACATTCGTCTGCCTCGTCTTCCGGCTCGAACAGGCGCAGGATGCGAAACCTGCGACGGCCTTCGACCAGCACGTTCGAGCGGCCGTCGTCGAACTCTTCCAGAACCGCGGTGAGCGCCACACTGCACCCGCATTCGTGCACGCGATCCTCCTCCGCGAGCACCACACCGAACTCCGCGCCGTCCGTCCGGCAACGAGTCATGAGCCGCTTGTACCGCTCCTCGAAGATGTGGAGCGGTACAGCCTCGCCCGGGAGCACCACGAGTTCCAGGGGGAACAGGTCGATTAGCTGCATCGCGTCATTCATCGGCTACGCAGCACTCTACCGCACCACGTACATGGTGTACTCGTGTCGCCGCCCGTCCACCACATCGCTGGCGCTCCGCGGGAGAACGGAGCGAAACACGGCCGCGAGCGAGGCTTCGAAAGCGGGGTATCGCTCCGCCGACCAGAACACCGCCACGCCCCCTTCGCGGAGAGCGGCGCGGACCGTCCGTATCCCCGGTACTTCGTACAGCGCCGCGTTCGCCTGATGGACCAGCCAGCCCGGCCCATTGTCGGTATCGAGGCAGATGAGATCCCAAGCCCG
>JAXGYV010000002.1:170000-278406 GCA_040772045.1 Thermoleophilia bacterium
ATGATCCAGTCGTTACGGGTGACCTTGCCGAGATCCATGATCCCTCCTCCGATGGAAACTGCCTCGTCATTCTATCGCACGCTGACACACCTAACGCCAGATTCGACGGCGAGGGATCGGACGCCTCCGTAGCTATTTCGTCTGCAAGACGCATCTCTCTCAAAACTGAACAGGAGTGGGGGTCGCGGCGGGGTTGGTTGTTCCGCTGCGACAACGCCGGTGGTCGACATGAGTATCTAGAGGGCAGGCCGCGTTGCCCGGAAAGGTCCGCAGACCACGTCGGTCAACTGCTGCGACACTGCGCTCACGGCGGTTGGTGCCGCCGTACTCCCTAGAAAGGAGGTGATCCAGCCGCAGCTTCCGCTACGGCTACCTTGTTACGACTTCACTCCAATCACCGATCCCACCTTCGACGGCTGCCTCCCTTGCGGGTTAGCCCACCGGCTTCGGGTGTTACCGACTTTCGTAGTGTGACGGGCGGTGTGTACAAGGCCCGGGAACGTATTCACCGCGGCATTGCTGATCCGCGATTACTAGCAACTCCGACTTCATGGAGGCGAGTTTCAGCCTCCAATCCGAACTGGGACCGGCTTTTTGGGATTCGCTCCACCTCGCGGTCTTGCAGCCCTTTGTACCGGCCATTGTAGCACGTTTGTAGCCCTAGACATAAGGGGCATGCTGACTTGACGTCATCCCCACCTTCCTCCGGTTTGTCACCGGCAGTATCCTACGAGTCCCCGGCATTACCCGCTGGCAACATAGGACAGGGGTTGCGCTCGTTGCGGGACTTAACCCAACATCTCACGACACGAGCTGACGACAGCCATGCACCACCTGTGGCCCCGCCTCTTGCGAGGGGCTCCTGTTTCCAGGAGTTACGAGGTCATGTCAAGCCTAGGTAAGGTTCTTCGCGTTGCGTCGAATTAAACAACATGCTCCGCTGCTTGTGCGGGCCCCCGTCAATTCCTTTGAGTTTTAGCCTTGCGGCCGTACTCCCCAGGCGGGGCACTTAATGCGTTAGCTACGGCACGGGAGGAGTCGACACCTCCCACACCTAGTGCCCATCGTTTACGGCGTGGACTACCAGGGTATCTAATCCTGTTTGCTCCCCACGCTTTCGCGTCTCAGCGTCAGTACCGTCCCAGAGACCCGCCTTCGCCACCGGTGTTCTTCCTGATATCTGCGCATTTCACCGCTACACCAGGAATTCCAGTCTCCTCTTCCGGACTCAAGCCGGCCAGTTTCCAGTGCAGACTCAGGGTTGAGCCCTGAGCTTTCACACCGGACTTGGTCGGCCGCCTACACGCGCTTTACGCCCAATGATTCCGGACAACGCTCGCCCCCTACGTATTACCGCGGCTGCTGGCACGTAGTTAGCCGGGGCTTCCTGTGGAGGTACCGTCACCCTCTGGGCTGTTCACCCGAGTGGCTTCGTCCCTCCTGACAGAGCTTTACAACCCGAAGGCCGTCTTCGCTCACGCGGCGTTGCTGCGTCAGGCTTTCGCCCATTGCGCAAGATTCCCCACTGCTGCCTCCCGTAGGAGTCTGGGCCGTGTCTCAGTCCCAGTGTGGCTGATCGTCCTCTCAGACCAGCTACGGATCGTCGCCTTGGTGAGCCGTTACCTCACCAACAAGCTAATCCGGCGCGGGCCCATCCCGGAGCAGAGGCCGAGGCTACCATTTGACGTGACCCACTTGGCAGGTCACGCATCATCCGGTATTAGCGTCCCTTTCGGGACGTTATCCCAGTCTCCGGGGCAGGTTGCCCACGTGTTACTCACCCGTTCGCCGCTGTACTCACCCCCGAAGGGGCTTTCTCGCTCGACTTGCATGTGTTAAGCACGCCGCCAGCGTTCGTCCTGAGCCAGGATCAAACTCTCCATGACAACTTGGTGCTCGGGGCCGAAGCCCCGGGACAAGCGAGAGAAGAGCTTGTGCTCTCAAAGACGAGGCGCTCAAATGCCTCGTTGTCGCGCGATTCGACGCGGCCGGTCGTGAGCCGGCCGTTTCAGCAACGCGAACCGCGCAACGGGGTCTAGTTTGAGCTCGCGCACCCGCAGGTACGCAAGCGCACTGGCGTTCACCGATCACTGTCAGATGATCGGTGCCCCACTCTGTTCAGTTTTCAAAGACCGCGTGCCCTTAGGCACACTGGCAGGCTCTCCGGCTTTAGGGGCAGACTACCCCACCATGATGGAGGGAGGCTGTTCCCAGACCTGTAAGGTACCCGCCGCGGCCGCTGATTATGCGCGCATTGCGGGTCCTCGTCAAGAGCCCTATCTCCCCGGTCATCGACGCGAACCGTTGCGCCGAGCGGACTCCGGGAGCGCTGGGGAAGTATACCCGCCCGGCAACGAGTGTCAACCGCACGGACGGTGCCCGGCGAGGCACCTGCAGGACTGCCGCCGAGCGCACCCCGGATGGTATACTCGCTCGTCACCCCGTCCCCCACCCAGCTCACGTGAGGTCCATGTACAAAGAGGTCAGGCGCGTCCTCAGAGACTCCACGATCTACGGTCTGGGCTCACTCATCATCCGAGCATCGGCTATCGTGCTCGCCCCGATCTACACGACCTACCTCACACGTGCCGACTACGGCGTGATGTCCTACATCGCCATGCTCTCCTCGATGCTCGGGACGGTGATGATGCTGGGGCAGAGCGGATCGTTGGTCCTCTTCTACCGGAGCACTGCCGAGCACATCAACGATCGCCGCGTGATCCTCTTCAACGTCTTCTGGTTCGTCATGCTGTTCAGCGGCATCTTCGTGGCCCTCGGATTCATCTTCGGACCCGCCCTCGCCGCTCGCATCACCGGCTCCAAGGACATCCCCTTCAATCCGTATCTGGTGCTGGCGCTGCTCACCGCGTTCATCGGCCTGCCGCAGGCGATGCAGCAATCGATCAACAGGGCTCTCGGCCAGGCCAAGATGTTCATCGCCTTCCAGCTGTCGACGTTTGTCCTCAACACGGGGTTCACGCTCTACTTCGTGGTCGCCCTCAGACAGGGGGCGTACGGATCGCTCAAAGGTACGCTGGTAGCCGCCGCGATCATGGCACCCCTCTCGCTCGTGGTCGTGGTTCGCCGGTGGACGCCACGGTTCTCGTGGGAGAAGCTAAGCCACTCCCTCACGTTTGGATTGCCGCTCCTGCCCCACTACTTCGCCGGCTGGGTGCTCACCTACATCGATCGGTATCTGCTCGTGAAGCTGAGCACGCTCTCTCAAGTCGGCTTGTACTCCCTGGCCTACAACTTCAGCATGGTCCTCAACCTCTTCTGCCGCTCGATCAACCAGGCCTGGGGGCCCATCTACTACGATCTGGCGGACACCGAGGAGGGCCGCAAGATGCTCCCGCGGCTGACGACCGTGTACGCCGCCACCGTCACGGTCCTCGGCATCGGCTTCACGCTCTTTGCCCCCGACCTGATGGTGCTCCTGGTGAACCGTCGATTCAACGCCGCGGCGCCGGTGGTCCCGGTGGTCACGGCCGGGTACTACATGTTCGCGCTCTACATGGTGGTCTCCACGCCTATCTTCCACGCGCGCAAGACGACGTGGGTCCCCGCCATCTCCGGTACGGCCGCGCTCCTGAACCTAGGAGGCAACCTCATCCTCATCCCCCGCTTCGGCATGCTCGGAGCCGCGTGGGCCACCTTCGGCGCGTACGCGTTCATGGCGGCCCTCGCTCGCGTCATCTCCAACCGCCTGCGCCCGGGCATCTACGAAGACCGCAACCTAGCCCTCCTCATCGGCATCTACTCCCTGTCGCTGGCCACGGCGATCGCGCTGGTCAATCTGCAGCTACCCATATGGCTGGATCTGATCGCCAAAGTCGCCATCGCCCCCCCGATCCTCGCGCTCATTTTCGTGTGCCGCATCGCAACGGTCGACGAGGTACGTGCGTTCGTTAAGAGGCGGGAGAAGCGAGGCCGTCGCCGGCCCAGCGCCGGTGAACAGGCCACGGAGGCGGAACGCACGGCTGGCGAGATCGGCACCACGAGCGACGACACCGGAGTGCTCCCCGACGATATGCGTCCCTGACGAGCGGCCGCGGGAGCTTGGACACGCCTCGGGTGCCTCAGTATAGTCTGCAGACAAAGGGCCATCGCGCACCCCAGCGTAAAACGACGAACCGCGGTAACCCGAAGGAAGACGATATGGATCTGGCAGGAAAACGCGCGCTAGTTACCGGGGCCGACGGCTTCATCGGCAGCCATCTGGCGGAGGCCCTCGTGCAAGCTGGCGCCCGCGTCTGCGCTACGGCGCTCTACAACTCGTTCAACGACTGGGGCTGGCTCGAGGCCGTGCCGAAAGCCACGCTCGAGGAGATTGAGGTGGTCACGGGCGACGTGCGCGACCAGGCCGCGGTCCGCGCTCTGGTGCGCGGCGCCGACGTGGTCTTTCACCTCGCCGCGCTCATCGCCATCCCGTACTCGTACCAGGCCCCGGCGAGCTACGTGAGCACCAATATCGGCGGTACGCTGAACATCCTGGAGGCTGCGCGCGACGAAGAGGTCCAGCGCACCGTCGTGACCTCCACCTCCGAGGTGTACGGGACCGCGCGCCACGTGCCGATCGACGAGCAGCACCCCCGTCAGGGCCAGTCGCCGTACTCAGCGACGAAGATCGGCGCCGACGCGCTCGCCGAGTCCTTTCACCTGAGTTTCGGACTTCCGGTCACGGTGGCACGACCATTCAATACGTACGGGCCCCGGCAGTCCGCCCGAGCCATTATCCCGACGATCATCACGCAGCTGATGGCGGGCGCGGCCGAAGTACGCCTCGGATCGCAGCACCCCACCCGCGATCTCACGTACGTGAGCGATACCTGCGCCGGCTTTCTCGCCCTGGCGCAGTGCGACGCCGCGATAGGCCGAAACGTGAATCTCAGCAACGGCCAAGAGATCTCCATCGGAGATCTGGCGCGCACGCTGATCGACATCATTAACCCCGCCGCCCGCATCGTGCTCGACGAACAGCGCGTGCGGCCTCCGGAGTCGGAGGTCGAGCGCCTCCTCGGCGACAACACCCTCGCGTGGGAGCTCACTGGCTGGCGACCGCGCGTACCGCTGCGCGAAGGGCTCGAGCGCACCGTCGCGTGGTTCCGAATCCCCGAGAACGCGAGACGGTACAAGGCCGACATCTACAATGTCTGAGGCATTCCTCCCCCTTTCGGTCCCGGTGGTCGCCGGAAACGAGTGGACGTACATCAAGGAATGCCTCGATACCGCCTGGGTCTCCTCGGTGGGGGCGTATGTAGAGCGCTTCGAGGAGACCATCCGGCGGCTGACGGGAGCCCACCATGCGGTCGCCGTCGTTAACGGCACCGCCGGCCTCCACATGGCGCTCGTCGCGGCGGGCGTCCGCCCCGGCGACCTCGTCGTGGTCCCTTCGCTCACGTTCATCGCCACGGCCAACGCCGTGCGCCACGCCGGCGCCGACCCGGTCTTCGTCGACTGCGACCAGTACATGAACATCGCCGTCGCCAGCGTCCGCTCTTTCCTCGAAGAGGCGTGCGTACGTGGAAACGACGGCGTGTGTCGCGAACGAGCCAGCGGCCGCACGGTGCGCGCGGTGCTGCCGGTCCACGTGTATGGCAGGCCGGCGAACATGGCTGCTCTGCAGACACTGGCCGACGAGCACGGCTTGGCCGTCATAGAAGATGCCAGCGAGGCACTTGGCAGCCGCTGGAGCGGCGGACCGCTCGCCGGCCGATCGGTGGGAACCATCGGGCAGAGCGGCGTGTTCTCGTTCAACGGCAACAAGATCGTCACCTGTGGCGGGGGCGGTATGTACGTGACCGCGGACGAGCGAGCCGCGGAGCGCGTGCGGCACCTCACGACCCAGGCCAAGACCGACACCCTGCGTTTCATCCACGACGAGGTCGGCTGGAACTACCGGCTCACGAACATCGCGGCGGCGCTCGGCTTGGCGCAGACGGAGCAGCTCGCGGGCTTCATCGCAGCCAAGCGCGCCCAGCACCAGCTCTACGCTGAGCTGCTCACCGACGTGCCGGGCATCACCCTGATGGGCGTCGAGGCGGGCACGCAGCCAAACTACTGGTTCCACACGATCGTGGTCGAGCCCGGCGATTTCGGCGCGAATAAGGAAGAGCTGATGGCCGCGCTGCGCGCACGGCGCATCGAGACACGACCGCTGTGGGGCCTCCTGCACGACCAGACGCCGTACCGTGCCTGCACGGCCTGGCGCGTTGAGCGCGCCCGCTGGTTCTGGGACCGCGCTTTGAATCTGCCGTGTTCAAGTAACCTAGCCCCCCGCGACGTCGAACGAGTGGCCACAGCGATCCGCGAAGCAGGGAGAAGCGTGAAGTGGACGAGCGCACGCGCAGTGTTCTGATCGATCCCAGCGAGCCCATTGGCGCTGCGTTACGACGCATGGACGCCACCGGCAGCGGCATCGTCCTCGTGGTCGCGGAAGACGGCAAGCTGTTGGGGGTGGCGACCGACGGCGACATGCGGCGCTGGATCATCGCCGGCAAGGCCTTCGACGACCCCGTGGGCGCGGCGATGAACCCACGACCGTGCACGATCCGTGAGGGCTGGGCCCGCGAGCGCGTCGAGCACCTCATGGCGGAGCGCCACTTCGAGTGCATCCCCGTGCTCGACGAGCGCGGCCGGGTGGTCGACGCCGTCTGGTGGCACGACCTCATGGAGGGCCATGCCCGACGCGCCGAGCGGTCCACACTCGACCTGCCGGTCGTGGTCATGGCCGGCGGACGAGGCACGCGCCTGGCCCCCTACACGCACATCCTCCCCAAGCCGCTGGTCCCCGTGGGCGACAAACCGATCGCCCAGCTCATCATGGACCGGTTCTTCGAGTGGGGGTGCCACCACTTCTTCCTCATGCTCCATCACAAGGCCAGCCTGGTACGAGCTTACTTCGACGACATCGCCGTGCCATATGCCATGGAGTATACGGTCGAGGGCGAGCCGCTCGGAACCGCCGGCGCGCTCTCGCTCCTCAAGGGGCGTCTGGACACCACCTTCTTCCTCACCAACTGCGACATCCTGGTAGACGCCGACTACGCGGACGTCGTGCGCTTCCACCGCGACGGCAAGCACGACATCACCTTCGTAGCTTCCATGAAGCACTTCACCATCCCGTACGGCGTCTGCCACGTCGGCGAAGGGAGCCAGTTGACGCGCATCGTGGAGAAACCCGCCTCCGACCACCTCGTCTCTACCGGTATGTACGTCCTCGAACCGCACGTGCTCAACGACGTGCCCGAGGGCACCCTCTTCCACATGAGCGACCTAGCTAACGTCTACCTGGCGCAAGGGCGCTCGCTCGGCGTGTACCCCGTATCGGAGGGGTCATGGCTCGACATGGGAGCCATCGACGAGCTGCACGTGATGCTCGACCGACTTGGGGCACACGATCGTGGGTAAGTCGGTCGGTAAGCCGGTCGTCATCATCGGAGGAGGAGGGCACGCCCGCGTCGTGATCGACGCGTTGCGCGCCGCCGGCGAGCTCCAGCCCTTCGCCATCGTCGATCCGTCCACGGACGGACCCGTCGACGGCGTCCCGCTGTACGGAGACGATGACACCTTGCCCAGGCTGCTCGCCGAGGGCGTCGAGACGGGTGTCGTCGGCGTGGGATCGGTCGGCGACGTGCGAACACGGCGCGGACTCCACGAACGGGCGCTCGCACTCGGCTTTACGCTTCCCCCCGTAGTGCATCCGCGCGCCACGGTAGCCGCCACGGCGCGGCTCTGCACCGGCTGCTTCGTAGCCGCCGGGGCGGTCGTGGGCCCCGGCGCGGTGCTCGGCGAAGGCGCGATCATCAATAGCAATGCCGTCGTCGACCACGATTGCGTGATCGGAGCGTTCGCCCACGTGGCGCCGGGCGCCGCCCTCTCGGGAGCCGTGACCGTCGGCGAGGCCTCGCTCGTGGGGACCGGTGCCGCCATTATCCAGGGCGTCCACGTGGGCGCCGGGGTTCTCATCGGCGCCGGAGCGGCGGTGGTCGCGGACGTCGCCGACGGGACGACCGTCACGGGCGTCCCCGCCCGACAGCGAACGCCATGACACCGGACTCCCGCACGTTGCTGATCGCCGAGGCCGGCGTCAACCACAACGGCTCGCTCGAGCTGGCGTTGGCCCTCGTGGACGCGGCGGCCGCCGCGGACGCAGATGCAGTCAAGTTTCAGACGTTTCGCGCCGACCTGCTCGCCTCGCCCGAAGCGCCCAAGGCGAGGTACCAGGAGGAGAGGACCACGCGCGGTGAATCACAGCTCGCCATGCTGCGCGCGCTGGAACTCTCGGACGCCGATCACCGTGCGATCCGGGCGCGCTGCGACGAGCGCGCGATCGAGTTCATCTCCTCGCCCTTCGACCTGCGGAGCATCGACCTGCTCGCCACGCTGGGCATACGGCGCATCAAGGTCCCCAGCGGCGAGCTCACGAACGTCCCCTACCTGCGCCGCATCGCCGCCCTCCGCATCCCCGTCCTCCTCTCGACGGGTATGGCGACGCTCGACGAGGCACGCGCCGCCGTCGCCGTCCTCGAGGCGGCCGGATGTCCGCGCAGCCGCCTCACGCTGCTCCAGTGCTCCACCGAGTACCCGACCCCACCGGGCGACGTGAATCTCCGCGCCATGCTCACGCTGCGCGACCAGCTCGCCGTCGCCGTCGGGTACTCGGATCACACGGAAGGCATCTCGGTGCCGGTCGCGGCGGTAGCACTCGGGGCGAGCGTCATCGAGAAGCATCTCACGCTCGATCGCACCCTCCCCGGCCCCGACCACCGGGCCTCTCTTGAGCCAGAGCAGTTCGCCGCTATGGCGCGCGCCATCCGTGAGGTAGAGCTTGCACTCGGCGACGGCGTGAAGCGCCCCACGAGCGCCGAGGCGGAGACCGCCGCCGCGGCGCGCAAGAGCATCGTCGCCGCGCGCGCCATCGCCGCTGGCGAACGGCTCACGGAAGACGCACTGGCGGTCAAGCGACCCGGTACCGGCATCTCGCCGCTGCACTGGGATGAGGTGGTCGGCCTGATCGCGACACGCGCGTACGCCCCCGACGAGCAGATCGCGGAGCCCTTGCCATGAAGCGCCTGCGCATCGCCGTGCTCACCGGCACGCGCGCCGACTACGGACTCTTCCGACCGTTGCTCGATCTGCTGGAGATGGACCCCGTATTCGACGTGGGGCTCATCGTCACCGGCTCCCATCTCTCGCCACGGTTCGGCGCGACCGTCACAGAGATAGAACGCGACGGTCGCCACATCGTCGGCAGCGTGCCACTCGACCTCGACGACGACTCCGAACTCGGCGTAACTCGCGCGGCGGCGGCGGCGCTGGCGGGCGTCGCCGAGCAGCTCCACGCACTGCGGCCACACCTGCTGGTACTGCTCGGCGACCGCTTCGAGACGTTCGCCGCCGCCGCCGCCGCGCTCCTCGCCCGCATCCCGATCGCCCATCTCCACGGCGGAGAGCTCAGCCGTGGGGCCGCCGACGACGCCATGCGGCACGCCATCACCAAACTGTCTTGGCTGCATTTCCCGGCCACGAAACGCTCGGCACAACGCATCGTCCAACTCGGCGAGGACCCCCGCCGCATCTTCGTCGTCGGCGCCCTCGGCGTGGATAACGCGCTCCACCTCAGGAAGATGACGAAGTGCGAGCTGGAGGCGGAATTGGGGCCGGTCTTCGGCCCGCAGACGGCGGTAGTGACCTTTCATCCCGTAACGCTCGAAGAGCGGACGGCGGGAGCCCAGATGGCGGAGCTGCTGACCGCACTCGACCGCCTCCCGACGTTGCACGCCGTCTTCACCATGCCGAATGCCGACGCCGACAACCAGCCGATCGCGACGGCCATCGAGCAGTACTGCTCCTGCCATCCAGACAGGATGCGCGTCTTCACCTCGCTCGGCTCGGCACGGTACTTATCCCTGCTCAAGCTCTCCCAGGTCTGCATCGGCAACTCCTCGAGCGGTATCATCGAGGCACCCTCACTGGGCACACCCAGCGTCGACATCGGCGACCGCCAAGGTGGCCGCGAGCGAGGGCCGAGCGTCCTCCACTGTGAGCCCGAGGCGGCGACCATCGCCGCCGCGATACACCACGCCCTCTCGCCCGCGACGCAGCGCCTAGCCGCGGCACGAGAGAACCCGTACGGCGACGGCCACGCCGCCGAGCGCATCGTCGCCATCCTCCGCGAACATGCCGAGCAACTCGGGCCGCTCAAGAAGGGCTTCCACGACATTCCCGGCGTCCGCGTCGCCGGCGAAGAGGACGGCTAGTCGTGTACCGCGACCTGCCGGTCCTCTGCCTGATCCCCGCGCGCGGCGGCTCGAAGGGGGTCCCGGGAAAGAACAGCAAGCCGCTCCTCGGGCGCCCCCTGATCGCGTGGACCGTCGCCGCTGCTCAGGAGAGTGCTTTCGTGGACGACATCGTGGTGAGCACCGACGACGCGGCCATCGCCGCGGCGGCGGCGGCGGCCGGGGCACGCGTGCCGTTTCAGCGGCCGGCGGACCTAGCCTCGGACGAGGCGCGCATGACCGACGTGATCGAGCACGCGTTGGTAACGCTCGCGGCCGGCAGCGACTCGTATGGCTGGCTGCTCCTCCTCCAGCCCACGTCCCCCTTGCGGACGGCGGCGCACATCGACGCCGCCTTCGCGCGCCTCGGCGAGAGTCGCGGGCGGGCGATCGTATCCGTCTGCGAGGCTGAACACAGCCCCCTCTGGATCGGCCGCCTGCCCGCGGACGGCAACATGGCCTCCTTCTGCGATGCCGCCGCGGCGCGGAGCAATCGCCAGCAGTCCGGCCCCTACTACCGCCTCAACGGATCGATCTACCTGGCCGACGTCTCCTACTGGCGCGCGCAGCAGGGCTTTCTGGGTCCCGAGACGTTCGCGCTCGTCATGCCGCACGACGTGTCCGTCGACATCGACGAGCCGCTCGACTTCCAGCTCGCCGAGTGTCTCTTGCGACGCCGGCTAGCGACGAGTTGACGTGGCGGGAGTGAATCTCGAGCGCATCGTCTGCCGGTCCGTGAACGGTGGCGATGCCGACCTCAACCTCCTCCATGAGGCGCTACGCGCGCGCGCGCTGCCGTCACACGGCCCGCGCTCCTGGTGGCACGACCGCGCGCTCCTCCTCGGCGCGGCGCTGGTCACCGCACAGCGCGCGGCGTATGGCGCCGCACCGCACCTGAGCTCCACGACGGTATCGTGTTTTCCGGGGAGCGCGAGCGCGCGGCAGCGCACGGCACGCGCGTTCTTCCTCCGCCATCACTTCGGTGTAGAGACCGACTTCCTGGGCAGGCAGGCCCGACGCCGGCCTACCAGACCGAACCGCGCCTGGTGGCACTGGTGGCTGCGCGGCGCCTGGTGGGGACTGCTCGGGCTGCTGGACTGGAGCGCCCGCCGCTACGCCTGGCTCGGCGGAGCGCTCGTCGACATGCAGCTTCTCAAGCGGCTCGAACCGGAGTTGGAGCACGCCTACGTGTTCAGCCTGTACGATCGTCGCCAGTACCTGCTGTTGACGTTCCTGGCGCGCCACACCTCACTCAGCGTGCACGCGGTGTACCAGAGCATCCCCCTGGCGCGGAACTGCCGGCATCTGCACGTCCCCGTCAATGTTGTGCTCACCTCGAGAGTGAACCTCGCCGAGGTCGACTACTACCGCCGCGGCGGCACGTTCAAGCCCGGCGCGGTCCGCTACGCGGGGCAGGAGTACATCATCGACATCAAGGACCTGACACCCCATGCCCCCCTCTACGACATCGGCTACTACTCCTCCGGCGAATGGGCACGTCGAGAAGGTCTCTACCAGCCTGACGACCTCGACCGCGTGCGCCGCGGCGCGTACCTCACGAACCGCTACGCCCTGAACGCGAGCGAGCATCTTCAGGCGCTCGCCCGCTACGCCCACGAGCACCGTCGCACCCTCCGCATCTACCTCCACCCCATGGAACGACGACTGCTCAGCCAGCATCGCATCGAACCGCCCTACGCGGCACTGGCCGACGGGGATCTCGTATCGCTCGACACCGGCGCGGAGAGCTCCCGCCACAGCATGTACGACACGCGGGTGGCGGTCTCGCTGCAGTCGTCGATCATCTGGGAACGGCTAGACCTGGGCCTCAGCAACTCGTTCATCTACGAGTTCCCCGATGCTTCCGCTAATGTCTTCGAGCGCGCGGCACTCGGAGAGTTCGCCGAGAACACGTACCGCACGGTCGACGAGCTGCTGGCGAAGATCGCTCGAGCCCTGGAGACACGCCCGGAGAATACCACCACACCCTAGCGAGCCCCGGCTCTCAGGGCGGCGCCGCGAAGACGGCAGTGCCGCGCTGGCGACACGAGAGAACGGCGCAGGCAGACGGGCCATCGCCGCACGGCGGGCTACTCTCCGGCGACCACTCCCTGGAACTTGGCCGACTTGCCGGCCTTGATGTGCTTGCCCCGCACCTCGCCCACCGGCAAGCTGAGCTCGCTCACGCACTGGCCGTCGAGAGTGACCGCCCGCTGCTCGATCCGTCGCCGGCCTTCCGAGCGCGTGAGGCCGAACCAGCGCTCCATCGCGCGGGGCAGGTATACCGTGCCGTCTTCCACATCGTCCGGCCGCAGCGAGAGTTCGACCACATCGGTGGCCGCCTCGCGCCGCCGGAACACGCGATCGAAGTGCTCCTCCGCGGCCACGGCTGCCTCTTCTCCCTGCAGCCGGCCGATGATGTCGCGCGCCAATGCCGCCTTGAGGTCGCGCGGATTGATCTGGCCGCCGGCGAGATCCGCCTCCATCGCGCGCAGCTCGGCAGCGTGGCGCGACGTGAGCAGGCGGAAGTACGTCATGATCGCCCCGTCGGGGATGCTCATGATCTTTCCGTACACGTCGCGCGCGTCTTCGGCCACCCCGATGTAGTTGCCCGTGGACTTGCTCATACGCTCGACGCCGTCGGTGCCCGGGAGGATGTCGAGCGTCATGATCGCCTGCGACGGCCGGCCGAAGTACTCCTGCAGGTCGCGACCCATGAACAGGTTGAACTTCTGGTCGGTGCCACCGATCTCGATGTCGGCATCGACGGCGACGCTGTCGTAGCCCTGGGCCAGCGGATAGAACATCTCGAGCACGCTGATGGGCTGGTGTGCCGCGAATCGCTTGGCGAAGTCGTCTCGCTCCAGAATACGCGCCACGGTGGTGGTGGCCATGAGCTCGAAGACCTGTTCCATGGTGAGGGCGGAGAGCCACTCGCCGTTGTAGCGAATCTCCAGCTTGCAAGGATCCTGGTCGAGGACCAGGAACGCCTGGTCCTGATAGGTCTTCGCGTTGGCGTCGATGAGGGCTGGGTCGAGGCGCGGCCTCGTCTTGGAACGCCCCGACGGATCACCGATGCGAGCCGTGTAGTCGCCGATGATGAGGACGGCCACGTGGCCCGCGTCTTGGAACTGCCGCAGCTTGTTCAAGACCACAGTGTGGCCGAGATGGATGTCGGGCGCCGTGGGATCCACACCGAGCTTGACTCGCAGCGGCCGACCCTCGCGCTCGGCGACGGCGAGCTTGTGCTCGAGAGCACCTTCGGGGAGCACCTCAACGGCACCCACCATGAGATCGTCGATAAGTTGGCGATTGCGCACGGTAGTGGGGGTCGGGGACAGGCCGCCCGCGATGATACCACAGGCTCTGGCCGCCCCCGGCCGGCCGGGTCAGCGCACGCCGCGGTAGAGATGGCCGGTCGTCGACCGGTCGGGGGACGCGTACGCCGCCAGCGCCCGCAGGCCACCGGCGGCGAACGCCGCCCTCTCCGCCGGCAGCAGATCGCGCTGGACTACGTGGAGCGCGCTCACGCCAGCGTCGGCGAGCTCGCGTTCGGCCGCCGCCACATTGGTCACCCGCGAGTTGAAGATCACCGACCCCTCCGGCCCGGCCTCCACGGGGAACACGAAGTGCTTGGCGTCTACGAGCTCGAGGTAGGTCCACGCATCCGGGTTCGCCAGGCCCTCAGCCGCCCCCAGCACATCGCGCGTGACCATCAGCTGCTGGCGGCCGAACGCGTACATCTCGACGCCGATGGCCGGCGCCACGCTCAGGTCCGCCGCCAGAGCGGCGATCTCGGCGAGTGAGGACTCCGGGCTGGCCACCACGGCGCGAGCGCCGAGCAGCCGCGCGGTGAGGGCGTTCAGGCCCTGCAGAGGGTACTCGAGGATCGCCGGCACGCGACTGGCTGAGATGTGGGCCAGATGGCGCGCGTACACCGCCTCCCACGGCAGCGCGCGCACGGCGGCCCACCAGAGCATGTCGCCGTCGAAAAGGATCTCGGGCAGCCGGCAACGGAGCGGAAGTCCGGCCGCCGCCAGCCGTTCCACCGCGGCGGCCACGTCGGCAACCGCGTCTCCGGGGTACAGGTCGAGGACGAGGGCCGCGACGCCCGGAGCCAGGAGCGGCTCCTCGTCCAGACGCAGGTGAAGGATCACCGGCAGCGGCGGCACCCTAGCCGGAGCTCTGCCCGCCGCCGCGCCGGGCAGAGCGGCCCGGGACGCCTCGAGCGCCGCGGGGTCGAGGTTGCGCCGCCAGCGGCGGAGGCGGTGAGCGTCCAGCTCGGCCAGCCCTCGCCGCCGCAGCTCCTTCAGCGCGCCGATCGGGAGAAACGGATCGCCCTCGAGATCGCAGCTCCACTCGCCGAGCCGATAGGGCGTGCCACCCAGGGCGGCCACGGCATCGCGGGCGCGGCCGCTGTTCAGCCGCGCCCGCTGGGCCGTCTCCAGTGGCTCCGCGCCGACGACCTCGATGCTCTCGCCGTCGGCGCGCAAGCGCAGGCGAGCCGGCAGCCCGGGCCGCGCTTCGAGGCGAGCGTGCAGAGCGACGGGACGCGCCGCCATGCGCCCCGTGACCGCGTCCTCGGCAAACGAATCGAGACGACCGGACGAGAGCCGGAACACACGGTCCTTGATCGCCACGCGCTCTCCCACCCGCAGCGTAAGCCGCCCGGGCTCCGATTGGCCAGCCGCCGCCGCGACGCCATCCTCCTGGGCGCTCGCGAGCACGCGCAGCGGGTCTGTCTGCCCCCATGGCGTGTAGATGACCAACACGTCGCCGGCGGCCACCGGCTGCGAGAGCCGCACACCGACCAGGCCGCGCTCCTGATCGACGACCTCCACGCGGCCCACCAGCACGCCACGATGCCCCCCACGGCGGGGGTTGCGCACCTCGGCATGGCGACCCCGCAGATGAGCCACCGTGAACCCCCGCGAAAAGCTCTGCTCCAGCCGCGCTCGCCAATCTGGCCTGACCTGGTATCCCGCGGGATCGGCTCGGGCGCTCTCCAGAGCCTCACGGTACACCGCCGTAGCCGTCGCCACGTAGGCGGCGTCTTTCATGCGGCCCTCGATCTTGAACGCGCGCACGCCAGCGGCGAGTAACCGCGGCAGGAACTCGAGAGCACAGAGATCGGCCGTCGAGATGATCCGCCCCCTGTGTTCGCCGCCGGCACGTACCGACGAATCGCGCGAGCGCAGGGTGTAGCGCATGCGACACGCCTGGCTACACCGACCCCGATTCCCGCTGCGGCCACCGAGCATACTAGAGAACAAGCAGGCGCCCGAGTAGCTGTAGCAGAGGGCGCCGTGAGCAAAGACCTCCAGCTCCACCGCGCCGGCATCCAGTGCTTCGATCTCCGCCAAGCTGAGCTCCCGCGCGAGCACCACTCGTCGGAATCCCAGCCGGCCGAGCATCGCCACCTGTGCCGAGGAATGCGTCGCCAACTGCGTGCTCGCGTGCAGGTGCAGCTCGGGATAGGCGCGCGTCACCGCGGCGGCCAAGCCCAGATCGGCGACGATGAGGGCATCGAGACCGGCCTGGTAGGGTCCCGCCAGCGCCGTCAGTGCCTCCGCCAGTTCCTCTCGCTTGAGGTGGGTATTGACGGCCAAGTGAACGCGAGCGTTGTACGCGTGCGCCCGGTCGATGGCCGCCAGCACGCCCACCTCGTCGAAGTTACCGGCGAAGGCGCGGGCGCTGAACCGTTCCATGCCGAGGTACACGGCGTCGGCGCCGGCGGCCAGCACCGCGCGCAGCGCGCGCTCGTCGCCCGCCGGCGCCAGCAGCTCGGCCGGTCTGTCCCCCTCGTCGGGATTCACCGCGGTACGGCCGCCGGCTGCTCCTCGAGTACCTTCAGAGCCTCGTCGCGACAGACGCGGATGAGCCCCGACGTGGGGATAATGCGCACACCCTGGCGCTGGTACTCATCCAGGAGCAGATTGATGCCCAGGGAATCGCTGGCCATGTGGCCGGCGATCACGATGTGGATACGATGCTCGTCGGCCGCCTTGCGCAGCTCGTCTCCCATATGCATGCAGACGATGGTGCCGACGCCCTTGTGTGCGAGCTGCTCGATGGCCTCTACGGGCCCTTCCGTCCCGCCCGTCATGTCGACGAATACCTTGCCACAGCGACTCTCCGGAGCGCTGTCTCCGAGCGAAGGGCCCGAACCCTGCGTGGCGGCAATGCGATACTCGGGGATGTCGAACAGCACCTTCCGTACATCCTCCAACGACTGCGGGTCGCGCTCGTCGAAGGAGCGCGTGAGGAAGCTGTACACCAGGTTGTCGGTGGGCGTGTGCGCCGAGAAGAAGGGGATGCCGAGCAGGCGCGCGGCGTCGATAGCCTGCGTGGCGTTGAGCGGCATGAAGCGATGGCGGACCGCCTTGCGACGCTCGTTGATGAGCCGTTCGCCAGCCTGAATGGGCACGCCGAGGCGGGCCCAGATGTCGGCCTGAACGCTCATCACGCTGTCGAGCTTGGAGAGGCCCCAGCCCTCAGGGTGATGGGTGTAGACGGCGTCGACCGGCGTACCCTTTTCGCGCAGCCGGTCGGCGAGCAGGATCTCTCCGACGTTCATGTCGATGCCGGCGAGCAGCGTCGTCACATCCGCGTCGTCCTCGCCGACGTAGATGCGCGTATCGGAGAATGGGTTGGTGACGTCTTCGGGGTCGGCGATCTGCTTGAGATAGTCCGGCAGCTTGTCGACCTGCTCGCGAATCTGGTCGAGGTACCGCCGTACTCCCTCTTGCCCGCGAGGGTCGGCCTGGATGCCAACGCGCACCGCTGTCTCATACATGTCACGAAGCTTCACGCGGGGATCCTCTCACTCGCGATTCCGGCTGCCCCGGCCGCACGGCGCTCGAACCGGCGACACCACGACCGGACTGCGGCGCGGCAGCGTGCCGGGGCGCTCACCTGTCCACAGCGAGCATCATACTCCGCGATGAGTCACGGGCGAGATTCGCCGCCGGCGCGGCAGCGGCATCAGCGGCGCGGCAGCGGCCGCGAGAGGAAAGCGCTGCCGGCATCCACGAAGCGCCATGGCCGCGTGTCTTCGCCGACGCCGACGCGCGGTGTAGTGGCGATGCGCCGCCGCGAGCCGCCGGCCGGCGCGGCGGGCGGCAGGACCAGCAGCGGCTCGCGCCACGCCGGCAAGCCGTTCTCGGCGCGGCCCAGCCCCAGGGCTTGCGTCAGCTTAGCTGGGCCGCTGCACAGGGCACGGACGTCGGCGACGGCCTCCGGCCGGCCGTCGCCGCGTGCCAGACTACGCCGCGCCGCCATGAGATCGAGGCCATGGGTAGGCTCGAGCGCTCGCAGCAGCACCGCCGCCGCCCGTCCCTCCTGCTCGCAGACCAGATTGGCGCAGAAGTGCATGCCGTACGTGAAGTACACGTACAGATACCCGGGCGGCCCGAACATGACCTCGTTACGGGCCGTCCGGCCACGGAAGCCGTGGCAGCAGGGGTCGTTGTGCGCGTATGCCTCCGTCTCTACGATCACCCCGCCCACGCCGCGGAAGAACACACGACAGCCGATGAGACTGCGCGCCACCCGCAGCACCGGTCGATCGTAGAACGCGGGCGGTAGCGACTCCACCACGCCGCTTTGGGCGACGTACTGGCGTTCGGGGACGGACGTCATCTCAGCGTGCCCCCGGCCGTGAGAGCCACGAGCGCCCGCCAGCTCGACCGCCGCGCCCCCTCGATCCCGCGGAAGCACCGGACCCGACCGGAGTCGCGAAGCGACGAGAGGACGCCGCCGCAAGATCGCCGTCGAGAGTCGACGCACTGTATGAGAAAGCAGAGACCACGCGCCGATTGTAGCGGATCGCCGTCGGGGAGAGCCCACCGGCCCGACCATCCACTCGCGGCTCCACGAATACCCAGCCGCTCGCTCAGAGAGTAGCCATCCACGCCAATGTTTCGCTATGGTGGAGAGGTTTACCACGCCCTACGCTCTCAGCGGCGATCGAGGGGAGCCGTCCGACGAACCACGAGACGTCTCGACCAAATGGGACAGGCCGGCATCGCCGCCGCGCGACCGCGGTCGGCGTAGCAGCGTGCCTAGCCGGACTCCTGCCGGCCGCCGCTCTCGTATCGGGCGGCTGCAGCGACGGGGCGGCGATGCCACGGACGGCCTCCGCATCGCCATCGCCGAGCGCGGCGGCCGTCGAGCCGGTGACCCGCGCCGCCGTGCAGCGCCTGCTCGACGCCGCCCGTGGCAGCGGGCCGGGCGCCGTCCTGCGGGTGGGCCTGTCCGGCGGCGGCCCCCGCGGTGTCTACCGCGTCGCCAGCGGGGGTTTCCAGAGAGACGCGGCGCGTCCCATGAAGCCAACGGATCAGTTCCGTATAGCCAGCATCAGCAAGACGTTCACCGCCGTCGTCGTGCTGCGCCTCTGCGAGCAGGGGCGCCTGCGACTCGACAGCCGTATCTCGGCCTACCTCGACGCCGGCCTGGTCGATCGCCTCAACGTGATCGACGGCGTGTCCTACGGCCCGCAGATCACCATCCGCCATCTCCTGACACACACGAGCGGCATCCCCGACTACGCCATGAACGCGGACTACATCGCGGCGGTAAAGGCGCATCCGCGCAAGCGCTGGACGGCCATGGAGCAGGTCGAGTTCGCCCTCACCCACAGGAAGGCCTCCGCCGCCCCGGATGAGAGCTTCGCCTACGCCGACACGAACTACGTGCTGCTGGCGATGATCGTCGAAGACGTTACCGGCCGATCCCTGGCCGATACCTACCAGAGCTACCTCCTCACGCCCCTGCGGCTGCACGACACGTACCTCGAGGGACGGCAGAGACCACGCGGACCGGGGCTCTCCCATGCGTACTACGGCGTGATCGACACGACAAGCTTTGACCCCTCGTTCGATACGAACGGAGGCGGCGGGCTGGTGTCCACCGCCGACGACCTGGCCACCTTCGTGACAGCGCTCGTGCAGGGCAAGGTCTTCGACGACCCGACCACGCTCGAGACAATGCTCACCCCCACCCCGCAATCCGAGAGCGCGGGGAGCGGCTACGGCTGCGGAGTGGAGATCGACGAACGCCACGGCGTGCGCTGGGTCGGCCACTCGGGCTTCTTCAGCTCGTTCATGTACTGCGCCCCGGAGCGCGGCATCGTTGTGACCGGAACGCTCAACCAGGTCGCGCTCATCTCGCACCTGAGCGAGGTGGTCGGCACCCTGCAGCGCTGGCTGCCCGCGCGGGGGTCGTAGGAACGGGCGCCGGAACGAACGAGCGGGCCGGCGCCACCGGGCCGGCGCCGGCGCTACCGCGCCGGCGGACGGCCGGTGGCGAGCAGCTCCGCCGCGGCGGCCAACTGCTCGCGGACGCGCGCGGGCGAGGAGCCCCCGCGGGAGATCTTGGCCGCCAGCGAGGCCTGCGGATCGGCCAGCGCGGCGTAGCTCTCGTCGAAGACCGGCGAGAACTCTCGCAACTCCTCAAGCGAGAGGTCGAACAAGCCCACCCTCCGCTCCAGACAGTGGCGCACGAGCGTGCCGGTGAGGTGATGCGCCTCGCGAAACGGCAGTCCCCGGCCCACCAGGTAGTCGGCCACATCGGTGGCCATCAGCCAGCAGTCACAGGCGGCGGCCATGCGCTGGGGGACAAACTCGAGAGCGGCAAGCAATCCCCGTACCGCCGGAAGCAGCTCGTCGAGGCAATCGACGGCGTCGAACAAGTGGCGCTTGTCCTCGCGCAGATCGGTGTTGTACGCCAGCGGCAATCCGTGCAGCACGCCGAGCAGGGCATGGTGCGCGCCGGCCAGACGGG
Organism: Thermoleophilia bacterium; assembly: GCA_040772045.1. Taxonomy (GTDB): domain Bacteria; phylum Actinomycetota; class Thermoleophilia; order UBA2241; family UBA2241; genus JAXGYV01. Next base: position 190,064 of record JAXGYV010000002.1, read on the forward strand.
GTGCGGCAGCTCGCATGAGCTCCGCGGTGTCCGGATTGCGCTTCTGCGGCATGATGCTGGAGCCGCCACTGAACGCATCTGGCAGCCGCAGGAACCCGAACTCGGCACTCGACCACAGCACCAGCTCGCCGCCGAGACGGCTGAGGTGAGCGCCCAGCGTAGCGGCGGCGCTCAGGTAGTCGAGCACGAAGTCGCGGTCGGCGACCGCGTCGAGCGAGTTAGGAGCCACACGGTCGAAACCCAGCGCGGCGGCCACGGCGCCGCGGTCGATTTGGTAGTTGAGGCCCACCGCGGCACCCGAGCCCAAGGGCAGCTCTTGGCATGCCGCACGCGCGACCGCCAGCCGGCGACGGTCGCGCGCGAGCATCCAGAAATACGCCAGCAGGTGATGGGCGAGCGAGGTGACCTGCGCGCGCTGCAGATGTGTGTAGGCGGGGAGCACGTGCTCCACGTGCTCCCCCGCCCGTTCAACCAGCAGCTCCTGCAGGCCGACCAGCGCCGCGTCCTGACGGTCGATCACGCGGCGCAGGTGCAGCCGCACGTCGGTGACCACCTGATCGTTGCGGCTGCGCCCGGTGTGCAACTTGGCACCGGCGTCGCCGATCAGCTCGATCAGTCGCCGTTCGACCGCCATGTGAACGTCTTCGTCCTCGTCGCGCGGCATGAACTCCCCGGCCTCGATCTCGGCAGCCACCCCGGCCAGCCCGTCGGCGATGGCCGCCAGCTCCTCGCCGGTGAGCACACCGGCGGCCGCCAAACCGTGCGCGTGAGCCACGCTCCCCTCGATGTCTTCGCGCCACAGGCGCCAGTCGAGGGTGAGTGAGGAATTGAGCCGTACGAACGCCGGATGGCGTTCGCCGGCGAACCTGCCGGAGCGAGCGACGCTCACGCCTGCTCGTTCACCTCCACCTCTTTGCCGACGCGCGCCCACGCCTCGATCGGCAGGCCCCAGAGCTGGATGAAGCCCTGCGCGGCCGCATGCGAGAACTCGTCGTCCTTGGTGTAGGTGACCAGCTTGTAGTTGTAGATGCTGTACGGCGACTTACGCCCCTCCGGCACGCAGGTCCCCTTGTAGAACCGCAGCCGGATGGTCCCGGTCACCCTCTCTTGCGTCGAGAGCAGGAAGGCCTTGCACGCATCCGTGAGCGGATCGAACCACTGGCCCTCGTAGATCATGTCGGCGAGCTTCTGCTCGATGGTGCGCTTGAAGTGGATGAGGTCGCGCGTGAGGACCATATCCTCGAGCTCCTTGTGCGCGGTGATCAGCGCCAGCGACCCAGGCACTTCGTAGATCTCACGGCTCTTGATGCCCACCAGCCGGTTCTCGATCATGTCGATACGGCCGTAGCCGTGCGTCCCGCCAATGGTATCGATGGCCTCGATGAGCTCGACCAGCCCCATCCGCTTGCCGTCGAGGGCCACCGGTACGCCACGCGCGAAGTCCACCGTGACGATCTGCGGCTCGCTGGGCGCCTCCTGTGGCGAGGTGGTGCAGGCGTAGGCGTCTTCGGGAGGGGCCACCCAGGGGTCTTCCAGCAGGCCGCACTCGTTGGCCCGCCCCCAGAGGTTCTCGTCGATGGAGTAGGGACTCTTCTTCGTCAGCGGCATGTTGATGTGACGCTCGGCGACGTAGTCGAGGAGCTCCTCGCGGCTCATCCCCCACTCCCGCGCCGGCGCCAGGATCTGGAGATGGGGATCGAGGCCACGGACACCGACCTCGATGCGCACCTGATCGTTGCCCTTCGCCGTGCAGCCGTGGCCGACCATGCCAGCGCCGTACTTGTGCGCTGCCTCCACCAGCTTCTGCGCGATCAGCGGCCGCGAGAGCGCGCTGACCAGCGGATACCTGTCTTCATAGAGAGCGTTGGCCATGAGCGCCGGCAGGCAGAAGTCGCGCGCGAACTCGTCTTTGGCGTCGACGGCGTAAGCATCGAGGGCCCCGGCGGACTTGGCGCGCTCGATGAGCACCGGCACATCGCGCATGCGACCGACGTCGACGAGGACGGCGACCACCTCGCAGCCCCGGTTCTCCTTCAGCCAGGGGATCAGCGCGGTGGTATCGAGACCTCCGGAATAGGCGAGGATGACGGTGTCGGTCATGATGCTCCTTCACTGCTCCGCGGGCGTGCGCCGCCCGCACGTGGACCATACGCTACGTCCCCGGACAGACCCACGGGGGACGCATATCCTGCAACGCCGGGCGACGCCGTGGCGATTACACGCCCCGTAAACGGTCGAGGTACCGCTTTATCTCCTCGGCCGTGCCGGCGTCCCGGACGATAACAATGAGCGTATCGTCGCCGGCCAACGTGCCGATGATGTCCGTATGGTTGAGATTGTCGATCGCCCGAGCCACCGTGGAGGCGGTGCCGATCTCGCACCGTACCACCAGCAGGTTGTCTGCCGCGGCCACCGCCATGCTGAAGTCGCGCAGCACGTGACTGGCCGCCTGCTCCGGATTGCGCGGATGCTCGCGCAGCGACATCACGTACCGCGGCCGGCCCAGATGCGTGCGTACCTTCTGGAGATCCAGCTCCCGGATGTCGCGCGAGATCGTGGCCTGCGTCACATGACAGCCGAGGGACTGCAACGCGTTCACGAGCTCCCGCTGTGTACCGATCTCCCGTTGTGAGACAACCGTCTGGATCAAGCGATGTCGCTCGTTTTTGCTCACGGGTGTCACGCGCCCCGAGGCCAGGATACTGCTGTTGCGTGCCATGACTCTCGATCGCCCCCTCTGCGTCCATGTCCCGCGGCCTTCCAGGATCGATGCATAGAATACACCACGGGCAGCACAAAGTATGCAGCCACAGCCTTTTCCTCGGCGGCGACGTGCTTCCTGACGTACCCACGACCAGGCTCATGGGGTCACCTTGGTACCACATCCAGCGTCGGTGAGCACTTCTAGCAACAGAGCGTGCTCCACGCGTCCGTCGATGATGTGCGCGCTGGCCACGCCCGCCTCGAGTGCCGTACGCGCGGCGGCGACCTTGGGCAGCAGGTCGTGGGGCACACCCCCAGCGGCAACCAGCGCGCCGAGGTAGGCGAGGTCGCACTCACTCAACGGCATCTCCTCAGCCGGCAGGTTCTGCGTGAGGCCGCCTTGATCGCCGACCAGCACGAGCTTTTCGGCGAGCAGTCCGGCGGCCAGCTCGCCGGCGACCAGATCGGCTGGCGACATGCTCTCGGTACCGGCGGAGGGGACCGTGATCACGGGCACGCCCTCCCCCACGGTCACCTGGCGGATGCGCTGGAGCAGCGAGACCGCGACGCGGGCGGTCGCCACAGGCGCTTGACCGACGGCGTCGCCCGGCGATAGCCGGAGCTGCTCGACCTCAGGGACGATCTGGATGGCCGCGGCGCCGTGCGCCCGGATGGCGTCAGCGACACCCTCGCCGTCGGCGTGTACCGCCACCGGCTGCATCCCTACCATCCGCAGGAGGGCGATATCGGCGGCGAGCTGATCGCCCAAGCGCGGCGATCGGATCACGATGCCGCCGAAGGCGACCACGATCGCCTTGCCCCAGAAGCCGCGGATGTAGGGCGCCGCTTCGAGCAGGGTGGTCACGGTCTTCTGGTGTCGCACGGTCATTACTTTGCCTCCGGATACGGGACGACGAGCGGAAGGGTCCGTCGAATGCCGGAGGGAGCGTGTACGCGGAACGCGGATGAAGAAGCGGCCCGCTAGATCCGCACGCCCCCGCCGGCGGGCGTACGTCGCTCGCCGACGCCAAGGCCTCGGACGCGGTGGAAGGAGAGGGCGTGCCGTCCTGAGCGCCACGTCGCGGAGGGGCAGGTATGCTGCAGTGTGTATGCCAGCTTATGCGTCAGCATAGCTGCCCTAGTTTAGTGATGCGACACAGCTCATGCAATCGGCCCGCTCTGCGCCGTCTTTTCCGTAGCGTCGGCACGATCTTCTCCCTCCTTGGCGTCCGCCACGATCTTGGTGCCACACCCTGCGTCGGTGAGCACCTCCAGCAGGAGGGCGTGATCCACTCTCCCGTCGATGATGTGGGCGCTCGCCACACCGCCTTCGAGAGCCCGGCGCACCGCGTTGACCTTGGGGATCATGCCGCCGGTGATGCCTCCGGCGGCCAGCAACGCAGCGATCTCATCGAGCGTGCACTGGCTGATGACGGTCTCTTCTCCGCCCACAGCGTCCACGATGCCGCCGACATCGCTCACGAACACGATCTTGGCGGCGTTCAGGGCGGTCGCCAACTCGGCGGCGACGGTGTCGGCGTTGATGTTGTAGATCTGCCCGTCCTCCCCCACGCCGATCGTGGCCACAACGGGGATCATGTACGGTGCGAGGACATCGAGGATCGTGTTGTCGACCCGCTTCACCCGACCGACGAACCCCAGGTCGATCGGCGCGCCGTGTTCGTCTGTAACCTGCTCAGGCTCGGCGATGATCAGGCCGGCGTCCTCTCCTGAGAGGCCCACCGCCGTACCACCGTGCCTGCGGATGAGGCCCACGATGTCACGGTTGACCTTCCCCACCAGTACCATGCGAGCAACTTCCATGGTGGCCGCATCGGTCACCCGCAAACCGTTCACGAAGGCTGGCTTCATGCCCAGCTTCTCCATGTGGCGCGACACTTGCGGACCGCCGCCGTGAACCACGACGGGGTTCATACCCACGAGCTTGAGGAGCACGATGTCGGCGGCGAACTGTTCGCGCAGGTGCCCGAACGTCATAGCCGCGCCACCGTACTTGATGACCATCGTTGAGCCGGAGAACTGGCGAATGTAGGGCAACGCCTCCAGCAAGGTGCGGACTGTTTTGAGCTGGCGAACGGTCATGTCGAGTACTCCGCGTTGAGGGTGACGTACTGATGCGTGAGGTCGCTGAAGTACACGTGCGTGCTCGCGCTCCCGCGATACAGATGCACGCTGACGTCGACCTCCGGCTGTTCGAGATACCGGTGCAGCCCGCTGCGCTCCTCGTCGTCGAGCGACCGGGGGTTCTCGCCGGTTACCACCGGCAGATCGCCGTACGCGATGTCGAGCCGCAGCGGATGGATGAGCGGCGGGCGCGCGGAGGCCGTTGGCAGCCGCTGTCCGCGCGCCAGAGCCTGACCCGCCGCCTGGGCAATGCGTCCCCAGTTCGGGTCGTCGCCGTAGAAGGCCGTCTTGACCAGCGGGGAGTCGGCGATAGCCCGCGCCACCGCTTCGGCCTCCTCGTCGTCGGCCGCGCCGGTCACCGAGAGACGCACCACAGTGCTCGCCCCTTCACCGTCGGCGACCACCGCGATGGCGAGGCACTCGAGAGCTGCGCGCAGCGCCTCGCCAACCCGCCGCGACCCCTCCGCGTCCAGGCGGACGCCAGAGGCGCCGTTGGCCAGCGCCAGGACCATGTCGTTGGTGGACTCTTGGCCATCTACCGTAATGCGATTGAACGATTCGCGCACCGCCGCGCCCGCGAGGTCCTGCCACTGCCGCACCTCGAGCGCGGCATCGCATGTAATGAAGCAGAGCATCGTGGCCATGTTCGGGCAGATCATGCCCGCGCCCTTGGCGGCGAAGCCCAGACGAACCTCGCCGCCGGGCACGTCCACCGCGATGGCGCCGCGCTTCGGATGCCGGTCGGTGGTACGGATCGCGGAGGAGAAACGCAGGCCGCCGCCGGCCGAGAGCTCCGCCGCCGCGGCGCGGATGCCGTGGTCGATCTTCGCCATCGGAAGCTGCTCGCCGATCACGCCGGTGGACGCCACGGCGACCTCCCGCTCGTCGAGCTGGAGCAACTCGGCGGCGAGGGCCCGCATGTGACGCGCGTCCGCCAGCCCCTGCTCGCCGGTGTAGGCGTTCGCGTTGCCGGAGTTCACCACGCAGCCCCGCAGGGCATGGGTGCGGCCGCTCTCTCGCGTGATGTGCACCGGCGCCGCGGCGGCGGCGTTCTGAGTGAACAGCGCGGCCGAAATACAGGGCGCGTCGGACACCAGCAGGCCAACGTCCAGCCGACTGCTGCGCTTGATTCCAGCCGCGACTCCAGCGGCACGAAAGCCGCGCGGAAACGTGACGCTGCCGGTAGCATGGCGCGCCTCGGCGGGCAGCTTGACGAATTGGGTCTGCGGCAACATTAGAGCAGCCCCTCTTGCTCGTCGAGGCCGAGCATGACGTTGAGGTTCTGCAACGCCTGCCCGCACGCGCCCTTCATCAGGTTGTCGATGGCACTGAGCACGACAATGCGGCCAGAGCGCTCGTCGACCGTACTGAAGATGCGGCAGAAATTGGTGCCGGCCACGTCCTTGAGCTGCGGCGGCTGGTCGCACACCTCAATGAAGGGCTCACCGGCGTACGCCGTCCGCAACAAGTTGGACACCTCGGCGGCCGTCGGCAGGGTGACGGTACGCACGTAGATGGTCGCCAGGATGCCCCGCTGCAGCGGCACCAGATGTGGCAGGAAGAGTAGAGAGGGCCCCTGGCCGTCGCTCGCGGCAAGGCCGGCGGCCATCTCTGGGTAGTGTCGATGGCCGCCGACGGCGTAGGCGACGAGGTCGGAGTCGACCGAGCAGAAATGCGTGCGCTCGGTGGCCGCCTTACCCGCCCCGCTCACACCGGATTTCGCGTCCACGACCACGTCCTGGAGCCCAAGCCCCCGCAGCGGTGTGAGGGCCAGCAGCACAGCGGTTGGGTAGCATCCCGGATTAGCCACCACTTGCGCGCCGGTGATCTCCGCGCGATGCAGCTCCGTCAGCCCGTATACACCCGGCAGCATCTCCGGATACGGATGCGCGCCATACCACGCCTCGTAGTCGCTCGCCGTGAGACGGAAGTCGGGCGACAGATCGACCACCTTGCTGCCATCGTCCAGCAGCCGCTTGACGATGGGCGCCGCCGCTTGAGCGGGCAGACACGTGAACGCGGCATCCACCTGCGCCACGCTGTTGTGCGAGCTAAAGGGAAGCTCGGTGCGCACTCGCGGCAGCACCGAGCATACGGGCGCACCCGTATGCACATCGGAGGTGATGTGCGTCAACTCGAGCGCGGGATGGCGCAGCACGAGCTCCGCCAGCAGAGCTCCTGTGTAGCCGCTGCCGCCGACTATAGCCACGGAATAGGTCTTCACGATCCCGGTCCTTTCCTCTGTGTGCCCGCACGGGCAAGGCGTACGCCACGTGGGCGCAGGTGGTACAGGAGAAGCGTCGTCCGGCGCGCTGAGGCGGCTGCGCCTCGGCCGGCTGGCGACTACGCGAAGAGCGAGCCGTGACCGCGCCGACTGGTGCCGCGCCGGACGACGCTCGGTCGTGCCGGTCGCTGAGGCGGTCGTGGGGTAACGGGTGCGGCGAGGCCGCGCCCAGAGGACGCCGCAGGATTGCGGGCGGTATGCACGAAACGGCGATACGCAGACGAGGCGTCCATGGCGCGGCAGCATAGCGCATATTCCACACCTTATGCAAGCACGCACCCGCCGCCGGCGCGAGCGAGGGCCCGAAACCGGTTCTGTACGCACCCTTCATCGGCGACAAGCCTGTGAATGGGAGCGACGGCACGGCGGTGACTCCGCTGCATGCATACTCACTGCATACTGCTTACTCCTGCCTGCGCGCCGTCGGCTCCTCCGCAAGACGAGGGGGCTTCGGCCAGTTCGGCGGCGATCGATAATCAAGAGGCCACGCGAACTCCTCAAACGAAGCCTCCTGCGTGGACGAGAGGTACCGCGGAGGGGGCGGGGTCCGTCGGCGACGGACACCCCCTCCGCCGTTCGGCCTTCAGCGCAACGTAGCCGCGAACTGGCGCTGCAGCGCCAGCAACACACGCGAGCGCACGCCGCTGATGTCCTTCTCGGTCAACGTGCGCTGCGGCGAGCGCAGCACCAGCCGCAGCGCCAAGGAGCGCTTACCGGCTGGTACCTGATCCCCCTCATAGACGTCGAACAGCGAGACTCGGTGCAGGAGCCCACCGCCGGCTGCCCGCACGGCGGCCAGGATCTCTTCAGCCGGCACGTCGCGATCGACCACCACGGCGAGGTCCTGGGAGGCCGGCGGGTAGGTGACCAGGTCGGTGAAGAGCGCGGTGCCCAGGACGGACGGCAGCATCGCTTCGAGAGAGAGCTGCGCCGCGTACACCTCGTTGTCTCCGAGGCCAAACGCGGCCGCCACATCCGGCCGTACTTGGCCAAGCCAGCCAACCGGCCGATCGGCCAGAACTACCGTGGCGCTCTTGCCCGGATGCAGGAAGGGCTCCGCGCCGCGCGTATAGCTGCGTTCGCCGGCACGGAGGCCATCGAGCACGCGATCCACGATGCCCTTGAGCGCGTAGAAATCGGTCGCCCGCTGTATCCCCGTCCAGTTCTCGCTCACCAGCGGCCCAGACAAAACGATCCCCACCGCCTCGAGCTCGCGCGGCAGCTCGACGGCGGGAGAGCCACTCCCAGCCAGCACGTCGGACGGAGCGCCCGGCTGCGAGTCTGGGGCGCAGTACACGCGCCCCAGTTCGAACAGATGCGCTGGATAATTCTGACGGCTCACATTGTCGCGCAGCGTCGTGAGCAGACCCGGGAGCAACGTGGTGCGCATCACCGCCTGCTCGGTACTCATGGGATTGGCCAGAGCCACCGGCGTGAGGCGCGCGTCGGCCGCCTGCAGACCAAGCGCGGCTAGGTGCTCAGCGGCCACGAAGGTGTACGTGATGACCTCATCGAGGCCGCAGGAGGCCAGCAGATCCGAGACCGCCCGGCGCAATCGCTGGGCGGAGGTGAGCGCCCCGACCGCGTCGCGCCGCCGAGGCAGTGTCTCGGGCACACGTGCAAAGCCATGGATGCGCCCCACCTCTTCGATGAGATCGACTTCGCGCTCCAGATCGGAGCGGAACGTGGGTGGCGTAACGGCCAGGCAGGCCGCGTCTTCCGTACGCTCCACATGACAGCCCAGGCGAGTCAGGATGGCCGTCTGCTCGGCCGCCGGCAGCGTGAGGCCGAGCAACGCGTCCGCCGCGGCCGGGCGGTAGCGGAGCCGCGGCGGCGCCGGTAGCTCCACGTGTACATCGATGGTGCCCGGCGCCGCGGCACCTCCGCAGATGTCCTGCAGCAGCCGGCAGGCCATCGCCTGTCCCCAGAGCGGCAGGTGCGCATCGAGGCCCTTCTCGAACCGCAAGCTGGCCTCGCTGCGGATGCCGGTACGCTGCTCCGTGCGCAGAATAGTGGCGCCGGCGAACGTGGCCGCCTCCACCACGAGGTCAGACGTGCCGGCGGCCACTTCGGCCTCTACCGCACCGAACACACCGGCGATCACCAGCGGCCGGCGCACATCGGCGATGACGAGCATGTCCTCGTCGAGTCGCCGCTCTACGCCATCCAGCGTGACAATCGGCTCGCCGGCCGCCGCCCGACGGACCACCAGCCGGCGGCCGTCGATGCGCGCCAAGTCGAAAGCGTGGAGCGGCTGGCCCAGCGCCAGCATCACGTAGTTCGTCACGTCTACGACGTTGCTGATGGGCCGCATACCGGCATGGGTAAGACGCGCCTTCAGCCAGGGCGGCGAGTCGGCCATGCGTACGCCCCGGACCACGCGCGCCGTGTACCGCGGACACAGATCCGGCGCCAGCACTTCCACGACGATATCTTGTTCGGCCGGGGCGCCGCAGACCGGCGGCTCGACAAGCGGAGGCGGCGCCAGAGCCAGTCCAGCGGCCGCCGCCACCTCCCTGGCGATGCCGTAGACGCTCAGGCAGTCGGGCCGGTTCGGCGTGACCTCTATCTCTAACACGGCCTCGGCCACCGGCAGATACTCTTGCAGGGGTGCGCCGACCGGCAGATCTGGCGGCAAGATGGCGATGCCCGGGCTCTCCAGCTCGTAACCGAGCTCCTGCTCGCTGAGCATCATGCCATCCGACTCGATGCCGCGGATGGCCGCCTTGCGCAACTTGAGCCCGTTCTCCAGCACGGCGCCGGTGAGTGAGACGGCCACTACGTCGCCGGCCTCGAAGTTGTGGGCGCCGCACACGATCTGCCGCACGCCGCCGTGCGCGGCGCCCACATCGACCGAGCACAGGTTGAGCTTGTCGGCGTTGGGGTGCCGCTCGCGCGTAAGTACCTTGCCGACGACGAAGCGGGTCAGGTTGTTCGCATCGCGCGGCGCGCCCACCCAGTCGATGCTCTCGACCTCGCTGCCCGACATACTGAGCAGCTCGGCGAGGTCCTCGACCGAGCCGTCCCAGGCCACGTACTCCTGCAACCATCTGACGGGGACCCTCATCGTCCCACTCCTTCCGAACCAGCGGGAGACACCGGGCGGCGCCCTCGTGCCTCGCTGCCGACGAGGCACGACGCCCTCCCGCGCTCAACCCTCGCGACGACCATCAGAACTGCTCCAGAAAGCGAACGTCGTTGTCGCAGAACAGACGGAGGTCGGGGATGCCGTGTTTGAGCATTGCCATGCGTTCGACCCCGATCCCGAAGGCGAAGCCGGAGATTACCTCGGAGTCGTACCCGACAAACCCGTACACATTGGGGTCTACCATCCCCGCACCGAGGATCTCGAGCCAGCCAGAGTACTTGCAGCTCCGACAGCCCTCCCCCCCACAGAGAAGGCACTGGACATCCAGCTCGACGCTCGGCTCGGTGAAGGGGAAGTAGTGCGGACGTAAGCGAATCGCGCGGTCGCTGCCGAAGAACTCGCGTACGAAGTGGTGCAGCGTCCCCTTCAGATCGGCTAACGTGATGCCCTCATCGACAACCAGGCCCTCCACCTGGTGGAACATGGGCGCATGCGTGGCATCTGAGTCGCGCCGGTAGACCTTCCCGGGGCAGATCACGTACACCGGCGGCCGCTGCCGCTCCATGGTGCGAATCTGCACCGGTGAAGTGTGCGTGCGCAGCAGAACCGGGTAGCTGAGCGCGGCGTCCCAACTCGCGGGCGGCGCCACGAAGAACGTGTCGTGCAGGGAACGCGCAGGATGATCCTCCGGCGTGTTGAGCGCCGTGAAGTTGTAGTAGTCGAGCTCGATCTCCGGGCCCTCCGCCACCTGGTAGCCGAGGCCCATGAAGATGTCTTCCAGCTCGCGTATCGTCTGGCTGATGAGATGCTGATGACCGGCGGGAAACGGCTGACCGGGCAAGGTGATGTCGATGCGTTCCTCGGCCAGCGAACGGGTTAGGGCGGCGGCCGCGAGCTCCTCGCTACGCTCGCCGATGCGCCGCTCCAGCTCGCCGCGCACCTGATTGCCGTACCGGCCGACGAGCGGCCGCCGCGCCGGTTCAAGCTGCGGGATAGAGCGCAAGATCTCCGTCAGGCGGCTCTTGCGCCCGAGGAAGCTCACCCGCACCTCGTCCAGAGCGGCCTCGTCGGCGGCGGCGGTGAGCGCGGCCAGCCCCTCCTCGAAGAGACGCGCCAGCTCTGGGTGTGCCGCCGCGATCTCCTTCAATCGCCCGTCGTCCATGCAGTCACCTTCCTGCGGTCGGGATGCCACCGGTGCGGCGCGAGAACTCGTAGAGGGCGATGGCGCCCGCCACCCCGGCGTTCAACGATTCTACTCCCGCGACGGCGCCGGCCAGCGGAATAGTCAGCGGTTGGTCTACCATCTCCAGCACCGCCGGTGAGAGGCCGACGCGCTCCGCGCCCACGCACACCAGCGCCGGGCGGCACAACGGCACCGCGCCTGGGTCGGCACCACCGTGTGCCACCAGGCCGTAGACGCGCGCGGATGCCAGCTCCTCGAGCGCCCGGCTGAGCGTCCATCCCGAGTACAGCGGCACGCCGAACACGGCACCCATGCTGGCACGCACCACCTTGGGCGCGAACAGATCGGCGCTCTCCGGCGAGGTGAGGACGCAGGTGGCGCCGAACGCGGCCGCAGCGCGCACCAGCGTGCCCAGATTGCCCGGGTCGGCCACACGATCGGCGTACAGCCCCAGCGTATGCGTCGAACTCAGCGCCACCAGGGGCGGCGGCACCAGCAGAGGGAACACGGCCATCACCGCGGGCGGCGTCTCCAGACTACTGATGTGCGCCGCGACGCGGCGCGTGACTACGGCGACTGGGAACGACGCGCCACCGAGCGGCAACTCCCGCAGCTCCGGTACCCCCGCGTCTTCCGCCTGCACGAAGATGGCCTGCGGGCGCTGGCCAGCTACCAGGCCAGCGGCGACAAGATCCACGCCCTCAACCAGAAACGCGTTATGACGGCGGCGAAACTTGTGCTGCTGGAGCGACGCCGCCCGTTTGACGAGGGCGTTCTGCGTGCTGGTTATCGGCTCGCCGTAAACCCCATGCGACGAGCCCTCCCTAGACGCTAAGGGCCGCACGCGCCTTGTCGGCGAGCGAGGCGAACATCGCGGGGTCGGTAACAGCCAGATCGGCCAGGACCTTGCGGTCGAGCTCAACATCGGCCAGCTTGAGCCCGTGCATGAACTGGTTGTACGAGAGGCCGTTTTGACGCGCGCCAGCGCCGATACGTACGATCCACAGACGCCGGAACTCGCGCTTGCGCGCGCGGCGATCACGATAAGCGTACTGCAGGCTGCGCTGGACCTGCTCTTTCGCCCGCCGGTAGCTGCTGTGCTTGCCCGCACGGTAGCCCTTGGCCTGCTCCAGGACCTTTCGGCGCTTCTTGCGCGCGTGAATGCTTCGCTTAACTCGAGGCATGACTACTGACTCCTTTTCAACGGGTGGGCCGCGGCGCTCCGCAGGCGGCCCGCCCGCTCCTCCGACCGGCTACTTGAGGCCGAGGAGCTTCTTCACACCGGCGGTATCGGCCTTGGACAGCATGGCGGCTTTCCGAAAGCTCCGCTTCCGCTTGGCGCTCTTGGCCTCCATGAGGTGCGTCCGGAATGCCCGGCGACGCACCAGCTTGCCACTTCCGGTAAGCCGAAAGCGCTTCTTGGCCGCGCTCTGTGTTTTCATCTTGGGCATACGCACCTCTCCTGCTTACTTCATGGGGGCGAGCATCATGATCATGTTGCGCCCATCTAGGTTGGGCGGCGACTCGATGCTGCCCAGATCCTTTACGTCCTCGGCAAGGCGCATCAGGAGAGCCTCACCACGTTCGGGATGCACCAGCTCCCGGCCGCGGAACATGATGGTCACCTTTACTTTGTCCTTGTGCTCCAGGAAACGCACGACATGACTCTTCTTGGTGTTGTAGTCGGCGTCGCCGATCTTCGGCCGCAGCTTGATCTCCTTGATGGTGATGGTGCTCTGGTGCTTGCGCGCCTGCTTCGCCTTGAGCTCTTGCTCGTAGCGATACTTGCTGAAGTCCATCACTCGACAGACGGGCGGGTCGGCCTGGGGCGCCACCTCCACCAGATCGAGATTAACCCTGGCGGCGTAGTCGAGCGCGTCCTGGAGTGTCTTGACGCCCGCTTGCTGCCCCTTCTCGTCGATGAGGCGCACGGTGCGGGCGCTAATGCCGTCGTTGATGCGGATGCGGGTATCTGGTCCCCGCTCCTTGAGCCTGTCTCGTGGCGTGAATGGTCTGCCCATACAGAAAAAGGGTCGCCGAAGCGAGCCCTCACGTTCTCCTTTCTATCCGTGAACCCTGTCGACCATCGGGGGCGCAGGGTGAGAAGCTCGCGAGCTTCTGCTTCTATAGCGATGGGCAGTATACACGACGCGGTGCACGCCGGTCGAACGAGCGGCGTCGCGTAACGCCGTACTACGGCCGGCCGCGAGCTCGCTCGGCACCCGTAACCTGGCGCCGAGCGCCCCGGAGGCGGCCGAGCGACCGCGGCACGTGACGCGCGAGAGCTCCGGCATGATCCGAATCTCCGCCTCGAACTGTGCCCCGAGCGACGTAGTGCTCAGACTTCGATAAGGCGCTCGGCCGCCGAGATCAGGTCGGGGCGTCGCTGCCAGTCGTCGGGCCCATCCAGGCCAGTAGCGACCAGATGGCCGCGCCGCTCCATGCCGATCCACGTAAGGCCGTACACCACCGTAGAGAGGATCTGATAGCCGTAGAAGGGCGAGGCGTCGTTCTGCGTGGTGATGAGGTAGAAACCCTTTCCGGGAGTCACCCGCGGCTCTGGCGCCTCCTTCAGATCGGGAAACTCGGGAGTGATGAGCGCGTAGCAGCGATCCACTACCGCCTTGAGCCACGACGAAAGGCCATAGAAGTACACCGGGCTGGCGAGCACCAGCACGTCGCAGGCTTTGACAGCGGCGTAGACCGCATGCATGTCGTCTTTCTGCACGCAGACCGAATCTGGCCGCTTGCGGCAGCCGTCGCAGGCGAGACAGCCGGCGATCCTCATCTTCTGCGGAAAGAAGGTCTGCGCGCTCGCGCCGCGCCGCACAGCCGAGTCGACGGCGATCCGCAGCAACGAGCTGCTGTTGCCTTTGACACGGGGGCTACCACCGATGGCCACGATGTTCATCAGCGACTCCTCTTCCTCAACCACTCGGATCTGTGTCTGTGACCCGCCATCACCCCCCGCCCACTCGCAACCGCTCGCCCAAGCGACCGCCCACACCACTCTCCTCCAGCCGTCCGTGCTTCGCCTCCGCTACTCTCCCCCGGCCGGGCGAGCGACAAGCGCCATGAATTGGTCAAGGATCTGCGGCGTACAGACGAGCTGCCATACGTTCCCCTCGGGATCGGCGAAGTAGGCATGACGCGAGCCCCACAGCGCCACGGCCGGCTCGCTCAGCACGGTACCGCCGGCCTGGCGGACCAGCTCGCAGCCGGCATCGACGAGATCGTCGCTGCTCACCCTAACGGCCAGCGCGACCTCGCTGAAGGCACCGTCGAGCTGGCGCGGCGGCGAGACGTCGGCGGCGGCCACCGCCAGCTCGTCCATCGGGTACAGCGCGACCACAATGCCCTCGCCCATGAGGTACACCGAGTCGTGACCGCCGATGGCCGCCTCCACCAAGCCGAGGTGTGTATAGAACGCCCGCATGGCCAGGATATCGCGTACGCCGAGCGTGACGACGTTGAGGCGCGTGGCGAAGGCCATCAGGCGTCCCCCTTGGCACGGGCACGGGGCCGCACGTACCGCGCCATCGCGCGGTCTCTCGAGATCGATGTCGCGGGCATTCGCGGTCCTCTTCCCTGTCGGAGGATACTTCGGTATTCAGTGTAGACGATAGTCCGAAGCGTCGGCAGCCGCCCGACGCGGTGCACGGGAGTACCGGGCACGCGAGGCCGCTCAGATAAGGGCCGCCAATGGCGTTGACCCAACTTGAAACACGACGACCCCGCCCCAGCGCGGGGCACGATAAACCACCGCACCAGGCGGGGATGAACGTCTACTTCACCTTCAGTACCTTCTGGCCCACCGGCGACTTGGCTGAATTGCCGGCGAGATCGGTAGCGTAGACCTTCCAGGTGTAGGTGCCACGCGGTAGCTGGCAGATGTAACCAGTGTACTTCACCTTCCGCTTGGTGGCGCGTAGACCTAGCTTGAGCGTCTTCTTGAGCACGCCGCAGCGATAGATTTTCACGGTGACCGTGGCCTGAGGCGCCACGCTATCATCAACGCGGAGACACAGAGTAGCCCGGCGGCCACGTGTAACGGTCACGTTGCCGAGCGCTTTGGTAATTGGACGGGTAGAGTCGATGCGTACCTTCAGCGTTTTGATCGCCTCCACATTGCCGGCTTTGTCGGTCGAGTAGTACTCGTAGGTCGACAGCCCTTGTTTTGACACCGCGAAGGGCGCTGTGTAGGTGGTCCAGTGAGGGGCGCCGGCCAGACGGTACTGAGTGGAGGAAACACCGGAGCCTGCGTCGCTGGCCGACAGGGTGATGCTCACCGCCTCCCGACTCCAGCCGCCCGCGTTGGGCGCCGGCGTACTGCTGGCGACAGTGAGCGGCGAGCCGTCGTCGAGCAAGGAGAAGACGTAAGCCGCGCCCTGGTCGGTGTTGGTGTTAGCGTCGACATCGTGCCAGATGGTGCCGACCAACGCGGTCTCGCCCTGGAGGGCAACCGAGCAGCCAAACCAGTCCTGGCCTGCGCCGTCGGAGGCGACCAGCTGCGCCTGCTGACTCCAGGTGGTGCCGTTGCGCGCGAAGACGTAGGCCGAGCCCTGGTTCGCGTTGGCACCGACATCGTCGCCATAGGCGCCGACCAGGGCGGTGTCGCCGGCGAGGGCGACCGCGCCGCCAAAGAAGTCGGCGGCGTCGCCGGCGGCGGCGGTGAACTGCGCCTGCTGGCTCCAACCCGTGCCGCTGCGCACGAAGACGTAGGCCGCACCCTGGTCGGCGTCGGCACCGCGATCGCTGTATGGCACGCCGACCAGGGCGGTCTCGCCATCGAGGGCGACCGAGTAGCCAAAGCGGTCCTGGCTTGCGCCACCAGAGGCGATCAGCTGCGCCTGCTGACTCCAACTCGTGCCGCTGCGCACGAAGACGTAGGCCGAGCCCTGGTTGACGTCTGAGTCGACATCGTCGTAGGGCGCACCGACCAGGGCGGTCTCACCGTCGAGGGCGACCGAGTAGCCGAAGCGGTCCTGGCTTGCGCCGTCGGCGGCGACCAGCTGCGCCTGCTGGCTCCAGGTGGTGCCGTTGCGCACGAAGACGTAGGCCGCGCCCTGGTCGGTGGTGGCGTTCGCATCGTGCCAGCTAGTGCCGACTACCACGGTGTCGCCGGCGAGGGCGACCGACTCGCCAAAGCAGTCCTGGCCCGCGCCGTCGGAGGCGACCAGCTGCGCCTGCTGGCTCCAGGTGGTGCCGCTGCGCGCGAAGACGTAGACCGTGCCTTGGTCGGTGGTGGCACCGACATCGTCGTAGGGCGCACCGACCAGGGCCGTCTCGCCGTCGAGGGCGACCGAGTAGCCGAAGCAGTCCTGGCCCGCGCCGTCGGAGGCGACCAGCTGCGCCTGCTGGCTCCAGGTGGTGCCGCTGCGCACGAAGACGTAGGCCGTGCCTTGGTCGGGGGTAGCGCCAACATCGTCGTAGGGTGTACCGACCAGGGCGGTCTCGCCGTCGAGGGCGACCGAGAAGCCGAACCAGTCTTGGGGAGCACCATCGGAGGCGATGAGTTGCGCCTGCTGTAAGGCGAGCAGCACGAGCGGCGGAGCCGCTGAGCCGTGGGGCTGTGCGGCGGCCGGCGTAGCGCCCGAGAGAGCCCCGGCAGCCAGGAGCGCGAGCGTCAGAGCACACCCGAGGACGCACCGGATGTCAGATGGCCGAGGAACGCCAAGCCGCCGGCGACCGGATCGGCGAGACAGGAGAGGCGAGTGAGGTAAGACAGCGATCCCACGGCCGCGATGGAGTGCACCCATGAAGTCCCCCTCTGCGTAGCGCACACCCATCGAGCGATCCGGTACAGGACTACTCGGGTGGATACGCCGACGATCTTCCTGGCCGCACCCGAAGGTGCTCTAAGAGAATAGTCCTACGCGACCGACATAGCAAGGGTGGACCACGCGCTCAAGCCCGCCCAGCAGGCAGTCGCATCAGCCGTCGGTCGGTGGCGGCAACCGTCGCTCGGCCACCTCGGCTTGAAGCTGAGCGGTGAAGTCGGCGAGCGGGACGGAGCCGCGTTCCGCGCCCCGTTCGCGTACGCTCACGGCGCGCGACTCGACTTCTCGCTCGCCCACCACCAGTAAGTACGGCACCTTCTGGAGCTGCCCGTCGCGGATGCGTTTGCCCAGGCTCTCGGAACGATCGTCGAGGTCTACGCGCAAACCGGCGGCAGCTAGCGCCTCGCGCACCCGCTGGCCGTAGTCCAGGAAGCGATCGCTCACCGGCAGCACCAGCGCCTGCACGGGCGCCAGCCACGTCGGCAGGGCGCCACCGTAGTGCTCCAGCAGAATACCCATCCAGCGTTCCACGCTGCCCAGGAGCGCGCGGTGGATCATCACCGGCCGATGCTCTTCGTTGTCGGCCCCCGTGTAGCTGATGTCCAACCGCTCGGGCATGGCGAAGTCCACTTGGATGGTCCCGCACTGCCAGGTGCGGCCCATCACGTCCTTGATGTGGAAGTCGATCTTGGGGCCGTAGAAGGCCCCGTCCCCAGGGTTGAGCTTGTACTGGATGCCCTCGGCCGCCAGCGCCGCCACCAAGGTGCCCTCCGCCCGCTCCCACATCTCGTCGGAGCCGATGCTCTTCTCCGGCCGCGTACTGAGTTCGATATGGGCCCCCTCGAAGCCGAACGAGCGGTAGATATGCAGCATAAAGGCGATGACCTTGCGCACCTCGCCCTCGAGCTGCTCGGGGGTGCAGTAGATGTGCGCGTCGTCTTGCGTGAAGTAGCGTACCCGGAACAGGCCGTGGAGCACGCCGGAGAGCTCGTGCCGATGGACGCGACCCAGTTCGGCCATACGCAACGGCAGATCACGGTAGGAGCGGCGGCGGCTCTTGTAGATGAGCAAGCCGCCGGGGCAGTTCATGGGCTTCACCGCGTACGGCTGCTCGTCGATCTCGGTGAAGTACATGTTGTCTTTGTAATTGTCCCAGTGGCCGCTGCGCTCCCACAGCTCGCGGCGCAGGATCACCGGCGTGCTGATCTCCTCGTAGCCAGCCCGCACGTGCTCCGCTCGCCAGAAATCGATGATGGCGTTCCACAGCCGCATGCCCTTGGGATGGAAGAAGGGGAAGCCGGGGCCCTCATCGTGAAAGCTGAACAGATCGAGGTCGCGTCCGATGCGTCGGTGGTCGCGCTGCCGGGCCAGCTCGAGCTGCCGCAGGTAGGCGTCCAAATCGGCGCGTGTGGCGAAGGCGGTACCGTAGATGCGGGTGAGCATCGGCTTGCGCTCGTCGCCGCGCCAGTAGGCGCCAGCTAGGCTCGTAAGCTTGAAGGCCCCGAGCCTCCCCGTGCTGGGCACATGTGGCCCGCGGCAGAGATCGGTGAACTCGCCCTGGCCATAGACGCTCAGGGTGGGTGCCGCGCCGCCTTCGGCCGCGGCCAGCAGATCGTCGATGAGCTCAACCTTAAAGCTCTGGTTGAGGTTGAGGAAATACTCTCGTGCCTCTTCAGGCAACAGCTTCTTGTGCGTAATTTGCAGGTCTTCTTTGACGATGCGCGCCATCTCCTGTTCGATACGTGGCAGATCGGCGTCGGTGATCGCCTGGGGAAACTGAAAGTCGTAGTAGAAACCGTTCTCGATGGTCGGCCCGATAGCGTAACGGGTCCCCGGGAACAGCTGCAGGATAGCCTGCGCCATCACGTGGGCGGCCGAGTGACGCATCACATCCACGCCTTCGGGACTGGTGGCGGTGATCAGAGCGACGGAATCGCCATCGCGCAACGTGGTATCCGCATCGACGAGCGCGTCGTTAACGCGGGCCGCGACGGTGGCCTTCGCCAGCCGCGGCCCGA
Source organism: Thermoleophilia bacterium (assembly GCA_040772045.1). Classification (GTDB taxonomy): domain Bacteria; phylum Actinomycetota; class Thermoleophilia; order UBA2241; family UBA2241; genus JAXGYV01. Next base: position 209,265 of record JAXGYV010000002.1, read on the forward strand.
TAGCCTCGGCGGCGTCCAGCGCGGTGGCGCCGTCGGCAAGCTCAAGTGGGGAGCCGTCGGGGAGAGTGACCTGGATGGTCATGAGCGCGGTCGTTCCTTTCTGCTTCGCGCCCGCGCACCGTGCGGGGGCTGTTGACGGCATGAGCATAGCCGAAGACGTGCCAGGAGAGCGAACCACCTCACTCGCGAGCCTCACGGACGAGCCGTACCAGCGCCCTGCCCGCCCGCCGGGCACCGGCGCCCGCGTTGCGTCCCGAATCGCACACCGCCATACTAAGCACCGCGTCGCGGCGGCCGGCGCCAAAAGACCGGCCGTCATGCCCTACGCAGGAGGCTTCACTGGCAGCACCCACCGGTATGAGCACCACCTGTCCCTTAAGCATAGACGACGCGCCGTGGAGCCGCTTCCTCCTCCGGGCGCTGCTCTCCTGCGCCGGAGGCATGATGCTCGACGGCTTCATCTTCGGCACCATGGCTGTCACTCTCAGTACGGCGAGCGCCGATCTCGCCGTCTCGGCCTGGTGGATGGGCCTCATCAGCGCCGGAGCGCTCATCGGTATCTTCATCGGCGGCCCAATCTCCGGATGGGCCGCCGACCGGTTCGGGAGACAGAAGCTGTTCACCTGCAATCTGCTTGTCTTTCTGGCAACGTGTGCGGCACAGCTCGGGGCGAACAGCGCTGAGTCCCTGCTCGCCGCGCGCATCGCCATCGGCGTAGCTATCGGCGTCGAGTACGCCGTCAGTACCACCTTGCTCGCGGAGTTCTCACCCCGCACGTCGCGTGGTGCCATGCTCTCGAGCCTGCAGGCCTTCTGGCTGATCGGCTACGCCATCGGCTACTTCGCGGCGTACGCACTGCAGCACGCCGGCGTACCTTGGCGTTGGATCCTCGCCAGCTCGGCCGTAGTGGCCTTGCTGGTGCTCGTCTCGCGTCTCGGCACACCTGAGTCGCCACGCTGGCTGGCGAGCAAGGGCGAGCTCCAAAAGGCGAGAGCCATCGTCAAGCGCCACTACGGAGCCGAGTACGACGTTCACGACCTCACGTTAGAAAAGGGGGCGCCTGTCAAGTACTCGGTACTCTTCGGCCCTCGCTTCCGTACCCGAACCGCGTTCGCCACGATCTTCTGGACGTGCCAGATCACCTGCGCATTCGCGCTCCTCCTCTTCCTGCCGATGATCTTCACGGCGCTGGACATCGCCGGCGGGATCGTCGCCGATGTGGTCATCAACGCGGTCACGGTCCTCGGCGGTGCGATCGGTGTCTATCTTTGCTGGCGCTTGCCCCGGAGGCCGCTCGTTATCTGGTCGTTCGTGCTCATGGCGATCTTCATGCTCATCATGGCCGGCTATCAGTTCGTCCCCGGCTGGTTCACGCTGGCGGCCTTCGCCCTCTTCATGCTCACGATCAACGCGGCCTCCAACCTGGAGTTCGTCTACCCGGCCGAGATGTTCCCGACAGAGGTGCGCAGCTCCGCCGTCGGCGTCGCCGCGGCCAGCGCACGAACGGGCTCGGTCATCAGCGCGTTCGCCCTCCCGTCCCTGCTGAACTCCCTGGGCACCGCCGGAACACTCCTCATCCTCGCCGGTGTCTGTGCCTGCGGCGCGCTCGCGTCCGCTCTGTGGGCCCCCGAGACCCGCAACCTCTCGCTCCTGGAATCGAGCGCTGTCACGAGCGGCACGCCGGCGGCCCTCGCCGCCACGTCGCTCGGCGCGACGGCCGACGACGGCACCGCGTAGACCGGTCACCACAGACCGTCTGGCGCGCGAAGCATCGCCAACACTCGCGGGCCACGCTCGATAAGGCGTCGCCGGGAGGAGCGGCGCAGACGCCCCACGCCGTCGACTGCCGCTACCGCTCCGCCCGCGGCACAAAGACCAGCAGCTCCTGGCCGCCGCCGTCCAGCAGGGTGAGCTGATCGTTGGCGAGGCGATATTCACGCGCCCGCCGCAGAAGGCGGAGGTAGATCGTCTCCGCCCGCATGGCGGGCTCAGGACCCGCCATCTCAGTGCTTGCGAGGTCCCCCACCGAGAAGCCACCGGCCGTGGTCGCGGCGTACGAACCGCCGTAGTGGTTAACCGCGGACGTGCCGCCGATCCGCCCGTCGGCGAAGCTCGCCGTGATGGTGAAGTCCGCAGGGTCGAGCGAGCTGGCCGACCAGGAACGTACTGTCCAACTCGTTCCGTCCAGCTTCGCCTGGTCACCGCAGCCGTACAGCGCCGTTCCGCCGAAGGCGAAACACAGCAGGAACACGGCTCCCAGCACCGTTCGCATGCCGCCCGTCATCAGTCGCTCTCCTCCTCGCGATGGTCATCCCACTGCAGATACGTCCGGGGGCGACGACCGGTTCACATTCGCCGTCGCCACGAGGCTGTCGCTGGGTCAAATGCTAAAACCTCACTTGACACGAGCTCCAACGTCCCCTATCTTTGCGCGAACCTGCCGAATCGGCAGGGGACGACGGTAAGGGCCGCGTGGACAGCACAGGAGGTGCCACATGTTTGGCCCGTGGCAACGCACATACGGGTCGCCCCGAAGCTAGCCGAGGCTCAGCGCCTCGCGCTGGCTCATAACGTCGTCCCCGTAACCCACTCGTTCGTCTCAGATCTCGAGACGCCTGTCTCCGCCTTCCTCAAACTCGGTTCGCCGTCTCGCAGCTTCCTGCTCGAGAGCGCCGAGCAAGGTCAGCGGCTGGGACGTTACTCATTCCTGGGCGTGGGCGCCCGCACATTGGTCACCTACACCGGCGGGCGCCTCAGCGTGCAAGAGGACGGCGGGCGGCTGGAGATGGAGCACGCCGACCCCTTCGTGGCTGTGGCCGACCTGCTGCGCAGCTACCGGCCACCCGAGATGGGCGACCTGCCACCGTTGGCCGGCGGCCTGGTCGGTTACTTCGGCTACGACCTGGTGCGGCACATCGAACACCTGCCGGATGCGCCGCCAGACGATCTGCGCCTGCCGGAGATGGCCTTCCTGCTGGCCGACACGGTGCTGGTGTTCGACCACCTCAAACACACCATCACCGTGGTCGCCAACGCCTTCACCGACGGCCGCGACATCGACGCTCCATACCAACGGGCTCTCGCGCGGATCGCCGACGTACGACGGGCCCTGAGCGGCCCGCTGCCCGCCGGTGGCGAAGTCGCCGCTCGCGCCGCCGCCGCGCCGGTGAGCTCCAGTATGACGCGCGACACGTTCGAGGCCGGCGTGGAGCGCATCAAGGAGTACATCTACGCCGGCGACGCTTTCCAGGTCGTGCTCAGCCAGCGCTTCAGCACCCCCGTGGGGGTCTCGCCGTTCGCCATCTACCGCGGCTTGCGCAGCGTGAATCCGTCGCCGTACATGTACTACATCGCCTTCGACGACTTCGCCCTCTGCGGCTCCAGCCCAGAGCCGCTGGTCACTGTGCGCGGCGATCGCGTGACAACTCGGCCCATCGCCGGCACCCGGCGGCGAGGTGCCGACGACGCAGAGGATCGGCACCTCATCGAAGAGCTGCGTGCCGATGAAAAGGAGTGCGCCGAGCACGTCATGTTGGTGGACCTAGGCCGGAACGACCTGGGTCGAGTCTGCGCACCGGGCAGTGTAGCCGTGGACGAGCTCATGGGCATGGAGCTCTATTCACACGTGATCCACATGGTCTCCTCAGTCAGCGGCACGCTGGCCGAGGGCAACGACCCTACCAGCGCCCTGAAGGCGTGTTTCCCCGCGGGCACCGTGAGCGGCGCCCCCAAGGTGCGCGCCATGCAGATCATCGACGAGCTGGAGACGGTGCGCCGTGGCCCGTATGCAGGAGCCATCGGATACCTGAGCTACAGCGGCGATCTGGACACCTGCATCTGCATCCGTACTGTAGTGGTCAAAGATGGTACGGCTCACGTACAGGCGGGCGCCGGCGTAGTAGCCGACAGCGTCCCCGCACGCGAGTACGACGAGACGACGAGCAAGGCGGCGGCGCTCCTGCGCGCCGTAGAGCTCGCCCACGAGGAGTTCCCCGATACCCCAAGGGGCATGCCATGACTCAGGCGACGCGGACACACGCATTCGTCATCGACAATTACGATTCGTTCACCTACAACCTGGTCCAGATGCTGGGCGAGCTCGATGCCCGCGTTACCGTGCGGCGCAACGATCAGGTGACCGTCGAACAGATCGCGGCGACGCAGCCGAGCCACCTCGTGATCTCTCCCGGTCCCTGTACGCCCAATGAGGCCGGCATCTCCATGACCGCCATCCACTACTTCGCGCAGCGCCGCGTGCCGATCCTGGGCGTCTGCTTGGGCCACCAAGCGATCGGACAGGTCTTCGGAGGCGTGGTGCGCCGCGCCGGCGCGCCGGTCCATGGCAAGACCGATCGCATCGCGCACTGCGGCAGCGGCCTGTTCGCCGGCCTGCCCGATCCATTCATCGCCACTCGTTACCATTCGCTGGTGGTAGACAGCGAGCTGCCCGCGGAGCTGGAGCTCACCGCCTGGAACCATCAGGGCATCGTGATGGGCGTCCGCCATCGCGAGCTACCGATCTACGGCGTGCAGTTCCACCCCGAGAGCGTGTTGACCGAATACGGTCGCGCGCTGCTCGGCAACTTCCTGAGCCTGCGCGCCGCCCATAACCAGACACCGCCCGAAGAGGCAGACCGCGCCGAGGAGGCAGACCATGCCGAATGAGATCATCAGCGCCGCGCTGGCCAAGCTCGTCGCGGGACGCGACCTCGAGGAGTCCGAGGCGCGGGCGGTGCTCCTGGAGATCATGGGCGGCCGGGCGAACGAGCCGCAAACGGCGGCCTTCCTGAGCGCCCTGCGCGTCAAGGGCGAGACGGCCGAGGAGATCGTCGGCATGGCGCGCGCCATGACCGAGCTGGCCGAGAAGGTAGAGGTCGACGCCGACGTGATCCTCGACACCTGCGGCACGGGTGGCGACGGCGCCCAAACTTTCAACATCTCCACCGCGGCCGCCGTGGTAGCCGCGGGAGCTGGCGCGACGGTGGCCAAACACGGCAACCGCTCCGCCACCAGTCGCTGCGGCAGCGCCGACGTCCTGGAGGCGCTCGGGGTAGCCATCGACCTCGCCCCGCAGCAGGTGAACCGCTGCATCGCGCAGACCGGCATCGGCTTTCTCTTCGCGCCTCGCCATCACCTGGCCATGAAACACGTCGCGCCGGTCCGCCGCAGTCTCGGCATAGCCACCACGTTCAACCTCATCGGCCCGCTCACCAACCCGGCCGGCGCCCGCCACCAACTCATCGGCGTATCCGACCAGCGCTACGTCGACCGCATCGCCAAGGCAGTGCGACTCATGGGCTCGGCGCGCAACCTCGTCGTCCATAGCAGCGACGGCCTCGACGAAATCTCTACAACTGGCGTTACACTAGTAGTCGAGGTGTTTTCATCGGCCAGCGACGACGTGCGCTACGAGATCACACCGGAACAGTTCGGTTTTCAGCGAGCCGAGCTGCAGGAGCTGCGTGGTGCAGACGCAACCTACAACGCAACACTGCTCCGCGAGACCATCGCCGGCGTGCCTGGGCCCAAACTCGACGTGGTCCTGCTCAATGCCGGGGCCGCTCTCTACATCGCCGAGATCGCGGCGAGTATCGATGAGGGCGTCGAGCTGGCACGGGCGGCCGTACGGAGTGGGGCCGCCAGCCAGAAGCTCGACGCCCTCATCGATACAACCCAACGTCTCAAAGCAGAGGTGGCAGCATGAGTGAGGGACCAACTCCCAACTTCCTCACCGTCATGGTGGGCGCCGCTCACGTGCGCGTAGCGTACGGCCGACGCGAACGGCCACTGCGCCGGCCGCCGTCGGCCGAGCCTGGCCGTCTGCGCGACGCCCTGCAGGCCGCGGCCGACGGCGGCCACCTCGCCCTGATCGCCGAGGTCAAGCGCCGCTCGCCGAGCAAAGGCGACATCGCCCCCCATCTGGACGCGGTAACCCAGGCGCGTGCCTACCAGAACGCCGGCGCCGACGCCATCTCCGTGCTCACCGAACCTACGCGATTCGGCGGCTCGCTGGACGATCTGCAAGCTGTCGCCGCCGGCGTGACCGTACCGGTGCTGCGCAAAGACTTCATCGTCGATCCCTACCAAATCTGGGAGGCGACACGAGCGGGCGCCGACGCCGTCTTGCTCATCGCCGCGATCCTCGACGCCGCCGCCCTGGGCGTACTGCTGGCCGAGTGCTGGGAGTGCGGCTTGGACGCGCTCGTCGAGATCCACACCCGCGACGAGCTCACCCGAGTGATCGCCGCCAGAGCCAACCTGGTCGGCGTGAACAACCGTAATCTGAGCACGCTCGACGTCGACATGCACACGACCGAGGAGATCGGACCAGCCGTTCCCCGCGGCATCCTCTTCGTGAGCGAGAGCGGCATCGCCTCAATCGACGACGCCCGCCGCGCGGCCGCAGCCGGTGCCAGCGCGCTGCTGGTCGGGGGGGGGGGGGGGGGGCGGGGGGCCCCCCCCCCCCCCCGCCCCCAGCACGACGTCGGAGGATCCTCCGGGTGCCTGTGTGGTCAGGCTGGCCAGGTGGTGCGGTGGATCTCCATCACTTGCTTGAGGAGCTGTACCGCCTCGTCGTGAGGCCGCTGGAACGAGTTGCGGCCGATGATGGTACCGAAGCCTCCGCCCAGCGCCGTCTGGCGGTTCTCCTCCAAGACGGCCTCCGTGCCCTTCGCCTCGCCGCCGGAGAAGATGACGATGCGGTGGCCGTTGAAGGCGCCCTGGATTACGTGGCGCACGCGATCGGCGAGGGTGTCGAGGGAGACGGCGCCCTTCTCGAGGCAGCTCTTGGCGGAGCTGTTCTCTACGTGTGCCGTGGGTGGCTTGATCTTGATGACGTTAGCTCCCAGCTGGGCCGCTATCTGTGCGGCGTAGGCGACCACGTCCACGGCGGTCTCGCCGGATTTGGAGAGCCCGGAGCCGCGCGGATACGACCAGACTACCACCGCCAGGCCGGCGGCCTTAGCCTCGGCGGTCAGCTCGCGGAGCTCCTCGTACATCGTGTTACGCTCGGCCGAGCCTGGGTAGATGGTGAAACCGACCGCGACACAGCCTAGCCTCAGGGCGTCGTCTACGGTTGCGGTGACCGCGGGACAGGGGTCGTCGCCAGAGTAGAGGGAGTCGGAGTTATTCGCCTTGAGGATCAGCGGAATCTGCCCGGCGTAGTCGGCAGCTCCGGCCTCGATGAAGCCCAGCGGAGCGGCGTAGGCATTGCAGCCGGCATCGATGGCGAGCTGGAAGTGGTAGCGGGGGTCATAGGCGGGCGGGTTGGGGGCGAAGCTGCGGGCGGGACCATGCTCGAAGCCCTGGTCTACGGGCAGAATGACCATCTTGCCACTCCCACCGAGCGTGCCGTGCATGAGCATACGGTAGAGGCTGGCTTGCACGCCGGGGTTCTCGGAACGATACCAGGAGAGAATCTCGCGCACCCTGTCAGTCATGTGGCTCCTCCGAGGTCTTGGTGATGGATGTTCATCATGGTAGCTGTGCTCTCGCCTCTCGCAGGCGCGTGGACCTTCCAAGTGTACCCCGAACCGCCGCTCATCATCGGTGTGGGGCGGTGGCGCGGCCGTGAGACGAGAGCTCGGGCTGGCGACGACCTACTCTTCGCCGAGGTCGGGGAGGCGATGGTTGAGGCGTCCTGGGAGCCACCAGCTCCAGCGTCCCGCGAGGCGCATGATGGCCGGGACGAGCATCATGCGCACAAACAACGCATCGAGTGCGATGGCGAAGGCGATCCCGATGCCAAGGGTCTTGGTCATGCTGATGCTCGTGAACGCGAACGAGCCGGCAACGACTACCACCAGCGCCGCTGCGCTCACGATGACCCTGCCGCTGCACGTGAGGCCGGCGGCGACGCTCTGGTGTGAGTTGTGCGTGCGGCGCCAGCACTCGTGCATGCGCGCCAGCAAGAATACCTCGTAGTCCATGCTCACGCCGTACAAGGTGCAGAAGATGATGATGGGCATGATCGCGTCTACGGCGCCGCTGCTGGTGAATCGCAGCACGCGTTCGAAGTGCCCGTCCTGGAATATGTAGACGATAGTCCCCCAAGCCATGAGGATGGTGAACGTGTTCACCACGATCGCCTTCAGAGGTACCACGAGGCTGTGCGTGAGGAGCACCAAGATGACGAAGGTGGCGATGATGATAGAGGCCGCGACCCAGGGGAAGCGGCCGGTAAGGCCGTCGTAGAAATCGAGGCGCGCGGCCGACTCGCCGGCGATGCTGAGGGTCATGCCATCCGGCGGTGTGAGCCGGCGCAGCCGTTCGACCAGGTCGGACGCTGTCGCGGAGCTCGGGTCGGCCTTGGGCGCCACCCGGTACACTACGATGCCGGGTGCGGTCGTGGCCTTAGCCAGTTGCTGGAGCCCGGCGATCTGCTCGGCGCTGATCTCTCGGGAGCCGATCCGCACGGCCTCGCCGGTCTCGAGGGCCGGCTTGACCGCCTGCCAGAAAAAGACCAGAGCCAACGGTGAGTCGACGTGCGGCAGGTTGGCGACGCTGGTCACCGAGCGCACGTCCTGTTGGCTGGCGAGCAGGCGTCCAAAGTTGGCAAGAGCGGGCAGCCGTGAGGCCGCCAGGGGATCCGGATCGCCATCCCAGGACAGGGCTACATTGATGGGCGTCAGCTCTCCCATATCGAACTCGCGTGTGAGGACCTCGTATCCCTGCCGGGACTCGGCCTCTGACGGAAGCACGGCCGCGGTGGGCATCTGGGTAGTCATGCGCAGCACGGGTGCCGCGAAGGCGCCGATCACGAGCAGGCTGATGGCTAGAGCGGCCACTGGCCAGCGGAGCACCCATCGCGACCACCAGCCCCAGAAACGCGAGGTTCCCGTGGGGACACGGAGGATCCGCCAGGAGTTCACCCTCCCTCCGAGGGTCGCGAGCAGCGCCGGCAGGACGGTGATGGCCGCTAATACCGATACGGCTACCACTAACGCGCCGGCGATGCCGATGCTGCGCAGAGCGGAGAAGGGGAAGAAGACGAGGCCGAGGATGCCGATAGCCACCGCCAGACCGCTGAAGAACACGGAGCGGCCAGCATGGCCGACGGTGATTTCCACCGCCTCCGCTACGGATGCGCCGGCGGCGAGCTCCTCGCGAAAACGGGCGACCATGAACAGGGCGTAGTCGATGCCCACCGCTAAGCCGAGGAGGCTGGCCACGTTCATGGCGAAGATGGAGACGTCGGCCACCTGACCCAGGACGAACAGGATTCCCAGAGTCACCGTAACGGCCATCCCGCCAGCCACCACGGGCAGCATGGCCGCCGCTACCGTGCCGAACACCAGGAGCAGCGCCAGGAGCGCGATGGGGATGGCGTAGGACTCCGCGACGCGAAGGTCGCGGAGAGAGAGCCGCACGATGTCGGCGTTGACCGCCGGTGAACCGGTGACGTAGGCGGTGAGCGCCGTGGGCTGCAGTGACTGGCGGATGCGCTCGGTGAGTCGCTGAACCCGTTGCTCGTCGGCGGCGAACACGAGCACCGCCACCGAAGTCCGGCCGTCGCGAGAGACAAAAGCCGTCTGCCCGGTGGAGGCGTACGTGTGAATCTCCACCAGCCCGGGGAGCGACCCTGGGTGCAGCTTGCCCATGGCCTTCTCTTGCGCGGCCTGAAAGCGCTTGTCGGTAGCTTGGAGGTTGGGACTGGTGAAGACCACCTCGACCATAGTGAAGCCAGTACCCAAACGCTCCTTGATCAGCGTGGCGGCGCGCTGGGAGGGAGAGGTGGGGTTGTCGAAGCCTCCGCCTTTGAGTGTATCGCCGAGGAACGGGATGGCGGCGATGCCGAGGAGAAAGAGCGCCGACCACACGGCTAAGACGAGCCAGCGGTGGCGAAAGACGCTTCTGCCGAGAGCGGCAAACACGGGCTAAGCCTGTTTCGGCGGGCGGAGCGCGGCGATGTAGTCCTCGATGACGCCGCGCGGGTCGCGCCCGATCTGATCGCTGACTGGTCCGAGGGATACGGTGGCGAGGGCCGTCATGCCGTGGACTAAGGCCCACATGCCGAACGCGGTTCGTGCGAGCTGAGGTTCGTCGAGAGGCCGGAACAAGCCGCTCGCGATACCCTCGCGTAGGGTCTCGCTGAGCAAACGGGCTGCCGCCAGACCGATGGATACATCCGCGCTGACCGCGGGGTCGTCGGCGTACGGACTGAGGATGCAGAGGAGGTCGGCCGGGTTCTCCTCGGCGAAGCTCATGTAGGCCATGCCCAGTTGTACCAGCCGCTCGTCGGGCGGAAGGCCGTTGGGCACTGCATCCAGGTAGGTCGAGAGCAGGCGGAAGGACTCGGTTGTGAGGGCGTCGATGATCTCGTCGCGGCCGGAGAAATAGGTGTACAGCGCTGCGGGACTGAATTGGGCGCGCCGCGCGACCTCGCGCAGCGAGAGGCGAGCGGCGCCCACCTCGAGCATAACCGCGCGTGCGGCCGCGAGGATCTCACTGCGCGTCTGGTCGAAGCGCCGCTCGCGTCGCTCGCGGCTCGCGGCGGCGCTACCTTCGGCGCGTTGTCGCGTATCTCGAACAGTGTTCTCTGAATCGAACATTGTTCACATTGTGCGTGAGGCATGGCTCCGCGTCAAGAGGGGAGGGTGTCGTAGTGGAGAGATGGCGCCGCGGTGCTCCTGTACAGTGGCATCGGGTGCTGGCGTGGTCGGCGGCGCGTGGAGCGGCTGTGGTATATGTGCCGGCCCGCCCTCATCCTGCCGGCGCGCCGGTCGTGCTAAGGGTAAGGGGGTCAAAAGCGCGGCGCCCGCCCGTCCGCGAAAGGACGAGCGGGCGCCGCGGGCCAGCTTGAGTTGTGCGTCAGACGGGCCGAACGTTCACGGCCTGCGGGCCCTTGCGGCCCTCCTGCACCTCGAACTCGACGAGCTGGTCTTCAGCCAAGCTCGCCGTTCCGGGTGCCAGGCCGGTGATGTGGACGAACACGTCCTTCTCACCCTCCTGGGCGATGAACCCGTAGCCCTTCTGCTGGGAGAACCACTTGACCTTACCTTGCGCCACTCTCACTCCTTGCGCTTGAACGTGGCCGCTGCTGTCGGAGGTGAAAGCAGCACCTGCACGCTCATGGACTGGGCCGCCGACGGGTGAGCGACACGCCGACGCAACCGATACTTTACGGCACAACGTGATGAAGGAAAACCGCAGCGCACAGGGCGCGTTGCATGGGAGGAAGCAGGGTATGGAGGGAGTTGATCGAGGGGGTATCGCAGAAGGGGAGTGGCAGTCTCGCCTGGCGCGAGCAGAGTGGCCGAATACGACACAAAATTGGGGATTGCCGTCGTGAACGGTCAAATGTATCCTACTTCTATTCGGAGGGTGTCACGGCACGCTCTGCCCTCCGAGCCCTTGCGACGAGCGCGCCTCTGAAGTGGAGGTGATAGTCGGCCTATCTGGTGGCTTCGAGGGGGGCGAGGGGGGTGGACACCGCGCCTCTGCTATCCGGACATCCGCGCTCTGTTATCGTGAGTACTGCGGTGCGGGGCGCAACGTCGAAGGAGCACTCACTCATGGCAGAGACCAAGGCAGTCATCGACCGCAGACGCATCGCGGAACTCATGGAGCGTGAGGAGAAGCGGCTCGAGGAATCCACGCCGAAGTCGTTCGAACTCTACAAGCGCGCTATCCGGACCATGCCCATGGGTGTGGCCTCCACGTATCATGCGCGCGATCCCTATCCCGTGTACTACACGCACGGTAAAGGTTCCAAGGTCTACACCGTAGATGGGCAAGAGATCAGCGACTTCCACAATGGGTATGGGTGCATGGTACAGGGACACGCGCACCCCGCTATCATCGAGGCGATCAAGGCACGCTGCGACCTGGCTACTCAGTTCGGTCTGCCAACCGAGGACTCGGTGATCGTAGCCGAGCACCTTGCGAGGAATTTCCAGCAGCCGAAGTGGCGTTTTGTGAACTCTGGCTCGGAAGCCACGATGGACTCCATCCGCATCGCCCGCGCGTACACGGGCAACGAGACCGTCATGAAGATCTTCGGGTCGTACCACGGGCACCACGATTACGTGATGGTCTCCATCGGCGCTGTCGACTACGGCAAGATCGGCTCTCGTGACCACTACGCCTCGCTTCCTTACGGGAGTGGCATTCCCCAGAAAGTGGTGGACATGACCATTCCGGTTCCCTTCAACGACGCGCCCATGATGGAGGCGCGTATCGAGCAACTCATCGCCGAAGGCCGTAAGCCGGCGTGCGTGATCATGGAACCGGCGATGATGAATCTCGGGGTGGTGCTTCCCGAGCCTGGCTACCTCGACGCCGTGCGCGAGATAACCAGAAAGCACGGTATCGTGCTCATCTTCGACGAGGTCAAAGTGGGCATCTGCACGGCGCCGGGCGGCGCCGTCGACCGCTTCGGCGTCAAGCCGGACATCGTCTGTCTGGCCAAGGCGCTTGGCGGAGGGCTGCCCTGCGGCGCCATCGGCGGCTCGGACGAGGTCATGGAAGTGGTCAACAACGGCAGCGTCTATCAAGTGGGCACCTACGCCGGTAACCCGCTCTCCATGGTGGCCGCGCGTGCCAGCATCGAGAAGGTCATGACCCCCGCGGCGTACGAACACCTTGACTACCTCAACAATCGTCTCACCACCGAGTGCGATGCCGTCGCCGCCAAGTACAACTTCCCGGCCTACACCGTGGGCATTCGTTCCAAAGGCTGCGTGAACTTCGCCAGCGACAAGATCATCGACTACGAGTCCTTCATCAAGTATCAGGACCACGAGCTCGTGGCACTCGCCTGGCTCTACAACTTCAATCGCGGCGTGATCATCGCTCCCGGACGCGAGGAGGAGTGGACGCTGTCCGTGCAGCACACCGACGAAGACATCGATCGCTACGTCGCGGCCTACGAAGACCTTGTGAGAGACGTTACCGCCTAGCGTTGGCTCTCACGAGGCGGCACACGATGAGGCGGGCGACCTTGCTGGTCACCCGCCTCATCGTGTATGGACGAGTGCGCGGGTGGCATTGACCTTCGGCTAGGCCGCCGCCCGGGACAGCCCCGCGCAGAGGGCGCAGCGACAGCCCTCGAAATGTTGCCAGCCGTACTCAATGCCTACGCTATTCGTGATCACGTAGGTATCGGGGAGGTGCGGCACCAGATCGGGGTGCGCGAGGTCTGTTTCGTGGGGCACTGAGTACACGCGGCCCTCGATGAAGACCAAGTGGTCGCCGAAGGCGCGGAAGACGGCGGGGAAATTGGCTGCTCTGACTTCGTCGAGCGTGAGCAAACGCGGTACCGCGCGGTGCATCCTGTCCATCGCACCCCTCCTTACACTGTCAGCAGACTACCACCCTTGTGTCCGTTTGCCAGTGTTGCCGGGATGGGCCACGTTGGCGCGAGTTGAGGGTCAGGCCGTGGCTCTTTCACGGGATCCGCGCAGGGTTCAGGCCGAGAACGTGAGCCGGCGAGGACCGGCGCGGAATCCCATCCGCTGGAGCCGCTCGGCGTAGGGCGAGGTGAAGACCTGCGCCGCATTGACTCGTTCCAGCGCGAGGCGGCGCGGTCGACCGCGGCGTACGGCGTCCAGGAGCGCCCGCAGCGCGCTGTCCAGGCGCTCGTCGTCGGCGGAGCAGAGTATCTGGAGAGCTCTGCCGCCGCGCTCTACGGAGAGGATCGGATCGCCGTTGACGAGCACGACGTGTGCGCCTGCCTGCCGCGCGGGTGCGGGCCGGCCGGCGTCGGGCCAGCGCAGGACAGCGCCGTAGGGTTGGGCTGGGTCGGTGGCCGCGAGCACGACCGGCGCGGTCGTCCCGCTGCGTTCCGCGCGCAGGCGCTCGACCGCGCCGGCGAGGGCGAACTGGGTTCCGCCCAGCCCTTCGACAAAGTAGCCGCGGCGGGCGATGCCGAGGGTCTCCAGGGCGGAGAGCGCATCGTAGAGAGCGGAAAAGCCGCCGGGGAAACCCTCGCCCGCCACCAGCTCTCGCGTGAGGATGCCGTGACGCTTGAGGAGCAGTTCGGCTTGGGCGCGCCTGCGCTCCACCGGCACCTGCGCGCCTCGGGCGAAGAGGTCGGCGGTGAGCGACCAACGCCCCGGTACCGGCGTGGCAGCCCTGCGCGCGCCATGGGCGAGGCGCCGCACCCCTGCGCGGCGGGGTCGGGGCTCTTGGAAGGCCGCCGCTGTTCGCCGCGATCCGCGGAGGCAGGTGAAGGTATCGTTGGTGACCTCTCCCGCCCAGACGAGGTCCCATAAGGCGCGCAGCAGCTCGTCTCCGGGCGTGTGGAAGCAGTCCACGAGGATGTCGGCGAAGAAGCAGGGACCCTGGCTAAGCCGTGTACGAAGCGCCTCGTGGGCAGCCGTACTGGGCGGCTCGCGCCCGCCGGGAGGCGGGCCCAACACCGCCGCATCGTCACGGAAGTACAGGGCTACCCGCCCGCTGCCTCTTCCGAGGCTGCCCGCGCCGACCCAGACGACTTCGCCCGCCGTGCAGAGCTGATCCAGCCACGCCGGCGAGTAGCTGCCGAGGCGTGCTGGAAGTACGTCCTGCTCCCACACCTCGGGTGTGAGCGGCAGGGCCTGCAACGCGGTCAGGACATCGCGCAGGCCGTCCACGCCCGCGGCGGTGAGGCCGGGGCGGTCCACGCCGTGCCAACTGAGGGCGAAACGGGCGAACGCATGGTGCTCGACGGGCTCGATCTCGCGTCGGAGAATCGCCAGCGAGGCGCGGCGGAGACGCCGCACGATCTCCGGATCGCACCACTCGCGGCCGCTGCCCTCCGGACGCAGCTCGCCGCGGAGGAGGTGGCCGCGTCGCTCCAAGTCGGCGAGCGTCGCCGTCGCCGGAATGCCGTAGCGAGCGGTGAGGGCGGCCGTGTCGAAGGGGCCGTGCGTACGCGCGAAGCGGCGGACCAAACGCTCGCGCGCGCCGGTGACCTCGGCGAGGAAAGCCGTTGGCAAGTCGGCCGGTGGGCGCGCGCCGAGGGCGTCGCGGAACAGGCCCGCGTCCTCGGCGGCGATCCAGCGTCGCTGGCCCGCGAGCCGCAGTGCAACCGCCCGCCGCTGGCGCGCGAGGTCGCGCAGCCAGGGATCGACGCGTTCCGGCAGGGCGGTGCGCTCGCGGATCTCATCTGCCGTGAGATCGCCCAGCTGGCGGAGCAGGTCGTGAATCTCGTCCGCCGAGCGGGCGCGCAGGTGCTCGGAGCGATGCTGGGCGTCGTCTTCGACCTTTCGCAGAGCCTCGGGAGCGATCAGGTCGCGCAGCTCTTCCTGGCCGAGCAGCTCGCGGAGGAGGTCGCGGTCTAGCGCGAGCGCTGCCGCTCGGCGCTCCGCGCTCGGGGCGTCACCCTCGTACATGTAGGCGGCGATGTAGTCGAACAACAGCGAGCTGGCGAGTGGGGAGGCCGTGGCCGTCTCGCGTTCTACCAGGGAGATCCCCCGGCTGTGCAGCCGGCGCAGCACATCGATGAGCCCGGGCATGTCGAAGACGTCTTGCAGGCATTCACGGTACGTCTCGAGGATGAGGGGGAACTGGGGGTAGCGTCGGGCGACCTCCAGGAGCGAGTGAGATCTGAGCCGCTGCTGCCACAGTGGCGTGCGCCTGCCGGGCAGCGCGCGGGGCAGCAGGAGGGCGCGCGCGGCGTTCTCTCGAAAACGCGCGCCGAACAACGCGCTGTCGCCGAGTTCCTCCACCACGAGATCGTGTACCTCGTCGGGGTCCACGAGAACGAGCTCGGCCCCTGGTGGCTGGTCGGTGTCAGGGAGGTGGACGATGATGCCGTCGTCCGACCAGATCGCCTGCGACTGGAGGCCGAAGCGCTGGCGGATGCGGGCGTTGAGCGCCAGCGCCCAGGCGCTGTGCACGCGGCCGCCGAAGGGCGTCAGCACGCAGACACGCCAATCGCCGATCTCGTCTCTGAAACGCTCTACGACTACGGTGGTGTCGCTGGGGACGATGCCTGTGGCATCGCGTTGGTCGCGCAGGAACTGCAGGAGGTTTGCCGCCGCGCGTTCGTCGAGATCATGGGAACCCTGGAGCGTTGCCACGTCCTGGTCGACGGCCCAGCGCGCGAAGGCACCGATGGCCTGGCCTAGCTCGCGAGGCCGCCCGAGGCCGTCGCCGTGCCAGAACGGTACCGTCGCCGTCCTGCCTGGCGCCGGTGTGACCACGACGCGATCGCGCGTGATCTGTTCGATGCGCCACGAGGTGGCGCCCAGCAGGAAGGTCTGGCCGGCGCGTGCTTCGTAGACCATCTCCTCGTCGAGTTCGCCCACGCGCCGGCCGTCGGGCAGGTTCACCGAGAACAGGCCGCGGTCTGGGATGGTGCCGGCATTGGCGACCGCCAGTGCGCGAGCGCCGGCACGTGGGCGGATGATGCCGGTCACACGATCCCACACGATGCGCGCTCGCAACTCGCTGAAATCCTCCGCTGGGTACCGGCCGTCTAGCATGTCGAGGACGTTCTCGAGCTGTCGGCGATCAAGGTCGGCATACGTATAGGTGCGCCGCACCAGGGCGAGCACAGCGTCTTCTCGAAGGCCCTCTTCGCCCGCGGCTACAGCCAGCGCCACGATCTGCTGACAGAGCACATCCAGCGGATTCCGCGGCACTTCGGTAGCCTCGACGAGGCCCTCGCGCATCCGCTGCGCCACCACGGCGCACTCCAGCAGGTCGGCGCGGAACTTGGGGAAGATGCGTCCCTTCGACACGGCGCCCACGCCGTGGCCGGCGCGGCCAATCCGTTGCAGGCCGTGAGTTACCGATTTCGGCGATTCGATCTGGATCACCAGGTCCACCGCCCCCATGTCGATGCCGAGCTCGAGGGACGAGGTAGCCACCAAGCACGGCAGCTCGCCGCGCTTGAGCAAATCCTCCGCCGCTTGGCGCTCTTCCCGCGCCAGTGAGCCGTGGTGAGCGCGTGCCACAGGCTTACCCGCCAGTTCATTCAGGCGCAGCGCTAGCCGCTCGGCCGCGCGGCGGTTGTTCACGAAGAGGAGCGTCGAGCGATGCTCGCGCACGAGCTGCAGGAGCTCCGGATACATCGCCGGCCAGAGAGAGCGGCGGGTGGCCTCCTGGCCGGCGAGGGGTTCCAGATCCGCGCCGGCGTTACCGGGCTCCAGCATGGACTCGACCGGAACGTGAATACGGAGGTCGAGTGGCTTGCGCACGCCCGCGTCCACGATCGTACATGTCCGTTGTGGCCCCACGAGGAACCGGCCCACCTCATCGAGCGGCCGCTGCGTGGCGGAGAGCCCGATGCGTTGCACGTCGCGAGCGGCCGCTTCACAGAGTCGCTCCAGCGAGATTGCCAGGTGGGCACCGCGCTTGCTGGGCGCGACGGCGTGGATCTCGTCCACGATCACCCACTCGGTATCGGCGAAGATCCTGCGAGCCTGTGATGTGAGCATCAGGTAGAGCGACTCCGGAGTGGTGATCAGGATGTCCGGTGGCTCGCGCAGCATGCGGCGCCGTTCGGCCTGTGGCGTGTCTCCGGTGCGAATGGCGACGTGCAGGTTCGCCCCGATGCCGCGCAGTGGGCGCCGCAAGTTCCTCTCCACGTCGTACCCGAGCGCCTTGAGCGGCGAGAGGTAGACCAGCCGTGTACGCCGAGCCGCCCCGTCTACGGAGGGCGGCTCGGCTATCAGGCGGTCGAGGGCCCACAGGAACGCCGCTAGGGTCTTGCCCGACCCCGTGGGCGCCGAGATGAGCGTGTGGTTCCCTCCGGCGATGGCTGGCCACGCCTGTGTCTGCGCCGGCGTAGGCCCCGCGGGGAAGGTTGTGAGGAACCAGTCCTGGATCGGGGCCGCGAACAGGTGCAGGGCAGGGGGGATCGCGGCGCATCTAACCGGAGTGGCGCGTGCGTGGATGTCGTGGTCCTGTGTCATTCGCCTCGATCCTTCTCGTCTATCCTCGCACACGCCCGCCGTTCTGCCACGTTGCGGCGCCGTGCCAGAGTGGCATTCGTGCGGCGTCCATCGCGGCATGTTCGAGGACCGCCGGTATCGGCAGGCGGCATTCTCGTTCCGCGGGATGGCACAGACGCCCCGCCCTGCACCGATGGTACGGCGTGGGTAGACTTGTCGGGCCGCGCGCGACGGGCTCCGTGTCCTCTCGCCAGGGAGCGCGGCGGCTATGGGCAGGACGGTATTCCCGTGTTAGCGGGATGAGAAAGGGGAGAGATGTACACCTGTGCGCACTGCCGCAAGCAGGCCTGTAACGGCGACGATCGCGCAGCCGCACCGCGTGACTGCCCCGGGCGCGATCCGGCGAGCACGGAGGTCTTACCCAGGTATCTCGAAGACGAACAGACGCGGACCATCGCTCGCAACGCGGCGCTCGTGGAGAGCCACGGCTACTGCCGTTCGACTCGCGTCGAGGAGATCATGGACTTCGCTCGCCGCTGTGGCTTTCAACATATCGGCATCGCGTTCTGCGTTGGCCTGCAGCGGGAGGCCGCCGTATTCGCCCGAGTGCTGCGAGCGAACGGCTTCACGGTGGATTCAGTGGCCTGCAAGAATGGGAGCATCCCCAAGGAGTCGTTGGGTATCGCCGACGCCGACAAGCTGAGCCCAGGGGAGTTCGAACCCATGTGCAACCCCATCGGGCAGGCCTCCTTACTGGAGAAGGCGGGTACGCAGCTCAACGTGATCCTCGGCCTCTGCGTGGGTCACGACACCCTGTTCCTGCGCTCCTCGGCGGCGCCGACCACCGTGCTGGCGGTGAAGGACCGGGTGCTCGGCCACAATCCCATGGCCGCCCTCTATCTGGCCGAGAGTTACTACCGCGAGAAGCTCTTCGGCGTCGCCGAGGGTACCGCCGCAGGCTCCGGGGACTAGCGCGGCGTGGGCCATTGACATCAGGCCAGGGTGGGGGATCATAGAGTATTGGGGGAGAGACCGGCTGGGGCCCCATGCAGTTCCGAGATGGAGGAGGCAGCCGTGGAACCACAGGTCGGCGATCGCATTCTCTTCGAGGGTCGCATGGGCACGGTGGTACAGCTCAGGAGGTACCAGACCGGGCAAGCACGGTGGCTCGTGCTCGAGTACGACAGCGAACCAGGACAACCGCCCATCCAGACATGGATCGCCTGGTCGCGTTGGCAGCAGATCGAGATCCTTCCGCGGGCGAGCTAGGAGTCTCCCTCGAGAGAGGGACACCCCTCGCCGCTGATGCCGGCATTCATAGCTCCGCAGTTCACACTCCCTCCTCCGGGGGTAGAGGTCAAGGTGACTCAAACCAATCGGGCGACGGGTCATCGACTGAAGGGAGTAGGCATGGATCTCGGGCGTTTACTGTTGCGGACCGCGGTCGGCGGTCTCTTCGTCGGTCACGGCTTGCAGAAGCTGGCTGGCTGGTTTGGCGGAGGTGGTCCGGAGGGCACGAGGCAGTTCTTCTCTTCCCTCGGCTTGGGGCGCCGCAATGCCACCGTGGCTGGCCTTGCCGAGGCGACCGGCGGAAGCTTACTCGTCCTCGGGCTCGCGACTCCGCTGAGTGCGGCCGCCCTCACCTCGGTGATGCTCACGGCGATCCGCACAGTCCATCTCAAGAAGGGGCCCTGGAACGCCAACGGTGGTTACGAATACCCAGTTGTGCTCATCGCTGCCCTACTCGCCTTGGCCGACGGAGGGCCTGGGGGCATCTCGCTGGATGCGCGGCTCGGCATGGAGCGGCGCGGAGCCGCCTGGATGGCGAGCGCCGCAGCTCTCGGCGCCGCCGGCTCTGTGCTGGCGGTGGAATTGGGGAAGCGAGAGGCGGCGGAGTCAGCACCCACTGCCTAGAAGGGATCTCTGTGGAGCCGACGCGGGGAATCGAACCCCGGACCCCATCATTACGAGTGATGTGCTCTGCCAGCTGAGCTACGTCGGCTCGGGGGCGAAAGTGTACCACGGCTGATGCCGATGTGAATGTGCGCGGGGAGGCGACGAGACGCGGCGCGAGGGAAGGAGCGCTGACCCGCTAGCCGGTACCGGTATACCGTCGCAGCTGACGAGGCCGGTGCTGCCCGAGTTCTCCAAAGCGGCGGGGCGGGCGCCGCGATTTGTACACTCAGCCGAATTTACTGCGCGGCCTTCGCGGAGCATGCTAGGCTGCCTTCTGTTCGTGGCAACGCGTCCCCGCAGCCTGTCCCCCGATGTTCGGGGAAAGTGGAGTCGCGCAGTAGTATTTCGTGCGCGGGTTTGCTAAGATTTTCACATAATGGTGGTTTTTCGAGTTGCAGCCCGCGCTCCCCGGCCACGGTTCTCATGCTCGCTGTGTACAATGCGCGAAAGGCAAGATGCCGCGAAGTGTCGGAGGGTGATGGGGGCAACTGGCGAGGCCTCTTGAGATCGAGAGGCCCTGTACCCGTGTACCTGATGGTTATTCGTGCCAGTCGGCCAACATGACGAACTGGAGAGGAGTATGGCGGAGCTAACCACCACGCAGGAGAAGAAGCACCTGCACGACGTCTTCTGCCAAGACGTCATGAGCATGCCGGAAGGCTCGAAGATCAAGCAGTGCCAGCAGTGCGGAGCCTGCTCAGGATCGTGCCCCACGGCTTACCTCATGGATCACGGACCGCGCGAGGTGATCGCTGCTTTCCGCGCCGGCATGATCGATGAGATCCTCAAGGGGAACACCATCTGGCTGTGCACGTCGTGCTACTCCTGCACGGTTCGCTGCCCGGCCGGCATCAAGATCACCGATCTGATGTACGAGCTGAAGCGGTTGGCCATCAAGTATGACTTGCTTCCGCAGGGCGCCAAGAACGCGGCGATGACTAAGTACTTCATGCAGAGCGTAGAGAAGCACGGCCGCAACCATGAGCTCGAGCTGATGGCGAAGTTCATGCTCACCAAGGATCCAACCCTTGGTCCGAAGTTCGCGCTCATGGGCCTCAAGCTCTTCGCCGCCGGGCGCATGCCGCTCTTCGCGAAAGACATCCAGGGCGCAGCCGAGATTCGCAAGCTGACTGCCTATGTGGACAGCAAGGAGGTCGCCGTTCCATGAAGTACTCGTACTTCCCCGGCTGTTCCGCCGAAGCCACGGGCAAGGCCTACGACGTGTCTGCCCGAGCGGTGTGCGCCAAGCTGGGCATCGAACTCGAGGAGCTGGAAGACTGGAATTGCTGTGGCGCCACCAGCTACTTCAGCGCTCGTGAACTGCTCAGCTTCGCTATCTCGGCGCGTAATCTCGCGCTGGCAGAGGCCAGCGGCGCCAGCGATCTGATCGCTACGTGCAACTCCTGCTACACCGTTTTGGCGAAGACCAACAAGTACATGTCGCTCAGTCCGGAGCTGGCTACCGAGGTCAACGAAGCGCTGGCACAGGTTGGCCGCTCGTACAAGGGTACGGTCAAGGTCCGCCATTTGGCCGAGGTGCTGGTCACTGATTACGGATTGGAGGCGCTGGCGGAGAAGGTCACCCGGCGCCTCACTGGCATTAAGGTCGCGCCGTACTACGGCTGCCAGTTCACGCGGCCCATGGGTGGCGACTGGGACGACTTCGAGTTCCCGGTGACGCTCGACAAGTTGTTCGAGGCCATGGGCGCGACCATAGTCGACTTCCCCATGAAAACCAAGTGCTGCGGCGGCATGATGATGCTTACCAATGCCGACGCCGCGCTGAAGATGTGCCACGACCTGCTGGCTGCGGTCGAAGAATCCGGTGCCGACGTAGTCGTTGCCTGTTGTCCGCTTTGCGAGATGAACCTCGAGGCATACCAGCCGAAGGTAAATGCGAAGTACGGCACCTCATTCCGCATTCCCGTTCTGTACTTTACGCAGCTCGCCGGCTATGCGCTGGGCTGCGACCCCAAGGACCTCGCCATCGACAAGCAGGTCGTCCCCTGCGAGGCGGTGCTCGCCGCCGTGCCTGCGTGAGCGGGGGAAGGAGGAACACGAATGGCTGATACTACGAATGGCGGCGAGCCCAAGGTTGGCGTCTATATCTGCGACTGCGGGAGTAACATCGCCGGCAAGGTGAATGTGCCGGAGGTCGTGGAGTACGCCGCGACCCTGCCGTATGTAACCGTGGCGCGTGAGTACAAGTACATGTGCTCCGACCCCGGCCAGGAGCTCATTCAGAAGGACATCAAAGAGCTCGGCCTGAACCGTGTCGTGGTGGCCGCCTGCTCGCCCACCATGCACGAGCCTACCTTCCGCAAGGCAGTGGCGGATGCTGGTCTGAACCAGTTTCTATTCCAGATGGCCAATATCCGCGAGCACGACTCGTGGGTCACCGAGGATCCGGTTGAGGCTACCGAGAAGGCCAAGCACATCGTGCGTGCGGCTGTGGCGCGTGTGCCCTACCAGGTTCCGCTCGAGTCCATCGTGGTGCCCATGAACGCCAACGTGCTCGTGGTCGGCGGTGGCATCGCCGGCATCGAGGCGGCGCTCAAGCTCGCCCAAGCCGGCCACCACGTCACCGTAGTGGAACGCAGTCCGTCGATCGGCGGCCACATGGCGCAGTTCGACAAGACGTTCCCCACGCTCGACTGCTCGGCCTGCATCCTCACGCCGAAGATGTCGGCGCTGGGCAAGCACCCGAACATCGATCTGCTCGCGTACTCCGAGGTCGTCGAAGTCGACGGCTACGTGGGCAACTTCAAGGTCAAGGTGCGCAAGCAACCGCGCTACGTGGACATCGACAAGTGCACCGGCTGCGCTGCGTGTACCGAGGTGTGCGTGGTCGCCAAAGTCCCCAACGAATTCAACGAGGGCCTCGACAACCGGCGCGCCGCCTACATCCCGTTCCCGCAGGCCGTGCCGCTCAAGGCCACCATCGACCCTCAGAAATGCCTGTACCTTACGAGGGGCAAATGCAAGCAGACCTGCGTGGGCGCCTGCGGCCCCGAGGCCATCGACTTCGAGCAGAAGGAAGAGTTCGTCGACCTCGAAGTCGGCGCCATCATCGTGGCCACGGGCTTCGAGATGTTCGACGCGGGGCGTGAGGCGCGCTACGGCTACGGCCGCCTCGACGATGTGATCACCTCGCTGGAGTTCGAGCGCATCAGCAATGCCTCCGGACCCACCGGCGGGCACATCCTGTGCAAGAACGGCGAGAAGCCGCGCTCGGTGGCCATTCTCCACTGCGTAGGGAGTCGCGACGAGAACTACAACGAGTATTGCAGCCGGGTGTGCTGCATGTACTCTCTCAAGTTCTCTCACCTCATCAAGGAGCACATCCCGGAGGCCGAGGTCTACCAGTGCTACATCGATATGCGCTGCTTCGGCAAGAACTACGAGGAGTTCTACAAGCGGCTGATGAACGAGGGCGTCACCTTCGTCCGCGGTCGTGCTGCTGAGGTGATGGCCGCTCCGAAAGACAACCCAGACGGTCGCCTCCTGGTTACTGTAGAAGACACGCTGCTCGGGGTGGTTCGTAATCTCCCCGTCGATATGGTCATCCTGTCTTCGGCGCTCGAGTCGCAAGCAGACGCCAAGGAGCTCTCGCAGACCTTCGGCTTTGGCTGCGGCTCCGCCGGATTCTTCATCGAGCGGCATCCAAAGCTCGAGCCGGTGAGCACGGTCACCGACGGCATCTTCATCGCCGGTTGCTGCCAGGGACCCAAGGACATCCCGGACTCGGTGGCGCAGGCCGGCGCGGCTGCCGCGGGCGCGCTCGCTCTGGTCGACAACGAGACGGTGTCGATCGAGCCAACGATCTCCTACATCGATCCCGAGCGGTGTTCGGGCTGTCATATCTGCGTCGGGCTCTGCCCCCACAACGCGATCCAGTACAACGAGGAGCTGGATGCCGCCCAGGTCATCGAGGCTGCGTGTAAGGGCTGTGGCGTGTGTGTCTCGGCCTGCGGCTCTAACGTGCCGGAGCAGCGGGGCTTCACCGACGATCAGATTTTCGCCGAGATCGAAGGGGCGCTGGCCTAGCGCCGGCGAGCCGAGGAGGAGATAAGAGTGAGCGACTTCGAGCCGCGCATCATCGGCTTCCTCTGCCGCTGGTGCAGCTATAACGGTGCCGATCTGGCGGGGACGTCGCGCTTCAAGTACCCGCCGAATCTCATTCCGATCAAGACCAACTGCTCGGGCCGGGTCGACGCGACCCACGTCATGAAGGCTTTCGCCGAGGGCGCCGACGGCGTGCTCATCTCCGGCTGTCACCCGGGCGACTGCCACTACATCAACGGCAACTGGCGTACCGCCGGGCGCTTTCCGATGCTCCAGAAGATGCTCGAGCAGTTGGGCATGGAGCCGGGGCGTATTCGTCTGGAATGGGTCTCGGCCGCCGAAGGCGACAAGTGGGCGCGTGTGGTCACCGAGTTCATCGAGGAGATCCGGGAGCTCGGCCCCCTCAGCTGGGGCGCGCAGTTCTCGGACGAGTACAAGGCCAAGGCCGAGGAGGAGATGGAGGCGGTGTCGGCATGAGCAAGCCCAAGTTCGCGATGTACTGGGCGGCGGCCTGCGGCGGCTGTGAGATCTCCGTCCTGCAGATCAAAGAGAACATCTTGAAGGTCGACGAGACCTTCGATATCGCCTTCTGGCCGGTGGCCGCCGACTTCAAATACAAGGATGTGGAGGCGCTGGATGATGGCGCCATCCTGATCACCCTGTTCAACGGTGCCATCCGCAATAGCGAGAATGAATACATGGCTCGCCTGCTGCGGAAGAAGAGCCAAATCCTGGTCGCCTTCGGTGCCTGTGCCACGCAGGGGGGCATCCCAGGTCTGGCCAATGTGTCCAGCGCCCAAGAGATCAAGGACCTCGTCTACACGCAGAGCCCGTCGGTGGACAACCCAGACAAGGTGTACCCGGTCGAGCGCATGGAGGTCCCCGAGGGCGAACTGGATCTGCCGCACCTCTACGACACCGTGAAGGCGCTCGACCAGGTGGTCGATGTCGACTACTACATCCCCGGATGCCCGCCTGAGGGTCAGCAGATCTGGGCGGTGCTCGAGACGGTCATCGGTGTTCTCCAGAACGGTGGCGAGCTACCGCCCAAAGGTACGGTGCTCGGTGCCGGCACGCGAAGCTGCTGCGACGAGTGCAAACGTGTCAAGGAAGAGAAGAAGATCACCGCGTTCAAGAAGCCGTGGGAGATCGCCTGGGATCCGGAAAAGTGCCTGCTCGAGCAGGGTGTCATCTGCATGGGCCCCGTCACCAGAGACGGCTGCGGCGGCAAGTGTACCGCCGTCGGTCTGCCGTGTCGCGGCTGTTACGGGCCGCCGCCGGGTGTGGATGATCAGGGCGCCAAGATGCTCAGCACGCTGGCGGCGATCATCGATGCCGACTCGCCGGAGCAGATCGCCGAGATCGCGGCCACCGTGCCCGATCCCCTGGGTACTTTCTACCGCTTCGGTTTGGCCAAGTCGTTGCTGAGAAGGGCGAAGGTCTGAAGATGAAGAAGGTAAGCATCGATCCCATTACCAGGCTCGAGGGCCACGGCAAGATCGAGATCTTCGTTGACGACGCTGGCGAGGTGGCCAACGTCTACTTCCAGGTTCCCGAGCTGCGTGGCTTCGAGCGCTTCTGCATCGGGCGTCCCGTCGAGGAGCTCGCTCGTATCACGCCGCGGATCTGCGGCGTGTGCCCCGAGGCGCACCACATGGCGGCTGCCAAGGCCATCGATGCCGTCTACGGTGTCGAGCCCACGCGCACCGGCAAGCTGCTGCGCGAGATCCTCTACAACGCCTTTAGCGCCACCGATCACACCACGCACTTCTATGTGCTTGCTGGCCCCGACTTCGTCATCGGTCCTACGGCCGATCCTGCCGAGCGCAACATCCTCGGCGTGGTAAAGAAGGTCGGTCCGGAGATCGCCGGAGCCGTCCTCAAGATGCGTGCCTGGGGCCACGAGCTCATCGAGATCGTCGGTGGCCGCTCCGTGCATCCGGTCTCCTGCATCGTCGGCGGCGTCAGCAAGCCGCTGAGCACAGAAGAGGCCGAACGCGTGCGCGAGATCGCCGCCTATCAGGTCGAGTTCGCGCAGCAGACGATCGAGATCCTCAACTCCGTGGTCCTGGCCAACGGCGACTACGTGGATCTCATCATGAGCGACGCGTACAACCACCACACCTATTACATGGGCTTGGTGGACGAGAACAACAAGGTGAACTTCTACGACGGCAAGATCCGCGTGGTGGATCCGGACGGCAAAGAGTTCGTCAAGTTCGAGGCCAAGGACTACCTGCAGCAGATCGCCGAGCACGTCGAGCCGTACAGCTACCTCGTCTATCCGTATCTCAAGGGTGTGGGCTGGAAGGGCTTCGTGGCCGGCAACGACTCGGGGGTGTACCGTGCCGCTCCGCTGGCCCGGCTGAATGCCGCCGACGGCATGGCTACCCCGCTGGCGCAGGCCGAGTACGAGCGCTTCTACTCCACGCTTGGGGGCAAACCGGTTCATGCCACCTTGGCTACGCACTGGGCGCGTCTGGTGGAGCTTCTCTATGCCGCCGAGCGTACGCTGGAGCTGGCCAACGATCCGGAGGTGACCAATCCGGACGTGCACGCCATTCCAACCGGCATTGTGGGCGAGGGTGTTGGCGTCGTCGAGGCACCACGGGGCACGCTGTACCACCACTACAAGACCGATCAGAACGGCATTGTCACTGCGGCCAACCTGATCGTGGGTACCACGAACAACAATGCCGCCATCAGCATGTCCCTCAAGAAGGCAGCCCAAGGTCTCATCAAACCCGGTGGCGAGATCACCGAGGGCCTGCTGAACGAGGTCGAGATGGCGTTCCGCGCCTATGACCCGTGCTTCGGTTGTGCCACGCACACCCTCTTCGGCGAGATGCCGCTCGAGGTCACCGTCCGCGAACAGGACGGCGGCGAGGTGCTCAATAGCGTCCGGAGGTTCATGTAGGAGTGCCACTGCGCACCTTGGTGCTCTGCATGGGCAACCCGATCCTGTCGGACGACGGGGTTGGCTTGGTCGTGGCGGAGCGGTTGCGCGCCGTCTCGCTGCCGGATGGTGTGCAGGTGGTGGAAAGCGAGGTCGCCGGGCTGCGGCTGCTGGAGCTCATGAGGGGTTTCGACAAGGTGATCATCGTCGATGCCCTCAAGAGCGGCCGCACGCCCGGCGAGATCGTTCGCTTCTCAGGTGAGGACTTCCGTGGCGGGCACCGCTACAGCAGCGCTCACTCGATCGGCATCGTTACCACGCTGGAGCTCGGCCGGAAGCTGGAGTACGTTATGCCTGCCGAGGTCATCGCTTTCACTGTCGAAGCCGAGGACGTGGAGACCTTCGGCGAACACCTGTCGCCGTCTGTAGCCGCTGCGGTGGACGATGTGCTGGATCTCGTCAAACGAGAGCTAGGCTGCTCATGAACGTCAGCATCGTGCTGTTCGCCAACAACGGCATGGATGCGGTGCGCGCAGCCGTGCGCAATCTGCGTGCCACCACGGGGGATGCTTGCCAGATCGTTGTTATGGCTCGCGAATGCCGGGAAGATGTTGCCGGCTACCTCACGCGTGAATGCGTGAAGGGCCGCATTGCGGGGTTCGGCTTCGACCCCAGGGGGCCGCAGGCCTCCCGCTGTGGTATGGATATCGCCTCGTCCCTCGCGGACAAAACGTACCTGGTGCGCGCTCAGGACGATCTTCACTTCGCCGATGGCTGGCTCGCGCGAGTGACGGAGGTCCTGGATAGCCATCGTGACATCGGCTGCCTGGGCTTGCTGCCGCCGCGTTTGCGGAGGCGGCGCGGACGGCCGCCGAAACCGCGTCTGGAGGCGGAGGTAGTAGAGCGCGTGGACTGCCGCTGTTTCGCGACCCGTCGCGACGTGTTTCTGGAACATGAGTGCCAGCAGCCGGCCGAGCCTGATGACGCGGACTGCCGCTTTCAGCGCCACCTGTGCGAGGCGGGGCTGCGCGTTGCCTACCTCCCTGGGCAGGTGGAGCCTCTGCGGAACGGAGGTGCCGGGTGTGAGCACGCGGTCGTTCTGCCCGAGGCCGACTTGCCGGTGCACGCGGGTTCTCTGGGCGCCAGGGAGCGCATCGAGCAGATCTACCGAGTCGGCGACGACATCATCCATACGTGCAGGTCGTGCGGGAACAGCGAGCTCGAGGTACTGGCGGCCACAGTCGAGTTCTGCCGTCATGGTGTTCCTGTAGGGTTCAGCTACACCATGCGCTGCAGCGAGTGTCGCCAGATGCAGGTCGAGGAGGACATTCAGTTCCGATGTCCAACTTGACCCCCCGCGACGTGAGCGATCATGCGGGAGGGGTGGCTGCTCGCGCGGCGCGCGAGGTATGGGTGTACGGCGTGGTCCAGGGCGTCGGCTTTCGCCCCTTCGTCTATAACCTCGCGCGTCGTCTCGGAATCAGTGGCTGGGTACGCAATACGTCGGCCGGTGTACAGATGTCTATCGAAGGCGCGGCTCCTCTGGTCGATGAGTTCCTCGTCGCGTTGCGGAGAGAGGCGCCGCCGAGAGCGTTCCTGACGGCTATCGAAGCGACGCCCGTGGAGCCAACAGGCGCCGACCGTTTCACGATTCTCGAGAGTGACGCGGACTCGGGCGCCTATCAGCTCGTATCCCCCGACATCTCGCTGTGCGACGACTGCCGCCGCGAGCTGCTGGACCCTGCGGATCGCCGGTTTCGCTATCCGTTCATCAACTGCACCAACTGCGGTCCGCGCTTCACGATTATTGAGGCGTTGCCCTACGACCGAGAGCGCACCACGATGCGACGTTTCTCCCTGTGCCCCGCCTGCCGGCGGGAGTACGAAGACCCCAGCGATCGCCGCTTCCACGCCGAGCCGAACGCTTGCCCCGTTTGCGGGCCGCGCGTGTGGCTCGAGGGCGCCTCGGAGGTGCACGGGTCGCCCGAGGCGCCCGAGGCGGCTATTGTCGCCGCGGCCGAGCTCCTTCGTCGGGGGAGCATCCTCGCGCTCAAGGGGCTCGGCGGGTTCCACATCGCGTGCGACGCTACCGATGGTGACGTGGTGCGCGAGCTGAAACGACGCAAGGGTCGGCCGCACAAACCACTGGCGGTCATGTTCGCCAATCTCGAGCAGCTTGGCGTTCACTGCCATGTATCGGCCGAGGAGGCGGCGCTGCTCGAGTCGCCCGAGCATCCTATCGTGCTCCTCCAGTGGCGCCGTTCGCTGGATGATCGGAGCGCCGTCCATCCCGAGGTGGCCGTACGGCAGTGCTACCTCGGTGCGATGCTGCCGTACACGCCGCTGCATCTGCTGCTCTTGCAAGAGGTCGGGCGACCGCTCGTGATGACGAGCGGCAATTTGGCGGAGGAGCCGATCGTAAAAGACTGGGAGGAGGCGTCTCGTCTGGCCGGAATCCCCGATGCGTCCCTGCTCCACGATCGCGATATCCGCGCGCGCTACGACGACTCCGTGACCCTTGTCCGCCGTGGCCGGCCGAGGCTGGTGCGTCGGTCGCGTGGCTACGCTCCGCTGCCGATTCAGCTGTCCGACGAGCTTCCACAAGTGCTGGCATGTGGAGCGGAGCTCAAGAACACCTTCTGCATGACACGCCGACGCGATGCCTTCCTCAGCCAGCACATCGGTGACCTGGAGAACCTGGAGACGCTGGAGCACTACGAGGCGTCGATCGATCTCTACGAGCAGCTCTTCCGCCTGCGGCCCGAGGTGATCGCCTACGATCTGCATCCCGAGTACCTGGCGACCAAGTACGGGCTGGAGCGTGCCGCGCGGACGGCGGTGCCACGCGTTGGCGTCCAGCACCACCATGCGCATGTGGCGGCGTGTATGGCCGAGAACGGCCGGTGTGAGCCGGTGATCGGGGTGAGCATGGATGGCCTCGGCTATGGTACAGACGGAACACTGTGGGGCGGCGAGGTGCTGCTCTGCGACTACAGCGGCTTCTACCGAGCGGCTCACCTGGAATCTCTGCCGCTGCCCGGCGGCGCGCTGGCCATCCGCCGCCCCGTACGGACGGCGGCCGGCTGGCTGCTGACCCTGCTCGGGGAAGATGGTCTGCGGCGAGGCTTGGCCGCGGGCCTGGCGCTCGCGGAGATGGAGGAGGCGGCGCTGCGGCAGCAGCTCGCCGCCAAGGCGAACGCGCCGCTTACCTCCAGTTGCGGACGGCTCTTCGACGCAGTCGCCGCGCTGGCCGGTTTGCGGGCCGAGGTGACCTACGAGGGGCAGGCCGCCATCGAGCTCGAGATGGTCTCGGAGGCCGGAGGCGTGCCGTACGCATACTCTGTGGACGGGCCGCTTGTGGCGGGCTGCCGCGAACTCGGAGGAGGGCATGGCAGCCCGACCGTGGTACGCCTGGCACGCCTCCTAGCGGGTGTTTTGGAGGATCTCGAAGCTGGCCGCTCGCCGGGCTTCGTCGGCTCGCGTCTCCACGCCACTCTTGCGGCCGTTGTACGCGATCTCTGCTGTGGTCTGCGTGAGGCGGGTGGCCCGAGGGTGGTCGCGCTCTCGGGCGGCGTGTTCCAGAATCGACTGCTCACGGAACTCTGTGAAAGCGCGCTGGAGGAGGCGGGCTTTACCGTACTCACTCACGCGCTGGTGCCGTCCAACGACGGAGGGCTCGCGCTCGGACAGGCCGTAGTGGCCGGGTATACTTCCCTCGGCGCCGTGGATGCGCCCTAGAGAGAACGAAGGACGTACCATGTGTCTCGCCATCCCCATGAGAGTTGCCGCCATCGAAGATCAGATGGCGACCATCGAATCGCAAGGCCTCACACAGCGGGTGAGTCTCCTGCTGGTGCCCGATGCCCGTGTAGGCGACTACGTTCTGGTTCATGCTGGCTGCGCCATAGCTGTGCTGGGCGAGCAGGAGGCCACGGAGACGCTAGACCTGCTGCGCGAGGTTCTCGCGTTCGAGGATCGCGAGGAAGCTGGAGAGTTTGAGGATCATGGGGACTCCTGAACATTCCAAGCCGGGAGGCCCCGAGGAGGTCCGGCGTCTGGCCGACGCATTGCGCCAGGTGTCTGCGGGTCGTCGTCTTACGTTCATGGAGGTGTGCGGCACGCACACGATGGCCATCTCGCGGTATGGCTTGCGCCAGCTCTTGCCGCAGGGCATTCGCCTGGTGTCGGGGCCAGGCTGCCCAGTCTGCGTGACGGCCATGCGCGATCTCGACACCGTGGTGGCGCTCGCGCGGCTTCCGGAAGTAACGCTGGCCACGTTCGGCGACCTGGTGCGCGTGCCGTCGTCGAGCAGCACGCTCGCCGCGGAGCGCGCGCAGGGCGCGGATGTGCGCGTGGTGTATTCGCCGTTCGACGCGGTGGAGCTCGCGGCGACCAGACCCGATCGACAGGTCGTATTCGCCGGTATCGGCTTCGAGACCACTGCGCCGGCTGTGGCCGCCGCCATCCTCGACGGAGCTCGTCGCGAGTTGACCAACTTCTCCGTTCTCAGTTTGCACAAGACCATGCCGGCGCCGCTGCGAGCACTCCTCGACTTGGGTGAGACGGCCATCGACGGGTTCATCTTGCCGGGGCATGTGAGCGTGATCACCGGCAGCCTGGCGTTCGACTTCCTGGCCAGGGAGTACGGGGTGGGTGGCGTTGTCGCCGGCTTCGAGCCGGCGGACGTGCTGGCGGCGCTGGTCCGTCTCGCGGCGCAGCGTGAGCCCGCCGTAGCCATCGAGTACACGCGTGCTGTGCGGCCGGAGGGCAACACCCTGGCGCGCGAGGTGATGTCTCAAGTATTCGAACCGTCCGATGCCGAGTGGCGCGGCCTGGGTACGATCCCCGGCTCCGGTCTTGTACTGGCACCCGCCTTTCGTCAGTTCGCCGCCGAGGAGCGGTTCAGCGTAGACCCAGGCCCCTCGCGCGAGCCGCGGGGGTGCCGCTGCGGCGAGGTGTTGCGCGGATTGATCGACCCGCCCGTGTGCGGTCTGTTCGGCAAACGATGCACGCCGGAGCAGCCCATCGGTGCCTGTATGGTCTCCAGCGAAGGAGCCTGTGCGGCCTACTACCGTTATCGGGATATCGGCGAATGAGGAGGCAAACGCGCGTCGTTGCGGTACGAACCCAAGGCGCTCTGGAGACGGGGGGCCAGCTGGCATGAGTACAGACGAGCGCATTCTGATCGGCCACGGCAGTGGCGGCAAGCTGTACCGCGACCTGGTGGGAGATGTGTTCGTGGCGGCGTTCTCCAATCCGGTCCTCGACCGGCTCGACGACGCGGCCGAACTGGCATCGCCGGGAGCTCGCCTCGCGTTCACTACCGACGCCCACGTGGTGCAGCCTCTCGAGTTCCCCGGTGGCGACATCGGCACGCTGGCCGTAGCCGGTACGGTGAACGATCTCGCTACGGCGGCGGCGCGGCCGCTGGCGCTCGCCGCCGCCTTCATCATCGAGGAAGGCTTTCCGTTGCCGGCGTTGCGCCGACTGTGTGCGAGCATGGGTCGCACCGCGAGCAGCGTTGGCGTGCCGATCGTCACGGGCGACACCAAGGTCGTGCAACGAGGGCTCGCCGATGGTGTGTACATCACGACCACCGGCGTCGGAGAGATCGTCGTGGCGCACCGGCTGGGCTCCGACACTGTGCGCCCTGGCGATCTGGTCCTCCTCACAGGGAGCATCGGCGACCACGCCGCGGCTGTGCTCGCCGCCCGCGGAGAGTTCCATCTCGCTCTGGACATCGAGAGCGACTGCGCGCCGCTCTGGCACCTCGTAGCGGCCGTTCTGGCCGCGGCCGGTGAGGATCTGCGCTTCCTGCGCGACCCCACGCGAGGTGGCCTTACGACTGTCCTGGCTGAGCTCGCCGAGAGCAGCGGTTTGGGTATCGAGGTGGAGGAGGCGGCCATCCCCATCTCGGCTCCCGTGCAGGCCCTGTGCGATCTCCTCGGCTACGACCCTCTGGTGCTGGCCAATGAGGGCAAGATGGTGATGGTCGTGGGTCCTGAGTCCGCCGCCGCCGTCCTCACGGCTCTCCGTGCCCATCCGCTCGGTCGGCGGGCGGCGATCATCGGGGAGCTCACCGAGGCCCATCCGCGGCGCGTGGCGCTGCGCACGGCGTTCGGCACGCGCCGCGTGCTCGACATGCCCATTGGGGAGTTGCTGCCGCGCATCTGCTAGGGCTGATCTCCGGCTCTAGGACGACGTTCCGCCGGCCGCTCGTCCCCTACGCTTCCGCGCTGCAGCTCTCCTCGCGTCCGGCTCGGCGCAACACCTCTCGGTAGAGCACTACGGTCCGCCGTGCCATTGCGTCGGTGCTGTGCTCGAGTGCGGCCTCTCGTCCCGGGACGTGCGGGTCGGGGTCGGCGAGGATACGCTGCAGCTCCTGGCGCCACGTGCTCACGCTGAACGGCGCGCAGAGGGTCCCGGGTACGCGCGGCAGGACCTCGGGTGCTATGCCGACCGGTGTACTGAGGACGGGCACGTTGCACGCGAGCGCCTCCATGCAGGCCAGACCGTAGCCCTCGCGGTCGGAGGTCACGAGAACCGCGTCGGCGGCGGCGATCCAAAGCGGGGTCTCCTGCGGTGGGGTGTGGTGGTAGGAGCGCAGGCCTAGTCCGGGCAGAGACGCCGCGAGGGCGCGGGCGCGGTCATAGCGCTTCTCCGAACGCGCCGGATCGGAGGGAAACAGGACGAAACGCTCGCTCGCCGTTATGCGCAAGCGCGCGCGTGCCTCTTGCCTCGAGCATGGCTGGAAATGGTGGGTGTCTACGCCGGCGGGGATGATGTCCATGGTGGGGAAGGGGCAGATGGCGGCCAGCTCGCGAGACACAGCGACCACGGCCGCGCAACGCTGAGCGACCGCGCGCGTGACCGCGCGCGTAACGGGGTGATGGCAGTCACGACCGTGAACGGTGAGCACGAGTGGCTGGCCGTCCCATATCGCGCCCAGCGCCGTCAGAGCGCTGAGGCCGAAGTGCGCATGGACGAGGTCGGCTTCGGCCTTGCGGCGACGTAATGCAATGGCCTGTCGCAGATACTCCCACGGGCGCCCCGTGGCACTGAATGCGGCGACGGTCACCTCTACCTGCCCCGTTCGCCGCAGCGCCTCTACCTGTCGCTGCACGAACACCCCGCGTGCGGGCTGCTCGGGAGCCGGCCACATGTTGGTGACGATTAGGATCCGCACGGATGCCTGAGGGTTATGCGGGTCGCACGGGGTGTTCGACACGAGCCTGCGCCAGCGCGAGGACTCTCGCGTCCCTGCCGCGCGAACTGTAGGTCACGGCTCACGATTTCCAGTCCATCGTCCATCGGTGAGAAGCCGAAGCGTCGTTCGGAGGAGATGGAGCCCGGTCGCGGATTCGAACCGCGGACCCCCTCCTTACCATGGAGGTGCTCTGCCTGCTGAGCTAACCGGGCGTAGGTGGTGGGGGAGCTAGGATTCGAACCTAGGTAGGCTGCGCCAACGGATTTACAGTCCGCCCCCTTTAGCCACTCGGGCACTCCCCCAGGAGCGCAGCTATGCTAGAAGAAAGGTTGGCTGCTTTCAACCAGCGAGGGACGATATGTAGGGCTAGCCTTACCGTGCGAGTCGTGCCGGTGGGCCGGCTGCTGGCGCCTCGTTGTGGAGGCGCGGGTTCCCTCAGAGGGGCAGCTGGCGACATGCGGGCCCCGGCAACAGACGATGCGAGGGGGAGCTACGTCGCGCCGCAGGTGCCAGATGCAGTGAGGGGCAGGAACCTTCCGGTTCCTGCCCCTCAGAGGGGGACCGCCGGTTGGGGGGCCGGCGGTCGGGGGGGCTTTGTCAAATGAGTCCGACGACCGCGTTGAAGATGATTGGGAGGACGATCAGGAAGAACGTCCCAGTGAGCTTCGTCCGCCTAATCTCGGCGTCAGACCGATAGCCAAAAGGCTGCACAGCATGCACGTTGTAGCCCGTGGGCTCGCCCTGTGCCAGAATCTGCGCCCTCATCGTCTTCCTCCTCACTCAGGCTGCCAGCGCTGTGGTCTGGCGCCCTTCTGTGCGCCGTTTGCGCGCCGTTTCACAACCAAGTGCATTATCTCCGGAGTTGCCAAAAATGAAAAGGGCGATATGGCGTAGAGAGGACGAAATATCTCCACTGCATTTGTACACTATGGATAATGCCGAGCTGTCGAACTCCGATCGGCGAACGGAGGGAATGCTGACCAGCGAGCGGAAGCCTTCTCTGCAGCTCGGATGAGAGGACGAAAAAGGGCGAACGCGCTGGTCTTTTGCTCACGACATTTCAGTACGATGGACGGTACAGTGCTCTTGGCTTCTCCGAAATGTCGAAACGCAAGCCTTCCGCTGGGCTCAGCGAGTTCGCGGCTCTCCCTCGAATCGCCCGCTGAGAGCGACGATCTCGACGGCTACTGCGATGAGCGACTGCCGTCGAGCGTGTTCGGTATCACTCGTGCTGACACCTGCAATTGCGAGACCGCGCCGGGCTCTGCTAGCATACTGCCTCTTGGCGGCGTAGCTCAGTTGGTCAGAGCAGCGGAATCATAATCCGCGTGTCGCAGGTTCGAGTCCTGCCGCCGCTACCAGCATTTTGCAGGGAAAATGTGCGCTTCCTCCCGCTGTGGGGGGCGCACTTTCCCGTTCGTGCGGCTCCCGTGCTATGCGCGGTCTGTGCGGCTCCGGTACATCCTTTCCACATTGGCTCCGGCAGATGCGTGACAGTCGCGGACGTGGCTTGCCTTCGGGCGGCGGCGCGGCGCTCGGGGGCGGAGGCGATGGTGGCTCAGACCCGCACCCTAGCGGCCGTGCTGGAGGAGCACCTGACTGTCGTGTTCGATCAGTGGGTACCATCTTTCCGTCTATCCCCAACTGACACATCGAGGCGTCTCATGATGCTGCTATACACCGTCAGGTCTACGGGGCGTCCGCTGATCGGCATCCAGTGTGTGGCATGGTAGAAGCTGGGCGGTTGGGCAAAGTATCGAAACCCAAAGACGGGACGGCATTTCACCACTCATTTCCGCGACGTGGGTCACCCGGTGCCACCTCTTGATGTTGAGCATGCCAGGAGTGCGCACAGGACCGTTTGTTTAGAATACGAAGCGGTCTTGGGGCTTCAGGAGTTGACCGCTCCGACGTTAGGAGTCGAGAGTGTGGACTGCAGCGTATTTCAGTGATGGAAGCAGGCTAGAGCTTGTTGTTCCAGCAGCCGATGTGGAGGAATTCGACGTGGTTGCCCTTGGAACTCTCCTCGAGGGTCAAGACGACCATCTGCACTTCTGGGGGCCGAGCTTCTACAGTGCTGACGATGAGCGCTTCGAGCCAACTCTGGGCGTCGCTCAGAGGGGTCTAAACATCGAGGCGCTGATGATTTCACTCATAGATGATCGACCGGGAGTCGACTTGAGCGGGCAAGTTGCGGTGGCTCATAGATCCGCCGAGTTGTCGCTGACTTCCTCGGCGCTTGCGAAGATTCGCGCAGCGCTGCGTTCGGATGCGACCGACCTGCTGGTTCAACTTAGGGTACGACCAGCCTCAAAGCGAGTTCACCACGTGCGCCGGCAAGCGGCGTCGCTCGATTGCTTCCAGGTGGTCTTTGCTGGGAGATCTTGATCATCTTGCTCGGACCATCTCCAACGACGGCCGAGGAAAGCAAGTGCTTGTGACGAGGACTACTCGGTGGCTGTTCCGAAGATTATAGGGAGCCTTCGGGGGATCATCATTGGGCCCTAGTTTGAGCGCGAGATCGGCGGCTCGAAAGGCCATGGCGAGGGGAGGGCGGTTTACGTTGGCACAGCTTGTGCAGTATTTACATCGAGATCGCCATGGCAAGGGCACGTGTTCTTGGCGGGGAAGATGGATGGCTTGGGCTGCCCTCGTCTTGTTCGCCGCAGCTCTCCCTCTGCTCGGTAGCTGTAACGGTGAGGACGGCCATGTACGCGTGCGGGAGTTGCGCTCAGGCGATACTGTCCGCTTGGGATCAGGTCTAGCCATCACACTTCCCGATGCTACGAGTGGCGACTACTCGATTGCCGATGTCGAGTTTGACCCTCATGGCATGGTGGCAGAAGCGGTGGAATTCGGCGGCAGACCTGGAGAGCAGAGTCTGTCCGATGTCGAGATCTACACTTTCTGGAGCGACGAGGCTGCCATGGTACGAGGTGTCAGACGCTGGACGCTGGTGGCGGAATCCTCAGATAGGACCGTTCAAGTACGCTGGGGTCTGCGTGGCACACAGAGATCGGCAGTGGCCATAATGACGTGCGCTCAAGGAAAACGCGTTGGCCTTCTGATTAAGTACGGACTGCATGCAGTGTCGGAGCCTGACGCGTGGCAGGAGGCCAAGCGTATATGGCAGCTGCTCTCCGTGCGGGGTATAGCTTTTCCAGAGTAACACGAATCACTGTCAGATAGAGTACTCGAACACCATTGCAGCCACAGGGAGATGTGGTGAAAGATACTACTGCTGAAGGCCGGTCCGAGCTCCATTATGCCGCCATGAGCGATGATGTTGAGTTGGTCGAGGCTTTGCTCGCATCGGGTGAAGATCCCAATGTGGGAGATCGACGGGGCTTTACTCCACTGCATCTTGCGGCTCAGGAGGGAGCAAGTAGAGCGGTGAAGTTACTTATCGAGGCGGGCGCGAATGTTGACGCCGCCAACGCGTTCGGAAACACGCCGCTGTTTGTCGCGGTGTTCAACTCGCGAGGTCGCGGTGGCATCATCGAGCTCCTTCGTGCGGCGGGCGCGGATCCACTGCACCCAAACAGTTCGGGCCAGACGCCGGTCGGGCTAGCGCGTTTGATCGGCAACTACGATGTTGCCAGGTTCTTCGCGGACGTGCCCAACTTCTGATCTGTGGAGAGGACTCGATCCGCGCACTGCGTGGGTCTCATGAGGGCAGGGGAGAGAGTTCGCGCAGGTAGGACGTATGGGATCACGCTCGGTACGCATGAGGAGCGGCAATGGCAGGAAGATCACCGTGAACGAAGCGGTCTCTGTTCTCTCGATCGGCGCGATCATCGGCGGCGATACCATGAGTACCCGCCTATGGGTTGCGGGCATCAGTCGCCTCATGTCCCAGGTAGAGAAGGCGAGGGTGGGCGTACAATCGCCCCTCAAGCTCACTGTTGTTTTCCACGTCCCCGGCAACGTCTGTCGGCCGGAGTTCGTCGGTATCCGTACGGGATCCTATTCAGGGAAGAACGCCGACCTTGAGGTTGATGTAGCGGTTCCCGAGGTAGTCCCCGACGATATCGATACCACGCTTCACCACCTGCTGCTCGACGTGGTCGATGAGGCTGAGCGCTTGGCCGTCCGGCGCAGACTGGCCGCCGATCTTAGCTCTCTGCGGCGTACCGCAGCCTCCCTAGTGGCGCAGCCGCTCAACTACGGCGAGGGAACCTGGTTTTGCGTTCCGCTCGAGGACAAAGGATGGGCGGTGGGCGTGGTTGCCCGCACCTCCCAGTCGCCCGGCATTATCTTGGCCTACTTGTTCGGGCCAAGGCGCTCAAAGCAGCCACGGTTGCCGGAGCTAGAAGGCCTGCGCGCCGCCGGCGCGATCGTGATCGCGCTAATTCACGACCTCGGCCTACGCGATGGCTGCTGGCCCGTCATCGGAGAGTTACCGGGCTGGACTCGCAAGGATTGGCCGGTGCCACTGCTCGTACGAGTCGACCTCCCGCGTCGGCATACCTATCTGCGGCGTTACTCTGACAGCGATATCACGCTCCTTGAGAGTGAGGAACTCGTAGACTCCGAGGGCGGTGGCTACGAGAAGGACACGGTGTACGGTCGGGCGCTCATCGAGAGTTCGCTTACCGAGATGCTTGCCGACAAGCCAGCCGAGACCTCTTCCTCGTGAGGTGGGTATGCGATTCTCCGGTACGTGTGCACTCACGGCGATGTCGGGTAAGAGCAAGCGGCAAGGAGTTCCGACAGGCCAGGCGCAGGCATGCTGTGCCTCCGCCTGCCTTATCGCCGTCCTGCTTCTCGCCGGCTGTTTTGGCTACACGCCTCCTCCGCTTCCTCTGGGCCCCAGTCCCACGGTAACGCCCAACGCGGGTCCCGGTGTGGCGGCCGACGGCGAGACGGCCGAGCAGGCGGCCAAGCGGCTGTTCCCGCGCGCACTGCACGTGGCATTCGATGCTCTCAACCGCCGGGCGCGACAGGCTCTCCAAGGAACGACGCCGGATGACCCTGTGCCAATCTCGCGGGACTACCGGATGTTGGTCCAGTGGGTGCTGCCCGACGATCTCCACGCGGCTACCGGCAACATGTTCGCAGCCATGTGGCCGATCGCCATGCTAAAGGACGGCTTTGTTGTGCCCATGGTCAAGGACGGCCGCTCGGTGAGCGAGTTCGGGGTTCGTCTAAACGACCATGGTCGCTGGTGCTCGACTGCGAGCAGGGCTGGATGGGGTTTGTCCCGGCGGCTGGGTGCGTGATCTGCAGCGTGCCAGCGAGAAGCTTGAGAAGCCGCTTGGACCAGGCACTATCGTGCGGCTGATGTTCAAAGCCCCCAGGGCTTGCCTTCGCGGTGGAGATAACCAAGGACGCGAGGCGGCGGTGTTTTTAGCTGGCTGGATTACGGTCCAGGCGTAGAGGGCTTCATAAAGGCCTCGAGGTCGGCCAGCTCTTCACCCCAGCGCAGCTAAAGAAGCTCCTGACACCCTGAGCGTCTACGTCGTCGAGTAAAGGATCGCAGGGCACTCGCAATGAGTAAGAGTACGACAGCGATCATCAGCCAGCTCCATGAAGTCCTTGCACCGCACGGCTTTTGGCGGCACAGCACACCCTGAACCGCAATGTCCGGTTCCTTCATCGATGCGATTGATATCCAGGTGGGCCAGGGGGAGATGGGTAACGGCGAATGTGGGCGTGACCGATCCGAATGCTTACAGACACTGCTGGGGAGGCGACCCCCAAGCCCAACTGACGAGCCGTCCTGTACGGTGAGAACTCGAATCGGCTATCTGATGGGCGATACGGATGTGGTGGCCGCTGAATGATCCGCAAACACCCGAGGCAGTCGTTCAGGCGGTTGCCGCGCTTGCGCCCTTCCTGATGCGCATGCACAGCAAGGCGAAGCGCTGGTCGCATTCCTAACCAAGAAGACCGTGCGGCGATGGAAATACCTGCCGCCGATCATTTACCTTGCGGTCCTCAAGCATGATCTTGAGATCCCGCAGGGGCGTGCGCACCTTGAACGATTCCTACGAGACTACCCAAGGGCCGTGGCACCCCGCGGTTGGCGAAGTGTTGACGAGCCTCGGGTGTCGTTAGTGAGCGCCATTACGAAGCGCACCATCAGGCCACGGCAGGCTAACTGGGGTACCGACTTCTTCCATCGCTGCAAACTCTTAAGCTACGATGTGACGACCTCCAGGGCGCGGACTGTCGCAGACCATGCAAAGAAATCTGGTCGCCCCGGCTATCCGAACCTCCGGGTGATGTCCTACCGAATGTGGTGAAGATGCGCCAGATCACAACCGCCGAGCAGCTTGTCAGCGCCACGAAGCTGCGTTACGCCTCCATCAGCGGCCTAACGGCCAGGGACGCAGCCTCAGCGGAGCCGCGCAGGCAAGCAAAGCGTATCCCGCTGGCGCTGTCGCTGGTCCGCCGCAGTCAGTTTCGCGACGTGGATCTGAGCCGCTGCCAGATCGAGGAGGTGGATGTGCGCCGCACAAGCTTTACGCGCGTCTGCTTCGATGAGGCTCGCCTGGAGCTCTTCACAGAGGGCGGCTCGAGCTTTCGCGACTGCAGCTTTGTCGGCACGCGCTTCTACGACTGCGACCTGGGCGCCGATGGCTCACGCTATGAGCGCTGCCGCTTTGTGCGCACTCGCTTCTCCGATACCCGCATCTACCACGGCATGTTTACCGACTGTCTGTTTGAGGACTGCCGCTTTCCCGGCGGCGCTCTGCTGTTCTCCTCGACCTTTGCGCGCTGCACCTTCCGCGGCGTCCTTGACGATGTGACCTTCGGCAGCGCCAGATGGGACCGGCTCGACGATGC
This sequence comes from Thermoleophilia bacterium, assembly GCA_040772045.1. GTDB lineage: Bacteria > Actinomycetota > Thermoleophilia > UBA2241 > UBA2241 > JAXGYV01. The sequence continues at coordinate 250,003 of JAXGYV010000002.1, forward strand.
GTTTGAGCGCTTCGACTACCTGTGCGGCCGCCTGCGGCCCAACCGCATGCACGAGGTCGACTTCTCTGAGGCCCGCCTCTGGGGAGTGAGCTTCATCTACGGCGTCGATCTTTCCACCGTCAAGCTGCCAAGCGACGGACGGCACCGCTACTTCGCCGACTGGCCCCAGCGCGCCGAGGCTCTCTTGCAGGCGGCACAGGCGGAGGGCGGTGTGATCTACCAGCGGGTGAAGGACCTCTTGGCGTGGCTTGGCTGCTGGCTGCCAGAAAGCGGCTTGCAGTGTGATCAGCAGCAGCAGTACCTGCTCAACCTCGACTGGATCCTGGAGCTGGCCGGCGAGCTGGCCGGGCCCTTCATCTTGCGGCAGCTCGGCTGCGAGGCGGCCAACTCCGGCGAGGGTGCCCCCGCACGCTAGCCTCGCAACCTCTCTAGGGGTCGCACCTCGGCGCGGCTTATAGGGGAAAGGAGCGCCGTCTGTGAGGGAACAGCTACTCGGGCAGACGCACCCTCGCACCCGCTTATGGCGCTCGTCGCGCTCCTCCGCATCGGGACAGTGCTGGTCGCGACGATCGCTGCCTGGGAGCGCTACCTGACCTACTTCACCCTGGAGCGGCGTGTTTCGCAGGGTGAATTCATGACGTCCTCGCGCTCCCCCGCGGGCGCTTGGGATGTGGAGCTGTTTCTGCTGGAGTCTTCAGGGCCGTTTAGCAGCGGTGCGATACGCGCTCAGGTGCGTCGTCATGCCGACCCCGCACCTGAGATTCAACAGCGGCTCTTCCGAACGCCATCCGCCGTACGTTTGGTAGAGTGAGGGTCATCTTCGCCGGCTGTCTAGAGACATCGATGCGCAGGTCACGTGACCCGCTCGTCAGCTTGTGGCTGTGGTACGAGCTGCGGGGTTGGATGGCCATGAGGGTGCTGAGATAGGTTGTTTGCCGTACGAGAGGTCAATCGAGGTGCGATGGCAACTCGTGATCGAGTGAGGCTGGCGGCACCTTTCTTTGCGGCACGACAACGCCGAGGGGCTCGGCGCGTGGCTTCCTCAGCGCGCTTTGAATCCTTGTCGTCGCATGAGGGCCGTGCGACAGGTGTGTTCAGTTGATTGATTCACGGATTCACGATTCGGGGGGGTCGATAGAACAGAAGAGACGAGTCGTTCCCAGAGAGGCCGTTCAGTGGCTGAGTCGAGAGAGTTTCTTGCATACGCTCAAGCTCTCGATTTCTCGGTCAAGCGGCGGGTGAGGGAAGGTCTATCGTGCTGTCTCGTGTTGCGGTGACCTGCCGTCGCTGAAGCTCACTGACGAAGAAGGGCAACTCGGAGAGAAGTGTAACTCGGAGGATATGCTCTTCTGGCCTCGTTCCCACCAACCCACCAACCCGAGGAGAGAGCAAGTGGCTGTCCTAGCAGAGAACACCTACCAGATGTTCATCGATGGTACGTGGGTGGATGCATGTGACGGCGCGACCATCGAGGTCATCGACCCGGCCAGCGAAGAGGTGGTCGCCACCGTCGCCTACGGCGGCGTCGCCGACGCCAAGCTGGCCATCGCCGCCGCCCGCCGCGCCTTCGATGAGGGCCCCTGGCCGCGCATGAGCGCCCTGGAGCGCTCCGAGATCCTGCTCGCCGCCGCCGCCAAGTTAGCGGAGCGCGGCGATCAGATCGCCCGCCTGGAGACGCTGGAGATGGGCAAGCTCTTCGGCGATGCCCAGGGCGATATCGGCGATACCCTCGCCGCCCTCAACACGGCCGCGCGGGCGATCATGGGCCACCACGGCGAGCAGGTCGAGATCGCCGCCCCCGAGGCCTTCGCCGCCGTGGCCCGCGAGCCGGTCGGCGTGGTGGTGGGCATCACCCCCTGGAACTTCCCCCTCATGCTGGGCGCCTGGAAGTTCGCCTTCGCCTTAGCGGCCGGCAACGTCATCATCATGAAGCCGGCCACCATCTCGCCGCTGACCACCCTGGAGATGGCCAAGATCTTCCAAGAGGTGGGGCTGCCCGAGGGCGTCTTTCAGGTCGTGGTGGGCGCCGGCGGCACCGTCGGCGAGGAGCTAAGCGCCTCGCCGCTGGTCGATATGGTGACCCTGACCGGCAGCGTGGAGGTGGGCCGCCAGGTGATGCGCAACGCCGCCGCCAACATCAAGAAGGTCGGCCTTGAGCTGGGCGGCAAGAGCCCCAACATCGTCTTCGCCGACGCCGATCGGGAGGCCGCCCTGCAGGGCGTGCTCTGGGGCGCCTTCGCCAACGCCGGCCAGGTCTGCTCGGCCGGCTCGCGCGCCCTGGTAGAGCGCGCCATCTACGAGGAGTTTCTGGCCGAGCTTGCCACGCGCGCCCAGGCCATCACGGTCGGCCCCGGCAGCGACCCGGCATCGCAGATGGGCCCCCTCTCCTCGGCCGCCCAGCTGGCGACCACCGAGCGCTACGTGGCCATCGGCCTGCAGGAGGGCGCCCGCCTGCTCTGCGGCGGTCAGCGGATCGCCACCCAGAAGGGCTTCTTCTTTGAGCCCACGATCTTCGCCGATGTCGAGAACCAGATGACCATCGCCCAGGAGGAGATCTTCGGCCCGGTACTGGTGGTGATCCCCTTCGCCGATGAGCAGGAGGCGCTGCGCATCGCCAACGGGACCATCTACGGCCTGGCCGCCGGGGTCTGGTCGAAGGATACCTCCAAGGCGCTGCGCGTGGCCAAGGCGCTGCGCGCCGGCACGGTCTGGGTCAACACCTTCTTCTGGAGCCCGGCCGAGCTGCCCTGGGGCGGCTATAAGCAGAGCGGCCTGGGCCGCGAGATGGGCTCCTTCGGCCTGGATGAGTTCCGCGAGGTCAAGAGCATCATCGTCGATACCACCGGCGAGCCGATCGGCCTCTACACGGCCGACTAAAGGGCGCCGGGGGACCCCTCGCAAGCTAAGCGGTGGGAAGCAAGGCAAGGATGAGGAGGAGATGCCTCTTTTACCCAAGCGCTTGCTTCCCACCGCCTCCCAGGCTTTCCTTCTCCCCCCGTTGAGGGGAGAGCGGCCGCGGGTGCTGCAGCCTCCTGAGGCGGGGGGCGGTACCTGACGCATCTTGCTTCTCCGGCGATGGATCTCCTAAGCTACTCGCCAGAGTGGACGATTCACCGACAGTCCGGCTGCCGTGGCACAGTATCGATGCTGCTGTCGTGCAACGTGCCGAAGAGTACTTCGGGTTTCTCGAGCGGCTGGTCCGTGTCCCTAGCGTCGCCGGTGAGGAACGGGCGGCGCAGGAGCTGCTCGCCTCACGGCTGGAGACGTTAGGGTTCGCTTCGCGGTGGATCCCGCTGACAGCCGACCTCGCCGAGCTACCGGGCGCCGGACGGCCCTGCTCCTCGCTCCATGGCCGGTCGTCACTCGTGTGCGAGCGGAGCGGCGAATCCGCGGCGAGTGTCCTCATCAACGGTCACATCGATGTGGTTCCGGCGGGCGATCCCTCGCTGTGGACCGGCGCGCCCTTCGCTCCGTTCCGCCGCGACGGCTGGATGGTCGGCCGCGGGGCGGGAGACATGAAGGGGGGCCTCGTGATGGCCCTCTTGGCCCTTCACGCCCTGCACGACCATAACGCGTTGGGCGGGCGCATCAGCTTCGTGGTCGTGCCCGAGGAGGAAAGCTCGGGGAACGGCACGCTGGCGACGCTTCGTGCTGGCGTTACGGCCGATGTCGCGATTCTTCCCGAGCCCACCGACCTGAACATCGATGTGAGCGGCATCGGAGTGCTGTGGTGCGAGATCGAGGTCACTGGGTCCGGCGCGCACGCGGGCGGCCGCAGGAGCGCCAACCCTCTCGACCAGCTGACTGCCGTCGCGCGGACCATCGTCGACCTGACGGCCGAGACCGCCGCCGGCGACGTGGACGCTCGCGCCCGTCACGTGTACTACAACGCCAACCTCGGACAGGCCGAGGCGGGTGACTGGCCGTCGTCGGTCCCCACTCGTGCCCGAGGCGTCATGCGGATCGGCTTTCCAGCGCCGCTGTCGGCGGCGGCCATGGAGGAGCGAATCCGAGATGCGGTGGCGCGGCTGGAACACGACGCGGCGTGCGCCGGCTGTACCACGCGGCTGGCGTTTCCGGGTCTGCGGGCCGAGCCGCACGCACTGCCGGTTGATCACCCACTCGTCACCGCGGTGGCCGAGGCCCACAGCGCCGCGCATGCGACGACGCCACGAGTGCTCCACACCTCCTCCACCTCGGATGCGCGGTTCTACGTGAACCAGGCGAAGGTTCCCGCGGTCTGCTACGGCCCCGTGGTCTCTGCCATCCATGGGGTCGACGAGGCGGTCGACCTCAGCAGCATCGTCGCGGGCGCCAAGACATATGCTCGCCTGATCCCTGCCCTGCTCGCCGGCCTGCGGCCGCGGCCTCGCTCGTCGGCCTGACGACCCCTTCGTACGGTCGCCGCTAGCCGCCGGCCACAAGAGGAAAGATCGCGATGTCGTCGTTGGCCTGAAGCCGCGTAGCGAGCCCGGCGTCCAGGCGGATGTTCTGGCCATTCACCAGGATGACCGCCGTGGCGCGAAGCGCGCCGTCCGGGTCGACGAGCGCGCCGCGGAGATCCTCGCCGTAGCGGCTGACGAGGATCTGGGTGAGCTCGGAGACGTCGCGAGCTGGAGTATCGAGGGTCAGCTCGCTCTCGTGCGTAAGGTCGCGCAGGCCAGCGAAGAATCTGACGATCATCGTGCCGTGGCCTGATTACGCAAGACGGAGGGGCTAGTCGAGCTGGCCGGCACCCGCGGCCGTGCTGGCAGTCTCGCCGCCGTCGCAGATGAGCGCCGTGCCGGTGAAGTAGGGGCATTCCTCGGAGGCGAGGAACGCGAACAGGGCGGCGATCTCTTCGGGGAGGGCGTGCCTGCCGAGAGGGATGTGGGCATTGACTGCCGCCATCATCTCTGGTGTGTACTCTGCCTTCTGCATGGGAGTGAGCACGTACCCTGGGCAAACGGCGACCACGCGTACGGCGGGAGCCCACTCGACGGCGAGCGTCTTGGTGAGGGCTATTACACCCGCCTTGGTGGCGTTGTAGTCGGTGTAGAACGGGTACCCGAAGAAGGCGTTGGTGGAGGCGACGTTGATGATGATGCCGCCGTCTGCCTGGAGCATGTCGCGGGCGGCGGTGCGGCACACGTTGAACACGCCGGTGAGGTTCGTGTTGAGAACCCGATTCCACTGCTCTGGGGCCAACTCGAGCGCTGGCGTACGGAAGCTGATGCCGGCGCAGTTGATGACGACGTTGGCGGGTCCGATCTGCGCGAACGCTCGCTCCACCTGAGCGAGGTCGGCGACGTCGGTGGGGAGAATGCCGGGGCCGGGTCGCAGGTCGAGAACATGCACCTGGCAGCCGGCGTCGCGAAAGCGCTGTACCGCGGCCTCGCCGATACCGCTGCCGCCGCCGGTAATTACGACCGTTTTGCCCGCCAAGCCACGCATAGAGTGCAATCCTACTGCAGAAGCCGGTCGCTGCGCGACAGCGAGAAGGTGACGCCACGCGGACGGTGAATTGAGAGAACGGCGTGGCCGGGCGTCAGTGGATCGCCGAAGGTGAGCGAACGCGGATGAACACCAGCGACAAATGGAAGCGCAGCGCGGGCAAGGTGCACATCGGGGTGCTCTCGGACACGCATGGGCTTCTGGTGCCGGACGTGCTGCACCACTTCGCCCACGTGGATCACATCATCCATGCCGGCGACGTCGGTGGGGTGCAGGTGCTCACGGCGCTGCGCGCCGTAGCGCCGGTTACCGCGGTGGCCGGTAACATGGACATGGGTGAGCTGTTCGATCAGCTGCCTCATGAAGCGAGTGGAGAAGTCTGCGGCATCCGCTTTCTCGTGGCGCACACGCAGCGCGATATCATGGCGCGGCACCAAGATCCGGCGCGGGAGGGCTACGATCTGGTAGTCACCGGTCATACACACCACGCGTCGGCGGACTGGCACGACGGGGTGCTGTACCTGAACCCCGGGAGCGCTGGTCCCCGACGTTTTGGCAGCCAGGCGAGCATCGCGCTGGTGGCGGTGGACAGCGTGGGTCTCGATCCGAGGATCATCACGCTCTCCTGACTGTTCCAGCGGCTCGCGCCGGTGGCGGCTGGTCGCTTGCCGCGCCTTGTGCGTCTCCTCAAGCACTCGGCTGTCCCGCCGTCGCGAGAGCCCGTTAGCGAGCGCTGCCCAGACGGTGTGCGGCGGCATGTCCCCGCTGCGATTCCTGCCGCTCCCGCACGCTGCTCCCGTGAGCGATGTTGTTCGAATGGTGTACGGCGACCCTCGGGGTCTGGAGGATGAGTTGGAGGGGAGGCGAGTGGTCGGGGTGGGCGGATTTGAACCGCCGGCCTCACGGTCCCGAACCGTGCGCTCTACCAAGCTGAGCCACACCCCGACGCCGCGGCTGAAGCGCCGCGACGGCGAGTATAGCCGATGTGACCGTCGCAGACGAGCCTGAGGGCGCCGAGTTGCAGCAGGCCGGCGGGAGAGTGCACCTGCGCCGAGGCGCGCAGCCTATTTCGACGACGCGCCCTGCTGCATACGAGGGTGAAGGGTCCCGGGCGTTAGGTGCCTCGATTGGGTGCGGCGGCCCGTACGAAGACCACGTGATGTCAGCGACGCCGCCGCACGGCATCGTCACGGCCGCCGGGACCTACGCCGACAGTGCGGCCGAGCGACGAGAGCAGGGTCGTAAGACTCTCGTTGATGGCCTCGGCCGTCTCGTGGACCGCCGCCTTCTCGGGGTAGATCTCGTACTTCAAGCGACACTCGAGAGGCGTGAGGTTCGGCATGATCACGTTGGCCCCGCGGCGCAGGCCGTGCGCGCGGCCTGATTCCTTGTCGGCCAGCGAGAGGGCGGTGGTGGCCGGCAGGTTCGCGTCGGGTCGCACGAGTCGGGTGAGGGCGATCACCTTACACGTCATGGTCTCTGTATTGGGAACCTGATCGGGCACCCAGTCGCCTAAACTCGCTCGGCGCACGAACTCCTGTCCCAAGGGGGTGGCGGGGTGGGGCAGATAGGGGCCGACGCCGATCATGTCCATGTCCATGCCGCGGAACAGCGTGATGTCGTCGGCCACCGAGGCGTACGTTTGGCCGGGGATGCCCACCATGATGCCCGTGCCCACTTCATAGCCGATCTGCTGCAGCGTCTGTAATATGCTCAGCCGATCGCTGACGCGACCCGCCAGGTCGGGATGGATGCGCCGGTAGAGGGCCTCGTCAGAGGTTTCGAACCGGAGGAGGTAGCGATCGGCGCCGGCGTTGTGCCAGGCGATCAAGTCCTGCTCCGGCCGCTCGCCCAGGCTCAGGGTGATGGCCAGGTTGGCCTCGCGCTTCACCGCACGGATTACCTCGGCCATCCAGTCGGTGGCGATGCCGTAGTCCTCGCCGCTCTGCAGCACGAGTGTTCCATAGCCGAACTCGACCGCTTTATGGGCACACGCGACGATGACCTCGGCGGGCAGACGATAGCGCCGCACGCCGCGGTTTGGCCCGCGGATGCCGCAGTAAGTACAACCGCGAGCACAGTAGTTGCTGATCTCGACGAGCCCCCGCAGATGAACTTGAGGGCCCACGAAGCGTGCACGTGCCTGATCAGCGGCCTGCCAGAGCGACTCCAGGGCGAGCTCGTCCTCGATCTGCAGCCACGCCTCAATCTCGGCGTGGCTGAGCGGAGGGTCGACGGCGGCGCGAGGAGGCAACGGAGCGGGAGGCATGAGCTCGCTCCGCCGTCTCAGCACGTATCGTCGCGGAAACCGGCGGCGCTGATGCCGGCGGCTGGAGAGAGCCCGGCAGGGTGTGCCACCTCTGTCTCCGCCAGAACCTGATGGACGACGTCCAGCGCGGCGGGGAAGGGTTGCAACGCGCGCTCGAAGATGCCGAGGCTGTAGGCGATCACCAGGCCGTAGTTGGTGATCGGCACGCCCTGCTCGCGGCAGCGGACGATGCGCTGCAACATCTCGCGCCGGTTGATGGTGCAGGCGCCGCAGTGGATCACCAGCTTGTACGGCGAGAGATCCTCCGGGTAATCGTGTCCCTGCACCGTATCGAACTGGAGCCTGCCGCCCACGTACTGCGTGAGCCAGCGCGGGATCTTCACGCGGCCGATGTCTTCTCCTATGGGATGGTGGCTGCACGCTTCGGCCACCAGGACACGGTCCCCGCCGCGCAAGTGCTCGACCGCCATGGTGCCGGCAACCTGGGTCGTCAGATCGCCCTTGAAGCGGGCGAAGAGGATGGAGAAGCTGGTCATGGGTACGTCGGGCGGTGTGTCCGCGGCGACCTTCAGGAAGGCTTGCGAGTCGGTGACCACCAACGAGGGAGGCTCGCTGAGCCGACTGAGCGCCTCTTTGAGCTCACGCTCCTTTACCACCAAGGCCATGGCGTCGCTGTCCATGAGATCGCGCAATGCTTGTACCTGCGGCAAGATGAGGCGCCCGCGTGGCGCCTCCTTGTCGATGGGCAGGACGAGCACGGCCATCCCGCCTGGCCCCACAAGGTCGCCGAGGATGGTCGGGTTATCGATGAAGTCGGCTGGCGCGCTCGCCAGGAGCGCCTGACGCAGGTCGGCTATGCCCGCGCCGGTAAGGGCCGAGGTCTGGACGACCGGGAGCTTCTGTTCGGCGACGCGTGGGGGGATCGTGGCGGGTACGCCGGCGTCGGCTTTGTTAAAGACCACCACGGCGGGCACGGCGCGCTGCTGGAGCTCGTCGAGGATCTCCTCCTCGAACGTGCCCCACGCGCCGGCCTCGGTGATCAGCACTCCGAGGTCGGTACGGTCGAAGACCTGCATGGTGCGGCGGGCACGCAGCTCTCCCAGCGAACCCACGTCATCGATACCCGCGGTGTCGATGAACAGCACCGGGCCGAGCGGCAGCAGCTCCATCGGTTTCTCCACCGGGTCGGTCGTCGTGCCGGCGAGATCGGAGACGATGGACACGTCTTGACGGGTGATGGCATTGAGGATGCTCGACTTACCGACGTTGCGGCGGCCGAACAGCCCGATGTGCAGGCGCATGCCTTTCGGCGTGCTCATGAGACCCATGGAACGTTCACTCTCCCCGCCTGCCAGGAGCCCTAGCTGCTCTGGGGCCGTGGCTACGGGGCAGGGCCTTCGGTGTACCAAGCCTCGTGACCGCTTCGGCGCCGAGCAGTGCGTCGATCTGGCCGTTCGTCAGGATTCTCTCGTGCAGCGCCTGCTCTCGCACGCCGCGTGCTGCCGCCACCGCCCGGTCGGCCAGCGCGCTGGCCTCCTCGTAGCCGAGTTCGGGAACCAGGGCGCCGGCCAGCGCCGTAGAGGCCTCCACGTGGGCGCGGCAGCGTAGCTCGTCGGCCTCGAGCCCCTCGATACAGTATCGCCGCAGGAGCAGAGCCGCGTTGGCGAGCAGGCCGATCTCCTGTAAGAGGCAGTGGGCGACCAGTGGCAGGAACGGATTGAGCTCGAGGCTTCCGCCGGCGCTCGCCGCGGCGAGCGCCTGGTCGAGCCCCATTGCGAGGAGCCCCGCTTGGGTCACCGCATCCGGGATCACGGGATACACCGCATCTGGAGTGAGTCCCGGGCTCGCTTGCCGTGGTGGCAGGCGGATCTCCCCCAACCCAGTTTGAGGTCCCGAGGAGAGCAGACGTACGTCGCCGCAGACCTTGATCAGGGTTACGGCAGTGGCCTTGAGGATGCCGCTGACCTCCACGAAGACGTCGGCGTTCTGCGTGGCCTCGCCGAGGTTCTCGGCGCGCGCGAAGCCGATGCTCGTGAGCTCTCGTAGCGTTTCGACCACGCGGAACACGTACTGACGTGGCGCGGCAAAGCCGGTGCCGATGGTGGTGCCACCCAAGTTGACCACGCGCAATCGTTCTTCGCACTTGGAGATGCGCCAGCGGTCGCGGCTCAGGGCCTCGGCGTAGGAACTCATCTCACGGCCGAGAGTCGTGAGCACGGCGTCCTGATACTGGGTACGGCCCACCTTGACGATGTGGGCGAACTGCCGTTCCTTCTCTTGGAAGGCCTCTTGCAGGGCGAGCACCTGCTCTTCGAGGCGGTGGATGCCCCAGATGGCGGCGAGCTTTAGCGCGGTGGGAAACGTGTCGTTGGCGCTCTGGTGCAGGTTGATGTCGTCGAGGGGCGACACACGATCGTAGCCCCCGAGTGGCTCGTCGAGCAGCTCGAGTGCGCGGTTAGCCAGCACCTCGTTGACGTTCATGTTCGCGCTGGCTCCAGCGTCTCCCTGGAGTGCGTCGACTACGACGTGCATGGTGAGCGCGCCCTCGGCCATCTCGCGGCAGGCGCGCTCGATAGCGTCAATCTTGGCGGGATCGTCTCCCCAATACCCCAGCGACTGGTTGGTACGTACCGCCGCCAGCTTGACCATGCCGTAGGCGGCCACGATGTCGGGGTGTACCGGCTGTCCGGAGAGGGCGAAGTTCGCCAGGGCGCGCTCGGTGGAGATTCCGTGGAGCGCGCCTTGCGGCACGACGACATCTCCCAACCGGTCGTGTTCGGTCCTGGGGCCTTCTGGGGTCACAGCGTCTCCCTTGCGCTGGTGTTGTGGTCCGCGCCGCGCGGGTCCGTCAGTCGCGCGGCGCGTCTCAGTGTTCGAATACCATCAGCTTGACGTCGACTCCTTGGATGGCGCGGAGGCGTCGCTGGATCTGTTCAGCCTCCTCTTGTGAGCCGAAGAACTCGAGGAGCACGACTCCGCTCGTTGAACAGACGTTGTCGTCGAGGTCGTGCAGGCCGATCCGCGTCTTGATGTTGCAGCCGAACTCCGTGAATACCTGTTGGACTTCCGCTGCGTGCCGCGCGCGGTTGGTGATGTGAACGCCGATGATGATGTGTGGCTCGGTGGTGATCTCTTCCATGATCCCTCCTCGTCCTGCTCTGATCCCATCCTCCGGCGTGCGTTAGCAGAGCACGTCGCGCACACCCTGTCGCACGCGCTCGAGCTGCTTCTGCGTGAATGCCTGGCGCACGGGATCCATGTCGGCGACCTTGCGGTCGATGAGCGCCTCGCCGATGTGGCGTGTGTCGGGGGTGCCGTAGTCGATCAGGTACTCGAGAAAGGTGGTCAGCGCATTCGGGTCGCAGTGGTGTCTGATGTCGCCCGGCTTGGCCAGGTCCATGAAATCCATGCCGGTGCGCCCGAGGCGGTAACAGGCGGTGCAGAAGGAGGGGACGTACCCGAGTTCGGCCACATCGCGAATGACCTCGTCGAGCGAACGGTGGTCGCCGAGCTGGAATTGCGCCTCGTCGAATTGCTCGTCCTCGGCATAGCCGCCGGGGTTGGTGCGGCTGCCCGCGCTGATCTGGGAGATCCCCATGGCGAATGTCTCGCGACGGAGGTTCGGCGTCTCGCGCGTGCTCATGATCATGCCCGTGTAGGGGACCGTGAGGCGCAGGATGGCGACGATCTTGCGGAAATCGATGTCATCGACTGGACGGGGGGGATGAGACGCCATGTCGGAGCCCAGCGCCGGCTCGAGTCGCGGCATGCTGATGGTATGCGGACCGACGCCGAAAGCGTCTTCCAGGTGCTTGATATGTTGCATGAGGGCGAGGAGCTCGAAGCGCCAGTCGAACAGCCCGAAGAGCACGCCGATTCCAACGTCGTCGATGCCCGCCTCCATCGCGCGATCCATCGCCGTGACGCGCCAGTCGTAGTCCCGCTTCTTGCCGCCGAGGTGGACGGCCCGGTACGTTCCACGGTGATAGGTTTCCTGAAAGACCTGGTACGTCCCGATCCCGGCGGCCTTGAGGGCCCGGAACTCCTCAACCGTGAGCGGTGCCACGTTGACGTTGACGCGGCGGATCTCGCCATTACCGCGCTTCACGCTGTAGATGGTGGCCACACTGTCGAGCACGTACTGAAACCCCTCCCGAGGGTAGCTCTCGCCGGCGACCAGGAGGACGCGCTTGTGCCCCTGGTCGACCAGGAGCTCGACCTCCTGCCGGATCTCGTCCTGGGTGAGGGAACGCCGCTTGAGCTCCTTGTTCCGTGCTCGGAACGCGCAGTAGACGCAGTCGTTGGTGCACAGGTTGCTCACGTAGAGCGGCGCGAACAACACCAGGCGAGATCCGTAGATCGCGTTCTTAACGTCGCGCGCCGTAGCGAACATCTCGTGGAGCAAGTCGGGGTCGCTTACCGAGGAGAGCACGGCGACATCGCGCATGTTCAGGCCTTTCAGCTCGCGAGCTTTACGCAGGATCTCGCGAACGTGTCCGGCTTCTTTGTCTTGCGCCGCCTCCAGTGCCTCGCTGATGGCCGTCTCGTCGATGAAATCGTCAGCGGCTCTCACTGTTGTCATGACGTGTCTCCCGTGGTGGGTCACGGCTCTTCGAGGGGGCCGATCGGTTGTGGGATGGTAAACGTGAATTCGGCCCAGGCGCCCGGCTTCGACTCGGCCGTTACGCGGCCTCCGTGGAGACGGACGATCCGCCAGGTGTTGTACAGACCAAGGCCGGTACCCTTCCGGGCTTTCAGCTCGGGAGTTGCCAGGCGAGAGAACTTGCGGAACAACTGGTGACGCTGTTCGGGAGGAAAGCCTGGCCCTTCGTTCCATACGCTGGCGCGAACTTGGTCTGGCGCGGAAGTAACGGTGACGCGAAGCGCGCCGTCCGGGTTGCCGTACTTGACAGCGTTGCTGATGAAGTTGGCTACAGCGATGCGCAGAAGGCCGGGGTCACACTCTACGAGGGTGGGTGTGAGCGGGAAGTCGGTAGTCAGCCTCATGCTGGCCGCTTCGATCTGCGTGCGAAGGAGCTCGAGGGTTGGGGAGATCACGTTGTCTTCGAAGGGCACGTTGTGTTGCAGGTGGAGTACGAGGTCTCCGCTCTCGAGCTGCGAGAGATCCAGATACTCGCGGATCAAGTCGACCAAGTACTCGCCCTTCTGGGCCATGCGCTCGATCTTCGCTTGTTGTTGCGGCTCGAGCTCGCCGAGGTAGCCTTGCGACAGCAGGCGGGCGTCCATTACCAAGGAGGCGACGGGGCTCTTGAGCTCGTGAGCGACGAAACCGAGCAGCTCGAAGTAAGCGCGGTTCGCCTGCTGCAGCTGCTCGATACGCCATGCTTTCTCCACCGCTTGGCTCAGGCGTTCCGCGATGGACACCTGCAGCTCAACATGACGCCGGGTGTACACGCCGGGCTGCCGCGAGCTGCGGAACATGAAGCCCAAGACGCGTCCCTCTACTTCGAGAGGGCAGGTGAGGCTGGAGCGCACCCCCTCCTTGAGCAGTAGGCGTGTGGAGCGGCTGCGAGGATGCTCGGCCTGGTAGCGTTCCAGGTCGCCGATGATGCGCGGTATGCCGGAGCGCAGGACTTCTCCGAGTGAGCTGCCGTTGAGGTCTCCGGAGTAGCCTGTGCGCAGCAACAGAGGCTCGTAGGCGGCGCGGGTGAACTGGCTTGTTACTCGCTCCCCGTCCTCCTCCACGAAAGCGACGCTGATGCGATCGCAGGGGATGAGGGCCTGGGTTTCCTCGAAGAGGTAGTCGATGACCGCGGCAAGGCCTGGCTTGGCGGCGATGCGCTGATTGACGGCTCGTAGTACCGCGCGCTCCTGCTGGCTGAGGGGCGCCATGCCTTGCGAGTCGCGATACGGGTCAACGTAGCTGATGGTCGATTGCGTATCCGCCATACGCGCCTGAGCTCCTCCTCTTCGCACTACGTTGATGCCCCGGCTCGGCCTCAGCGAGAAGACCGAGCACATTATCGCATCATGTACCCACGCCAGAGGTGGTGAACCACGATAGTCACCGCCTAACACTACCAAGGCAGTGTAAACAGGGCGAGCGAGGCGTCGCGACCGTGCGCATCCGTGTTCAGCGAGAAGGGCGGGCGGCACCCGTGGAGCGTGCCGCCCGCCTGCGTGTTCTTCGCTGTCGCGAGGGCTTACGAGATGTGCTTGCCGCGTGCCGTGTAGTCGGTGTGCAGGAGCTTGTGGCTCTTGTGGCCGCACGGCCCGTCGGTGAGGAACTCCTCGTAGGTGCGCGCCACCGCCGGATTCTCGTAGGACTTACGTACGCTGTACACCTTGTCTTCCGCGTAGATGGCGCGTGCCCGCGCGGCGCGGATCTCGGCTGTGGTGGGAATCGGCTGACCGCCACCGCCGAGGCAACCGCCGGGGCAGGCCATGAACTCGATGAAGTGGCACTCGCTGAACTTGCCGCCGGCCTTGATGTTGTCCATGACCTTCTTGGCGTTGGCGGTGCCATGGGCCACGGCGACCTTGAGCGTTGCGCCTTTCAGCCACTCCCAATTGGGCACCAGAGCGGCGAGGATCTCGGGGACAGGGCCCACTTGCGGCACGGTGATCTCCGCGTAGCGCACACCCTCGAAGCCGCGCACGGGGATGATGTCGGCGTGTTCGTAAAGGTCCTCGACCTTGAGGCCGGTGACCAGCTCGATCACGGTACGCAGGGCTGACTCCATGACGCCGCCAGTGGCTCCGAAGATGACGCCGGAGCCGGTGGCCGTGCCGAACGGATCGTCGAAGTCGCTCTTCGGCAGGGAGGGCACGTCGATGCCGGCCTCTTTGAACATCTTCGCCAGCTCGCGAGTGGTGAGCCCGTAATCGACATCCTTGAAGCCGCTGTCGTGCATCTCCGGACGATTGCACTCGAACTTCTTGGCCGAGCACGGCATGAGCGCCACGCTCACGATGTTGGCTGGATCGAGGCCCAGCTTCTCGGCGTAGTACGTCTTGATGAGCGCGCCGAACATCTGCTGCGGACTCTTGGCCGACGACAGATTGGGGATGTACTCGGGGTAGAAGTGCTCCAGGTACTTCACCCAGCCTGGCGAGCAGCTCGTGAACTGTGGCAGGGCGACGGAGGCGTCCTTTTCCACCAGGGCTTTGTACAGGCGCAGGATGAGCTCGGTGCCCTCCTCGATGATGGTCAGGTCGGCGGTGAAGTTGGTATCGAACACGTGGTTGAAGCCGATCCGCCGGAGGGCGGTATTCATCTCGAATGTCACCGGCGTGCCGGGCTCGAGGCCAAAAGCCTCGCCCATGGCCGAGCGCGGAGCGGGCGCTGTCTGGATCACCACGTGCTTTGCGGGATCGTCGATTGCCTTCCATACCGCGTCGGTCTCGTCTTTGGCGTAGAGGGCGCCGGTGGGGCAGCGGTTGATGCACTGCCCGCAGTTGATGCACACCACGTCGAGGAGAGGCTTGTCGAGGAAGGTACTGATGCGCGTGCCGTTCGAACGATCGATGGCCTCGTAGACGCCGACCTCCTGCAGGTCGATGCAGGTACGCACACAGCGCCGGCAGCGGATGCACTTGTTCATGTCGCGCATCACCGAGTAGCTCGACTCGTCCGTCTCGGTCACGGGTGCCGTGGGATGCCCGAAGCGGAACTCATCGACGCCGTACTCCTCGGCGAGGGCCTGCAGCTCGCAGTTACCGTTGCGCACACAGGTATAGCAGTCCCCGTAGTGCTCGCTCAGCAGCAGGTCGAGCACGTGACGGCGAGCGACGCGCACGGCACGCGTGTGAGTGTTCACGGTGATGCCGGTGGTGATGGGGTATGCGCATGCAGCTTGCAGGGTACGCTGGCCCTCGACTTCAACCACGCAGATGCGGCACACGCCGGCCATGTCGAGGTCGGGGTGGTTGCAGAGCGTTGGAATGCGGACGCCGACGCTCTCGGCCGCCTGGAGAATGGTACTGCCGAAGGGCACCTTGGTCTCGATGCCGTCGATGACGACGCTAACCATGGCGCCGATAGCTTCTGGGTTCTCAGCCCGGGGAACGGTCTGCCCGAGTTGGCTGACGGGAGCGCGATGGCGCTCCAGCGGGATTCTCTGTGTCATCGGGACGCCTCGCTGGTCTGCACGGTTGGTGTGCGGCCGAGTGCTTCGTCGCCGAAGTACTCCAGAATGGAGAGGAAGGCGACGGGACTCGTTTGGCCGAGGCCGCACTTGCTGGCGACTTGCATGGTCTGGCCAAGGCTCTTCAGATCCTCCAGATACTCGTCGCTGCAAGCGCCCTGTGCGAGGAGGTCGACGCCTTCGAGCAGCTTGGCATTGCCGAGCCGGCACGGTGTGCACTGTCCGCAAGACTCGTGGACGAAGAACTCGAGGAAGTTGCGCGCCACCGCGAGCATGTCGCGCTGCGGTCCGATGACCATGATCGATCCGCCAGTGGGGATGTCTTCGAAGGCGAGCTGCCGGCTGAACTCAGAACGGGGTACGCAGCGACCGGAGGCGCCGCCGATCTGTACCGCCTTGGCGTCGGCGCCGTCGACCTGAGCGAGCAACTCAGCGACCGTGATGCCCCAGGGAAACTCATAGACACCGGGTTTCGCGCAGTCGCCGGAGACGCTGAAGAGCTTTTGGCCCGTGGACGCGTCCGTGCCGATGGCGGCGAACCAGTCGGCGCCCTTGGCGAAGATGCAGGTGGCCCAAGCGAGCGTCTCTACATTATTGACGACCGAGGGCCGCCCCATGAGCCCGTTGACAACGGGGAAGGGCGGCCGGTTGCGGGGCTCGCCCCGGAACCCCTCGAGCGACTCGATGAGCGCGGTCTCTTCGCCGCAGATGTAAGCGCCAGCGCCCATAGCGACGATGACGTCGAAATTGAAGCCGTCGACGCCGCCGATGTTCTGACCCAGAAGGCCGGCGTCGCGGCGAGCCTGGATGACGTGATTGAGGTACGACCGAAGATACGCATACTCGCCGCGAAGATAGATCAGGCCGTAGGCCGCGCCGATGGCGCGGGCGCCGATGGTCATGCCTTCGAGCACGAGATCTGGATAGTCGGTGAGGATGACGCGGTCTTTGAACGTGCCCGGCTCGCCTTCGTCTGCGTTGCAGATGATGTACTTCGGTTCGCCTTTTTCAGCTGCGGCGAAGTTCCACTTGAGGCCAGTGGGGAAGCCGGCGCCACCGCGGCCTTTGAGTTTGGAGTCGCGGACGGTATCGATGATGTCGGCGCGGCTCATCGCCAGGGCGGCCTTGAGGCCGACGTTCGGTGGAATGCTGGCGAAGGTGAGCTGGTTGCCTTGCGTGTCGATGCGCTGGCAGGTCATGCGCGCACCTCCGCGTTCAGGCTGGTTCGGCACTCCTTGATAACCTCGGCTACCTTGGCCGGGGTGAGGCGGGTATAAACCGTGTCGTTGACGAGCATCGCAGGACCTTGGTCGCACATACCCATACACGCGGCCCACTCGAGGGTGAATACGCCATCTGGAGTGGTCTCGTTGAAGCCGATGCCGAGCTCTTCCTGGAGGGCCGTCGCCACGGCATCTTTCCCCTGTAGGTCGCAGGAGAGGGTACGGCAGAGCCTGATGATGTACCGGCCCTGCAATTCTGGCTGCAGAAAGGCGTAGAAGCTGGCCACGCTATGGACTTCCACCGGGTGGATGTCCAGCACGTCGGCGATGAGCTGCATAGCTTCGCTGTCGATGCCACACTCGGCCTTCTTGACCTCCTGCAGAATCGGGATGAGCGCGCTGCGGTTGCATCCGTACTGCTCCGTGAGAGCGAGCACGTTGGCGCGCAGGCGATCGGTATCGGTGATCGGCATGGTGTCCTTCCTACCGCGCGAGCAAGCGCTTGACCTTCTCGACGAGGGCGGCGGGGTCCACGGGCTTCGGTTGGAACTCGTTGACCGGAACCATCTCCTCGTCCTTATCGATATTGAGCCCCATAGCGGCGTTCACACTGGTGAGCATCAGGATGGGGAGGGTGCTGCCCTGGCGCCGCAGCTCGCGCGCCATGCGCAGACCGTCGTCTGGCTGTTCCAGCATCACATCCAGGATGAGCAGATCTGGCTGAAACTCCTCGATCTGCTGCATGCCTTCCGGATAGCTGGAGGCGCTCCCGATCTGGAAACCCTCCTTCTCCAACACCAACCGGCCCGCTTCCACAATGTCTGGATCGTCGTCCACGATTAAGATCTTGGACACCGCCCCTCCTCTTCCGACTGGTCGTGCCGAGATGCCTGCCTAGGCGTCTATGCAGGCAACATTCGCGGGAACGAGCCTAGGGTAACCGATAGTGGAAGTCTTCACAAATGCG
The DNA here is from genome assembly GCA_040772045.1 of Thermoleophilia bacterium. Taxonomy (GTDB): domain Bacteria; phylum Actinomycetota; class Thermoleophilia; order UBA2241; family UBA2241; genus JAXGYV01. The sequence continues at coordinate 268,003 of JAXGYV010000002.1, forward strand.
CGCGAGGTACATCTGGTGACGGTTGTTGATCGGGGATCGACAAAGTGGAGTAAGGGCGCTTGACACAGGTGACGAGGTGGCTATTTTTGAGCTTATGCTTAGTAATCGGCGGCGGTGAGCGGTGGTCTGTCCGTCGGGATTGGGTGCTGCAAAGGGTTGCGCCGCTCGGCTACCGGAGTATTATGAGCATATGCTTATAACTTGGCACCGCTCGTAGGCTCGGAACTGACTCGCTTGGAGCTGACTCGGGGGTCTCGCGGCGCCGCATGGAAGGAGGAGAGATGCCACGTGGCGATCGAACAGGACCGCAAGGTATGGGGCCGCTCACAGGTCGAGGTATGGGGCTGTGCGCAGGATACGCCGTGCCTGGTTATGCCCACGAGAACCCAGGCGCCTGGGGCGCGGGGCGTGACTGGGGCGGTCGTGGCCGCCGCAACCGCTTCTCCGCCACAGGCCTCACCGGCTGGCAACGCGCTGAGCGGGGTATGCGGGCGTGGGGCGGAGAAGACCCGGCTGAACAGCAACCACTCGGCAGACGAGCGCAGATCGCGCGACTCCGTGCTCAGGCTGCTCAGCTAGAGCAGCAGTTGGGCGCGCTGCGTGATGCCATGGAATGTCTGGAAACCGACTGAGGTGGACCAGGCTCTCGACATGGTGAGAGGCGAGAACCGTACGCAAGTGCTCGCGGATCTGCCGGTGGGCGGAGTGTCCCTGCCGCGTGGGGCGGAAGGGCGATGAGGATCGCTGTTGCCAGTGGAAAGGGGGGCACGGGAAAAACCACGGTGGCGACCAATCTCGCTCGCGTGGCCGTCGACCAGGGTCTGCGCGTCCAACTGCTCGACTGCGATGTGGAGGAGCCGAACTGCTCGCTCTTCCTCCCCTTTAGGGTCGAGAGGACGGCGCCGGTCGAGCTGAACGTACCACGTGTCGACGAAGCGGTGTGCACGCGGTGCGGCCTCTGCGGCGAGGTCTGTGAGTTTCGCGCGATCGTTCCGTTGGCCACAGCTGTTCTCGTGTTCGCGGAACTCTGTCACTCCTGCGGAGCCTGCACGCTTCTCTGTCCGGAACAGGCCATCGTCGAAGAGAGGCGCCGCACGGGCGAGGTTCAAATTGGGCGCGCCGGCGACATCCGCATGGTAGCTGGCCTGCTCGACGTAGGCGAGACGAAGGCGCCGCCGGTGATCAAGGCGGTGAAGGCTCATGCAGATCCGCGGGCGGATCTCGTAGTGATCGACGCGCCGCCGGGCACGTCGTGCCCTGTCATCGAGGCGGTCCGGGAGTCTGACCTGGTGGTGTTGGTCGCCGAGCCGACACCGTTCGGCCTTCACGATCTCAAGCTGGCGGTGGAGGCCATGCGGGCCCTCACGCGTCCATTCGCGGTTGTAGCGAACCGCGCCGACGTAGGCGACGATGCGCTTCGTGCCTACTGTGCGCGTGAGGGAATAGAGATCTTGCTGGAGATCGCGGACGATCGCGCGGTGGCCGGAGCCTCGTCTCGTGGCGAGTTGGCCGTGGATGTGGTGCCCGGCTATCGAGAGCGTTTCAGCGGTCTGCTGGCCGCCGTGTGCCAGCGTGGAGAGCAGTGGACTCGGGCGGTGACGCGGTGAGAGAGCTCGTCGTCATCAGCGGAAAAGGTGGGACGGGCAAGACCAGTGTCACCGCCGCTTTCGCTCGGCTCGCGTCTCAGAAGGTGCTCGCCGACTGCGACGTGGACGCGGCCGATCTGCATCTCGTGCTCGCGCCGCGGTCCGGAGAGCGACACGAGTTTTCGGGTCGCAAGCGCGCTGTTCTCGACGCGGCACGCTGCACCAGCTGCGGGGTGTGTGTGGAGCACTGCCGCTTCACTGCGCTGCAGCTTGACCCTCCGCGTGTGGATCCTCTCGACTGCGAGGGGTGTGGCCTGTGCGCGCGCCTGTGTCCGGTGGGGGCGGTGCGTCTCTCACCGGTGGTCAGCGGTGTGTGGGCAGTTGACGATACGGCTTGGGGTCCGCTGGTGCATGCGCAGTTGGGCGTGGCGGAGGATAACTCCGGAAAGTTGGTCAGTCTGGTGCGTCAGGAAGCGCGTCGGGTAGCGAAGGAACGTGGCCTTGGCACTATCCTGGTAGACGGAGCGCCGGGTATCGGTTGTCCCGTCATCGCGTCACTGACCGGCTCCTCGCTGGTCCTGGTAGTAACCGAGCCCACGGTCGCTGGCCGGCACGATCTTGGCCGCGTTGTCGGCGTGGTGCGACATTTCCGGCTCCCCTTCGCCGTCTGCGTCAACAAGACGGACCTCAACCCTGAGGTAGCGGCAGGGGTTCGAGCGCAGGCGCGAGAGGCGGGTGCTCTGTTCGTGTCGACGATACGCTACGACCGCGCTGTTACGAGAGCGATGGTGGCCGGCGGCAGTGTGGTAGACGAGGAGTGGACGCGCGAGAGCGGGGGTGCCGCTGAGGATATGCGGATGCTGTGGGCGCGGACCGAGAGAGAACTAGACAGACTCGCTGGAGAGGATGAGGACAAGGGTGAGTGATACACAGAAGAGACGAGTCGACGGTAACGGGTGTCCGGCGCACGTACCGCGACCGGACGACACGGAGGCCCGCCTGGCGGACAGGATGGCGCGCATCGCCCACAAGGTGGTCGTGCTCTCGGGGAAGGGCGGCGTCGGGAAGAGCACTGTGGCGGTGAACATGGCTGTGGCGCTCGCGGAGCGGGGTTTGCGAGTTGGTCTGCTCGACATCGATCTGCACGGCCCCAGCGTGCCGAAGATGCTGCATCTCGAGGGCTCGCCGATCCGGGACCACTGCGGTGCGGCCTTACCTGTGCCGTTTACCCAGAACCTGCAGGTGATGTCTATCGGGTTCTTCCTGCAGTCGGACGATCAGGCGATCATCTGGCGCGGGCCACGCAAATTCTCGATGATCAAGCAGCTGCTCGCCGACGTTGAATGGGGAGAACTGGACTGCCTAGTCGTCGACGCGCCGCCGGGGACCGGAGACGAGCCGCTGGCGCTCCTCGAGCTGCTCGGCGCTATTGACGGTGCCGTAGTGGTCACCACGCCGCAGCAGCTCTCGATCACCGATGTGCGCAAGTCGATCGCGTTCTGCCGCGAGCTCAGATGCCGCGTGCTGGGGATCGTCGAGAACATGAGCGGATTGGTATGCCCTCATTGCGGTGGCATGGTCGAGGTATTCACTTCCGGCGGCGGGGAAGCTCTGGCGGCGGAGGTCGGCGTACCGTTCCTGGGCGCCGTCCCCATGGACCCGGGAGTGGCGTTGTCTGGCGACAGCGGCCGGCCGTTCTTGGCCGCCTACGGTCATACGGCTGCCGCGGAGGCCTTGCGGTCGGCGATCACGCCTATTCTGGAGCTTGGCTCACGGGGAGACGTCGAGCAGAACACTGCGGAGGTGATGCAACCATGAAGATCCTAGTGAGTGCGCAAGGGCCGGATATTTCATCTCCTGTAGATCCGCGTTTTGGACGTGCGCCGAGCTTGGTGCTGGTCGATTCGCGGACGGGTGAGTGGTCGGCGTACGTGAATCCGGGCACTGCCATGGGACACGGAGCCGGTATTGAAGCCGGGCGGCTGGCGAGCGAAATTGGAGCGGAAGTAGTGCTCACGGGTGCCGCTGGACCGAACGCGTTTCGCACGCTCGAGGCGGCGGGCATTGCCGTGTACGCGGTTGAGGGTGGCACCGTGGCCAGTGCGGTGGACCGTTACAAGCAAGGCACGCTACGGTCTGTTGTGGAAGCCACTGGGCCGGCGCATGCGGGACTCGGTCGTGCCGGCGGCATGGATGGCAGCTCCGGCAGCGCGGGGTCTGGTTTTGGCGGTGCCGATGGCGCCGGCGGTGGTCGAGGTTGCGGCGGCGGCCGAGGGCTTGGACGGGGTACGGGGCGCGGCCGAGGTGCCGTCTGAGAGAGGAGGGTCGAGGCCGTATGTCCACGGAGGGCGGGAAGATATCCCAGCGGCGCCGGCGGCGGCGCGGAACTCATCCGCACTCGTCGCGCGGCGCTCGAGCGTCTGGCTTGGCGGCCGCGGCGGTCGCCTACCTGGCGGACGATTTACGTGATCCTGAGGGGGTAGCGCGGCCGGTGCTACGCCGGGCCGCTCGGTCGCTGGCCGCCTCGCGTCTGGCCGCTCTGCGGCGTGCAGGTACCACGTACCTCCGTCTTGATCCGCCAGGCACGCGAGAGGCCGTGCGGCAGTCTGAGGAGGCCGGCGGCGGCGACGTCATCGATGGTGTGGCGATCGACGTAACGGACCAAATGAGAGGTTGGAGAGACGACGATCGCGCGGAAGCGGGACGATGAAGGCCGGCCGGCCTCCGCTCGAGAGGGTTGTGGCGCGGCTGCCCCGGGCGTTGCTCTTCAAGCCCGCGGGTGTGCCCGCGCGCGAGCTAGAACAAGTGAGTCTCACGGTTGACGAGGTCGAGGCGCTGCGACTGGTGGATCTCGATGGATTTAGCCATGAGCAGGCCGCCGCTAGTCTGGGAGTATCGCGCCAGACAGTGGGCAGAGTGCTCGAGGCGGCGCGCCGCAAGGTGGCCGACGCACTGGTGAACGGGAAGGTCCTCGTCATCGGCGGTGGCGTCTACCAAGTGGCCGAGCTTCGCTGTTGCGAGGTGTGCGGCACTCGCTGGCGGCGAGGCGAGCAAGAGACGGCCGACACGCCGGGCGACGCGTGCCCAGCGTGCGGATCTCGCGTTGTCCGCGCCTGTGTCGGCCCGGGAATGGGGCGCGGTGGGGGTCGCCGACGGAGGGGACGAGGCGCGGGCTGGGGCGCTGATTGGCGGTGCCAGCCCACGCCGTCCACGGCCGAACCGCGTACCGGCGAGGACGGCGACGAAGAGGCGGACGAAACGGCAATACCGGACATAACATAAGGAGATAGGTGGAATGAGTGGTGAGCGGACAGCCGAGGTCGCGCAGCGTACTGTGCGAGTCGCGGTACCTTCAGAGTCCCCAGGTGGCCTCGCGGCGCGTCGCAGCGGGCATTTTGGACACTGCACATGCTTCACGATCGTCGGCGTCAACGATGGCCAACTGGGAGAGGTGACGGTTGTCGAGAACCTGCCGCATACCGAGGGCGGCTGTATGGCTCCCGTGATGCTGCTGGCCGAGCACATGGTCGACGCAATCGTCGTCGAGGGTATCGGTGGGCGGCCGTTGGCGGGGTTCAATCACGTCGGCATCGCTGTGCACGCAGGTGTTGGCGAGACGGTCGAGCAGACGGTGCGTGCCTACGCGCTGGACCTGTTACCGCCGGTGGGCCCCGGGGGGTCTTGCCGTCACTGACAGTATTCCGGCTAGCTCGGCGGTGGCACCGAGCGAGGGAAGCGAGGGAGGACGCCCGGCTTGGCCAGAATGGCTAAGCCGGGCGTAAGAAACTTGACCACTGTCCGAAATTCTGCTGGGTCTTGCAGGGCTTCTGCTAGAGTGAACAACGCCGTTGGAAAGTTCGGCGGCATGGGGCAGAGGAACCTCGTCAGGTGGCCAATCCTCTCCCAGTTCCGTCGACCGCGCAGTCACGTGTCACCGCGCAGGCCGTATCTCAACGTCGAGCGGAGGTAGAGAAGCAGATGGCGAAGGACAAGTACAAGGCGATCCCATCGGTCACCGGGCGCATGGCCCCCGTCGTGGTCGATCGGGCCGAGGGCAGCTGGTTCTGGACTAAGGAAGGCGACAAGTGGCTCGACATGGCGGTTGGCATCGCCGTCGTGAACACCGGCCACACGCATCCCAAGGTCATCGCCGCCGCCAAAGAGCAGATGGACAAGATCGTCCACGCTCAGGCAAACATGTTCTACTGCGATACTGTCGTAGACGCCGCTAACAAGATCCTCGAGATCGTGCCGGGGAATCTCGATAACGTGATGTTCGTGAACTCCGGTGCCGAGGCGTGCGAGAACGCGGTCAAGCTCGCGAAGCAGACCACCAAGCGGCCCGTCACGATCGCCTTCAAGGGTGCTTTCCATGGTCGTACGCACCTGTGCATGGCGCTCACCTGCTCCAAGGCGCAGTATCGTGGCTACTACGAGCCGTTGCCGGCTGGCATCTACCACGCCCGGTACGCGTATCCGTACCGCACCCCGGCCAGCGAGGATCCGGTCGACTATGCGATCTCCGACCTGCGCAAGGTCATCACTACCGAGTGTTGGCCAGATCAGGTGGCTTCGATCCTCATCGAGCCCATTCAGGGCGAGGGTGGCTTCATCGTGCCGCCGGCCGAGTTCATGCGCGAAGTGCGCAAGATCGCCGATGAGATCGGCGCGCTGCTGATCATCGACGAAATCCAGGCTGGCTTTGGCCGCACCGGCAAGTGGTTCTGCATGGAGCACTACGGAGTGACCGCCGACATCGTCACGATCGCCAAGGGTATTGCCTCAGGGTTCCCGCTGTCGGCCATCGTGAGCAAGTCCGAGTACTTCGATAAGTGCAAACCGGGCACCATGGGCGGCACCTACGGTGGAAACGCGGTCGCCTGCGCCGCTTCCATAGCGGGCATCGACGCGATCCGCGACGAGGGCATGATGGAGAACGCCGCCAAGCAAGGCGAGAAGCTCCGCGCCTTCTTCACCGACCTCCAGCAGAAGTACCCGAACATCGGCGATGTCCGCGGCATGGGTCTCATGGATGCCATCGAGATCGTGAAGCCGGGGACCAAGGAGCCAGATCCAGCGGCCACTGCGGCGTTCAAGAACGCCTGTATCGAGCGCAAGGTCCTCACCCTGGTTTGTGGCATGTTCGACAACTGCGTGCGCTTCCTGCCCGCGCTGAACATCGAAGATGCTGCTATGGACTATGCCATGGGCGTTTGGGAAGAGGCAGCCCAGGTGGCTTTCGGCACGGGGGGCAAGACAACGCTGGGGAAGTAACTCCAGCAAGAGTCTCGGTCTCGTATTGAGGCTCTCGTAGGGGCGGGTCGGCGCACCAGGCGCCGCCCCGCCCCTATTTCGTGGACCGTCTCGCGGGGCTCGTCTGCTACACTGTGACCAACATGAAGGAAGCTCGTTCGCTCGCCCCCGCGTTCTCCACGGCAGTCCGTGTCCGCTACGCCGACACAGATTGCGAAGGGGTCGTTTATTACGGCAGCTACCTTACGTATTTCGAGGTGGCCCGTGTCGAACTGCTACGTGCGCTCGGCGTTCCGATCGGCGAGGTCCGCCGTCGCGGTTTGGTCATGCCGGCGATAGACGCACGGTGCTGTTACCACCGCCCGGGTCGCGTAGACGACCTCCTGGAGGTACGCGTGTGGCTGGGCGAGCGCCACCGTGCGACGTTCGGTTTCGACTACGAGATATGGCGAGCTGACGAACTCGTAGCCAGCGGGAACACCCGCCATCTGTGCGTCGAGGTAGAGGGGTGGCGTGCCGTGCGACCGCCGGCATGGTTCGATGAGCTATGGGAGCGCGCGGCGGCGGGCCACGCGATCTCCGACTCGTCCATCAGTTGACCGCGGCCGGCTCTCCTCTTCGCGCACGGTTACCGAGGAAGAGGCAGTCGGACTCTGTCGAGTCTGCGATACGCTTTCGAACGACGGCCAGTGGGTAAGAGCGCCCAAACGGCAAGAAGCCGACCGCGGCTCAGCCGACCGGCACGCGATCGCTGGCCGACGCTCGGTTCCGGTTCTTCTCGCGGACGATTGCACGGGGCCGAAGACCACGGTATGCGGAAGCGAGTTGAGTCGGAGAAGAAGGGACAGAGGTAACCGCAACGCGATGCGGATGGAAAGTGTGGTGGCGTGAGCGACGAGGCGCCTGACGGGCGTGGTGGTCGAGAGCCTCGGCCGCCGGAAGGCATCGAGGAGTTCGATCTCGACTGGCCTGAGGACATGGACGTCCGGCCCTGTTACCGGCACCCGCAGCGCGAGACAGGGGTGTCGTGCTCCAATTGCGGGCGTCCCATCTGCTACGAGTGTATGACGCCGGCGCCGGTTGGCTTTCGCTGCCCCGAGTGCATGGCGGAGCAGCGCGGCGGCCTGCGCGTGCTTCCCGGCGGGCGGGCGCGGCAGCAGCGCCGCCCGCCGGTCATCAGCAGGCAGCAGACACGGGCGCGCTGGCAGGGAGGCCTGAGGGTTGCGTCAGGCAACCCCGTGACGCGCGTTCTCCTGGCCATCAACATCGTCGTCTTCCTTCTCGAGCTGGCCACGAGCTTGAGCCGTGGGCTCCTGGGCTCCGCGGGCGGATGGCTCGTGCTCTGGGGCGGGCTGTTCCCGCCCTCAGTGGCCCTCGACGGAGAGTACTGGCGGCTGCTCACGCCGATGTTCCTGCACGCCAACCTCATCCACCTCCTGTTCAACATGTGGGCGCTCTACGTGGTCGGCTCGTACCTGGAGATGCTGGCCGGGCGCGTCAAGTACCTGTTGCTCTACTTCCTCTCCGGTATCGCCGGCAACGTGCTGGTGTACGTGATCGGGCCAAGAGAATCACTCGTCATCGGTGCTTCGACGGCCATTTTCGGGCTCTTCGGTGCTCTGTTTGTGTACAGCTTCAACAACCGTCACACGGCAGCCGGCATGATGCTGCGCAGCACGGGCTTCCTCATCGTCATCAACCTGCTGCTCACGTTCTCCCTGCCTGGCATCTCGTGGCAGGGCCATGTCGGAGGACTGCTCGGGGGCATGGCTGTCATGGAAGCGCTGAGTGTGTTCGGCCATAAGGACTTGCGCTCGCCGTTCGAACGGCAAGACATCGCCGCTGTAGGGACCATCGTGGGTATCCTGGTGCTGCTCGTGGTGGTGCGCACGGTGACCTTCTAGATCGGCCGCGACGGTGCGGGAGCGCTTCGAGCAGAGTACACCTGCCGCGGAGATCACTGGTCGTATCGCGAGACTCCAGCGGTCGCTTCTCGAATCCGAGATCGACGCGGCACTGATCCTGCAGAACGCCGATCTGTACTACTACGCCGGCACGGTGCAACAGTCGTACCTGTGTGTGCCCGCGCGGGGCGAGCCGGTTCTCTTTGTACGTCGCGTGTTCGCGCGGGCGCGCGGAGAGTCGCCGCTGCGGGAGATCGAGTCGCTCTCCTCTGTGCGGTACTTGGCGGAACTGGTCCGGGAGCGTTGCGGCGTCGTTCGGCGTCTCGGGCTGGAGCTCGATGTGCTGCCGGCGGTTCAACTCCATCGACTCCTGGGGCTGTTCCCTGGCGTGGAGCCGGTGGACATCTCGGCGAAGATCATGCGGCAGCGCGCGGTCAAGTCGCCGTACGAGATCGAGCTGCAGCGTCAGAGCGCGGCGATCGCCGATGGCGTCTGCGCGCGCATTCCCGAGATCCTCCGGGTCGGCCTTACGGAGGCGGCCTTCGCTGGACTAGTGGAGGCGGAGGCACGAGCTCTGGGCCACGAGGGCTTCATTCGCATGCGAGGTTTCAATCAGGAGATGTTCTACGGCCAGCTGCTCGTCGGCCAGAGTGGCACGGTGGCTTCGTACCCGGATACACCGCTCGCTGGCCCCGGGTTGAGCGCCGCGGTGGCGCAGGGGGTGAGCATGCGTGCCATCGAGGCGGGGGAGCCGGTGGTCTTCGACTTCGTTGCCGTGCGGCGCGGCTACATCACCGACTTTACACGCATGTTCTCTCTCGGGCCGTTGCCGGATGAGGTACGTCGGGCATACGCGGTCGCTCTCGCGGTGCAGGCGGCAGTAGTGGAGTGCGCACAGCCTGGAGTATCGTGCCGGGAACTCTACGAGCGGGCGGTGGCGGTGGCTCGAGCCGCGGGGCTGGAACGGTATTTCATGGGGGTTGGGGACCTGCGCGTGCGCTTCGTTGGGCATGGCGTGGGCTTGGAGCTCGATGAGCTGCCGGTGCTGGCCGCCAGCGACCTCACGCTCGCCGAGGGTATGGTGTTCGCCCTGGAACCTAAGTTCGTGCTGCCGGATCTGGGTGCGGTGGGGATCGAGAACACCTGGGCGGTCACTGCGAATGGGCTGGAATGCCTGCATCACTCCGGCGAGGAGCTGCGCGAGCTGGCCTTGAGCGAGTGAGCGCAGGAGCCTGATAGCATCAACAGGACCTTCGCGACGTCGTTTCGGCCAGCGTCCGTCCGGGGACAAGGTGGGCGGACTGCGGCGCGCGAGGGGGTGTGCGGCACCATTGCATCGCGTTTTGCGCGGTGCTCGCAGCGCTGAGGAGGTGAAGCGGAATGGATGAGCTGAGGGACGAGGTAGAGAAGGCCTTGATGGACATTCGCCCGATGTTGCAGGCAGACGGCGGCGACATCGAGCTCGTCGACGTTGTCGACGGTGTGGTCAAAGTGCGCCTGCAGGGCGCCTGTGCTGGGTGTGCGTTCTCGCAGATGACGCTGACCAATGGGGTCGAGCGCCATCTGAAGGACAGAGTGCCCGGCGTGGAGCGCGTGGAGAACATCGGGTTCTAGACGCTCGAGCGGCCGTACGGCTTCTACGGGCGCTGGGAGTGCGGCGG
>JAXGYV010000003.1:0-192101 GCA_040772045.1 Thermoleophilia bacterium
TCGTGAGCTCGGCACGCTGAACAACGGCCTGGCCGGCGCCCATTTGCGCGAAGCACTGGCCGAAGCGCAGAAACACGCTCGCCATAGCTACGACACCGAAGGCGCTCGGCGTCAGCAGGCGAGCGAGCACGGCCGTCACCCCGATCTGCAGAATGGCGTTCACGAATGTGGACGTGTAGCTCCACTTCAAGCCGTGGAGGGTAGCCGCCGTGAGTCCTTGCCGCTTGCCCTGGTTCGGATCGGCCGGCTGAGCACCCGCCATCTCGCCAGCGCAAGCGCCGCCGGAACAGTCGCTGTTAGCCAAGTCCCGTGAGGACGTACGGGCGGTTACTGCGTTCGAAGGCGACGACTCGCCGCAGCCCTTCGCGCAGGGAGACCGTCGGCTCCCAGCCCAGCAACTCTCGTGCCCGCGAGATGTCTGGCTGTCGTACCTTAGGGTCGTCCATGGGCAGCGCCGAGTAGACGATCTCGCTCCGGCTGTCCGCGACGTCGATGACCGTCTCGGCCAGTTCGGTGAGCGTGAGCTCCGCGGGATTGCCGAGATTCACGGGCTCGTGCTCTCCGCTCGTTACCAGACGGTAGAGCCCCTCCATCAGGTCGTCTACGAAGCAGAAGCTGCGCGTCTGCGAGCCGTCGCCAAACACGGTGAGCGGCTTGTCGGCCAGTGCCTGGCGTACGAACGTCGGCACGGCGCGGCCATCGTTGGGACGCATGCGCGGACCGTACGTGTTGAAGATGCGCGCGATGCACGTGTCTACACCCTGCTGACGATGGTAGGCCATGGTCATAGCCTCCGCGTAGCGCTTCGACTCGTCGTACACGCCGCGCGGTCCAATTGGGTTCACATTGCCCCAGTACTCCTCGGGTTGGGGATGGATCAGTGGGTCGCCGTAGACCTCGCTGGTAGAGGCGAGCAGGAAGCGAGCCCGTTTGAACTTCGACAGGCCGAGCGCGTTGTGCGTGCCGTACGAACCAACCTTGAGCGTGTGCAGCGGCAGACGCAGGTAGTCGATGGGACTGGCTGGGCTGGCGAGGTGATAGACGTAATCGACGCGCTCCTGGACATCCACGTGCTCCACGCAGTCGACGTTGCGGAAGTCGAAAGCGTCGTCGCGCAGATGCTCGATGTTCTGCAGCGATCCCGTGTCCAGGTTATCGAGGCAGATAACGCGGTGGCCTTTCTCGAGCAGGTATTCGCAGAGATGCGACCCCAAAAAGCCGGCCCCTCCCGTAACAACCGCCGTCTTCACGCTGACTCCCTTCCACATCCGCTCGCGGGACGCCCCTCCCCGCAGCACTTTCCTGCTCTAGTACGCGCCCTTTGCGCCAGCTACACTGGCCACCGTCTTGGCCAGGATGCGCAGGTCGAGCCACGGTGACCAGCCGTCGATGTACGCCAGATCGAGCTCGATCATGCGGGCGAAACCCGCGTCGCTGCGCCCGCTAACCTGCCACATGCCCGTGATACCCGGCAGCACGACGTGGCGGAGCTTGTGCCAGTCTTCCATGAGCTCGTTGTCGCGCAGCGGCAGCGGACGAGGACCCACCAGGCTCATCTCGCCGCGCAGCACGTTCAAGAGCTGTGGCAGCTCGTCCAGGCTCGTCTTGCGCAGTACACGGCCTACGCGTGTAACCCGCGGGTCGTCCTTGAGCTTGAAGATAGCGCCGTCGGCCTCGTTGTGCGCCTCGAGCGAAGCCTGCAGCCGCGATGCATCGGCGCGCATGCTGCGGAACTTGTAGCAACGGAACACCCGCTGCCCAAGGCCGACCCGGTCGTCGATGTAGAAGACCGGCCCGTGCGAGTTCAGCTTGATGGCCACCGCGATGAGTACGGTCAGCGGCAGGGTGAGCAGGAGGAGCGCGGCGGCGAGCAGGAGCTCGCCGCCGCGCTTCAGAATCCAGCCGAGCGCATTGTGCTCTCTCGGCGCCGAGACGAACAGCGGCAGCGGCGCCTCGGGCATCAGGCTGATGAGCTCGTCTCTGAAGCGCAGGTCGGCATTCGACACCTTGAGGCTGAGCTTGTGGCGGCGGCACAGCCGGACCACCTCCAGCAGATGTCCGCGCTCCACTCGGGTGTCGATCACCACCAGCTCGTCGGGATGCTCGCGCACTACGATGTTCTCCAGCTCGGCGAGCTCTCCCAAGACACGCGTTCCAGTCTCCACTCGCCGGCGTCGCCCTCGCCGTTCGCTCTCCACGATGCCCAACACGTTCATTCTGGCCGCGCACGAGGAGTACCGCCGCATGCTCTCGGCGAACGCGGGCAGTGCCCGCAGCGACCCAACCAGTACCGCGCGCTTGCTCTCCGGGTCGAAGCCGAAGATCACGTGCAAGCCCACGTCGTACAGGCCGCGCAGCAGGAAGGCGAACCCGGTCGCGAACACCCAGACCACCGCCATGCCGCCAAGGCTCCACGGATCGACCACGCCCCAGATACCGACGATCCCCACCAGTACCCACAAGGCGCCCCACAGCGCGCGGCGGCGCTGCTGCCGCTTCTCACGTAGGCCGTAGAGACCGTTGACGGCCAGCAAGGAGAAGACGCTCACGAGGAGGACGACCAACAGGAACGGCGATGGCCTCGACAGCCGGTGATCCGCCAGCAGCCACGCCACACGCGCGGCCTCCATAGCGACGACGATCGCGATGCCATCGACCAAGCACAGCGCTCCGACGCTGGCGGCGCGACGCAGAAGATAGCGCCACGGCACGGACCATGGCGCCAAGATCTCGGGGGCGCGAACATCGCGGTCGAGCAGTACTTCGCGGACAGGCACGATTCTCCGGATCCCCACCCTCAACCCGCGAAGCCGTTGAACCCCGCGGACGTCCAATTCCGAACTAGCACGGCACCCTGAGTACGAAACGGGTCCCATTGTACTATAGTTCTCGGCTTAGATGACGAACGAGATGACAGACGACCCTATCGCCCAGAGACCACTTTTTGTCACCCTCACTTCGACGAGAGGCCCAACACCCCTCCACGAACCCGAGCGTCACAGCGCCGCGCGGAAAGTCCACTTGGGAGACGGCTGCTCGATAACGTAGAATGCCCCTGCTCTACTGCGTTGACCAAACGTACGAGGGGGGTCTTAACCGCACCGTGGAAACAGCACACCATTACCTCTCAAGTCACCCCTCAAGCTCCTAGCCCCTTTCTAGGCTCTTGGCATACTCGAACACAGGCGAACTCGACACCATGACCCTACGGGATGCCCTGCGGGTCATAGGGCGGTGGAAGTGGCTCATCCTCGCGTTTCTCGTGCTCACCACCGCCGCCGCCGCCGTCTTCTCCGTCAGCCGGACCCCTCAGTACACGTCGGCGGTACAGCTCAAGTACGAGAAGCAAGTCGATATCTCCAACCCTCTGGGCGACACCGGCAGGCTGAGCTCCGATCAGATCAATCTGGAGCTGCAGAGCGTCGCCAGTACTATGGGTAGCGCCGAGATTAAGGGTCGTGTGGCCGGGGTCCTTGGGATGGACGCCGGCGATCCTCAACTCGACGTGACAACCGAGGTGATCGCCAACACCAGCGTGGTACGGGTAGAGGCTGCGCACACCAACCCTTCGCGAGCGGCGCGCATCGCCAACGCATTCGCCACGCAGTTCATCGAGAGCAATAAGGAGATCGAGCGCGAGCGGCTCCAGCAGGCCGAGTCGGTCATCAAGACCAAACTGAAGGCCTACGACAACCCAGCCACCCATACTTCGGCGGACTACATCCTGCTGCAGCAGCGGTTGCGCGACCTGCAGATCGCCGAGGCCACCGTCACCGGTAACTACCGCGTGATCGCCGCGGCCACGCCGTCCTCGTCGCCCTCGTCGCCTAAGCCGCTACGAGACGCCGGCCTCGGCTTAGCGGTGGGCGTCTTCGGCGGCATCGGACTGGCGTTCCTGCTCGAGCAGCTGAATACGCGACCCCGCTCTCACCGCGAGGTGGCCGAGGTGCTGGGGATGCCCGTCGTCGGTCGCGTGCCCCGCCTTTCCAAGAACACACTGAAGAGCGGCCCGCTGGTGGCCATGCACGATCCAGAGAGTAGCGTCGCCGAATCGCTGCGCGTATTGCGCAGCAACCTCGACTTCCTCACCCTCGATCAGAAGGTGTCGACCGTGCTGGTCACCAGCCCCATGCAGGGCGAGGGCAAGTCGCTCACCGTGTGCAACCTGGCGGTCACGCTGGCCATGGGCGGACGCAAGGTAGTCGTCATCGACGCAGACCTCCGGCGGCCCATGCTGCACAAGTACCTGGGGCTGCAGAACACCGTCGGCCTCTCCAGCGTGATCGCCGGCCGTACGCCGCTCTTCGAGGCACTGCAACGCTGTACCCTACCGATCCTCAGCTGGAGCCCCAACGGCGACGGCACCGCTCCAGAGCCCGGCCAGGCCGATCTCGAGGCGAGAGCAAGCGCCGATAGAGCCCCGCGCCTGTACGTACTCACCGCCGGGCCGTTGCCCCCCAACCCCGGGGAGCTCATCTCCTCACAACGCTTCGAGGCCATCCTGGCCAAGTTGCTCAGCAACTCGATCATCGACTTCGTGCTCATCGACACGCCGGCTTTCCTGCCAGTTGGCGATGCCGCCGCGCTCGCGACCAAAGTCGACGGCATGTTCGTGCTCGTCAACATGCAGAGCATCACCCGCCCCCTGCTCGCCGAGGTGCGCGATTTCCTCGCCCCACTGCCCTGCCGCAAGCTCGGCATTATCGCCGTGCACGAAGAGGTCAAACGTGGCGACTACTACCGCTACCACTACGACAAGCACGGCGAGAAAAAGCAGGGCGAGAGCAAGCGGGTGAGGGGTAGGAAGAGAGGGGCGTAGCCAACCGGGGTAGCCGACCGGGCTGCTACGGCTCGGGTGGTGCACACCCCTCTGCTTCGTGTAGGCGAAGACGCACGTCGAGGGCACGTTCGGGCCGGAATCGCTGGATCCGCCACGGTGAGCTCGGGGGAAGGCTCGCCCGTATAGCGCTCAGATCCCCGTCGGCGTGCAGCGAGGGCACGTGGGTCGTGCGAAACTCATGGTCGACATCGGCATCGGCGATCATCCGGATGCTCTCTCGGATGTCGGCCACGCGGACGCCCACGCCACTCAATCGCCGGTACGCCTGATCGCGTAGCGGCGCTTTCACGTCCATGGCCACGTAGTCGACGAGCCGTGCGCCGAACAGCGCGCGGAGCATCCCCGGACTGCTGCCGTTGGTATCGAGCTTCACGCGAAAACCCAGCGCGCGAAGGCGTTCGAGGACAGCGGGCAACGCGGCGTGGATCGTCGGTTCGCCTCCGCTCACCACCACGCCGTCTAGGTACCGACGGCGGCTCTCCAAGAACCGCCACAGCTCCTCGTTCGGCACGAGATCACCGGCCACGGCGAGCGCCACCAGTTGGCCGTTATGGCAGTACGGGCAGCGGAAGTTGCAGCCTTGTGTGAATACCGTGGCCGTGACGCACCCGGGGTAGTCGCTCAGGCCGAAGCGCTGCAGGCCGGCGATCGGCAGGTCGCTCATGCCAAGGTGAACAGGCGACGAGCGGCGTACTCCGCCTGTTTACCCTCGTTCCACTGGTCGACTGGGCGCAGATAACCGACGACGCGCGAGTAGACTTCGCAGCGCGCGTCGCAGCGCGGGCAGTTCACCTGCTCCCCCGCAAGGTAGCCGTGCTCGGGACACACCGAAAAGGTCGGCGTTACGGTGAAGTACGGCAGCGTGTACCGCTGGCAGACCGTACGTACAAAGCTCTTTACCGCCGCCGGGTCGGGAGCGGCCTCGCCAACGAACGCATGGAGCACGGTGCCCCCGGTGTACCTGCTCTGCAGCATGTCTTGCCGCTCGAGCACCTCAAAGACGTCGCTGGAATAGTCCACCGGAAGCTGACTCGAGTTCGTGTACAGCGGCACAGTGCCACACGCGGCCGCCACGCGCATGTCTGGGTAGCGCTCAGCGTCGAGGCGCGCGAGACGGTAGCCAGCGCCCTCCGCCGGCGTCGCCTCGAGGTTGTAGAGATTCCCCGTCTGCTGCTGGAAGCCGGTGAGGCGCTCGCGCATGAAGTCGAGCACACGGCCGGCGAAGGCGGTCCCGGCCGCGCTGCCGATGTCGCCGCCGAGCAGATTCACACAGCCTTCGTTCAGGCCGACCAGCCCCACGGTGGAGAAGTGATTGTGCCAGTAGCTGCCGAAGCGCTCCTTTACGTCGCGCAGGTAGAACCGCGCATAGGGGTACAGCCCCTTCTCGCTGAAGCGCTCCAGCACCTTGCGCTTCGTCTGCAGGCTGTTGGCGGCAACCTCCATCAGCTCGCCGAGCCGACGCAGGAAGTCCTGCTCGTCGGCGGCCAGATGGCCCAGCCGCGGCATGTTGATGGTAACCACACCGATGGACCCGGTCAGTGGATTCGCGCCGAACAAGCCGCCGCCTCGGCGCTCCAGCGTACGCAGATCCAAGCGCAGGCGGCAGCACATGGAACGCGTATCCTCTGGCCGCATGTTCGAGTTCACAAAGTTGGCGAAGTACGGGATGCCGTACTTGGCGGTCACCGTCCACAGCTCCGACAGCGTCTCGTCTTCCCAGTCGAACTCCTTGGTGATGTTGTACGTGGGGATCGGAAAGGTGAACACCCGGCCCCGGGCATCGCCCTCCGCCATAACCTCCAGGAAGGCGCGGTTGAACATGTCCATCTCCGCCTGGAAATCGGCGTACGTGGCATTCGTCGGCTGGCCACCCACGAGCGCCGCCTCGCGGGCGAGGTTGGCAGGCGGCCGGAGATCCAGCGTGATGTTGGTGAACGGCGTCTGAAAGCCGACTCTCGTCGGCACGTTGAGGTTGAAGACGAACTCCTGCACGGCCTGCTTGACCTCCGCGTAGCGCAGGCCGTCGTGGCGAATGAACGGCGCGAGCAACGTGTCCAGGTTAGAGAACGCCTGCGCGCCCGCGGCCTCGCCCTGGAGTGTGTAGAAGAAGTTCACGATCTGGCCAAGCGCGGAGCGAAAGTGCCGCGCCGGAGCGCTCTCCGCCTTGGCCCGCGCACCTCGAAAGCCGGTGCAGAGCAGGTCGCGGAGGTCCCAGCCGACACAGTAGACGGAGAGCTGGCCGAGGTCGTGTACGTGCAGCGCGCCACTGCGATGCGCCGCGCGCAGCTCCGGCGAGTAGATGCGACTGAGCCAGTACTCCTTGCTCACCTCGGCGGCCACGTAGTTGTTCAAACCCTGGAGCGAGAACGCCATGTTGCTGTTCTCGCGCACGCGCCAGTCGAGTTGCTCGAGGTAGCCATCGATACGCTGGAGGTCGGCGGCCGCCGCGATCTCGCGTATCCGGGTGTGCTGGTCGCGGTACAGGATGTACGCCTTGGCGGTCCGCTTGAAGACGGAGGTCAGAAGGACGTCCTCGACGCAGTCCTGAATACCCTCCACGCTGGGTGTTTCACCCACGGGCAGGGCCAGTTGCGCCACCGCCAACGCGCGTCCCGCGAGCTGACGGGCGACGGGCTCACCATACTCACCCGTCGCCTCGCCAGCCTTGCGGAGCGCCGCGACGATCTTCTCGATCTCGAAGGGCACCAGGCGACCGTCGCGCTTGCGGATCTCGCGAAACGGCGGTGGCCAAACCTGAGGGAGCGTCTGGTTTTGGCTCTGCGCCTGCGTCGTCGTACTCACCGGTCGCCTCCTGGTCCCCGCGGACCTTCGTGCGGCCACCACGGTGGAGGCAAGCGGATGACGCGTACGGGCGACACCCGGACCTGCCCTCCCCGCGAAAGGCCGCAGCCGAGAATGCCGTGCCGACGGCAGGTCTTCGGACTTGCAGGCAACACCCGCCTCTCCGTGGCGGGCACCTACTGGCCGTTGCTTCCCAGCCCCCAGGGGGACCAGTGCGAGGTACGGCGGTCGTTCCTGCTTACCGCTGCGGGGCAGCCCCGGATTCTCACCGGGTTCCCTCTTGCGCTGCTCGTTCCGAGCAACCGTCAGCAGTGCTCACCCTATTCTGTGGTTCGCAGCCGGTCAAGACCCTACATATTGTGGTTCCAGGCTGAGACGTGCCGGTAGGGAAGCAGCTGCCTTGGCGAGGGGCGGGTCCCTTGACTCAGGAACCCGCCCCTCGAGGCAGGCTTCAGACGGCGAACGGCTGGCGACGCAGGTACTTGCCCGCTCCGTCCCTGCCAACCCACTTCCCATCTGCGACCACCACCTGGCCACGGGAGAGTACCGTCTTCACCGCACCTTTGACCGCCACGCCTTCATACGGCGTGTAGTCCACGTTCTGCAGTTGGTTCGTCGCGCTGATAACCCAATCCGCGGTGGGGTCGAAGACGACCACGTCGGCGTCGCTCCCCGGAGCGATGACGCCCTTCTGGGGATACAGGCCGAAGAGGCGCGCGGGCATGCTGCTGAACACGTCGACCATTCTGCTCATGTCGAGCTCACCGGCGACCACACCCAGCGTGTGCAAGAGGAAGAGGCGATGCTCCACGCCCGGAGCGCCGTTGGGAATCTTGTGGAAGCCTTCCACCAGCCCCAGCTCCTTCTGCCCCTTGTAGTTGAAGGGCGCGTGGTCGCTGGCGACGGTCGCGAGATCTCCGCTGCGAAGCCCAGCCCAGAGGTCAGGCCAGTTCGCCTTGTCACGCAGCGGTGGCGAGCACACGAACTTGGCGCCCTCGAACCCGGGAACGTTGAAGTTCTCGTCGCTCAGCGCGAGGTACTGCGGACACGTTTCGGCGTAGACAGGCTGGCCCTTATCCCGAGCCGCCCGTACCTCGTCCAGCGCCTTGGTGCAGCTCAGGTGCACGATATAGATCGGAGCGCCGGCGATCTCCGCGAGTTTGATGGCGCGGCTGGTGGCCTCGGCCTCCGCCTCAGGCGGCCGCGTGGGCACGTGGTACTTAGGCGCCGTCTTGCCAGCCGCCACGTACTCCTTCACGAGGACGTCGATCACATCGCCGTTCTCCGCGTGCACGCTGACGAGCGCGCCGCACTCCTTCCCCTTCCGCAGCGTGTTGAGAAGGGTGGAGTCGTCGATCATGATGCCGCCCTTGTAGGCCATAAAGAGCTTGAGGCTGGTCACACCTTCCTCAACCAGCTTGGGGATCTCGGCCATGGCCGCATCGGTGAGGTCGGTGACGGCCACGTGGAGCCCGTAGTCGACGCACACATCGCCGTCGGCTTTCTCTCTCCAATCCTGGTACGTCTTCATGAGAGAGTCGCCTTTGGCCTGGAGGGCGAAGTCCACCAAGGTGGTCGTCCCGCCCACCGCGGCGGCCTTGGTGCCCGTCTCGAACAGCTCGCACGTCACCGTCCCCCCGAAGGGCATCTCGCAGTGCGTGTGCACATCGACCCCACCCGGGATCACGTACGCCCCCTGGGCGTCGAGGACCTCCGCATCGTCCCGCGGGAGGTCCGTGCCAATAGCCTGGATTGTCTCACCATCGACGAGCACGTCCGCTCTGAACTGGCTGTCGGAGTTAACGACTGTGCCGTTGATAATGATGCGTTTCATACGTCACCCTCCATCACGTATACGTCGTGCCGCGGCATATCCTCCGCGGACTGCACATCTGAACGCCGATCGGCCTCTGCCCTCTCCATTCCGATGACCGGCCACGCACTCCCCTTCTCACTGCCACCTCCTCAAGGGGCTTGTACTGGCGTGGGGGATCATCGCCCCGATCCGGCCTCGAGACCGGTGAAGGCACCGGGGAAAGAGGCCTGTAGAGCAGCTGTCACAGAGAGCGGCAAGACCCTTCTCAGCTCCCGGCGTCGTACTCCTCCAGGATGGTCGCCAGAACGAGGTCCGCGCCCTGCGCTATCGACTCATACGGCGTGTACTCTTCAGGGCAGTGACTGCGACCGCCGACGGACGGCACGAACACCATGGCGGCATCCGCGATCCGGGCGATCTCTTGCGCGTCGTGCGCGGCCCCGCTCGGCATCTCGAGGTACTCGATACCTCGTCGGCCAGCCACTTCAACGAGAGCCCGGCGCAGACGCGGCGAGAGGGCCACGGGGTTGGACTCGGCCGTCATGCGAACATCGGCCAGCACCTTCCGCTCCTCGGCGATCTGCCGCATGCGTGCCGCTACGCTGTCGCTGATCCGAGCCAGTACGCCGGCATCGCTGTCCCTCAGGTCGATGGAGAACTCCGTGCGCCCGGGGATCACGTTGGCCACATTGGGGCCGTTGGCGATCATCCCGACCGTCCCCCGGGGAGCCCCCGTGGTCAGCGTGGCGCTCTGGTGTTCCACCGCCAGAATGGCCTCTGCGGCAGCCGCCAGCGAATCGGCACGCAGATGCATCGGCGTCGCGCCAGCGTGGTTCGACGTGCCCGTGTACACGACCCTGTACTGGCGGATCCCCGTGATCGCCTGCACGATCCCGATGGGCACGTTCGCGGATTCGAGGACCAGCGACTGCTCAATGTGCAGTTCGAAGTAGGCGGCGATATCGCCGGGGCCCAGGACCGCGCGCGTCGAGGACGCAGCCTCCTGGCCGCGCGAGCCGAGCGCCTCGAGGTAACTCACACCGTGCGCGTCCTTGGCCGCGGCCAGATCCTCCAGCGTGAGCCGACCGGTCATCGCCCTGGAGCCGCCGAGGACGCACCCGAAACGGGCCCCCTCTTCCTCGGCAAACACAGTCACCTCGTACGGCCGCGCCAGCCGGTGACCGCTCTCAGCGAGGAGACGAGCGATCTCCACCCCCGCGACTACTCCCGCGACGCCGTCGAACCGCCCGCCGTCCGACACCGCGTCCAGATGCGAGCCAACGGTGACGGCGGGAAGATCCCAGCCGGCGCCAGGCATCCGGAAGCGTGAGTTGCCGTGGATGGTCGTTCGCCTCTCGTAGCCGACCTCGGCGAGTTGGCCGGCGACGTAGTCGACCGCCGACCAGTACTCAGGGGTAAACGTGAGGCGTCCCGTCCCACGGCCGGATGAGCTGAAGCGGGCGATGCGCTCGATATCCCGCTGAATGCGCTCGACCGATGCACTCATGCGACAATCCCTTCGCTCGTGATCGCACTATCGAACGAAGTCCCCCAGCGAGCATATCCCCTCTTGTCGCGTGCCGTCGGACAAGCCCCGCCACATTTATCGTACACCTCTTTTCGCCGAGAGTACTTCCCGCCAGGGGGAGAGTCCCTGCAGTCACACGGAAGAGGCTATGGTGCGGGCTTGATCATGGGAACCATGGTACATAACACCTATCGGACTGACTGATATCCTTTTTTGAGACCATCTTTTGAATAGACAATCTGCCAGAGCTGGTTCCTTCTCGTCCGAAAACCTGCGGCACATGATAGGAGATAGTACGTCCACATACGATAGAAGCGTTCATCATATGTACTCCGGATACTGTGCCAGTTCTCCGTGAAATTTCTATACCACGTCATCAACGTGGAGTCGTAATGGGGTCCGAAGTTATGCCAGTCCTCCAGGACGAAAAGGCCTTCGGCGGCGGCCGTGATCTGCCGCGCGGAGGGGATCATCGAGTTGGGGAAGATGTATCTCGCAATCCAGGGATCGGCAGTGCGACCCGACAAGTTGCGGCCGATGGTATGCAGCAGGAAGAGACCGTCTTCCTCGAGACAGCGACGAACCACCTGCATATAGGATCGATAGTTGGCTACGCCCACGTGTTCAAACATGCCGATCGAGACAATCCGATCATAGGTCCCCTGAAGATCGCGATAGTCCTGCCACTCGATCTTGACGGGTAAGCCCGCGGATAGCTGCCGCGCCAAATCAACTTGTTCCCGCGAAACCGAGATGCCCGTTACCTCTACCCCGTATCTCTCGGCGGCGTAGATCGCGAGACTACCCCAACCGCAGCCGATGTCGAGGAGCCGCATCCCCGACTCCAGTCCTAGCTTGCGACACGCGAGCTCCAGCTTGGCCTCCTGTGCCTGATCGAGTGTGTCGGCCGCCTGCCAGTACGCACAGGAATAGTTCAACCGCTTGTCTAGCATGACCGTGAAGAGGTCGTTGCCGACATCGTAGTGTCGCTCTCCGATCTCGAAGGCCTTGGCTGGTCTCTGAGAGTTGAACAGCCGGGCCTTGAGAGCCGCCCACAAGACAGCCTTCGATTGGCGCACCCTTTTATCGAGATTGGCGCTCATGATGCGTTCGATGAGTTGGTCGAGAGCATCGCAATCCCACCACCCATCCATGTAGCACTCGCCCAGGGCCAGAGAGCCGCCGGCCAGGACACGCGGGTAGAACTCGGGATTGTGAATCCGAATATCAAACGGCCGATCCCCATCGATTCGCACTCCGGCATAGTCAAGAAGACCCTGCACCAGTTGTCTTTCTGCGGTGTACCGCACGTTGCTCTCTCCTTTTCAACAGTCAGGCCCTACGTGAACTGCTCCGTCCCTAGGTTACGAACAGCGCGATCGCAAGGAAGTGGCACACGCTCCCTCCGAGGACGAACACATGCCACACCGCGTGCATGTATGGAATCCGCTTGAGCATGTAGAACAGACACCCCAGGGTGTAGGAAAACCCTCCGGCCGCCAAGAGCCATACGCCGGTGTGATCCAGATGGGCTGTGAGGGGTCCAATAACGGCCACCACAAACCAGCCCATGATGAGGTAGATCGCCGCCGAAACCCACCGCGGGCGGTAAACCCAGAACGCCTCGGCCGTAATGCCAACCGCGGCCATGCCCCATACGAGACCGAGCATCCAAAAATAGCCACTGCTCCGCAGCGTTCCTAGTATGAACGGCGTGTAGGTCCCCGCGATAAGGAGGTAAATCCCGGCATGGTCGAGGATCTTGAAGACGTGCTTGACGCGCGGCTGCGGAAAGCTGTGGTAGAGGGTCGAAGCAGTGTATTCAAGGAGCAGCGAGACGGTGAATACAAGAGCGCCAGCGAGCCGCCAGCCGCTGCCGGTGCTGGCCGCCGCGACAACCAGCAGCACCAGTGCGGCCACACTCAGCACCGCACCTACTCCGTGAATGATACTGTGAGCGATCTCCTCGCCCACAGTATAGGGACGCCGAAGGGGGGCCCTGCCTCCTGTGATCTCCATTGGCCTCCTCACCTGCCCGCCCCACGCTTCGCCGAAAAACGGCGCCCCTAAGCTCCCAGTGGAACCTAGGGGCGCCGTTTTTCGCCCTCGGAAAACCTATCGACCGCGTCACTCCACGAACGCAGGGCCTGTTTATGCTATAGCCTGGGTAGGTCTTCTGGCTTCCGGATCATCCTACTCGCCACACCTTCCCATCCTTGCGGACAGTGGCCCTCGTGGCTTTTGTCCCCGGTTACAGCGGCGGGACCGCGGCGGATTCGCACCACCTTCCCCTATGATTCTCTTGGAACCACCCAGGCATGCGGAACACTTGTAGCACGGCCTTCGACGGGCGGTCAAGTACAGCCGCGAGAACGAACCTCTGCGGGCCCACCCGTGCGTACAGCATGCTGGCAGGCCTCTTTCCCGTGGCCTCACTTCGTGACTGCGGAGCTGAGCCCCGAGCAGGAGTATCACTCGATTGCGCCAGTCTTCTCCGTCATCGACGAGGCCATAGCGGCGGGTTTTCGCACCAAGGCCGTTCTCCTTGGACCTCTCACACTGCTGTGAGTGGGAAAACCGTCGGTAGAGGGCTACGATCCTCTCGAGGGGATCGGCAACCAGGTGCTCGATGCTCATCGATCAAGAGCTTGTCGAACACCACGCTGGTTATCATCCGCAGATTGAGTGAAAACCCAGAGAGACTGAGGACGTCCGTGAGCTCGCGCCATCTCTTCAGAGTCGAAGGAAAACGAATCTCGTCGCTCGACAAGAGTGTCTTAGAACGCCTGATGAAGCCCTACGGGTCGGTGATGCTCGACATCGGCACAGGCGACGGCAAACACGCCTACCGCTACGCGAAGACGCACCCCGACTCCTACGTCGTAGGGATCGATGCAAGCGCTGAAAGCCTCCGCGCTCAGTCCTATAGAGCGTCGCGCAAGCCCAGCCGCGGTGGCCTGCCCAACGTGCTCTTCCTCAAAGCCACCGTTGAGGACTTGCCCGGGTACTTGCCTCAACCCGCCACGCGGCTGCACATCCTGCTCCCGTGGGGCAAACTGCTGGATCAGGTGCTACGCCCTGACGACGACTTCCTGCGCGCGGTGCGTGCCATCTCGGGCACCTCGGCGAAGCTCAGGATCCTCCTCAACGACAGCGCGCTGGCAACGCGACCGGGGGAGATCCCTACCGCGCTCGAGACCGATACCGCAGACTGCTTATTCCAACGACTGAAATCGGTATACGAACGTCATAACATCGCGATTGAGCGGATCTCGACTCTCACCACCACTGAGGCACGACGCGTCCCTACCTCTTGGGCCCGACGGCTGGCGAGTGCACGAGCTCCCGAGTTCCTGGTTATCCGCGCGTGCGTCAACGCCCCCGATATCTGAGCCGCGCATCTCAACCCAAGGTAGCGCGGAAGTCGGCTCGCGGAAGTCGGTCGTGTGGGAGGCAAGGACAAGGGAGGTGCGGTGGAGGCGGCGAGCGGAGTCGAACCGCTGATGGAGGTTTTGCAGACCTCTGCCTTACCACTTGGCTACGCCGCCGTGAAGGCGAGCTGGCCGGCATGGAACACGCCGGTCACATGCGACGTGGGCGTTCGGAGGCACGAGCTCCGATGGTTCGACGTTCCGCCCAGCGATACTACTGGAGCGGGTGAAGGGGCTCGAACCCTCGACCTTCTGCATGGCAAGCAGACGCTCTAGCCGACTGAGCTACACCCGCAGCAGGCAGGCAGTATACACAAGGGCAGAAGCAGCAGCAAATGAGAGGAAAGCGGCGGCCGCGCGCTAACGGCGCGGCCGCGCGGCGTCGATCGCGCTGTTGACGAGCCGATCGGCCTCGACGTTCTGCTCGCGCGGTACGTGCTTGATCTGGACGTCGGGCAGCTCGCGCAGCAGCCGCTGCGCCTGCTCGTAAAGCACGCGCAGCGTGGGCTCTTTTACCTTGTACTGCCCGTTGAGCTGGCGCACCACGAGCTCGCTGTCCGCGTACACGATGAGGCTGCGGACGCCGTGGTCGAGAGCCATCTCGAGCCCGGCGATGAGCGCCTGGTACTCGGCCACGTTGTTGGTGGCCACCCCAATGTAGTCGGCAAGTTCCTCGGTAACCTCGCCGTCGCTGCCGAGAAGGCGCGCGCCGATGCCGGCAGGGCCGGGGTTGCCGCGCGCCCCACCATCGACGAACAGCTCGAAGACGCCGTCGAACTTCTCCGCGCCAACGTCGTCCACGCCCAAGTGCGGCACCTGAGGCGTCCGCGCCGACACAGAGGACCAGAGCCGCTCGATCCGCGGCAGAAACTCGACCGCGACGCCGTGCACGCCGAGAGCATCGCCGAGCCGATCGGTCCACCGTTCCAGCGCCAGCCCTTCGACCACCTCGTGGGGCACGTCGATTAGCGCCAGCCCCAAGCGTGCCGCGGCGTCGGCGTCGTGGTACTTGACGTCTCCGGTGATCAGCACATCGGCGACGCCCGCCGCCGCGGGGATCGCCGTGCTCCCCGATCCGGGCAGCACGGCCACGCGCGTCACGCGCCGCTCCTGATCGCCGCACACACGTACCGAGGGCAGATGAACCACGCGGGCCACGGTGGCCGCCAGTTCGCCGAGCTCGAGCGGCCGCTCGAGATAGCCGACTCGGCCCAGACCAACCGTAGGGAGCTCGTCTTCGACGGGATACACGTCGTAGGCGGGTTCCTCGTAGGAGTGTGCGGCGACGAAAGCGTCGAGCACCGCACGCCGCGCGGAACGCGGCACGACGACCTCCAGCCGCACCTCGTCCGTCGTATTGTCCGCGCCCACCGTCCCCACCGTAGGGTGGGCGCCTTCTCGTGGCAAGAACGTGCCGGTGCCGGGCAGTGCGAAGGAGCAGTGCTCGTAGTCGCCGATCACCCCGGCGCCAGCGGCGAACACCGCGGCCCGCACCGTGTCGAGCTCGTCGGCCGGCACGAAGCCGACCAGCTTCACCCAGCCGGCCGGCGCCGGCTCGAGCGGCCGCACGCCCTCCAGCCCGAGCAGGGCGCACGCTACGTCGGCCAGCCCACCCCGCGCCTTGTCGAGATTGGTGTGGGCGGAGATAACGGCCACGTCCTCGCGGAGCGCTCGCGCCACCAACGCGCCGGAGGACTCGGCGTCGGTGACCGCGTCGAGAGGCTGAAAGATCACCGGATGGTGCGTCAGGATGGCCTGGCAACCACGCCGCGCCGCCTGGTCGAGCGCCTCCTCATCTACGTCCAGCACAACGAGCAGGCGAGATACATCGGCGCTCGCGGAGCCAACCTGCAGGCCCACTCTATCCCACGGCTCGGCGAGCTGAAACGGCGCCAGACGGTCGAGCTCTGTCAGCACATCCGCGATCTTCATGAGATCGATTGTATATCCGCTCGCGCGAACGCGCCCGTACCTCGCTCATGAAGAGAGCCGGCATCGGCGAGGAGAGTCGGTGTCATCCGTACCTCATCATGACGAGTGATGTGCGCGAATGGTGCGCACAAGTCTCGTGCGCGACGAGCGGGACGCGCGACGAGCGGGGCATGTACACTGTGGCGCGAATCCGCGAACTCGCCGCGGATTCCGGAGACGCGCGCACCACAAGACCGTGAGGAGCCGAACGTGACTGGACGCCGCGGATGGATAGTACTAGCCGCACTCACGCCGGGGATGTTCCTCGCCCTGGCCGACGCCACGGTCATGACCATCGCCATCCCGGAGATCATCCAACGCTTGGACTCCTCGGTTACGGCCGTCTCCTGGATTCTCAACGGCTACAACCTGGTTCTGACCGTGCTGTTCATGACCATGGGACGCCTGGCCGACCGACATGGCCATAAAGGCCTGTTCCTGGCCGGCCTGGGCTTGTTCACCGCGGCCTCGCTGGGCTGCGCCCTCTCGCCGTCGGTGGCGTGGATCGTCGTCTTTCGTACCGTTCAAGCCACTGGCGCGGCCGCCGTTATCCCCACCTCGCTGACCCTCATCCTCGAGGCTTTCCCCCGCGCGCGCCAGGGCCTGGCCTCCGGCATGTTCGGCGCCGTCAGCTCGCTCTCCGCCTCCCTCGGACCGGCGCTGGGCGGCCTCATGATCCACCTCGGCGGCTGGGAGTGGATCTTCTTCATCAACCTGCCGATCGGATTCTTGGGTATCGCGCTGGTCTCCGTGCTGGTGCCACGCCGCGCGCATGCCAGCGCCGTTACCATGGATTGGGCCGGCGTGGCGCTCATCACCTCGGGGCTCTTCTGCCTCACCTTCGCCCTCATCGAGGGCAACAACAGCGGCTGGCTCTCTCCTCTCATCGTGGCCCTCCTGCTGACCGCCACGGCAATGCTCTCGCTGTTCATCTGGCGAGAGCTTCGCGCCAGAGCCCCGCTGTTCGACCTGCGGCTGCTGCGCAACCGGCCCTTCGCCGCGGCCGTCGCCGGCATGACCACGGTAGACATCGCGTTCATGGGCACCGCGTTCATGCTCGTGATCTACCTCGTGGGGGTGGGCGACTACACGGAGCTACAGGCCGCCTACGTAGTCACCTTCGTGCCGGCGGCCGGCCTGCTCATCGCGCCCCTCGCCGGCCGCCTCATCGACTCCATCGGGCCACGCACGCTGGCCGCCATAGGCACGGCGCTCACCGCCGTCGGCCTGTTCCTGCTGGCGCACATGGAACGCGACCCCGCCTTCACCGCCGCCGCGTGGCGTACCGCCCTCGTAGGGGCCGGCTTGGGTATCACCATCCCCTCGCTGACCGCCGCCGGCATGAGCGCCATAGGCTCCGCCGTCAAGGGTGTGGGCTCGGGCCTGCTGAACACCGCCCGCCAGCTCGGCTTTCTCCTCGGCGTGGCTGTACTGGTGGCGGTGTTCTCCGCCACCGTGCATACCGCCGTCGACGACTCGATCGACCAGGCGCAGGTGATCGTCGATCGCCAGCCGCTGCTCTCGGCGCAGTGGCGTTCCTACATCCTGCGCGCGCTCGAGGATGCGCGCGGCATCGACGCCACCGCCGGCATCGGCGAGATCCGCCGCCTGGTTCACCCCATCGAGGGCGTGCCCGTGCCGCCGGTGGGTACCGGCGACGCGGTCGCCCTCCTCTCCCTCCGCGAGTCCCTGGAGGCCGTATTCCTGGAAGAGGTGCGGCAGGCCTTCGGATGGCCCTTCTATACCGCAGCTATTGCCGCACTGCTCAGCCTGCCGCCGGCGCTGCTGCTGCAGCGCCGGCTCCTCCGTCCCGACACGCCGAGCTAGCGGAGCACGGGACATCCGTCCTGCGCACCCGCCCCCACTCCTCAGCCTCCGGCCAGCCGCCGAGCGACCAAGTCAGCCACCTCGCTGGGGCTGGCCGCCACCTGGATGCCCGCCTCCTCGAGCGCCGCGCGCTTGGCCTGCGCCGTGCCCGCCGAGCCCGCGACGATGGCTCCGGCGTGGCCCATCTGGCGCCCCGGTGGCGCCGTGAAGCCAGCGATGTAGGCGACCACCGGGGTGCTCATCCGCGCGGCGACGTAGGCGGCCGCCAGCTCCTCGTCCGAGCCGCCGATCTCGCCGACGAGCACGACCAGATCGGTCTGGGGATCGACCTCGAACAGGGCGAGGATGTCGATGAAGCTCGAGCCCGGCAGAGCGTCGCCACCGATGCCCACGGCAGTCGATTGACCGAGACCCCGCGCGTTGAGGGCGTGGGCGATCTCGTAGGTGAGTGTGCCCGAGCGACTGATGAGCCCGATGCGCCCTGGAGCAAAGGCGTCGCTGGGCATGATGCCCACACTGGCTTTGCCGGGGCTGATGATGCCGGGGCAGTTGGGACCGATCATGCGTACGTCGGGGTGCGCGCGCAGGAGGGCGCACACGCGCAGCATGTCGTGCACGGGGATGCCCTCAGTGATGGTGACGATGATCGTGATCCCAGCGGCGATGGCCTCAGCGATGGCGTCGGCGCACAAGCGCGCCGGCACCAGGATCAGGGAGACGGTAGCCCCGGTCTGCTCCACGGCGCCGGCTACGCTGTCGAAGACGGGAATGCCCTCTACGGACTGACCCCCCTTGCCCGGCGTCACGCCAGCCACTACCGCTGTTCCGTAGGCACGGTTGCGCAGCGCGTGGAAGCGCCCCTCGCGGCCAGTGAGGCCCTGGACCAGTACCTTACTGCGCTCGTCGATCAGGATCGACATGGAGAGATCCCTCCTTCGGCGGCGAGACGCACGGCCAGTGAGGCCGCCTCCCACATGGAGCCCTCCACCGCCACGGCCGGCAGCCGCGCGCCGGCGAGCATCGCCAGCCCCTCTTCGGCGTTGGTGCCCGCCAGCCGCACTACTACGGGCAGTGCGGGACGCAGTTGCTCGAAGGCCAGCAGCAGGCCACGCGCGACCTCGTCGCAGCGCGTGATGCCACCGAAGACGTTCACGAACACGACCGCGCTGCGCTGGTCGGCGAGGACGACCTCGAAAGCGTCGACGATGCGCTGCGCGCTGGCCCCTCCGCCGATGTCGAGGAAGTTGGCGGCCGCGCCGCCGACCTCGGCGATCAAATCGAGCGTGCTCATCACCAGGCCGGCGCCGTTACCCAGCACACCGACCTGGCCGTTGAGCCGCACGTACGGTAAGCCCTTCTCGGCGGCCAGCCGTTCGAGCGGATCGGTCGGCGCCGCGCCGCGCGAGCCGGCCAGCTCCGGATGGCGGAACAGCGCTGCATTGTCGACGCTCACCTTGGCGTCCAGCGCCAGCGCCTCGCCCTCGACGATGGTCAGCGGGTTGATCTCGAGCAGCGTCGCCTCGCTGGCGCGGAAAGCCTGCCAGAGGCGCGCGCCCAGCTCACCGATGACCCGCGCCGCGGCGATGCCCAGCGCGGCGCAGGCCGTGCGAGCGACGTAGTCGCTCCACCCGAAGGCGGGATCGATGTGTACGCTGGCGAGCGCATCCGGCTCCTGCGCCGCCAGTTGCTCGATGTCCATCCCGCCGCGGCGCGAGAGCAGCAGCAGCGGGCGGCGGGCGGCGCGGTCCAGCAGGATGGCCATGTAGAGCTCCTCGGAAACATCGACCGCCTCCTCGACGAGCACCTCCGCAACGGCGTGGCCGCGGATGCTCATCGCCAGGATGCGCCGCGCCGCCGCGGCCACCGCGGCGGCGTCCTGCGCCCGCAGGATGCCGCCGGCCTTGCCCCTGCCGCCGATGGGTACCTGAGCCTTCACCACACACGGTCCGCCGAGCTGACGCGCCTGCTCGGCGGCGGCCGCCGGCGTATCGGCAAGGCCGCCGCGCGGCGTACGGACACCGAAGGAGCGCAGCAACGCCTTGCCCTCATGCTCCAAGAGATCCATGGCTAGCAGGCCTCTACCTGCAAAGGCGTTGCGTAGCCGAGCTCCAGCGCTCGCTGGTTGAGCTCGAGCAGCTTGGCGGGCAGACGGCGCGCCAGCGCCGCGAACAGCACCTCTCTCTCCACCACGCGCGAGTGCGCCGCGAGTGCGCCGAGGGCGACGATATTGGCGACCACCGTGCGGCCGAGCTGCTCGCTGGCGAGCTGGGTGAACGGAGCTCCCAAGATCTGCACGCCAGCGATCGCGGTTGGCTTCACGAGCCCGCTGTCGACGTAAATCACGCTGCCTGGCCCGGCCTGCCGCGCGTACTTATCGAAAGCCGGCTGCGAGAGGCAGAGCGTGAGGTGCGCCAGACGCACCTCAGGGTAGTCGATCTCCGCATCGCTGATGATGACCTCGGCCTTGGAGGCGCCGCCGCGGGCCTCGGGGCCATAGCTCTGTGTCTGCACCACCTGCTTACCGGCCTGCAGTGCGGCGGCGGCCAGCAGGGCGGCGGCCAGCAGGATACCCTGGCCGCCGGAGCCCGACAGGCGCAGCTCCAGATACGTGGTCTGCTGCTCGTTCTGCGAAGCGCAGAGGGGAGCCTTAGCTTTGCTGGGCATGGGCGATCACCCTCTCATAGGCCACGGAGTACTCCTCGCGTTCGACGTGGTACAGCACACCGACCGGGTAACGCTCCTTCAAGCGAGGCCCGACGAGGTCGGACTTCTCTACCGGCACCGCTCGCTCGCGCTGCCGCAGCAGCATCTCCGCCGGAGTGCCGGCCTTGTTCTGGCGACCGTAGTACGTCGGGCAGATCACCATCGCCTCGATGAAGGCGAAGCCCTGGTGAGCGATCCCGCCGGCGATCAGCCGGGCGAGCTGCAGGTAGTTGTACGTAGTGCCGCGGGCCACGTAGGTGGCGCCCGCGGCGTGGGCCAGTTCACAGGTATCGAAAGCTTGCTCGACGTTGCCGTAGGTACTGGTGGTCGAACGATCGCCCTCGAAGGTCGTGGGGCTCATCTGCCCCCCGGTCATGCCGTAAATGCTGTTGTTGAACACGATGGCCGTGAGGTCGAGATTACGCCGAGCAGCATGGATGAGGTGGTTGCCGCCGATGGCCATGCAGTCGCCGTCGCCCATCACCACCACGACGTGGAGTTGCGGATCGGCGAGCTTGGCTCCAGTGGCCACTGCCAACGCGCGACCGTGCGTGGTATGCACACTGGAGAAGTCCAGGTACTGCACGATGCGCCCGCAACAACCGATACCGGCGACCAGGGTCACCTTGTCCAAGTCGAGCGTGCTCTCCGGGGCGCTGTGGAGGTTCAGCAAGGCATCGACGATGGCCCGTAAGACAACGCCATTGGTGCAGCCTGGGCACCAGATGGTCTTCGGTGTGATCAGGTGCCGCGTGATCTCTTCGGTAGAGCGCGGGCGGATCTTGGGCGAGTGGGGCTGCGACGGCATCTCGATGCGCCGCTCGTCAATCAGGGCGCTCACGCTAGGCCTCCCAGTGATGGTAGTAGAACTGCGCTTTGATGAGCTCCTGGATCTCCTCGGGAGTGATCAGGCGCCCATCGATGCGGCCGTAGTCGACGACCTCGGCGGCGCCGCGTACCGCGGCCTGTACTTCCCAGGCGATCTGGCGCAGGTTCATCTCGGGCACGATCACGGTACGAACCTGGCGAGCCATGCGCTCCACGGCCGCCGTGGGGAAGGGCCAGAGGGTGATCGGACGGACCAGGCCGACCCTTACGCCGGAGCGACGAGCCCAGCGCATGGCCGCCTTGGCCGCCCGGGCAACCGAGCCGTAGGCGAAGATGGCCACCTCGGCATCCTCCATGCAGAGCTCCTCGACGCGCACGATCTCCGCGGCATGGCAGTAGATCTTCTGCCGCAAGTAGCTGCCGAGCTCCTGGGCCACCGCGGGAGTGGCGGTGTCGGGCCGGCCGCTCTGGCGGTCGTACACCAGCCCAGTGACACGGACCTTGAACTTCGAGCCCAGCGGCGGCCGGGGCAGGATGTTGTCGACCGTGGAGACCAGACTCCGATACTCCTCGGGGCTGCAGTTCGGCTGCCGGCGCTCGACGATCTCGAGCTCCTCCGGCAGCGGAAGGGCGACGCCCTCGCGCATATGGCCGACCATCGCGTCGGAGAGCACCACCACTGGCGTGCGATAGCGCTCGGCCAGATTGAAGGCCTCCACCGTAAGGCGGAAGCACTCCTCTACCGAGGAGGGGCAGAGGGCGATGATGGAGTGCTCGCCGTGGGTCCCCCAGCGAGCCTGCATCACATCGCCCTGGGCGGGATCGGTGGGCAGCCCTGTCGAAGGCCCCCCGCGCATCACGTTGATGATGACGCAGGGCACCTGGGCCATGGCAGCATGGCCGATGTTCTCCTGCATGAGAGAGAAACCGGGGCCGGAGGTAGCCGTGAGCGCTTTGGCGCCGGCCAGCGAGGCGCCGATCACGGCCGCCATGGAGGCGATCTCGTCTTCCATCTGGATGAAGGTACCGCCGACACGCGGCATCAGCCGCGAGAGCTCCTCGGCGATCTCCGTCGAGGGCGTAATCGGATACCCGGCGAAGAAGCGCGCTCCGGCGGCGATCGCGCCCTCGGCACAGGCCTCGTTGCCTTGCAGTAGTCGGAGAGGTTGCGGCATCAGTCGATCGCCTCCTCCGCCACCAGAGCCTCTTCGCCCTCTGCTTCGATGCGGATGGCGAAGTCGGGGCAGTGCAACTCACAAGCTCGACACAAGGTGCACTCCTCCGGCCGTGCGATCCGTGGCGGACCGCCCGCCACGCCCTCGAGGACATCGTGCGGGCAGAGCGCCACACAGATACCGCAGGCTTTGCAGAGGACGGGGTCGAGTACCACGGTACCGGCACATCGCGCTGCTCGGCCCCTCTTCCCCAACTCACTGGTCATGTTGGCGATCATCTCCCTCTCGTCGCAGTTGCGGAATGCGGTACGTGCCCTCGCTCTCCCCTGCCTGCGGGATGAGCGATCGGCGTGCCTCTCTTCGTCGCCCATCGTACGCTCCCTCTGCGCCCTAGTCCTCTACTTCTGCTCCGGGATGATGGACCGACATCAGCGACACCTCACGATCCCACTCGGGAAGGCGAGAAGCGGCGACAAACCTGGCTATCAATCGACATTCACCGAGCTCGCTCTCTGTGTGGATTGTGGTACGACTCTTGCAGTTATCGTGTGTTCAGATTAGTGTGCCCGCAACCTGGTTTAGGCGTGAGAGGCAAGGTGTGTTCAGTGGACAAGTCTTGGGTGTCATGGCGAACCTCCGCGAGAGGCGCATCCTTCACCGCAATTGGGCCGCTCGAGGCCAGCATTCTGGCAGCTATATGGGAGCGAGACCCAGAGGCTGTGCGCGTGCGCGACATCTACGAGCATCTGCGCGAAAAACGCACGATCGCCTACACGACCGTCATGGCGGTCATGGGCAACCTGGCGAAGAAGGGCCTCCTGACGTGCGACAAGACGGGCGTCACTTACCTCTACCGGGCGGCGATCCCCGCCGATCAAGTTGCCGGCGAAGCGCTCGCCAGCCTGGTGACGATCCTCTACCGGGGGCGCACGGGTGCAGCGGCGGCGCACCTCCTGGGTCTCGAAGGAGAGCTCACGGAGGAGCAGCTCGAGCAGCTTCGCGACTACGCAGGCGGACTGCTGAAAAGCTAGCGGACGACCGCGCCGGCATCTCGCACAGACGCCCCCCAACAGCCAGCTCCTCGCGAGCTGCCTTGGATATAACACGGAGAAGGCCCCGGAGGAACCGGGGCCTTCTCCGTGTTGTGTGGGGATCGTCTCGCTTCGACCTCACAGCAAAGGGGCATCGTCAGTATCGTCCGCGACTGTTGAGTTCGTGTGAAGCGGCGATAACGCTGCGTTAAGCGTGAGAAGTGCAGCGACAGCCGAATCTGGCTATGTTCCGGCAGAGGGAAGCACGCGAAGCACCTCCCAGAGGCGACCCTTCGCCCACCATATGTCCATTCCATCGTCAACCAGCTCTCGCGTGGTACGCAGCAGAGTAAGCGGCGCTCGCCAGTTGGGCACGGACTTGAGCGGCGCACTGACGCTCGCATAGCACGATCCCGGGAGAAGCCGCGGCAACCAAGCGTCTGGTTTACTGAGCAGCGAGTCCGGCGCGTCCGCATACACGGCGACATCATCGGGCACGCGCCAGATCACCGGCAGCAGTCGCCCACGAGCAACGGTATTCACTACCAGCACACGCGCGTTGGTGGGAAACGGTTCTAGCTGAACGCCCGCCGGCGCGCGCACGGCCACGAGATAGGCAGCGGGCACCACGATCCAGAGGGTCAGCAGTACTGCCATGGCAACTCCGGCGCGTCCCAGTGCCTTGAAGGCCAGCATGACCGCTAGGGCCAGTAGAGGCCACAGGATGGCCAGATAACGACCTCCCGTGGCAAAGGCTGGTACCTGGAACATCAGGTACGGCAACAGCGTGGTAGCAGCCGCAACACCGAGGAACGCGAGGAAAACCCAAGTCTCTCTGCGAACCGTCCGCAGTCTTCGCAGTAGACGGCTCCTTACGCCGGGCAGCAGGACAGCAACCCCCAACCCGAGCAGCACAACGAATGTCGCCAGGCACACGTACTTGCCCGAATGGGCGGTTCCGTGCATTGTGAACCCCGCCTCCGGTCCGGGAACCGTGTAATGGAAGAACGACTGCAAGGCCAGGCGTACGGAGTCAACCCTCTGGACAAAGAGCCGCAGAGTACCCCCATGCGCTTGTGCCCGCTGGCTCGTGAACGATTGGAGAAAGCCCGGGTTGAGCGCAATCGCCAGCAGAACCCCCGCAGCCATCGCTCCCAGAACGGTGAGAAGACGCCGCCGGTTACGCCAAAGCGAGAGTGCGAACAGTACCGCCGTACCCGCCGCGAAGGCGACAAACTCGTAGTGAGTCAGAAAACAGGCGGCAGTGAGAACCGCAAGAGCGATCGTGTCCCCGACTCGGAGGCGTGTATCCCTGTCCGCCAGCCGGAGCGATACGAGGACAAAGAGTACCGCGAAGAGTGCGAACACGTCGTAGTGCCGAGCCATTCTCGAGGTAACCACAACTGGGTACGAGCAAGCCCAGATCACCGCCGCCAGAGCCGCGTAACGCGCGTCGCCGATAACCCGACGGCCAAGCACGAACACGAAGATCCCCGTCGTCACCGCCAAGATGAGATTGAGGAGTGGCCCGGTCCACAGATGCAAGCCCACGAGCCAGACCCACGCGTGCAGAACCCAGAAGTACAGGGGCGGATGGTTATCTGTGTGATTCAGACCTGCCGTAATGCGACCGTAGCCCCAGAAGCCGTCGGGCACCATCATGTTCTTCCACTGGGCCGCCGTGACCCATCGACCAGCCAGGCCCTCGCCCACCACTGTCAAGGAGTACTCGTCCTCGTGCCCCGCAGCAGCCAGATAGGAGATGGCCTCGTCATGCCCCATGCCGCGCTTGAGATGCATGTCGCCCAAACGCAGAGCGGTGGCAAGCGCAAGCCCAGCGCACAGCACGGCCACTGCAAGAGGCCACCGCTGCAAACGAATCGCTCGCCAGCGGCGAGATGCGGCTATCTTCAACAGGACCCCCTCCGCGCACGCTCGGCGTGCTCCAGCACCGTACCTGCCAATGCCCAGCACGCTCTCATGATATTCACAGGCCGGTGCGACTGGCGACCCCGGCCTTGCGCGCTTGCGCGCCGGACGCGGCAGTTCCCTGAGTAACGCCATGCTCGCACTCCTACACCGCCGCGCTAGTCCTGCTCGTAACTGCGTGCGGCAGCCGCGTCGCCACATGAGAGACTCCGCACCTCTGACTCCGTCGGCCGCGCGTACGGTAACGACAGCCCACGCAGGCCTGTGCGCTGGGACGAGCAGAGAAACCGAACGAGTCGTGGCGCGTCAAGCGACGCGTTAAGCTAGCGGGTTGTGCTCCTTGTGGAGCTTGCCGAAGCCATGCCCTCCGGCTCCGCACAACGAAGAAGGAACGAACTCGCCCGCGGCAGCAAGTCATTCACCTGCCAGCTTCCGCAGGACGTCCAGAGCCACGGCGAACGCCTCGCGGTCGAGCTCGTAGAAGGTCCACTTGCCGCGCGTCTCCTCGGTGACCAGCCCGGCATCTTTGAGCACGCGAAGATGGTACGACGTTCGCGACTGGCCTAGGCCAAAGGCCTCCTGGAACTCGCAGACGCAGATACCCGTCGGCACATCGTCGCCCGGCACATCGCGCGTACAGATGTCGGGCAACTGGCAGCGGCCCCTGCCCTGAGCGAGGATCTCGATCATTCTGAGGCGAAGAGGATCGGCCAGCGCCTTGGCCACCAGCGTCAGTTGGGTGACGCCCACGGTATCGACCGGCATCCGTTCTCCCTCGCGCCGCCTCATGGAGTTGTGAGCTTGACATCAATGATTTGTGATGTGACGATCATACCAGCAATCGTTGATGTGACAAGGGGAACAGGACATGGCTGAGGATACCACGGTCGGGAGCACCAACCTCAAAGAGCAGATCCGCGAGCGCTACGCCGAGCGCGCCCGCGAGGTGAGAGACAGCACGCCGAGAGCGAGCTGCTGCTGCACCTCCTCGTCGTGTTGCGGGCCGACCGCGGCCGTGGCCAACGACGAGCTCGCGCGTGGTCTCTACGGCATCACCGAGACGAGCGAGCTGCCGAGAGAGGCCGTCCTCGCGAGCCTCGGCTGCGGCAACCCGACGGCCCTGGCCGAACTGCGACCGGGCGAGGTCGTACTGGATCTGGGCAGTGGCGGCGGCATCGACGTGTTGCTCTCCGCACGACGCGTCGGGCCGACGGGCAAGGTGTACGGCCTCGACATGACCGACGACATGCTCGCCCTGGCGCGCCAGAACCAGCGCCGGGCTGGCGTGACGAACGCGGAGTTCCTCAAGGGAGAGATCGAGGACGTGCCGCTGCCCGACGAGTCGGTCGACGTGGTCATCAGCAACTGCGTCATCAACCTCTCGCTCGACAAGGATAAGGTGTTGACCGAGGCCTACCGTGTCCTCAAGCCGGGCGGACGGTTCGCGGTGAGCGACATGGTCTTTCAAGGCGATGTTAACGCGGTGCCCGAGCAGATCAAACGCAGCGTGGAGATGTGGGGCGGCTGCATCGCCGGCGCCCTCGAGGAGCGCGACTACCTCGCTCGGCTCAAGCGAGCCGGCTTCGTCGACGCGGAAGTAGTGCCGACGACCGACTACCGCGAGCAGCGGGGGCACGAGATCGAGCAGGCGTGCGGTGTCTCGCTGCCGCACGACGTGAACCTCATAGGCGCGTTCATCCGCGCCACCAAGCCCACCGTCTGAGAAGCCGACCGATGACACCACAGGCGTACGCGATGCCTCACCAGAGCGTCACCCGCAGGCTCTCGTTCCTCGACCGCTACCTCACGCTGTGGATCTTCCTCGCCATGGCCGCCGGCGTGGGCCTCGGCTGGGCGTTCACCGCGTTGCCCACGTTCATCGACCGGTGGTCGGTGGGCACCACGAACATCCCCATCGCCGTCGGCCTGATCGTGATGATGTATCCCCCGCTGGCAAAAGTGAGGTACGAGGAGCTCGGCGACGTCTTCAGGGACTACAGGATCCTCGGCCTATCGCTCGTGCAGAACTGGCTCATCGGGCCGTTCGTGATGTTCTTCCTGGCCATCGCCTTCCTGCACAACCACCCGGCGTACATGACCGGGCTCATCATGATGGGTCTTGCGCGGTGCATCGCCATGGTCATCGTGTGGAACCAGCTTGCCCGCGGCGACACGGAGTACGCCGCGGGCCTGGTCGCCTTCAACAGCGTCTTCCAGGTGCTGTTCTACAGCGTCTTCGCCTGGATCTTCGTCACCAAACTGCCGCCGCTCTTCGGACTCCAGGGCGCGACGGTCGACGTGACCATCGGTCAGATCGCCAAGAGCGTCTTCATCTACCTCGGCATCCCCTTCCTCGCCGGCATGCTCACACGGTTCGTCGGCCTCCGCGCGAAAGGCCGGGAGTGGTACGAGCGGGAGTTCATCCCGCGTATCAGCCCGCTCACCCTCATCGCTCTCCTGTTTACGATCTTCGTGATGTTCAGCCTCAAGGGCGACCTCATCGTGCAGCTGCCGCTCGACGTGCTGCGCATCGCGCTTCCGCTCCTCTGCTACTTCGTGATCATGTTCCTCGTGAGCTTCTTCCTCGCGCGCAGGATCGGCGCCGACTACTCCAAGACAGCCACACTGAGCTTCACGGCCGCCAGCAACAACTTCGAGCTGGCCATCGCCGTGGCCATCGCCACCTTCGGCCTGAATTCCGGAGAGGCGTTTGCCACGGTCATCGGACCGCTGGTCGAAGTGCCCGTACTGATTGGGCTCGTCAACGTGGCCTTGTGGCTAGGGCGCAGGTACTGGGGGATAACGGACCAGCCGTTGCCCGCCGCCGTCGAGACCACGTGCAGCGAGGTCGACTGCGGACCGCTGGGCAGCCTGGCCAGCTCCACACAGCCCACCAGCTCCACGCGAACCACCGAGAGACAGTGAGCAGGCGAGCAGGCACTTTGGTGACCGGCTCTCCGCCTTCACCCGGCGAGAAGTGATAGCGTCCCATCCAGAGAGCAGCGGTCTGCCGGAGCGGCATATGCAGACCGCATGATCGTTGTTGGAGGACAAATCGATGGGACTAGAAGTCACTACCTCTTGCTCATGCGGAAACGCGCAGGCGAAGATCGCGATCGGCCCAAGCACGCGATCCTCGGGCTGCTCCTTCCCCTGTTTGTGCGAAGCCTGCCAGCGTCTCGTCCAGGTGGACCTCGTCGACGAGCCACCCCGCTGCCCTGAGTGCCAGTCGGACAGCGTGGTCCCCTACGACGATCCAAAACTCGTCGGCTCGGGCGGCGACGTCGTGGTGCACTGCAGCACGGGAGACCAGCTCGGTCGCGTTCTCGAGCTCACCGATGGCACCTATTACTGTCCGTCCTGCGGCCAAATGAGCCTGCGGTTCACGACAGGCTGGCGTTTCCCCGGCGCCGCGAGCACCTGACGATTGGAGATGCGGGCTTCCGCGAAGCGAGCTCGCGCCCATCATGCCTCTCGACGCAGTCCGGAGAGAGCCGCGGGCCAACTGAACCCCTTGGCGATGAGCCACACCGCGAGAACCATCTCCTGAAGGGCCAGCGGAGCAACCAACATACTCTCGGCCGTCGACGATGGGCCGACGACGGCGAATACCTCGAGGAGACCGACGGCCAGATAGGGGACAACGGCAACGAGCCCCCAGCCCGCGAGCCAGCGAGGTACGAGCCGCGACCGATACAGCAGGAAGCAGAACATGGCCGCGCCGAGCGGGAAGACGACCAGCCCGATGAGCGACCCGGTCTCGGCCGCGTACTTCAGCAACCGACCAGAGGCCCGGAGCCCAGCCGCCTCGGCGTCGGCGCGGACATAGTCCTGACCCAGCCGGAAGAGCAGCAGCCAGCTCAGTGCCACCACAATGTACGTGACGGTCTCGAGCGCTCCCCTGAAGACGAGGTATCCGAGCGCCAGCCGTTCGCTGGTCCTTCGCAGGATCGGGAACATCACCACGGGTATGAGGGCGAGGGCCAGCCCCATGATCAGCACGAGGAGCGCGCCCGCCGCCAGCCGGCTGCCGCTCGACGAGGCGCTCGCCACGGAGTCCGCCCCATCGAGAGTACCCTTCGTAACGAGACCGCTCAGGATGCCCGCAAGCGTCCCGGCGATGTAGAGGATACCTACGAGGATCGCAGTCCCTCGATACCTGTTCATCTCCGCACCTCCTGAGTTCCACACGACTCCCTCTCGATCGAGAGCAGATCGCCCGGCTGGCAGTCGAGAACATCGCACAGGGCCGTGAGGGTCGAGAAGCGGATGGCGCGGGCGCGGCCGTTCTTGAGGACCGAGAGATTGACGATCGTGACATCCACCCGAGCGGCGAGTTCAGTCAGCGTCATCCCACGCTCGGCGAGCAGCCTGTCGATATGAACGCGGACCCTATGCGGGGCAGCCGGCGACTCCACTAGATCGTCCCCTCGACGTCTTCGCGCAGTTCCAGACCGTGCGCGAAGACCTGAGCCAGAATGAGGACGCCAAGGCCAGCGATCAGCGCTTCCGCCGGAAACACAAAGCGCGCGCCGTCGAGGCCGGTGGTTTGCCAGTCGGGTAACTGCCGCAAGAGGAGAGCGCCGACGCCCGCATCAACTGCCGCGACAACCGGCGCGCCCACGACCAGCAACACACCGATCGCGCGCAGCCGGCGAACGTTGCCCGCGCCGAACGGCTCGCGCCTCCTGATCGAGCCCGCGATACCCCGAAGCAGCCAGAGGACGGCGACAAAGAGCGCGGTCTGCATCGCGTCGGTCGCGGTCGCGAGCGCCGCCTCTGTGACGTTCGCGTCCTTCACTTGAAGCGTAGCCGCCACTGACCCATCGAGGTGGAGTCCGTGCGGCAGACGCACGAGCCGCGGCGAGATCTGAGCCTTAAACGGCAGCGTGCCAACGAGCAGATCGCCCCCTCGCACCACACCGGCCAAGTCGTTCACGAGCTGGAAGCAGCCGTACGCGACGACGACAGCCACAAGCAGATTGACGAGCGCATAGCCGAGGGCGACAGAGCGGGAACGAGGTATGGTCAGCGCGGTCACCAGGATCTCCTTATCGAAAGTCGATGTTATCGTTTAACAATAACATCGACTTTCGATAAGTCAAGCAGGATGTCGCGGAGACGTATCCAAGGCATCGCGAGCGGTACGAATCAGCGCGGCCCTCAAGCCTCGAGCACGGAGGGAAAGTACCGCCATGCGCCCACACACCGGACGCGTGAACCAGGGCTGAGAGCGATCCCGAAGACCTGGTGCTCGCCGCGCATGGGCGGCGCATTCCCCCTGAGTCGACACTATCAGTCAAGTATTCTTGACATGCTGTCAAGCTCTCTTTACAATGACGATGTCAAATAAATCTGACGTTCGTCAGCGGAGCGAGGAGAGGCCATGCCGTTTGAAGAGAGAATAACCTGGGTGGATCTCGTAGTCACAGTGGTCGTCCCCACCGTCTACTTGATCACGATGCTGAGGCGATTGGGAGAGGTGTCCGCCGCCGATATCGCCTATCGACGGCCTCTGCTCCTGGCGCTCGGGATCAGCGTCGGTCTGACGATTGCCGGTTCGATCCTGGTGGAGATCGGCGCGAACATCTCCGCCACGCTCAAGAGCCAGGGCGCTTCCAACAGCACCGATCGCAAGGACGAGAGAGACAAGACCATCGCCCGGCACGGCGACCTCATCGGTTTCTACGTCGCGTCCGCGGGCATGGCCGGGGTGCTCGCCCTGGTCATGCTCGAGTACGAGTACTTCTGGATCGCCAACGCGCTCTACCTATCGTTTGTGATCTCGTCGCTCGTCGGATCGATCGTCAAGTTGATCGCCTATCACCGGGGCTTCTAGCTATGGTCAAACCCACTCGCGTCACCAACCGCATCCGGGCGCTCCGCTTCGAAGCCGGCGAAATGACCCAGGCCGAGCTCGCCGACATGCTCGGCGTAACACGGCAGACCGTCATCGCCATCGAGCAGGGGCGCTACTCTCCGTCGCTCGAGATGGCGTTCCGGATCGCCGGGGTGTTCGGTGTGCCACTCGAGGACGTGTTCGATTACCCGAAGGAACAATGATGATCTCACCACAACCACCCACGGTTCTGCTCCTCGGCGGCACCGGACGCACTGGCGGCCGCGTCTTGGAGCAGCTCCTGCACCGCGGCGCCGCCGTGCGCGTCGTGGTGCGCTCCCCCGAGAGGCTTCCCGCGGACGTCGCCAGCCACCCGCACCTGACAGTGACGGTAGCGGACCTGCTGCGCCTGAGCGACGAGGAGCTCACGCGCCAGGTCCAGGACTGCAACGCTGTCATCTCATGCCTCGGCCA
The DNA here is from genome assembly GCA_040772045.1 of Thermoleophilia bacterium. Classification (GTDB taxonomy): domain Bacteria; phylum Actinomycetota; class Thermoleophilia; order UBA2241; family UBA2241; genus JAXGYV01. The sequence goes on from JAXGYV010000003.1 coordinate 32,195, forward strand.
TACCACGAACTCCTGGGATTTTCGGGGCACCGCGAGACTTGGTCGCGCGTGCCACGGAGAGGGCATGCCGGACACTCAAGACGCTGCGTCCCCCACATCCCGCAAAAGATTCATCCCCGCGAGCAGTGTGTCGGTCAATCGCCTACGGACTGGACACCGCCGCGGGCGATTCGAGGACTATCGGGATGTTGCGCGGTCTGGTCCCTCCGGCGAGACAGACAACCAGCACGCTGCGGACTTCCTCGTCGGCGACATCGGGGCGGCCAATCGATTCGTGCAGTGGGTGATTGTCCGCCCTGACACGCTACGCGAGGGCGGCATCACGGAGTACACGCTGCATGAGGGTCTCGTGGACAGCCTTTTTCGCCCCGGCGCGACGAACATGGCCAACGTCGCACTTCCCAGCGCGCTGGCTACGGAACTCAGGCTCGGGCGATGTGGCAGGGCAAGCTGCCGGTGATCGCCAATGCCCCGTCGGCGTGATCACGCACAGGCCACGCGACAGCCGGACGAGGAACACCGCGCTACACTGGCCCCAGCTGCTACTCACGGGTCGGCTGCTCCTCGATGGCCGCCAATGCTCAGGTGACGCGCCGCCTGAGCAACCGCATCGTCGAAGAACGCGACCCCATCAGAGGGACCGGGTCAGGAGAAGCCGGGAAGCCCACACGGTGGCTTCAAGATTCAGGCGAGCAACATACAGCGGCACCACCTGACGAACCTGGCTCGTCAGCAAGGGCTCTCAGCCTTGGCACGTCGCCGACTACCACCCAGAGGCACGAAGCGGCGACACCCGACGATGCCAGTACTAGCGTGCCACCAACGCCGAGGCCGCTCGTGGCGAGCAGACCACCGGCGGCGCCCCCAGCGGATCCACTCCCCATGTGACAAAGCGCACGGTGGCGGTGACGCGACCGAGCATGCCATCCGCAACGAGCATCTGCTTCACCGACTCGCTGATAACCAGGTTGATTGCCACGGACAGGGCCCACACAACCTGCATGCCAGCGATGAGGACAAATATCGTCACATGGGAGTCGAAATGCCCAGCCAACGGTACGAGTAGGCCTGCGAGGCCTGGCGCGGCATAGACGAGAACTAGCGTTCGGCCCACTCCAAAAGTGCGTGCGATACGATTGCTGGTGGTGGCGCCGAGAAGCGCCGCCGCACCGCCGATCATTGTCAGCACCCCAAGCAGGGCAGCGCTGACACCGATAGCGCGAACCGCATAGAGCATGAATAACGCAAAGAACATGGCAGTGAAGAAGTTGAAGTGCGCGGAGGCATGGGTCGCCCCGGGTTCCGCGTCGGCTGAGTTACTTGGGGACCAACTCTGCTGAAGCCTGTTGATTGTACTGTTCGAGTACCTGCAGCGGCGCCTGTCGTCTGGTCTGCCCGTTGCGCGTACGCCTCAGCGAGCGGTGCCGGCGCTTCGCGTTGTACCAGCCGATGTAGGTCACGAGGGCAAGCTCGAGGTCGAGGCGCGTGGGCCAACGGTAGCGGGCAATCAGCTCGCGCTTCAGCGTCGCGATCACGCTCTCGGCCATGGCGTTGTCGAGGGCGGTGCCGGTGCGCCCGCGGCTGGGGGCGATGCCGGCGCGCACGAGGCGCTCGGTGTACTCGTACGACGTGTACTGGGTGAATTCAAGCGGTCGTCGCAACACTGCCTTCTTGAACAGAGCGTAGCAGTTCATCGAGCGCTTCCGCCGGAGTTCTCCAGCCGAGAGTCTTGCGCGGCCTGCTGTTGAGCGTGGCGGCGACAGCGGCAAGTTCTTCTTCGCTGTGCCTGCTCAGATCCGTGCCCTTCGGGAAGTACTGGCGCAGGAGTCCGTTGGTGTTCTCGTTGGTGCCGCGCTGCCAGGGGCTGTGTGGATCGCAGAAGTAGATCGCGATCCCTGAGTCGATCCGCAGCTGCGCGTGCTGCGACATCTCCGCCCCCTGGTCCCAGGTAAGCGTCTTGCGCAGCTGTTCTGGGAGCTGCCCGATGGTCGCGTCGATGGCGTCGCGGACGGCTTGCGCACCATGGCCGGCCAGCGCAGGCCCATTCTTCGTCCTCGGCGTCGTGCCGTGTCCCTCCAGGCGAGGAAGGTGTAGGAGCATCGTGAACCGTGTTGTGCGCTCGACCGGCGTCCCGATAGCGGAGCTGCCCAGCCCGAGGATGAGGTCGCCTTCCCAGTGCCCGGGGACGGCGCGGTCCTCGACCTCTGCGGGCCGTTCGCTGATCAAGATCTCGGGGCTAACGAACTTCTTGCCCCGCGCCTGCGTCCGTGCCCGCGGCACACGGAGTGCGCGCCCGGTCCGCAGGCACGCGCTCAGGTCGCGCCGCAAGGCACCGCGGCCTTGCACGTAGAGTGCCTGGTAGATCGCCTCATGAGAGACCCGCATCGACTCATCATAGGGGTAGTCGAGGCGCAGTCGGTTCGAGATCTGCTCGGGGCTCCAGGCGCTGGCCCAACGCCGGTCTTTGCGACGGCCGTGTCGTCGTCCGGTCCAGGGAGCTGCGGGACCCCTGATTGCCGTGCCATCGGGGGTTGCGACCAGCCCGGCGAGACGCTCCTGGACGTAGTCGCGCAGCGCGTCGTGCGCCGCGAGCTTGGCGACCTTGGGCCGCCTCGCGCGACGGTCGGCATGCCACTGCGCCGTGCTGGCGCGATACTCGAAGCTGCCGCTGCGGGTCGCCGCGTTGCGCCGCAGCTCGCGCGAGATCGTCGACGGCGAGCGGTCGAGCTGGGAAGCGATCTCGCGCACCCCGAAGCCTCGTGCCGTGAGAATGGCGATCTCCTCGCGCTCGGTGAAGGACAGGTAGCGGCCGGAAGGTGGATGGGGGCTGATGGTTCGCATGCCGCCAGCTTGACGGAACCAGCGCCCTCCGACCGCCGGTGAGAGACCGACAGCGATGGCCGCATCCTCGCTCGAAAGCCCCCGAGCGATCCCTTCCCAGAACTGCCGGAGGTGCTCCCGGCGCCAGCCCGGAGGCCGACCCGGCGAGCGCATCGGAGGACGCAGCGCGCGATTGCTGCGTCGAGCCCTTCCCAGTCCCATCGCAACTCCTCACAGTCGAGGTGTTGCGACGACCGCTTGAATTCACCCTGCGAACCGTTGTCGCTGTGCGCCACGAGCTTGCCGTCATGTTCCTGACGGGCAGAGGGCCATCTCAAAGGCATCCGTCACCAGGCTCCGGCGCATGTGCGGGGCGAGTTGCCAGCCGACGATGCGCCGCGTAGACGTCGATCACGACGGCCAGGTAGGCCCAGCCCTCCCAGGTGCGCACGTAGGTGAAGTCGGCGAGCCAGAGCTCGTCGGGACGGCTCGCCGTGAAGTCGCGGCGCACGAGGTCCTGCGCGGGCACCGGCGCCGGCCCGGGGAGGGTGGTCTTCTTCGTCTTGGCTGGGCCGACGCCGACGATGCCGTACCTGCGCATCAGGCGCTCCACGGTGCAGCGGGCGACCGCGATGCCGGTGTCGTTCAGCTCGTCCCAGGTCTTGAGCTGGCCGTAGACGCCGAACGACTCATCGTGCACGCGGCGGATCTGCGCCAACAGGAAGGCGTCGCGCAGGCTCCTGGCCGACGGTGGGCGCGTGCGCCTGGCGCGGTAGGCGCTGGCGGACACCTCGAGCTCCCGGCAGATCGACTCGACCCCGAAGCGCGCGCGATGCTCATCGATGAAGGCGCTCACCTCGGCCGGGGTTGGTCGAGCTCGCGGGCGAAAAACACGCTCGCCGCCTTGAGGATCTCGTTTGCACGGCGCAGGTCGCGCACCTCGTGGCGGAGCAGGGTCAGCTCCTCGCGCTCGGCGGTGGTCAGGCGATCAGACCGCGTGCCGTCGTCGGCCTCGTCCTGGCGCACCCAGACCCTGAGGGTCTCGTGGTGGATGCCGAGGTCGCGCGCGACGGCGGCGATGGGACGCTCCGACTCACGCGCTATGCGTGCGGCACGCTCTCGGAACTCCGGCGGGTACTTCGATGGTCTGGCCATGGACTGCTGACTCCTTCCTTCGAGGATACGATCCTCCAAGAAACGGAGCCTCCGTCAAACCCGGAGCGACCCACTCGCAGAGCTGGGGATCAGTTCACATTTCCCCTGATAGACTCCCCCCAGTGCTTTTGTCCACGGCCACGGCGCTGGGGATCAGTTCACATTTCCCCTGATAGACTCCTCTCAAAGACGCGCGTCGGGTGCCTGGAGCTGGGGATCAGTTCACATTTCCCCTGATAGACTCCGTACGAATCTCGTCCCGGTAGACGACACGCTGGGGATCAGTTCACATTTCCCCTGATAGACTCCGCCCGTTCACTAGGTGCAGCGTTGGATTGCTGGGGATCAGTTCACATTTCCCCTGATAGACTCCCTCTGCCGGGTTGACGAAGGCAGCAGAGCCGCTGGGGATCGCGTCTACATTTCCCTGATAGACTCCCACCGCTTATCGTGCACGCCACCGACGCGCTGGGGGATCAGTTCACATTTCCCTGGATAGACTCCACGCCCCCACCAAGCCGGTTTGCGAAGGGCTGGGGATCAGTTCACATTTCCCTGATAGATCTTCCATCTCGGAGTCGGCCAGTAGGGCTGGGATCAGTTCACATTTCCCTGATAGACTCCCATGAGAAAACGAACGAATCGCTTTGTTGAGCTGGGGATCAGCTCCACATTTCCCCTGATAGACTCCTGCTTGAAGGCCGATACGCCTTCGTCGCGCTGGGGATCAGTTCAGCATTTCCCCTGATAGACTCCCGGCCGTCATTGATGAGCTGCACCGGCAGCTGGGGATCAGTTCACATTTCCCCTGATAGACTTTCACGAACCATGGATGTGCTTTACGGCTGGGGATCAGTTCACATTTCGATAGACTCCGCATGAGAAAACAATCGCTTGTTGAAGCTGGGGATCAGTTCACATTTCCCCTGATAGATTCCCTGAGGGCGGTCATGTCGACTCCCAGTAGGCTGGGGATCAGTTCACATTTCCCCTGATAGACTCCCCAACGCGCACCCCGAGGAGATTGATGCTGGGGACTGGGTTCACATTTCTGATAGACTCCATAACACGGAACAGGAAAAGCCAGAAGCTGGGGACTGTTCACATTTCCCTGATAGACTCCTCCAGTTTGAACAGACGTGGGGTGAGCAGTGCTGTAGGATCAGTTCACATTTCCCCTGATAGACTCCTCAGCGGCAAGGCGCAGATACGAGGTCGGCTGGGGATCAAGTTCACATTTCCCTGATAGACTCCTCAGGACCGCAAAAGCGGTCCTGGAGGAGGGGGGAATGCCCCTGTGACGCATCAGAAAATCGCGAGCTGCGACGGCGTGTCCTCCACCTCCACGCCCTCGGCGTTGGAAAATCTGAGCGCCGTTGCCCACTGGTGATCGGTGATTGACAGAATCCTGACTTCCCCGCCGGCCGGCAGATTGCTCTTGATAGTGCCGATCGTCGGGATGACCGAGCTGACCGACGGCGAGAAGCGTGCATACACCGAAAATTGTGCGCGCTGGTAGCCCAAGTCGAGCAGTAATTCGCGAAACTCGGTGGCGTGCCGACGTTCTGCCTTGGTCTGCACAGGCAATCGAACATGACCAGCGACCACCGCATCCTCCGCCTGGGGCTCACGGCACAATCAAGACAGGTTTGCGCCTGCGGACCATCCCATGCCGGCACCTTGAGCTTATCGATTTGGCCTTCGGCGTAGCGGCCGAGTTGTTGCGCCAAGTCGGTCGACTCCGCGGCAACCGACATGCCGCCGGAACCGAATGCTTGCGTCGAGCCGTCAACCAACGCCTGCTTGGTCGAGTGATCATCTAGCGAGAGGCTTTCCGGTGGTGCAGATCGGCAACCACCCAGTCGATTGCGGGACGGAACGGCTCGATCAGATCGTCCACCAGATTGAATGCGTTAGAGCGATTACGATGAAAAACGCCCACGCAACTGGATAGGCCCGCGGAGAGGACGGCACGTACTCCGGGTGCGTACCCGCGAAGCACGGTGTAACCGTAATCGGCGCAGCACAGGCCGGAACCATCCTGTGGATTACGCGAGAAGTCGTCTTCATCAGCGTCGTCAAAGAGCCGTGGCGGGGCAGCGCGCCTGACGTTGGGCTGGGGTCTCCCGGAACGAACGTCCCTGGTCAGCTGAAGCGAGGAAGCGCCAATCCTTATTGAAGTAGCGGTGCCGGCCGCCTGGCCGGAGACCTTGCGCGGACAAGCTGACCCCACGCGTTCTTGCGTCGGGGAAGCGTCAAGGAAATCTGCTCGCTGGCGAGCACCGACCCGCGGCAGGTTCGACCACGCATGCCGGCATTGGGGACCCCGTTCCAACCGCAGATCAAGGTAATGGCGGTACATCGAACTCGGCCAGCTGGTGAAGAACCGCCGCGCCTACACCGACTCTCAAGCCCAGCAGAATAGTAGCGACATCTGCGAGGGGACGACCGTTCCGTCCCCTCGTCAGGACAGACCACTAACCGGCCCACGCTTGCAGGTGGAGCCGACCCGGGCAAACGAGGTGAGGTCAACGACCCGCCAGTTGTCGATGGAGAACTCCTCAGTCGGACTTCGTATTGCTCTCCAGCATGTCGGCAAGCCACGCTCCGACTTTAGTCGGGGTCGACCAAGAATGTCCCCGCGGAATGATCTGCTTTACACGTGCCGAAGACGACATCAACGGATGGTAACCACCCCCCACGGGCTATCGCTTTCTGCACCCCGTCCGAGCGTCGTCGGGCAGCCCTTCGCCAGCGAGCCCGCGCGGACGGAGGCGGAGCTTGCTCTCGGTAAAGAGTCCGTCGCACACCCATCGCGTGGTGTCCGGGTGGTGGCGGCGAGGACCTCTCCGATCTGTCCTTCCCGTACTGGCCGGTCATGCACGAGCAGCAAACTCGTCGCCGGGCACGATCCGCCGATGTACTCGGCGTAGCCAATCGAGAGCGTCACGAAGCCGCTGCTCGCTGCCCGACGGGTTGATCGCCTGCGGCGGAATCTCCACGGTGAACAGGTCTTCGTGAGCATGACGCAGCAGGTCGACCTGGTAGACGCGCATCATGGCGTAAAAGAGCTTGATCTTGCCGGACTTCAGTACCTGTCCGCAGCGGTAAACGCGGGCATGGTGGAATGAGGCGCTGAGTTCGGCGTAGCCGTCGCGAACGGCGATGCAGCCAGCGCCGGTAGGAAAGTACGGAAGCTCGTCGTCGGCATTCTTCCACTTGTCGTGCACGCGCACCCGTCTCCCAGGATTAGCCGGCAGTCCACGACTGGGATCGAAGTCCGGCTGTCGCGTTAGCGCTATCCACTGAGCCGGCGTCGCGGAGCGGTCGATCTGTTCCATACCCACGCGTCACCGACTCGCGCCTTCTCCAGCGGACGGATGGTGTCTTCGTGTCCCGATGAGCTGCCGAGTTTGAGGCGCAGAAATTCGAAAACAGGCACCTGGCCCGATTCGAGGTGGGACTGCACCAGGTCGACCAAGTGCTCCATCTGTGTCTGCCACTCGGCGAACAGCCCCGGGTTGGTGCCGCGGTACTGCTTCCAGTCGATCTCGGTACGCGGACCAGAGATCTGGGCTGTACGGCGCAGGTTATCGCGCACGACCAGTGCCTGAGCGACACCCGGTCTGAGCATGGCGATGGTGGCCGCGTCCACAGCGTGGTGGCGACGGTCGAGTCGATTCTTGCCAGGCCTGTCGTCATCTCGATCGCCGATCAGGACGAGGCGCCGCCGATGCCGGCGGCTTTACGTGCTTCAGAGGTGACCCAACCGCGGAATACACCAACCGACGTAGATGCCCTGAGCTCGTCGCGGTAGTGGGCCTCGATGCGGTGGTGCAGTTCGTTGGCCATCCAGCCGACGGACTCGATGGAACGGTTGTCGAGTTCTTCGTCGGCTTCGGTCCGCCTGAGGCGATCGCGCACACCCTTGATGATGCGACCTTCGCGGGTGTATGGCTTTCGCCGATTTGAGTCCTCTTGGCAGCGGTATCGAAAAAGTCCTCGGCGCGAGCGAGAGCACCCTCCAACGTCACACCGCGAGCCTTGGCGGAGTCGCTCTTCGCCCAAACCGCGAACGGCAACTTGCCTTGGCGCGGTTGCACTCGCGACAGACGGCAGCGAGGTTTGTTCGCGTGTTTGTCGAGCTTGACCAGCACGGGGCACGATGATCCATCTCGAACGTGCCCCAGCAGGGCCGTACCGCGCACAGGCAGCGGCTCTTCTGCCGCTGAATCGCGCGCCAGCGTGTACACGCCGGATTGGCGGGCGCCGAAGCGCAGGTCCGCCTCGCCTCGTGCAGGTCATTCGCCAGCCTCACGGCTGGCGGACAGGAATTCCAGAGGGATCTCCTGGCGGGCTTTGGCGTTCTCGGCGTTCTTGTTGCGCTTACGTGCTTCCTTGCGCGCCATGGCCTCGCTCATGAGCCCATCACGCGTGCTCGATGTTATCACCGAGCGGCGGCCTCCAGAGGCGCTCGGCCGCCGCCAGGTATCGCGATGATCTTGGGTCACACGGTCCACAGCAGGGTTGCCGACGGGTTGGCCGGATGGGCTCCGGCCGACGGTTTCCCAGGAGTCGTCGATCGCCGGGAAGCAGTACTTGGGCGCGGCGTGCAGGTCGTCCTCGGACTCCTCCATCCGTTTGGTCATGCGCCGCATGCTCGCCGAATAGGCGGCGCGCCCCTCCGGCAGCTGATGCCGTCCAGCTTGCCCAAGACTTCCTCGGGCAGTTGTTCGATGAACTCGATGACACAGGCTTCGGCCTCACGGGCGCGATCGTCGCGGTCACCCGACCCGGAGCCGTTCGAGATGACGACCAGAGGGCCTCCTCGGCGCCGACTTCGTCGACAGAGTCCTACCGTACTACAGTTCTTTGATCTTGGACTCGCGGATGCGGATGTCGGTGACGCCGACCGGCGGCCGACCGCCGCCGCGCTCGCCCAGCGCCCGTCTCTTTGGCGGTGCCGAGCAGGTCACGACGGGAGACGCCGAGGAATATCGCCACATCGTCCCAGGTGATATCGTCGGATGTCCAGAGAAACTCGACAGTCGCTCGCCGTTCGTCGGGCGCAAGCGGCCGCCCTCCTTTGGTCACGCCATCGCGGATGCGCAGGTTCGCCACTTTATCTACGATACGGAAACGCCGAAGGCCAGGGCTGGCCTTCTCGGCCCGTGGTTCACCCCGCATACCGGGCAAGGGGTCCTTACCAACTCTACCCGCGGCAGAGCCCTTCGGCGAACGCTGCGTGAACACCGCCTCGATGACGGTCTCAAACTCGTCCTTGGGGAGACCTTGTCTCTCCCAGATGCGACACAACTCGCGGACGTTATCCGACTGGTGGATCTTGCCCTCCAGCAGCGGAGTAACGTCCGTGCCGTCTTTGCGTTTGCGGGTGCCGCGGACACGCAGGCGGGGGTCTGCTTTCAAGGCGCTGCAGACGATTTCGGCCACCGCCATGGTCTCGTCGAACAGGCCAGCGTCGGTACGCTTCTTCAGCAGATCGACAAGTGTGCGGAACCCCTGACGGCTCGGTAAACGCCTTCAGAGACTCAATCGATGCGTAGGGTTACGCCAGCCGCGATGTCGTGCGATGTGACGGCACGGCGATCGATAGCTTCGCCGCGGAGTTCCTGCTGATCGTCTATTTTGCTCGCAAGCAGATCTCGACGAGCTCTCCACGGATAGTACGGATCGGAAACGCGCCGTCCAGGTCGATGATGGGCCAGTCCAGTGATCGCGGTGCCATCTTGTCGAGTTTGAGCAGGCGCTGCTCATGACGACGGACGAGGCGCCGCATACGTCGGGCGACGCCGGAGACCGCCTTACGCGTGCCGGCCGTCTTGTTAGCGGTCGGGTCTACTCCGCCATCGTGAATGATCGTCTCCAGCGAGAATCTCAAGAGGTATGCCGGAGTCGTTCACCTCGATAGCTGAGACCAACAGAGTTGAGGCCGAATGCCCATTGCCGATGAGATACTTCTGGGAGACTCCAATGTCCATGCGGTGCTCCTCCGTCGACTGGTTGGCGCAATACTACGATGTAGGCCGACGGAAGACAGGGTGATCGAGCGCGAAGACGGAACGGTAATCGAGGGCAGGGCATCCTGGGAATCCAAAGAGCTAGCCCTGTCCAAAGACGGGTGGAGGCCCGGCTGGAGCATTCGCCATCGGCACGGAGGCATGGTTACTGAGGATCAGTTCCTCGTCATTATAGCATGGGGTGCTCCGCTAGCACAGGTGTGTCTTTCCCTGATCGCACACCACTACAAAACCGCTCAACTCATCCAACAGAACAGTGGTGACGACAATCGACAGCACCCCCGACTCTCCATTTTCAGTATACGACGCAGGTGGGGGCTTGCGGCAAGTCCCATGTCGTACCGCATAATCAACGACCGCAAGCCGAAAGGTACGGAGAACAAGGAATCTCAAAGTGTGTGTGTTGTCGACGTCGGCGGACTTGCCTCGGCGCACGACGGTGTGACCGTGCAGCATGAGAGGAGCGAGCAGGTGACAGCTACCGATGATCTGGGCTCACAGCGGTTCTACCATGGCACAAAGGCCGACCTGAAGCCAGGAGACCTGATCGAGCCGGGGTATCCCCCCAACTTCGGTAGGCAGGGCAGAAAAACAACCTACGTCTATCTGACGGCCACCCTGGATGCGGCCATCTGGGGGGCCGAGCTGGCTCTCGGCGAAGCACCCGGCAGAATCTACGTCGTGGAGCCGACCGGCCTAATCATGGACGACCCCAATCTGACGGACAAGAGATACCCGGGTAATCCGACGAAGTCATACCGTTCCCGAGAGCCGCTGCGAGTCATCGGCGAGGTCACCGATTGGCGGGGGCACTCGCCCGAAGAGCTCAAAGCGATGAAGGACGGCCTCGAGCGACTCAAGCGACTTGGTATTGAGCCCATCGACGACTGAGTTGCATGGTAGACAGCGACCAGCCTGACGCCTTACTCACGACATACATCACTCACTCAGTTCCTAGGAGATTCTGCGGCGGTAAATGACCATGGCGAAGATGTACGCGACGACGAGGATGCCACCACACCAGGCGAGGGCGATCCAGATGTCGGTGCCAACCGGCTGCTGCGTGAACAGGTCGCGGATCGCGTTGACGATCGACGTCACGGGCTGGTGCTCGGCGAAGGCACGTACCGGACCGGGCATGGTAGCGGTAGGCACAAAGGCCGAGCTGATGAACGGCAAGAAGATGAGCGGGTAGGAGAACGCGATCGCGCCGTCCGCGGACTTCGCGGAGAGGCCGGGGATTACGGCGATCCACGTCAACGCGAGAGTGAACAGGATCAGGATACCGGCGACCGCAAGCCATGCCAGTACTCCCGCCCCCGAGCGGAAGCCCATGAGGAGGGCGACGAGCACGACGACCACGAGCGAGATGAGATTGGCGACCAGTGAAGTCAGTACGTGCGCCCACAGCACGGACGACCGCGCGATCGGCATGGACTGGAATCGCGCGAAGACGCCGCTCTTCATGTCCAGGAAGAGTCGGAACGCGGTGTAGGAGATGCCCGAAGCAATCGCGCTGAGCAGAATGCCGGGCAGCAGGTAGTTCACATACGAATCCGACCCCGAGTCGATCGCGCCACCGAGCACGTAGACGAACAGCAACATGAAGGCGATCGGCATGATCGTGGTCGTGATGATGGTATCTAGGCTGCGTGTGATGTGGCGCAGAGATCGTCCTGTCAGGACGACGGTATCGCCGAAGAAGTGCTTGGTCATCGTTGTCCCTTACTCGTCCATGCCGAACTTGCGGTCGTTGCCAGCGTCGCGGTCCTTGCCGGCGTTACCGACGATGGCGAGGAAGACGTCCTCGAGGGTCGGCTGCTTCTCGATGTACTCGACCTTGGCGGGCGGGAGCAGCTGCTTGAGCTCGGTGAGGGTGTCGTTCACGATGATCCGACCCTCGTGGAGGATCGCGATCCGGTCGGCGAGCTGTTCGGCCTCGTCGAGATACTGCGTCGTGAGCAGCACTGTCGTGCCGTGCTCGGCAAGTTCCTCGACGGCCTGCCACACCTCGATGCGCGCCTGGGGGTCGAGCCCAGTCGTCGGCTCGTCGAGGAAGATGACCGGCGGATCCCCGATCAGGCTCATGGCGATGTCGAGGCGGCGGCGCATGCCACCCGAGTACGTCGCCACCTTCCGCGCGGCCGCCTCGGTCAGCGAGAAACGCTCCAGCAGACCGTCAGCGATCGTGCCCGGATCCCTGAGGTGCCGCAACTGGGCGATCAGCACGAGATTTTCCCGCCCGCTCAGGATTTCGTCGACGGCCGCGAACTGCCCGGTGAGGCTGATGGACTTCCGCACGTCGGCAGCCTGCGTGACGACGTCGAAGCCGTTGACACTGGCGATCCCGGCGTCGGCCTTGAGCAGCGTGGACAGGATGTTCACGACCGTGGTCTTGCCCGCCCCATTGGAGCCGAGCAGGGCGAAGATGCTGCCCCGCGCCACGTCGAAGTCCACGCCGCGCAGCACGTGCAACTGCTTGTAGGACTTCTCCAGGCCCTGCACGTGGATCGTGGACTCCTGGGCCTGATTGGCCGTCATCCGGATATCGGCTGTCGTGGTCGTCATGACTTGTCGCCTGCGGCACGATCGATAGCGTTGACCAGCCGCTTCCGCTCCTTGTGAATCCATTGGCCCTCCGAGTAGTTCGCAAGGAACGTCTCGGCGAACTCCACAGGGTCATCCCCGACGATCGCCCGGATCGGGGTTCCGCTGGCCGCGCTCTGCTCGAACAGATCCGCGAGGTCCTCCAGCATCGACATCAGGATGTCGCCCTTCGTGATCGCTCCGAAGTACATCAGGTACCGCTCGATTGCTTCGACTGCCGTGCGGTAGTTCTCGGGAAGCTGCTTCACGCGCGCCTTGTACTGCCGCCAGCGCCGCTTGTCGCCGATGTCGCCGATGATCTTCTCGATGAACATGGTCATCCGTCTCCTTCGCGAAGCAGTTCGAGTCGTCCCGCGAGGAAGCTCCAGGTCCTCCAGAACTCTTCGAGATACTCCTGTCCCTGGGCGTTGAGGGAGTAGACCTTGCGCGGCGGCCCCTTCTCGGAGGGGACCTTCTCCACGCTGACAAGACCGCGCTGCTCGATCCTGATGAGCAGCGCGTAGACGGTACCCTCAGCGATGTCGGAGAAGCCCTGCTCCCGCAGCCGTGCGGTAATCTCGTAGCCGTACGCGGACCGTACGGACAGGATCGCGAGAACGATGCCCTCCAGCGTCCCCTTGAGCATCTCCGTCATCTGCTTGCCCATGGAACATCTCCTCGGACTGCTACTCAGCATTACTGACTACTGGTACATAGTAACACAGAGTAGTGACGACACAAGCCCCCCGGCGGCGGGAGGCGTCGGCTTCTTCCATCTGGTAGCCCAAACGGCGGGAACCACTCGGTCCTACCGGACCCACCTCCGGTGTGTTGAGATAAGTACCTGTCAAGTATCAGCCGAAGCCACCGTCAAGGATCAGCCGGAACAGCTGTCAAGGATCAGGCGAATCCGTGCGAAGACAGCTCTCGAGCTTGAGAGGCGAGGCCCAGCGTCTGCTTGATGCCGAGAACTCGGCGTGATGTGGGCCTCGACCGGCGGCGCCGCCATCGGGTTCAGACGGCGCTGCCCTCTTCGAGAATCGCCTTCAGCCACTCGATAAGGTCGGGAAGATCCTCATGTACCGTCTTCCAGACGAGCGACAGATCGACGTCGGCGTAGTCGTGCACGACGACGTTGCACATGCCGATCATCTCGCGCCAGGGGATCTCCGCATGGGCCGCTTGTAGCTCGACTGAGACGCTGCGCGCCGCTTGGCCAATGAGCTGGACGGCATGCACTACAGCGTAGCCGATGAGGCGATCGCTGGCGAAGCTCTCGGCAGTCTGACCATTGGTGAACTCGAGCGCGGCCTCGGCCGCCTCCACCATTTGCGCGACGAAGACGGTGTCGCGCCTATGCGGCATAGGCGACCTCGGCGGAACCGACCACGTCCTCACGGAAGAAGTGGCTGAGGCTGGCCGGCGTATGCAGATCGACGTCGCGTCCCAGGAGCTCGGCGAGCTCGCGCTGCAGACCGACGAATTCGAAAAGGCCGACCCCGGCATCGGGGGCGAACTCGACCAGCACGTCGATGTCGCTCTCGGGGCCGAAGTCCTCACGTAGAACGGAGCCGAAGAAGGAGAGCCGAAGGATGCCGGCGCGCCGGCAGAAAGCAGCCAGCTCTTCTGCATCGATATCGATCTGCAAGCTCACCCCACGCCTCCTCTTCGCCCAACCGTGCTTCCTGACGACCGCATTGTACGTCAGCTCGGACGGTGAGGCTTTTGACCCGGATTAGTGCAGGTTGAGGCTTGCGCTGCTCCAGTCTCCGCTCGAACTCCGCCGGCGACAAGTTGCCGAGCGACGAATGGCGCCGGGAGCATCTCCGGCAGTTCTGGGACGGAATCGCTCGGGGGCTTTCAAGCGAGGATGCGGCCATCGCCGTCGGTCTTTCACCGGCGATCGGCGGACGCTGGTCAAGCTGGCGGCATGCGAACCATCAGTCCCCATCCACCTTCTGGCCGTTACCTGTTTTTCACCGAACGAGAGGAGCTCATGAACATCCCACAGGCAGGACTGGCCAGCCGCGCTCAAGCATTGCAATCAGCCGGGATGTTGCCTTGCAGTTAGCCGAACACTTGCCTTACAATTAGCCGCCAATGGGCGACCACCTCTACCCGCGGTTCTCCGAAGCGCCGCTGCTCCGTTCGCTACAGGATTCGCCAGCGGTGCTCATCCATGGCCCGCGGCAGTCAGGCAAGACCACCCTCGCGCAGATCGTCGGCAAGTCCCACGGCTTCGAGTATTTCACTTTCGACGATGAGACCATTCGCGCCGCTACGGAGGCGGACCCGATGGGCTTCGTCTCTGATCTGCCGGAACGAGCCATCCTGGATGAAGTTCAGCACGTCCCGCGGATCTTCGCGGCGCTGAAGCTGTCGATCGATCGCCATCGAGCAGCCGGTCGCTTCATCCTTACCGGTTCCACGAACGTGCTCCTCATTCCAAAGCTGGCCGACTCGCTGGCCGGCAGGATGGAAACCGTCCGCCTCTACCCTCTGTCTCAGTGTGAGCTGGCCGAAGAGCCCTCGAGGTTCCTTGACATGCTGTTCGCAGGCAGCTTCAACACTGGCAGCAGTGATCGCCTTGGAGCAGAGCTAGCCGACCGCGTTGTCGCCGGCGGCTATCCGGCGGCGCTGGCGCGATCCTCGGTCGAGGGCCGCGCGCGGTGGTACGGCGAGTACCTCGATGCCGTTGTGCAGAGAGACGTGCGCAGCCTTGCTCGCATCTCCGCCCTCGACGCAATGCCACGGCTCCTGGAGCTTGCGGCAAGCCATACAGCGTGCTTGATCAACGTAACCGAGCTCTCCGGACCATTTCAACTGAGCAGACCGACGATTCGCGAGTACGTCACGTTGCTCGAGCGCCTGTTTCTCGTCGACGAGTTGCCCGCATGGCACACGAACCGCCTGAAGCGACTCGTCAGGACGCCCAAGCTGCACGTGGGGGACACGGGCCTCGCGACGTCGCTCCTGGGGGCGAACGCATCAGCCCTGCTCGCTGAGCGCGAGCTCTATGGCAGGGTCCTCGAGACCTTCGTCCACGCGGAGATACGCAAGATGGGGAGCTGGAGCGATGTTCCCGTCCGGCTTTCCCACTTCCGCGACCGAGACGGAGTAGAAGTCGACCTCGTCCTCGAGCGCGGCCGGCAACTGGCCGGCATCGAGGTCAAGGCGTCTGCAACGGTCGCATCTCGTGACTTCCGTGGCCTGCGACACTTGAAGGACGCCGCCGGCTCGCGCTTCGCCGGCGGCGTCGTCCTGTACGACGGCGAAACGTGCGCGCCCTTCGGTGATCGCCTCTACGCCGTGCCTATCCGGCGGCTCTGGGAGACCGTCTAGACGCGTCGGTCCGGCCGGGCTGACGCGTCTAGCCTCTCGATAGGTCTGGGAGATCCTTGCGCACCGTCTTCCATACGAGCGAGAGATCGCTTCGGCGTAGTCATGGCGCGCCAGTGGAGGCTTTCGATCCACGTGACGGGCTGAAACACTGCCGGCATGGATGAGGACTTGCGACCGCCCCCGACCAGTGGCAACCGCTCTCAGGCGTGAACGGCTCTCGCTCCGAGGTTGGGGGAGTCCTCGCCACCGCACTCATGGAGGGCGACGCTCTCGGAGAGCGCATCGCCCTCACTGACTGTCCAGCCGTTCTGCACTACGGCAAGAACGGCCTGATAACGCTGCTCCATGACCGACAGCTCCACCAGCATGGCCCACCTCCGGTTCGTGAGATGGGCATCTGTCAAGCATCAGCCGAAGCCACCGTCAAGGATCAGGCGAATCCGTGTAAAGAAACAGGTGACCCCGCTTAGTACAGGATCACCCGGAACACGACATACTTTGGTGGGCCCAGCAGGACTCGAACCTGCGACCGGCCGATTATGAGTCGGCTGCTCTAACCAACTGAGCTATAGGCCCACGCCAAAGAGACGCCGGGGGCACAACCTGCCGACGCAGCGCCATCATACAGTATGCTTACCGGAACATGGACGCATCGATTCCTCCACACGATACCCGTCCACTCACCGCGCGCCGCACCGTGGTCGTGCTGGTGGTCACGCTCGCCTTCGCGCTGGGCGTGCTGTTCATCTACGAGGTGCGCTCGGTCATCGCCTGGCTGCTGGTGGCCACGCTTTTGGCGGTGGCTCTCGACCCCGCGGTCGGCTTCCTGACCCGCCATCGCTGGCGCCGCGGCTGGGCCGCGCTGCTGGTCTCCTTCCTGTTCCTGATCGCCGTGCTGGGCATTGCCGCGGCCTTGGCTACCCCGCTGGTCACTCAAGCTAAGGAGCTGGTGGTCAACCTGCCGCAGTACGTCCGCGACCTCTTCAAAGCGGGGAGTCCACTCGAGTTCCTCGACACGCGCTTCAACATCGTAGACCGCATCCGCGACCTGGATGTGGGTACGGTGTGGCGGGTGATCGTCGGTGGCGGCACCACCATCGTCTCCGCCCTCAGCAAGAGCTTCTACTGGCTGTTCGCCACGCTCACTACGTTTACCCTGATGGTCATGCTGCTGGTGGAAGGGCCTCGCGCCTGGGGCAGCTTCCTGAGCTTCTTCGAGCCAGAGCGCCACGAATGGCTCAAACACCTCGGAGCCCGCATGGCCAAAGCGGTGGGCGGTTACGTGCGCGGCAACCTCATGATCAGCGCCATCGCCGCCATTTTCGCCTACATCGCCCTCAGCATCCTCGACATCCCCTACCCCGTGCCCCTCGCTCTCACGGTCGGCGTGCTGGACATCATCCCCCTGGTGGGCGCTACCATCGGGGCGGTCATCTGCGTCCTGCTCGCGTTCACGCAAGGGTGGCTGCCGGCGGTCATCCTCATTGGTTACTTCGTCGTCTACCAACAGGTGGAGAACAACTTCATCCAGCCGATGGTGTATTCGCGTACCGCGCGGCTCACGCCGCTCACCGTGCTTCTGGCCTCGCTCGTCGGCGCCACTCTGGCCGGTATCCTCGGGGTACTGGTAGCCATCCCGCTGACCAGCGCCGTGATGATCTTCATCCAGGAGTCGCGCGGCCGCCGGGGGCCGGGTAGGGCGCAGGTGTTCCACCCGCTCGAACGGTTCGAGGCCTCCGCGCAGCGCACGAGTCCCCAAGAGACGCCCGCCGGGCAGGAGGGACGGCCGACGGCAGCGCCGCCGCTCCCCACCGACGAGACGGCAGACACTCACACCGACCACGCCGAGTTCGCCGCGGAAGAACCCGCGCCCAGCGATCTATAGGAGGATCGAGCATGAGCGATCAGTGCTGTTCACAAGCGGACGCCCAGCAGTACCCCGTCGAGATTCGAGTGACCTCCTCGACCTGTCCGAAGATGCCGGATGGCGATGTGCTCTACCTCGACGGGCCTTCGCTCGACTACGAGCGCTCCGGCCCCGTGTGTCTCACGGCCGTCAATGCCATCTACCCCTGGGTCATGCTCGCCCGCTTCGGCGTACGTTCCCAGGCCCTGGAATGGAACGCCGACGTCGAGGCCTACTGCGTCACCTGCCCCTGCGGAGTCGTCAACTACGAGATCCGGCCGCGGTAGTAGCTTCGTCGCGGAGAGTCGAGCCGAGGAGAGCCGAGCCGCGGGAGGCTGAGCGGCGGAGAGTTGGCCACGCGGGCACCGCGAGTGCCATCGGAGCCCGCGGGTCGACGGTCGCGTTACGATTGCCCAGGAGGCTGGGTGCGCCGGCGGTTGGGGAGAGCGATCACCAACGCCAGAGCGATGACGCCCATGAGGAAGCCTAAGAAGGCCCAGCCCCACACGTCCCGGCCTTTTCGATCGGCGAACCACGCGGCCAAGATGGCGCATCCTACGCTGAGGGCGGTGGCGAGGAGCAGGAACTGCTGGGTGCTCAGTTCGACCATACCGTCTCATCCTACCACTGCCGGCTCTGCCGATGCTCCAGAGACGCGCACGGGGCGGGACCGCTGCGCGGTCCCGCCCCGATCCTGGCGGCGCCGTCTCTCACCGCCAAGCCCTGTTGGCCTCCTTAGAGGCTCTTGAGCTTTTCCACCAGCTTGGGGATCACCTGGAACATGTCGCCCACGATGCCGTAGTCCGCAAGCTGGAAGATGGGTGCGTCTTTGTCGGTATTGATGGCCGCGATGAGCTTCGACTGGCTCACGCCCACCGTGTGCTGGATCTGGCCGGAGATGCCCAGAGCCAGGTAGAGATCCGGCTTTGTCTTGGCGCCCGAGAGGCCGATGATGCGGTCTTCCGGCAGCCACTCGAAGTCCGCGATGCTCTTGGTGCAGCCAACCTCGGCCTGCAGAGCGGCGGCCAGCCCGTCGGCCACGGCCAGGTCCTCGCGCTTGGGGAACCCGCGGCCCACACCGATGATGAGCGGCGCGGCGTCCAGATTGACGGCCTGGCCCTCTTTGGCGCGGCGATCCACCACGCTGACCTTCGACGGGGTCAGCGACAGGGCCGGCGTTTCCACGGCGCCGGCGCCGGCCTGCGGCTCGCCGACCTCGAAGGTCTTGGGCATGACCGCGAAGACCTTAACCGCGGTGTCGATGCGCTCTTCGGCGACCGTGTTGCCGCCGAGAGCGTAGCGGCCGCCCACGAGCTGCCCGTCGGTGAGCACGAGCGAGTTGACATCGCTGACCGCGCCGGCGCCCAGCTTCTGCGCCAGCCGACCGGCCAGCTCTTTGCCACGGCGCGTGGAGCCGATCAGCACGTACGCGGCCGCGGCCTGCGTGGCGATCTGCGCCAGCGCATCGGCCACGACGTCGGCCTGCAGCCCGGCGAGGGCGGCGTCTTCGCTCACGTAAATGGTGTCGGCGCCGTGAGCGCCTAGATCCGCAGCCCGTCCCGCGGCGCCCTCGCCGAGGGCGGCGGCCGCCAGGCCGAGGCCGAGGGCCGCGGCGAACTCTTTGCCCTTGAAGGCGAGCTCGCGGGCGACCTCGGGCTTGTCGCTGTAGACGAGAATGACAGCCATCGGTTACCTCCCCAGCACGCCTTCTTTGATGAGCGCGTCGACCAAGCCCGCGGCCTGCGCTTCGGGATCGCCCTCAATCATGATGTGCTTACGATCTTGCTCCTCGGCCAGATTGCTGAGGACGCTCTTCTGGGTGGCCGCCGCGGCGGCGTCCAGGCCGAGGTCGGCCAGCGTGAACTCGGCCGTGGGCTTCTTGCCGGCCTTCATGATGTTCATGAGGCTCGGGATGCGCGGCTCGTTAATCTCGCTCACGACCGTGACGGCCGCGGGACAGGGCGCCTCGAGCGTCTCGATCATGTCGTCCATGCTGCGCTCCACACGCACGCCGGCGTCGGAGAGGGAGATCTTGCGCGCATAACCGATCTGCGGCACGCCGAGCAGCTCGGCGACGCGTGAGCCAACCTGGCCGCTGTAGTTGTCGGTGGAGCCTTCGCCGAAGAGCAGCAGATCGGCGCCGCCGACCTTCTCCACGGCCTTGGCCACGGCGGCCGCCACCGCGGCCTGATCGGTGGCCGCGAGCGCGGGATCGGAGACGATGACCGCTTCGTCGGCGCCCATGGCGAGCGCTTCCTTCATCGTCTCCTTGACCTTGCCATTCGCCTCGGCGACGGTGAGAGCCACGATGGTCGCGTCCGCGCCGCCTTCTTTGATCTGAATGGCGGCCTCGAGAGCGTTTTTCTCCAGGTCGCCGACTTTGTACGGGATGGCCTCCAGAACGGGCTCGCGATTCTTGATGCGCACCATCTGGAGGTCCATGTTCGTCTTCACGCAGACGATGATCTTCACAGTCATCACCCTTCGGTCACGTAGCCCGGAGCATCAGCTCATCCGGTACTGGACGCCGAATTCACCGCGCGGGTAGTGCCACTGCAGCGCCCGCGCATCGCAGCAGATGAGGCAGGTGCCACACTCCAGGCACCCCTCCCAGTTGACCACCACGTCGCCCTCGTCATTCAGCTCATAGAGGTCGGCGGGGCAGACGGTGAGGCAGACCTTTTTCTTGCACACCGCGCGGCACGTCTCGTGGTCGATGACGATGTGCGGCTCCTTGTCGAGCTTGAAAACGTCGAGCCCCAACTTCGCGTCGATCTTCATGCTCCTCCCTCCCTCCTACATCTTGCGGAAGGACAGCATGTCCTTCATGGTGGCGATGTTCATGAAGTCTTTGCGCACACCCTTGAAAGCCTTGGACACGATGCGCTTGGTTGGACCCGGACCGAAGGTGAACATCTGCTGCATGAGATCGGTAACGGCGTCTGGGTAGTGCGAGAAGAGCCGGCGATTCTCGATGATGGAGGGGATCGCCACGCCAGTGTGCATGTCCTTCAGCACGAAGCTGTGGTCGAGGTACTCCTTGTAGCGCGCCAAGCCGGCCGCCGAATAGTCGCCGCCGGCCTTGCGGGCGTCGACGATGGCCTTTGCCGCGTAGTAGCCGGAGGCGAAGGCGAAGTCCATGCCGCGCACCGTGATCAGCGCGTTCAGAGACAAACCGGCGGCATCGCCGGTCATCACGTAGCCGTCGCCGAACAGGTGCGGCACCTTGGCGATGCCGCCCTCGGGCACCGCGTGCGCCGAGTACTCGGCCACGGTGCCGTCTTTCACCAGCGGCTTGATCTGCGGCAGCTCTTTGAACTCGTCCAAGAGCTGCCAGCTCTCGAGATCGTCCGTACGCTCTTTCATCCACTCCATGCCGACCACGATGCCGAGTGCGATGGAGTCTTTGTTGGTGTACAGGAAGCCGCCGCCCATCATGCCCTTGGTCACGGAGCCCATGAAGAGCTGAGCGGCACCCTCGCCTTCGTTGAGGTGCCAACGGTCCTCGATGACCCCAGGCGGCAGCTCGATGATCTCCTTGTAGCCGAGCGCGTGCGTCTTGGCCTCTGGCTTTTCCCGCAGGCCGGCGGGCTCGCTCACCAGGCCGAGGACGCCCTCCGCGATCACCGTAACATCGGCGCCGATTTCGTCTTCGCCGGCACGAATGCCAATGACCTTACCGCCCTCTTTGAGCAGCGCGTCGGCGCGCATGTTGGGGATCACCATGCCGCCCTTTTCGGCGACCTTGTCGGCCAGCCACTGATCGAGCTTGGCGCGCATTACGGTGTACGATTGAGGCGCCGCGCCGCCGAAGCCATCGGCCGCGATCTCGAAGGTCGCCTGCCGGCCCTCCGCCATCATGGTGATGAGCTCACGAACCACGGGGCGCTCGAGCGGCGCCTCCTCCCAAAGCTCCGGATACAGGTCGCGGATTACACTCGTATATAGGCGGCCGCCGGTGACGTTCTTGGCGCCGGAGTAGTTGCCGCGCTCCAAGACCATGACCTCCAAACCCTCGGAGGCCAGGCCGTACGCTGCAGCCAAGCCGGCCAAACCACCGCCGACGACGATGCAGTCGACCTTCTCCATATTGTCGCGTCACCTCCTCGAGGTCTGGTACTGCGCTCCATCGTTTGACGCCTGGTGTGGTCTTTGGCCACCGCCTAGGTCTGCGCGCAGAACGTGGCTTCAAAAAACCGGGGCGGGCGGCCAGGCGACGCACGGCCGCCCGCCCCCTTGATCCTTTTCTTCAGTCCCTGGCGGCTCACGCCGCCAGGGACCTCTTACGGTCTGGCGTGTCGCGCGCTGGCGTACACGCTAGGCCGCGCGACTCACCAACGATCGTGGAACGGATTGTGCGCCTCGCCCCACTCGTCGCGGGCGATGATGCCGCGCATGATGTTCAAGCCGCCCTCGGCACCAACCTCGTAGCTCATGACGCCGCGGAGCAGCATCTCGAGCGGGGTGTCCTTGGTGTAGCCGAAGCCGCCGTGGTAGATCATGCCGTGACGGGCGATGTCGTGACCCAGGGTCGGCGAGAGGCACTTGCAGGTGGAGATGACCTTGTTGATGTCTTTGCGGCTGAAAGTGCCAGGGTTCTGGCTCTCGTAGCCGATCATCCAAGCGCCGCGGGTCAGGTTCAGCTTGAGCATGTCGAGCAGCATCCAATCGTTGGCCATCTCGAAGGAGATGCCCTCGAACTTGCCCAACGGCTTGCCGAAGACCATGCGCTGGGCGGTGTACTCGGCGCTGATCTCGAGTGCCTTCTCGGCGCCGCCGAGGCAGGCCGCCGCCACGAGCACGCGAGCCGCGTTGAACCCGTCCATGTTCACGTAGAAGCCCCTGTCGACCTCACCGAGGACACACCACTCGGGGATCTCGACGTCTTTGTAGATCCAGCCGCCGGTGCTGAGGCCCATGCGGCCCATGTCCTTGTAGACCGAGTAGCTGACACCCGGCAGGCTGGCGTCGACCCACATGAAGGTCATGCCCTTGTTGCCCTTGCTCGGGTCGGTGCGCACCAGGGTGCAGTGACCGCTCGGGCTGCCCCACTTGATGCACTCCTTGGGGCCGGACACGTAGGCCTTCTCGCCGTTGAGGATGAACTTGTCGCCCTTGCGCACGGCGGTCGTCTTGATGTTGGCGAGGTCCGAACCGCCACCGGGCTCGGTGGTGTTGATGCCAGCGAACAGCTTGCCCGCCGCGATCTTCGGCAGCACGAGCTCCTTGAGCTTCTGCGTGCCGTACTTGTTCACGATGTACGCCCAGCCGATGGTGAGCAACGTGTAGACGGGCGTGGACATCGAGAGATCGGCGCGAGCGATCTCGTGGATGGTGAGCATCCCGTAGACTGGCTCCTCGCCGGGCACGGCGCAGCCACCGAACTCCTCGGGGATGGTCACACCGAACATACCCAACTCGGCCATACCGGCGGTGATGTCGTCCGGAATACCGTCCTCGGCCTCGTCGATAGCCCGCGCACGCGGCTCGAGGTTCTTCACGAGCCACTCGCGAATCGACTGCTTATAGAGCTGTTGTTCGGTGGTCAGCCTGAAATCCATACTGTTCCTCCTTCCGGGAGCCCTCACGCTCCTCCAACCCGAGTGTGTGATGACTGGACAAGCCCTGGAAGACACGAAACCCCCAGGGCGCATGTCGACGCGCGCTGGGGGTTCACAGCCGTGCGAGGCAGACAGAGACGGGGTGTCTTCCTCAAGCTATGCGTGCAGCGCGCACATCATACACGACAGCATAGGGGATGCAAAAGCCTCCGACTGTCCAATAGTCCAAACCGTCAGACGCCGTGTCCTCCATCTGCGGCAGCGCCGGCGACTTCCGACTGCTCAGCCACCAGCGGCGAGTGATCGACTGCTTCGTAAACCTTCCGTAGCGCGGATACGAGCGCTCCTTGCGAGTGTCCCCGGTACCGCTCGCGGATGGACCTCTCGATTAAGTCTCGTTCGGTGACCACATTCAGGCCGGTCACCAAGCGACCGAAGAAATCGCGGGAGAGGTCCATCATCAAGGACGAGGTCGCGCCGAGAATAACCCCCGTCTCATCGACCTCGACCACCACGCCAACACGGCTGTACAGGGCCTGATGCGAGACATCCTGGGGCAGACGCGCATAGCCCGAGAAGAGGAAACTCTTCACAAACACCTCCTTGTGGTGAGAGACAGCGGCGCCAGTGTAGCATCGGGGGGCAAACACGGTAAGAGCAGCGCCGGTGTACAGCACCATCAAGCTGAGCGCGACGATCGGCCGGGCGCGCGGTGCGCCCAGCGCGCTTGCGTGCGCCCAGCGCGCGTGTATCATGTGGACGCTGTCCCACAGCCGCGAGCCCGCCGTGTACCGGCGCGCACCACCCGGCTGTGAGCCCCGGCCGCCAACTGGTACTGGGAGCCCTACCTACCCGGGCTCCCGTCGACATGGGTCCCAGCCCCGGCGCCCGCCGGCCGGTCCGCCAGAGGGTGTTCCACTCGACCACGGAGGGAAGCGCCGAATGAGTGACGCCAGCCAGCGGTGCGAGCTCGCCCGGATCAGCGAGCAGTACCCGGACATCTGCGACAAGCTGCTCACACCGAAAGAGGCTGTCGCCCGGTATGTAAAGAACGAATCGATGATCGCCATCGGCGGTTTCACCATTAACCGTAATCCGATGGCGCTCATCTACGAGATGGTGCGCCAACGTGTGCGCGACCTCCACCTCGTCGCCCACTCCAACGGCCAGGGCCTCGACGTGCTCGTCGGAGCCGGCTGCGTGCGCCGTCTAGAGGTCGCGTACGGCGGCAACGGCCGCTTTGCCCCCACCTGTTTCCGGTTTCGCAAAGCGGTGGAGCGCGGCGAGCTCCTGGTGGAGGACTACTCGAACTACCAGATGACCCTTCGCTTCTTGGCCGGCGCCCTCAGCGTCCCGTTCGTGCCCACCAAATCCGGCCTGCAGACCGACCTGGTCCGCTACGAGGGTTTCTCCGAAGAGATGCGCGCCGCCGAATGCCTGCCGAAGAAGAAGCTCATCGTAACCCCCAATCCCTTCGGTACCGACGGCGACGATGTGCTCCTTCTTCCCGCACTCACTCCGGATGTTACGCTCCTGCACGCGCAGTATGTCGGCGACGACGGCACCGTGCGCATCAAGGGCCTCAGCTTCGCCGACCTCGAGCAGGCAAAAGCTGCCGGCGCCGTCATCGTCAGTTGCGAGGAGATCGTGCCGCGCTGGTACCTGCGCCAAGACCCCGACCAAAACTGCTTGCCGCCGTTCCTGGTCGACGCGTACGTCCTCGCGCCCTACGGCGCGCACCCCACCGCCTGTCACTACTTCTACGACTACGACCCAGCACACCTGAATATGTACAAGGTCATGGCCAAAGACGATGAGCAGTGGCAGCGCTATCTCGACGAGTGGGTTTACGGCGTCGCCGATCACGAGGACTATCTCGACAAGGTTGGCGGCAGCGCGCTGATGCGTATCCGCGCCGACTCGGTGCTCGGCTTTGCCCCCGGGCTCGACCGCAGATGAGGGAGGAGGACATCGTGCCGAACACCGAGACCCAAGTACTGCAGTACACCTCACGCGAGATGATGGCCATCGCCGCCGGCCGCTTTATCCGCAACGGCGACGTGCTGTTCGCCGGTACCGGAGTCGCCATGCTAGCGGCGTGCGTGGCCAAGCGTATCCATGCCCCCAAGGCCGTCGTGTTCTTCGAGACGGGGGGCATAGACCCCGCCCTCACAGAACTTCCCCTCGCCGTCGCCGACCCTCGTGTGATGGACGAGACCAGCATGAATAGCGGCCTCATCGAATCGTTCTCCATCGTCGCTCACCGCAAGCTGCACACCATCGCCTTCCTCGGTGCCGCTCAGGTCGACCGTTACGGCAACCTCAACTCAACGTGCATCGGCGACTACCACAAGCCAACAGTCCGTTTCAGCGGCTCTGGTGGTGCCTGCGACGCCGGCTCCCTGGCCTCTGCTTTCATCGTCTTCATGCAGCATGGCCGGCGGAAGTTCGTGGAGCAACTGGACTACCTCACGACGCCCGGATGGCTCACCGGCGGCGACTCCCGCCGCGCCGCGGGGTTCGCCCGCGGCGGCCCCATCGCCGTGGTCAGCGATCTCGGCGTGATGAAGTTCCGCGAAGACAGCAAAGAGATGTACCTCGCCGAGTACTACCCCGGCGTTACGATCGACGAGATCCTCGAGCACACCGGCTTCCAGCTCGACGCTTCAGACGCGGTGGAAGCGATCCCGCCAAACGAGAAAGAGCTGCGGATCCTGCGCACCAACGTCGATCCGCAGCGGCTCATCCTCGGATAGCGCCAGCGTAAGCATCGCCGTACTCCGCCCTGCTCGCCGAGCAGATCGTCGCCCCGCGCCCACAGGAGTGCAGGGGCGAGCGGAGCGATCGCTGCCGGGACGCGCGTCGTCCTGCTTCGCAGAAGCGTAGAGGCAGGATCGAGAGGAGCGCACGTCGCCGGCGCGTGCTTAGAAAAGGGCGAGGTGTGGGTACCGTAGGCGTCGAAGCACGCGCCGGCATGGTGCGCTCGCCACACCTCTGCTCTTCGCACCGCCGGCGAGCGTGCGGGCCACGCGGACGCCTCCTCGTTTCCGTACGCCGACGCTGTCGACCGAAAGGAGCCGACGAATGCTGGACAAGCGAGTCGAAGACGCGATCAACGATCAGCTGAATTTCGAGCTGTACAGCGCCTACATCTACTACTCGATGCAGTCGTGGTTCGAGAACCAGGGCATGACCGGCTTCGCCAACTGGATGGCGGTACAGGTTAAGGAAGAGATGAGCCACGCACAGATCATGTTCAATCACGTGAACGAGCGTGGCGGCAGAGTGTTGCTCGCAGGCATCGCCGGTCCCGCCAACGCCTGGAAGTCGCCCCTGCACATCTTCCAGACGGCCCTCGAGCACGAACAGATCGTCACCGACCGCATCAACAAGATCATGGACCTGGCCATCGAGATTAAGGATCACGCGACCGTCCAGTTCCTGCAGTGGTTCGTTGCCGAGCAGGTCGAGGAAGAGGCCTCCGCGGGCGAGATCGTCAATAAGCTCGAATGGGCGCAAGACGCAGCGGGCGCGCTCTATCAGATAGACAAGGAGCTCGGCGCACGAGTGTTCACCGTACCTTCGCCGCTGGCGGCGAGCGCGTAGCACTCGGCAGCGGGAGCTCGCCAAGCCTCGCCGGCGAGCGACGGGGAGTGGAGGACGGGGCGGGCGGCCCTGAAAAGCCCTGGAGGACCGCCCGCCCCGTCCTCTCATCTGCAGCGGACTCAGGAGGTCAGCTCAGTCGGCGCTCCGCGAGTACCTGCAGCACCTCGAGCTGCTCGGCGGCAAACCAGTACGCGTCGCAGAGCCCGCAGTACTCGACGCCGACCGCGTCCTGGTAGCTGACGTGGCGACTGAGCATCGGCGCGCCGCAACCAGGGCACCGACATGGTTCGGAGCGCGCCTCACCGCGACCGTGCGTTACAGCATGCCGTAAGCGGTCTCCGCCGGCCACTACCTCGTCCGCTTGCACCTGTTGCTGCTCAGTGAACCGCACCTCGCGGCGAGCGATGATGCGGGCAAGCTGGTGGCGCCGCACCCAGCGTCCGCCGCACCTGCCACACGCGAGGATGCGCACACCCTCGTAGTCCACCAGCACGAGCGGTGCGGCACACGCGGGGCAAGTGCCCAGCGTGGGCCTCGGCGCGGACGAGGTGGCCGGAAGGCCACCAGCAGCCCACGCTGGCGGCGCGTCCCAGTGCTCGCGCTCCGCGGCCAGTCGCTCCAGGCGGCACGCCTGAGCCTCGAAGTCCCGCCGGCTCACGTTGGCCAATGCCAGGAGCGCGTCGATGCGTTGATCGAGCGGGGGATGGCTGGCGAGACGACGGTCGAGCCAACCGCCCTCCTCGCCGGCGTCGCCGCGAATGCACAACGACGCCAGCGCCGGCGGAATGAAGCCGCCGCCGGCGCCGTGCAGGCCGATCAGGCGCAGCGCCTGAGCGAGGCTGAGCGGATCGCCAACGTACGTGGCGGCGGCGAGATCGGCCTCACTCTCGCGTTCTCGCGAGAGCGCGCCGTTGACCACCGCCGCCCCCAGCTTGAGAAGTCCCAGCCCGACGACGGCGATGAGGCCGGCGGTGGCGGCCGACGCCGGCGCCGCACTGATGCAGGTGGCCAGCTCCAGCCCGGAGTCCTGCGCCACCTGCTCGTCGTCGGCGAAGACGGCGAACAGCAGGCAGGCGAGCGTCACCGTGCGCGAAGAGCCACTGGCGAGATGGGCGAACTCATGCGCCATCACTGCCTCGAGTTGAGCTCTGGAGAGACGGGCCAGAGCACCCTCGGTGACGCCCACGATGCCGCCGCCGCGCAGGTCGCTGAACGCAAACGCGTTCAACCCTGAGGTGGGGACCACCGTCGCTTCCACCTGGCGCAGACCGGTCGCCAGCCGCAGTTCCTCCACAATATTCAGCAGCCGCTGATGGTAACGGTCCTGAGGATCAGGCGGTTGGGCGTGCATCGCCGCCAACAGACGGCGTCTGCCGTCAAGCTGAACCGATACCCAATATCCGACTGCCAGCAGCAGCGCCGCCGCCAGCGTCACCGGCACAGCCCACCCCGCCCGTAAGTCCACCAGAGACAGCGCGGGGACAAACAGCGTGACGATGGTGATCACCGTCCAGCCCACGACGGCCACCGCCACGAGCAGGACGAGGAACAGCAGGAAGAAGAGTGCGCATGGCCGCCAGCGCCGTTCGCGCCGGGTCTCCAGTCGGCGCGGAGCTCGCGGCCCCGCCGTGGTCACTCCATCCCAGTCGGTGTGAACTACCATCGGCCACCTTGTCGGCAAGCTCCGCGGTGAGCATGAACGGATTGTCTAAGCCAGTGTACCTCTGGCAGACTGCAGTTATGGAGCCAGCCCGGCAGCAGACACCCCCCGCGCGCACGCCCGAGGCTCTCGGGCCGGCCGTAGAGATCGTATCGGCCGGCAACGAGGTACTGCTCGGCGACGTCTTGGATACCAACAGTAACTGGCTCTGCCGTCGCGTGACCGCTCTCGGCGGCCACGTGCGGCGCGCCGTCATGCTACGCGACGAGGTAAGCGTTCTCGCCGGCGAGTTGCGCGGTGCCCTGGCGCGGCGTCCAGCCCTCATCTTCACCGTAGGAGGTCTGGGTCCAACGACAGACGACCTCACGCTGGCGGCGGTTGCCGAGGCGTTCGCCCGCCCGCTCGAGCTGCACCCAGAGGCCGAGCGCATGGTCCGCGAACGCTACGAGGAGTTCGCGCGGCGCAAGGCCGTGCCGTTCGCCGGCCTCAACGCCGCGCGGCGGAAGATGGCCGTCATCCCTCGCGGCGCCACGCCACTGCTGAACCGCGTGGGCGGTGCTCCGGGCGTGTTCCTCGAGATCGGCGATACCGCCATCCTCTCGCTTCCCGGCGTGCCCTCCGAACTCCAAGACATCGTCGAGCACTCGTGCCACGCCCTGTTCACCCGCGTCTTCGGGACAGCGTACTATGAGGAGCGCGCCCTGATCGTCTCCACTCAAGACGAATCGGCCATCGCGCACGTCCTGGCCGAGGTCGAGGTTCGCCATCCGCACGTGTACATCAAGTCGCGAGCTCAGCGCATCGGTTCCGAGCACGTAAACCGCATCACCTGCTCGGCGCGAGGAGCCGACGAACAGGCCGTGGACGCGCTCCTCGCGGCAGCGCTCCGCGAGCTGCGGGAACGGATCGCCGCCAGCGGCTACGTCGCGCGCCAAATCGAGGCGGCCGGCGACAGTTAAGCCGCGCGCGTCCGCCGGTGGCGCGTCGGCTACCCCCCTGACGGCAGCGCGGTCAGCTCGGCGAGGTGGTCGGCGATGAAATGGGTGGACACCTCGCCGTCCTGGAACAGCGGGTGATCGAGCACGCGACGGTGGAAGGGGATGGTCGTCTTTACCCCCTCCACCGCGAACTGGTCCAACGCCCAGCGACCGCGAGCGATAGCTTCCGCGCGGTCGCGCCCCCACACGATCAGCTTGCCGAGCAAGCTGTCGTAATACTGCGGCACCGTGTACCCCTGATACACATGGCTGTCGAACCTGACCCACGGTCCACCGGGGACGATCCACGTAGTCACCGCTCCCGGCGTAGGGAAGAAGTTGTGCTCGGGGTCTTCGGCGTTGATGCGAAACTCGATCGCATGACCCTTAACCTCAACTTCAGGTTGAGAGACCCCCAGCGACTCGCCCGCGGCGATGCGGATGCCAGCTTTAACAACGTCGATGCCGGTGACCATCTCCGTGACGGGGTGCTCTACTTGTACCCGGGTGTTCATCTCCATGAAGGAGAAGAAGCCGTCGGGCGCCAGCAGGAACTCGACCGTGCCGGCTCCCTCGTAGCCCACCGCGCGGGCCGCCTCCACCGCCGCCTTGCCCATCGCCGCTCGCAGTAGGGGGTCCACGACCGGCGACGGTGCCTCTTCGATGAGCTTCTGGTGTCGGCGCTGGATCGAGCAGTCGCGTTCGCCGAGATGAATCACATTCCCCTGCGCGTCGGCGAGGATCTGGATCTCGATGTGTCGCGGCGCCTCGACGTACCGCTCAACGTACACGGCGTCGTTGCCGAACGCGGCCTTGGCCTCCGTTTGGGCCTGGCGCACGGCCGCCTCGAGAGCCTCGATCTCGTGGACGATGCGAATGCCTTTGCCGCCACCACCGGCGGCAGCCTTCACCATAACCGGCAGGCCGATCACGCGAGCTACCTCGGCCGCCTCTTCGGCGTGGCGGATCGCGCCGGGCGACCCGGGCGTAACCGGCACTCCGGCGGCCACCATGGTCGCCCTAGCCTGCACTTTGTCGCCCATGAGCTCGACGGCTTCCGGGCCTGGACCGATGAACTTGAGGCCCTCGTCGGCGCAGAGACGCGAGAACTGCGCGTTCTCGGCCAGGAATCCGTAGCCCGGATGGATGGCCTGGGCCCCGTGCGTCTGCGCCACCGCGATGAGCGAGGCCTGCAGCAGGTAGCTCGAGGCGGCTGGAGGCGGACCGATGCAGACCGCCTCGTCCGCGTAGCGAACGTGCAGGCAGTCGCGGTCCGCCTCCGAGTACACGGCCACCGTGCTAACGCCAAGCTCCTTACAGGCGCGGATGATGCGCACCGCGATCTCGCCACGGTTGGCGATAACGACCTTGCCGAACACCCCTGCCTCCTGCCCCGGCTGCCGATCCGATCCGACGCTGCGCCCGACTCACGGACGTACGCAGGCGGCGGGATTATACCGTGTGGCCGCGGCAGACGAACGTCTCCTTACGCGCGACAGACACCGCAGCCCCTTCCGATATATAACTCCGTGTGGAACAGTGCGGTGTCCGACCGGACCCAACTCACAGCACGAGATCAGAGTCAGAGGAGATCGCAGTGCCAGAAGAACCCAGCCAGCGACTCGTGCTCGTCCACGCGGACGAGCACATCCGAGCATCGGTGCGGGCGGCTCTCGGCGAGTCGTTCCACATCACCGAGCATCACGATACGCCCAGCCTGCTGGCCATCCTGCGCACAGCGCCGCCGGCAGTGCTCCTCCTGAACATGAACCTGCAGAGGGAAGATGCGTTTCCTCTCCTCCGCCAGCTCAGCCAGTCGCCCGACCTCGCTCGCACGGTGATCGTCGTGCTGACATCGGCGAGCGACGGCGAGCTCTCCGCACGGGCTCGCCACATGGGCGTCGCCGATGTCATCGAGAAGCCTTTTGATCTCGACGGCCTGCGCACCCGCGTCGCAGACGCCCTCTCATACAGACGATTCGTCAGCCGGGGGCGCCATCGCATCGGCACGGTGCTGGTCCGCGGATCCGTGATCACCCAGGAGCAGCTCGAGAGTGCCATCGCCACGCAGAAGGAGACGGGCGGCCGACTGGGACGCATCCTGGTCAGCGAGGGTTACTTGAGCGAGCGTGAGCTCGTCGACGCCCTCGCGCAGCAGCTCGGCATCGGCGTAGCGGATCTCTCGCACCTCGCCCCCGACGCGGCCGCCGTGGCCCTCCTGCCGCGCGACTTCATCATGCGCCACCGTCTGCTCCCCCTCGGCATAGACGAGCGAGACCGGCTCGTCTTGGCCATGACCGACCCTCTCGACGTCGTCAGTATGGACGAGGTCAAGTTACGCACCGGCAAGCGAGTGCGCCGCTTGGTCTGCACCGAGAGCGGCTTCGAAGAGGCCGTGAGCGTGTTCCTCAGCTCGCGCGGTACCCTGCGCAAGACGACGGAGGGCAGTAGCGAGCCGCCACCGGACGCGGCACTCGCCCTCGACGCGTCGGTCATCGAAGACGTAGACGCCCTCATCTCGGATGCCGCCGCCATGCAGGCCAGCGACATCCACCTGGAGCCCGCCGTCGACACGCTCCGCGGACGCTGCCGTATCGACGGCGTGCTGCACGAGCTGCGGCGCTTTCCGCCTCACATGGCGCCGGGCATTACCAGCCGCTTGAAGATCATGGGCGGCATGGATATCGCCGAGCGCCGCCTCCCGCAAGACGGACGCACATCTTTCGAGACCACCGATGGACGGCAAGTCGACTTGCGCCTGGCAACCATCCCCAGTCTCTACGGCGAGAACGTCACCATCCGCCTCCTCGAGACCTCCCCCACCATCCCGAGCCTCTCCGACCTGGGGCTCACGGGCGCCGCGCTGGAGCAGTTCGAGACCGCGGCGCGCATCCCCGAGGGGGGCATCGTCGTCAGCGGACCAACCGGCAGCGGCAAGTCGACCACGCTCTACGCCGCGCTCGAGACGATCAACACCCCCGACCGCAAGATCTACACTGTGGAAGACCCGATCGAGCGCGGCATAGACGGCATCATCCAAACCGAGATCAAGGAAGGCATTGGCCTGACTTTCGCGCGAGCCCTGCGCGCCCTGGTCCGCGCGGACCCCGACGTGATCATGGTGGGCGAGATCCGCGACCTCGACACGGCACGCATGGCGGCCGACGCCGCCATCACCGGCCACCTGGTGTTCACCACCCTGCACGCCAACGATGCGGCGGCCACCATCTACCGCCTCCTCGAGATCGGCCTACCGCGCTACGTAGTGGCCGCGGCCTTCCGTTGTGTGGTGGCCCAACGACTCGTCCGGCGCCTCTGCCACCACTGCCGGAAGCCGGAGACGCTCTCCGCCGAGCGCTGGGAGCAACTCGGCCTGGGCCCGGCACCGGCGGAGAGCGTCGACGTCCTCTCCCCCGCGGGGTGCCGGCGATGTTTCGGCACGGGCTACCTCGGCCGCGTCGGCCTCTTCGAGGTACTCACGCTCAACGACGCCCTGCGAGAGGTCATCACCGGCGGCGGGGTAGCGACGGACCTTCGCCGCGCGGCGACCGCCGCCGGCGTCACCACGGTGCGCGAAGACGGCGTGGCCAAGGTCCTACAGGGTGTCACCAGCTACGCCGAGCTGCTGCGCGTAACGGCGTGAGCCGTATGACCGTCGGAACACTCATCCTGCTCTTCCTCATCGCCGTGTTCCTGGCGCCGGTCGTGCAGCTCCTCGTCCTTGAGGCTCGCCGTACCCGGGCACGCCATCGTCTGGCGCACCGGCGCCGAACGCACGTGCTCGACGTGGTCTATCACGTCCAGACGGCGACCGTCTTCGGTCTCCCCCTCGTCCGCTGGCAAAGCCTCCCCCTCATCGAAGAGACGTTGCGAGCGCTCCAGCGCGTCCCCAGCCAATCGCCCCTGGATCTGCTGATCGACATGCCGGCAGGCGTAGATTACGGCCAGGCTGTAGTGGCCGATGCGCTGGCCCGTCATGGGGGCACCGTCACCCTGGTAGTACCCCGACAGGCGCTCTCCGGCTCGCTGCTGCTCGCCCTGGGAGCCAACGCCGTGCTCATGGACCCCGCGGCGGTCATCGGAGCCATCCACACTCCGTCGGAGCTCCGCACCGCGGCCGCGCTGCTCCGCCGCCGCCTTCCTACAGGAGAGGCCGACGCCATCCTGCAGCAAATCCGCCGCGCCGCGTGGACGCACGACCAGCACGTGGGACCCGCCGAGCTGCGCCAGCTCGGACTGGCCGTCGACACCGAGCTGCCGGAGGAGTACCGAGGGTACCTCCAGCTCTACCGCCACGAGTCGCACGAGCGGGGGTGGCCGTTCCTCGTGCGCCTGCCCCGCTGGTCTCGCCGCTAGCAGGCGATCGAGCGAGCGAAGGCAGAGGGTCCTGGAGCCTTCACGGTGTGGGCGGGCATACCGAACGCTTGTCATATACCCTGATGGGTATAACGGAGCTAGCTACGCGCGAGCGTCATGGCTGGCAAGATGCAGCCGGCGTTCGCGCTCGGAGTCGTGAGCATGGGTGAGTACGCCACCGTCGAGATCCCCATCACCGGCATCACCTGCGCGAGTTGCGTGAGCCGCAACGAGCGTGCGCTCCGCACCACGCCAGGAGTGCGCGCCGCCGATGTGAACATCGCCACCGAGCGGGCGACGGTCACCTATGACCCCGCCCAGGTGACCGTCGCCGACCTCGTGGAGCGAATCAAGTCCGCGGGGTACGGCGTGAGCACCGCCACGGTTACGCTCCCCGTGAGCGGCATGACGTGTGCTAGTTGCGTGGCCCGCGTGGAGCGAGCCATCGACAGACTGCCCGGCGTGACCAGCACGAGCGTCAATCTCGCCACCGAGCAGGCCCATGTGGAGTACGTGCCTGGCGTAGCCAGCCGCGAGGCCATGATCGCCGCGGTACGCCGCGCGGGCTACGACGTGCCGGCGGCGGCCACTCTTGCTCCGGACCAGGGCGACGCGAGCTTCGAGGGGCTCCTCGACACGCAGGCTGCCGCGCGAGCGTCCGCCTACACCCGACTCCGGCGCAGAGTGCTCGCCGGCGCCGCGCTCTCTCTCGTCGTGCTCCTCGGCAGCATGCATGAGCTCGTGCCGCTGGTACCCGGATGGCTCCACAACGGCTGGTTGCTCTGGGCCCTGGCCACCCCTGTGCAGTTCTGGGTCGGCTGGCAGTTCTACCGCGGCGCCTGGGCCGCCGCGCGCCATGGCACGACCACCATGGACACGCTGGTCGCCATGGGCTCTAGCGCCGCATACGTCTACAGCGCCCTCGGCGTGCTCGCGCCCAGCTTGTTCACGCACCCGGGTATCCGGCCGCCGATGTACTTCGATACCTCCGCCCTCATCATCACCCTGATCCTCGTGGGCAAGATGCTCGAGGCGCGCGCCAAGGGGCAAACGTCGGAGGCCATCGGCAAGCTCGTCGGGCTACAGCCCAAAACGGCACGAGTCCTGCGCGACGGGCAGCAGCGCGACGTGCCCGTCGCGCAGGTGGTCCCCGGCGATCTGGTGCTGGTCCGGCCGGGAGAACGGCTGCCGGTAGACGGCGTGGTGGTGGAGGGTTCCTCGGCGGTCGACGAGAGCATGCTCAGCGGCGAACCTATCCCGGTCGCCAAGGAGCCAGGGGACCAGGTCATCGGTGCCACTGTGAACACGACCGGCGCCTTCACGTTCCGCGCGACCAAGGTGGGCGCCGAGACCACCCTGGCGCACGTGATCCGCCTTGTCCAGGAGGCGCAGGGGTCAAAGCCTCCGATCGCCCGCCTGGCGGATACGATCGCCAGCTATTTTGTGCCCGCAGTGATCGCCGTCGCCGCGGTCACCCTGGTGGCTTGGCTCCTGGTGGGGCCAGAACCGGCGCTCAACTACGCCCTCCTCAACTTCGTGGCCGTGCTGGTCATCGCCTGTCCGTGTGCGCTCGGCCTGGCCACTCCCACCGCCATCATGGTCGGTACCGGCCGCGGCGCCGAGCACGGCATCCTGATCCGCGGCGGCGAGTCGCTGGAGACGGCACACAAGCTGACCACCGTAGTGTTGGACAAGACGGGAACCATCACCGAGGGTAGGCCGAGCGTGGTCGAGATCCTCACGCCGTCCACCGCCGATGGCGACGGTGCGGCGGCCGACGAACTGCTGCGCCTCGCCGCCGCCGCCGAGCGCTCCTCCGAGCACCCCCTCGCCGCGGCCATCGAGCGCGCCGCGGAGGAGCGCGGCGTGCTCGTGCCGGCGAGCCAGAGATTCACCGCCGTCGCCGGTGGGGGCGTGCGCGCGCAAGTGGAAGGCCACACCGTCCTCGTCGGCAGCGAGAGCTTCGCGGCCCACGCCAGGGCGCGCACCGGCGGCGGCACACTGGCAGATGCTCCAGATGCCGCCGACGCTACCACCGCCGCGCCGTTCGACGGCCGCGTCGGCCAGCTGCGCGACGGCGGCGCGACCCTCGTCTTCGTCGCTGTAGATGGACACACCGCCGGCATCCTCGCCATCGCCGATCGGGTGAAGCCAGGGGGCGCGGAGGCCATACGACGCTTGCAGAATCTCGGCCTGTCCGTGGTCATGCTCACCGGCGACCACCAGCGCACCGCACAGGCGGTCGCCAGTCGGGTCGGCGTAGACCACGTGATGGCGGAAGTCGCCCCAGGGCAGAAGGCCGCCATGGTCAAGCGCCTCCAAGCACAAGGCGAGCGTGTGGCGATGGTCGGCGACGGCATCAACGATGCCCCGGCGCTCGCGCAAGCAGACGTCGGCATCGCTATAGGCACCGGCACCGATGTAGCTATGGAGGCCGCCGACATCACCCTCATCTCAGGCGACCTCAACGGTGTGGCTACGGCCATCGCGCTGTCCGAGCGAACGTTACGAGTTATCAAACAGAACCTGTTCTGGGCGTTCGCGTACAACGCCGCGCTGATCCCCCTGGCGGCGGGCGTCTTCTACCCCGCCTTCGGCATCTTGCTCGATCCGATCTTCGCCGCCGCGGCCATGGGTCTCAGCAGCGTGACCGTCGTCAGCAACAGCTTGCGGCTCCGTCGCTTTCACCCCGCGGACGCGGCGTCGCCCGCCGCCAATAAGTACGAACTGGCCATACCGCAGCAGACTTCAGGCCGGAATTTGCCACCGCGATAGTTGTACCAGCCGGCGCAAGATGGCAGCATCAACAGTGGTACTCTTTGCCATTCGGAGCAGAGAACCCGACGCGAGGGACGGCTGTGCGAAAGCAACTCAACCGACACACCGCCGGCCTGGTACTGGCCGGCGCCGGAGTGGACGCCTGGGGGGTCGCACGCAACGACCCGCAGCTCCCCCTCGCTCCTCCACTGCCATCGGCCATCTCGATCATGATGCGACTCAGCGGTGCCGTGCTGCAGGAGATAGCGACGGGGCCTACCGCCGCGTATCTCGCGGAGTGCCGCCGCGTCGACCAGGCCCTGCAGGAGGCGGCGGCCGCGCTCGAGCGAGCGATCACCGACACGGACCATCAAACGATCTCCATACCAGCGGCCACCGATGGGGAGGCCAAGCATCCCTTCTCCCACAAAGAGGTCGCCGCACGAGCCGGACTCGGCTGGATCGGCAAAACAGCCCTCTTCGTGAGCCGCGAATTCGGGCCCGCCGTCCGTCTCGCCACGGTGTTCACGGACCTCCCCCTCCCGCCGGGCAAGCCCATCCGCAGTGGCCGTTGCGGCACCTGCGTAGCGTGCCTGCGGGCTTGTCCCGCCGGAGCCGGCCGAAACATCACCTGGCAAGCCGACGCGACACAGACCGACCAGTACGGCGTAGACGCCTGCGGGCGACACACCGCGTCCGCACATACGCCGAAAGATCACATCTGCGCCATCTGCATCGGCGTGTGTCCTCTGTCGCAGGGTGGGCGGATCGTGGCTGTAGCTCCCCAGGAGACCCGCAGACAACGATCCGGATAGGAGCGCACTCCGCACCGCCGCCATCGTGTTCCGGCACGCAGACGCGGAGGGCGCCGCCAGCGCCGGAAGGCACGGCGGTAGCGCAGCCGCGGCGGCGGGTATTTACGCGTGCTCTCCCTCTGCCTTCGACCGCAGGGGCAAGACTCCCGCCATGTCGCCGATCACATTCACGAGTTCGGCGCCCTCGGGCACCACGATCTTGGCGTTCTGCCGCAGCGCCTTCTCCACGGTCTCCAGGCGGCGGAGGAGCTGCGCGTTGCCGACGAAGTAGCGGTCGGCGGCCTCGTTGACCAGCTTGATGGCCTCCGCCTCGCCCTCGGCCTGGAGGATCTTGGCCCGCTTGATGCCCTCCGCCTTCTTGATCTCGGCGCGGCGGGCGCCGTCGGCCTGCGTCTCGGTGGCGGTGGCGAAGTCGACGGCCGCGATCTTCTCGTTCTCGGCCTTGACCACCTTGTTCATCGTCTCCTGTACATCCTGCGGCGGGTCGATCTCCTTGAGCTCGGTGCGCAGGATCTCGATGCCCCAGCTCGCCGTCTCGATCATGAGGGTCTTGCGCAACTCCTCGTTGATCTTGCCGCGCTCGCTGTTGGCGCTCTTCAGAGTCAGCGTGCCGATGATGTTCCTCAGCGTGGTACGTGCCAGGTTGACGATCTGCCACTCGTAGTTAGCCACGTTGTACTGGGAGGCCTTCACGTTCTCCTCGTCGGCCTTCACCTTGAGGTAGACCTGCGCGTCCACCTTAGCGTTCAGGTTATCGTTGGTGATGATCACCTGTGGCTCCGCCTCCACGAGCACCTCGCGGACGTCGACCAGATACATGCGATCGACTACGGGGATGATCCAGTTGAACCCAGGGTTGGCGTAGCGGTGGTACTTGCCGAGCCGCTCAACCAATCCCCTGCTGGTTGGGCGCACAATGCGGATGCCGGCGAACAGAAAGGCTAGCACCAGAACGACGATGATGACGATGGTGATCCCTAGCGACATGGTTCCTCTCTCTCGGAACGCGGCTCACGACTCCCTGACGGTACAAGGGTACAAGACTACAGGGAGAGATCCGACGTACGCCAGTGTATCGTCTTCTGGTACCCGTGGCGGCGGCGTCTCTCGGCCTTAGACAGCTCCGCGGCGTGGACGCCGGATCGCCAGTCAGAACGCAGTCGCCGCGCCCGCCACGACACGCCGGTCCGTGCTAGAGTGCGTCCATGAGCCGTGCCTTCGTGAAAGAGCCAGAGAGCGGCGCGCCAGACGAGCCGCTACCGCCGCGCCGCATCAGCGAGCACCCCAACTACGTCACCCCGAGCGGGCTGCAGCTTCTGCAGGACGACCTCGGGCGGCTCACCGCCGAGCGAGCCGCTCTGCTCTCCGCCGGAGACGACGCCGTGGCGCTCGAACAGCTCCGCCACGTAGAGCGAGACATCGCCTACGTCGAGGCGCGCCTCGGCTCGGCGATCTTCGTGGATCCCGCCACGCAGCCGCCCGACCAGGTGGCCTTCGCCGCCATCGTCACCGTCCGTGAGCAAGGCGGTCACGAGCACACCTACCAGATCGTCGGCGAAGACGAGGCCGACGCCCAAGCCGGCCAGGTAAGCGATGTCTCTCCTCTCGCCCAAGCCTTGCTCGGCAGCCGCGTCGGCGACACCGTTACGTGGAAGAGGCCGCTGGGCGACTTGGTGCTCACCGTCGTGAGTATCGCCTACCGCTGACCCACATCACCTCGCGTACACGGTGTTTGCCGCTGGGTACAACTGAATCCGGCGGTACCACGCGGCTGCCGCCGGCATACAGGTGTTTCGTACACGTCACGGAGGTCGAGATCGTATGGCCCGAGTGAAGATCTACTCGATGGAGTGGTGCCCCTACTGCGCCAAGGCGAAGGCTCTCTTCAAGGCGAAGGACATCGAGTACGACGAGGTCGACGTCACCTACGACGAGCGGGCGGCGCGGGAGATGATCCGCCTCACCGGCCAGCGCGCCGTCCCCCAGTTTTTCATCGATGAGCAGTGGATCGGCGGGTACGATCAGCTCGCCTACATGAACGCCACGGGTGAGCTCGATCGAGTCCTCGGCATCACGACGACCATCGATCTCACTCAGGTATGGGACGTGGCCGTGGTGGGCGGCGGGCCGGCGGGCCTTACGGCCGCCCTGTACGCCGCGCGCAAGAACCTCTCGACCATTTTGATTACCATGGATCTCGGGGGACAGGTCGGCATCACGCACGCGATCACCAACTACCCGGGCATACCCCTGGTCACGGGACCCGATCTGGTCCGCCTGTTCTTCGAGCAGGCGTACATGTACGGGCTCGAGCGGCTCATCGGCGAGAAGGTCGTGGATATGGAGATCGACGGCCGCGCGAAGGTGCTCAAGTTGGCCTCCGGCAAACAGGTTAAGGCGCGCGCGGTAATCGTCGCCAGCGGAGCACAGAAACGGAAGCTGGACATCCCGGGCGAAGAGGACTTCGCCGGACGGGGCGTCGTCTACTGCTCCACCTGCGACGGCCCCTTCTACAGAAACATGCTCATCGCCATAGTCGGCGGCGGCAACTCAGCTCTGGAGGCCGCCCTCGAGATGGACGGCATAGCGAAGAAGGTCTACCTGATTAGCCGCGGCGAGTGGTCGGGAGATGCGCTCCTGCAGGACAAGGTCCGAGCGGCCAAGCGTGTAAAGGCGCTCCGGAACCACGAGCCGCTGGCGATCGAGGGAGGCGAGGTGGTGGAACGCCTCCGCGTCCGCGACACGAGCACACGGAAGGAGCGCGTCATCAAGGTGGACGGGGTGTTCATCGAAGTCGGGCTGTACCCGAACTCCGACTTCGTCCTCGACCTCACCGAGACCAACGAACGCGGCGAAGTGCGCGTCGACGCCCACGGCACCACCGGAGTCCGCGGCGTATTCGCCGCCGGCGACGTGACCGACAATCGCGACAAGCAGATCGTGATCGCCGCCGGCGAGGGGGCCAAGGCCGCCCTCGCCGCGTTCAACTACCTGATCAGCCAGCGCTGACCGTACGGTATGCCTGTAGCCCGCGCTACCACTTCTTGGGCGGCTCGCAAGAGAAGCTGGTGATGACCTGCTCCACCTCCTTGCTGTGGCACTCGGGGCACTCGGCCAGCTTCTCGCGTTCCTCCCAGTGGCAGGTGATCTCGAAACGAGCGCCACAGGCGATGCAGTGATACTCGTACGTGGGCATCGCTCCTCCCCTCGGCCCAAGAGACGGGCTCTGCTCGCGGTTCCCTCTCAGCGGAGCGTACACCGCCGAGCCCCACGTGGGGAATGCCCGAGCGTTGCCGGCTACCCCGGCATTCGCGCCCGTGCTATCCGCCGGCAGCGGCCACGCGGTCTTCCTTCCCGCGGCCAGGCCGCGACTTCGTTGGCGGAGCTCTCCGCATGAGGCACGCGCCATTCACGCAGCGGCTGGCGCGTGCCTCGTCACAGCGGCCATGGTTCACGCTCGTCGCCTGGCTGTTGATCGTGGTCGTCGCTGTCGTCCTCTTCCGCGCCTTCGAGTCCTCGTTCCGCGCTCAGGACGACTTCCTCACCACGCCGGAGTCCAAGCGCGCCGCCCTCCTCATCGAGCAGCGCCTCCCCGCGGCCCAGCACGACACGGAAGTGGTGATCGTCAGCTCTCCGACACTGAAGGTGGACGATCCGGCGTTCCGCGACAACGTAAACCGCCTGCGCGGCGAGTTGCTCGCGCTCGGACGCGATGAAGTGCTCGCCGTGCTCACACCCTACGCGGCGCCGAGCGAGGCGCGCGCATTGCTCGTCTCGCGCGACCGGCATGCCGCCCTGCTGACCGTGACGCTCGCCGGCGACCAAGCGAGCGCCTTCGAGCGCGTCGCGGGCGTGCTCCGCATCGCCACCGCCGCGAACGGCCGCGACGGCTTCCAGGTCGCGGTAACCGGCGGCGCGGCCTGGGGTCACGAGGCCGCGCGCGTCGCCGCGAGCGACTTGCGCCGGGCGGAGATCATCGGCATCCCGGCGGCGCTGGTCATCCTGCTCGTGGTCTTCGGCGCCGCGGCCACGGCCCTCGTGCCCATGATCCTGGCAGCCGTGGCCATCGCGACCGCGTCGGCCGCCACGGCAGTGCTCGGCCTAGGTGTGCCGCTCACTGTATTCGCCGTGAACATGATCACCAGCATGGGACTCGCCGTGGGCATCGACTACTCGTTGTTCACCGTCTCGCGCTTTCGCGAAGAGCGACGCAACGGCCACTCCGTCCCGCTGGCCATCGAGAGCACCGGCGCCACCGCCAACCGGGCGGTCTTCTTCAGCGGCATGACGGTGGTGCTCTCGCTCCTCGGCATGCTCATGGTGCCGTACTCGGCGTTCACCAGCATGGGTGCCGGCGCCATCTGCGTCGTGCTCTTCGCCGTGGCGGCGGCGCTCACGCTGCTGCCCGCGCTCCTCCGCCTGCTCGGCGACCGTGTGAACGCCCTGCCCCTTCCGCGGCCACGCCGCCGCGCGCGGCGCTCCTCGCCGCCGCCACCGGCGGACGCGAGGAGCGCCGGCAGCCTGTGGGCGCGGGCCGCCGCCACGATCATGCGCCGGCCCTGGCTGAGCTTGTGTTTCGGCGTCGCCCTGCTGCTCGCGGTGGCGGCGCCCACGTTCCTGATGCAGCGCGGCGTAACCGGGGTGGATGGGCTACCCGATCGGCTCGAGACCAAGCGCGGCTTCCTGGCCCTCTCCCGTGAGTTCTCCGCGGGCTGGACGGCTCCCATCCAAGTGGCCATCGACGGGCCGGTCCTCAATCCGTTCGTGCTCGGCGCGCTCAACCGACTGCGAGCGACCCTCGCCGAAGACGGTCGCTTCACCCCCTCCTCGGTACAGATCGCCCCCTCCGGCACGCTGACCGTGGTGAGCCTCCTGCAGGACTCCCCTCCCACGAGCACGGAGGCCCTCGCCCATCTGCGCGATCTGCGAGAACGTCTGCTCCCCGCCGTCTTCCGAGGTGTCCCAGCCAGCGTGTACGTGGGCGGCATCACCGCCGGGTACGTGGACGGGCTCCGGATGATCGACCGCTTTCAGCCGATCGTGATCGCCGCGGTACTTGCCCTGAGCTTCGTGCTCCTGCTCGGCGCCTTTCGCTCACTGCTGGTCGCCGTCACCTGCATCGCCATGAACATCCTCAGCGTGGGGGCGGCGTACGGAGCACTCGTCCTCGTGTTCCAGTACGGGATAGGGACGGATCTGTTCGGCTTCCAGCGGGTGGAACGCGTCGAAGCGTATGTTCCCGTGCTCATGTTCTGCGTGCTCTTCGGCCTGAGCATGGACTACCAGGTATTCCTGCTGAGCCGTATCCGCGAGCGGTACGACCTCGGGGGAGACAGCCGTGAGGCCGTGGCGTTCGGCGTCCAGTCGACCGCCGGGATCATCACCGGCGCGGCGCTCATCA
Source organism: Thermoleophilia bacterium (assembly GCA_040772045.1). Classification (GTDB taxonomy): domain Bacteria; phylum Actinomycetota; class Thermoleophilia; order UBA2241; family UBA2241; genus JAXGYV01. The sequence goes on from JAXGYV010000003.1 coordinate 75,175, forward strand.
TGGTCGCCGTCTTCGCCGGCCTCGCCTCGGGCGAGCTGGTCATGTTCCAGCAGATCGGTTTCGGCTTGGCGGTGGCCGTTCTGCTCGACGCAACCGTGGTACGCACCGTGATCGCCCCAGCGACCATCGCCCTCATCGGCGACCGCTACTGGTGGCTGCCCGCCTGGCTCCGTTGGCTGCCGCGAGGCACCGTACCCTCTCGCGATGCCCGGAGATGACCTGAGGGAGTAGACTGCCGGCACGAGAACGATACCGCCGCGCCCCACGGCGACGCCGGCGCACAAACTGAGTGCTGTACCTTGACGAAGGAGGGAGTCATGGCAGACCCGCAGCCGCCCACGACGACCGTAGCCAGCACGGGTGGCACCAGCTCCAGACAGCGACGCGGTCTCATCATCCGCCTGGTGGCCGCGGCGACGCTCGTCATCCTGCTCGTCATCTTCATTGTGCAGAACCGCGCCAGCAAGACGCTGCATCTGCTGTGGGCCGAGCTCAGCGCGCCGTTGTGGCTGCTCTTGCTCATCTGCGCCGCCTTGGGATTCCTCCTCGGGTTCCTCTTGGCCGCCTATCGACGGAGCAGACGATCGCGCTAGAAGTACACCCCCCACAGCGGTAGGAAGAGCACGGTTTTTCCCGCGAATGATGGTACCGGAGGTGGGAGTCGAACCCACACGGGCCGTGAGGCCCAGCGGAGTTTAAGTCCGCGGCGTCTACCGTTCCGCCACTCCGGCACAGGACCGCTCCGTGGGCACGTGTCTCGCGTTGCCCAGCCAGGCCGCCGCGCTCGCCGTGGACCGCGCGCCGGCCCGCGGCATCTCCGTCGCGGCAGCCGCCGAGCCTGGAGGCGTTCGCGTGGCGCCGCGGAGCCACGCGTCAGTATACCTGGCACCGGAAGAGGGTACGGAGGCGGAGAGAACGCGCTGGCGTGTCCAGCGGCCCGGGCCGCGCCGGGACCCTGGCGAACGCCGGGCGCGAAAGGCCCGGAGAAGAGGAGAGGCGGCGGTGCGGGCCGCATGCCGCCCGCCCGCACCGCCGCCTGCGTCGCCCCGACCGTCACTGCACAGGAGCCGCATCCGCATACGCGTCGGGGCAAATGCACAAGAGCTTGGCCCGTCTTTCTCCCAAGCCGGCGGCGCGTTCCGCGCAGCAGGCCAACCTCTCTCACCGAATCGAACACCATCGCCGGTGAGGCTCTCAGTGTGGCACACACACAGTGCCTCGCCTAGAGGAATCCATTCAGCAACTTAGCCATGGAAGATGTGCCACACCGTACAAAATCGCGTACGGCCGCGCCGCTACGGATGGCCTATCCGTCAGTGAGCGCTCCGCTCGTCCTCGCCAGCGGCGAGCTCGAGCGCCGTGCCTTCGATGATGTCCGCCTCGGTACATCGCAGGCCGGCGAGGCCAAAGAGGGCGCACACCTCCCGTGCGATCAATGCTCCGGCGAGGATGACGTCCTCGCGACCCGGCTGGATGCCGGGCAGCAAGCCGCGCTGGGCGCTGCTCAGCGGCCGGAAGCGCGCGATGCTGGCGCGGATGCTGGCCAGGGAGAGCAGGCGGCCGTCCACTGCCTCGCGGCGATACTCCCGCAGGCCCAACTCGTGCGCCACGAGCGTGGTGATAGTCCCGGCCACACCGATGCCGGCGCGCACGGCATCGCGCACGGCGAGAGGGAACTGCTGTCGCAGGACGCGCCGGGTCAGATCGACCGCCGCCCGCCACTCGCTGGCGCGCGGCGGATCGTGTGAGAAGAAACGCTCGGTGAGCCGTACCGCGCCCACATCCATGCTGCGCAGGAACGTGGGCTCACCAGCATCGACACCGGCTTGCCCGACACACAGCTCGGTGCTGCCGCCGCCGATGTCGACCACGACCACGGTACCTCGCAGCTCAGTGGCCGCGGCGATGGCACCCCGAAACGTCAGTCGGCCCTCCCGATCGCCGCTCACCACACGCCACGGCACCGCCAGCTCGGACTCGACGGCGCTCAGGAACTCCAGGCCATCCGCCGCGTCGCGCAGGGCGCTCGTCGCCATCAGCAGACGGCGTTGCGGAGCGTAGGCCTCTATGAGCGCCACGTACTCGGACAGACAGCGGCGCGTCCGCGTCTTGGCGGCGGCAGACAAGCGCTTGTGCGCATCCACGCCCTCTCCCAGACGGACCACCGTAGTCAGCCGCTGCTGCGTGGCCGCGACGCGGCCGTGCTCTACCTCGGCCAGCAGAAGGCGGCACGTGTTCGTCCCCAGATCGATCACCGCAACGCGCACGGCACCTCCTCCGTCCACTGACGACAGCGGGCATCGTCGCACCACAACGGCGCCGCTGCTCTCGCCTCGGCGAGCACCAGCTCGCCGAGCAGGTAGCCTGGCCGAGCTAAGGCGTGGGCAGCGTGGCAGTGCAAGCATTTCAGCGCCTCGGGCTGAGCCACTCCGCCGACGCCGGCACGCAGGACGGCCCCGGCATCGAGGGCGCGGGCCCGGCCTGCCGAAGCTGGCCCCGCGCCCAGCGAGCGGCGACGGCGGCGCTCGTACCTGGTGGCCGTCCGCAGAGCGGCTCGCAAGCGCGCGGCGTGTTCCCCCCCACCGGCCAGCGTGGCGGCGAAGCGGGTAACGCCTCCGCGGTCCTCCACCTTTCCCACCGCCGCGGCCGCGGTAGGGCAGGTGAGGTAGAAGAGCGTCGGAAAGGGAGTTCCGTCCGCCGCGTACGGCAAGCTCTCGATGACAGCGGGTAGCCCCCAGGGGCAGCGGGTGACAACGCGATAGACCGGGGCACTGAGGCGCCGAGGAGCGCCACGGCCCAGTTGCCCAGCGACACAGCGCAGGTCGGCGGCGGGAGAACACATGCCCGGCACCCTACCAGAGCTCCTCGGCGCGTGCTCCCGGAGCGTCCCTCAGCGCAGCAACGTGTTCCAGAGGTCCTCGAAACGGTCGCCGAGACTCATAGACCCGCCCGAGGGCTCTCCTTGCGTACGCGGCTCCTCTTGTCCGTCCGGCAGGCCGGAGACTACGAATGCTTGGACGTTGGGCGGCACCAAGCCGAGCGTCTCGCGAGCCGCCCTCACGACCCACTCGGTCGTCTTGGCCTCCTTGATCTGCCGCGACAGCGCGCGATTCTGCTCCTTCAGCGTGCGCAGCGTGGCCGTCTCGCGCATACAGCGGTCCTGCTGGACGAAGTACTCCCGCAGCGGCCCCACGTAGAGGGCCGCGGCCACCAGGACCAGCACCAGCAGCCCAAGTCGGCCCCAGTGGACCCGCGGTCCACCCCGCGCACGCGAACCACGAACGGGCGCGGGTGAGCGACGCGCCGAACCGCGCGTGCGGCTGCCCGCGGTGCCGCGGGCCGGCGGAGAGCGGCGTTGTGCGACCGTGCGTTTCTCCTTCGTTTCTCGTCGACTAGAGGCTCACTTCGGCGCCCGGCGGCCAATGCCTTCCGGGCACGGCAGCGGCAAACGATGGCATGACCAGCGCGCCGGCGGCATGGTGCGACTCCGCCGCGCCTTTCGCCGCGGCGCGGCACCGGCACGCTGGCGGCTACCGCTACACTTCGCGCAGGTTGTAGAAGGCGGCGAGGCCCGGGTAGTGCGCCACCTCGCCGAGCATCTCCTCGATACGCAGCAGCTGGTTGTACTTGGCCACGCGGTCGGTACGAGCCGGCGCGCCGCTCTTGATCTGCCCGGCATTGGTGGCCACCGCGACGTCGGCGATAGTGGCGTCTTCCGTCTCTCCGGAGCGGTGACTGACCACGGCGGTCCATCCAGCCCGCTTGGCCATCTCAATGGCGTCCAGCGTCTCGGAGAGCGTGCCGATCTGATTGAGCTTGATGAGGATCGAGTTGGCGGAACCCCGCTCGATACCCTGCGCTAGGCGCTCCGTGTTGGTGACGAAGAGGTCGTCGCCGACGATCTGTACACGGTCGCCGAGACGCTCGGTCATCAACCGAAAGCCGTCCCAGTCGTCCTCAGCCAGACCATCCTCGATAGAGATGATGGGGTACTTGTCGCAGAGGGCCGCATAGTACGCCACCATGTCGGCGGAGCTCAGCGAGCGGCCCTCGCTCTTCAGCACGTAGCGGCCGTCCTCGAAGAAGCTGCTGGCGGCCGGGTCCAAGGCGATGCACACGCCCTGCGGGCCCGCCTCGTAGCCGGCGGCTCCGATCGCCTGCATGATGACCTGGATGGCCTCCTCGTTGCTGCCGAGGTTGGGGGCGAATCCACCCTCGTCGCCCACAGCGGTGGACAGGCCGCGCTCCTTGAGAACGCCCTTGAGCGCCTGGTAGATCTCGGCGCAGGTGCGCAGCGCCTCGTCGAAGCTCTCGGCGCCCACCGGCATGACCATGAACTCCTGCAGGTCGACGTTGTTGTCGGCGTGCTTGCCCCCGTTCATGATGTTCATCATGGGCACCGGCAGTGTGTACGCGTTGCAGCCGCCGATGTACTGGTAGAGGGGGAGATCGAGAGCGCTGGCCGCGGCGTACGCCGTCGCCAGAGAGACGCCGAGGATAGCGTTGGCGCCCAGCTTCGCCTTGTTCGGCGTGCCATCGAGCTCGCGAAGCACCACATCGATCACGCGCTGATCTGTGGCATCTAGCCCGACGATCTCCTCGGCGATCACGCCGTTCACGTTGTCCACGGCCGTCCGCACGCCTTTGCCGGCGTACTCGCCACCCTCATCGCGCAGCTCTACAGCCTCGAACGCCCCCGTGGAGGCGCCCGACGGCACCGCGGCGCGGCCGACATCGCCCGTGTCGAGCGCAACTTCGACCTCGACCGTTGGATTGCCGCGTGAGTCGAGGATCTGCCTTCCCACCACGTCGACGATGACCGTCATCGTTGTCCCTCTTTCTCCTCGAGCTTGGCACGTTGGTAGTAGTGCTCTTGCCGCTCCAATCCTACCGCAGACCAATCGACGCCCTCGCCGCTCGCCAGTTCGGCGGCAGTTGAGACGCGGCGCTCGAACCGCCGCACAGCCTCGCGCAGCGCCAGCTCGGGATCGATCCCCGCCTTGCGTGCTACGTTGACCACGGCGAACAGCAGATCGCCGATCTCGTGACGTACATGGGGATCGTGACGCATCTCCACCTGTTGCGGCGAGGGCGCCTCGCTCTCGCGCGGCGCCGCGGGGGCGTCGAACTCCGGAGCATGGCCATGCGCCGCCATGGCTTGGGCGAGCTCCGCGTGCTCTTCGGCGATCTTGGGGAACGCCTCCAGCGCCGTCTCCCAGTCGAATCCCACCTCGGCGGCACGGCGCTGCAGTTTGCGCGCGTACAGGAGCGCTGGCAGCGACTTGGGTACGTCGTGGAAGATGCCCTCCCTGCCCTCTTGCTCGCGCTTGATAGCCTCCCAGCGACCGCGCACGGCCGCGGGCGTATCGGCCACCGCGTCCGCGAAGATGTGTGGGTGCCGCCGGATCAGCTTCCGCTCGATCGCGGCAGCTACGCTGCCGAGATCGCCCGCCTGCTGCTCTTGTAGAAGGAGCGCCAGGAAGTAGACCTGGAAGAGCACGTCGCCGAGCTCGCCGTGTTCCTGCTCCAGGTCTCCCTCGGCGATCGCGTCGGCCAGCTCGTACATCTCCTCCAGGCTGTAGGAGACGATGTCTCCGGCGGTCTGCACGCGATCCCAGGGACACTGCGCGCGCAGTGTCCGCGTGATGCGCTGCAGCGACGCGAGCTGTTGGACGACAAGACAGTCGTCGAACAGCGGCTGCGCCGGTACGGTGTTCACGGCAACGCCCGCCTGAGCTGCGGCCGCCAGCAGAGCACGAGCCAGCCGGGGACCGCGCGGCCCCGCGGCCGCCACACATGAGCCACCCTGGAGCTGCCGCAGGGCCTCGTCCGCCTGAACCTCGTGAAGGCGGCCCCCGGCGGCCGTGGCGATCAGCCGGCGAAGCTCAGCCGAGAGGCCAGCGGGCACCAAGACGGTGCCGGCGCCGGCAAGCGCCCGCAGCGACGACGCGGGCGCCACGGCGGCGTCGGCACCGATGTAGACGATGCGCGGCGACCGCGAGTCGCTCATGGCACCCACTCACCGGCGCGGTCGCCGGCCAGCGTCACTCCGTGCCGGTCGCCGAGGGAGACGCGCTCGGCTGCGCCGAGGCGCTCGGCGAGGCGCTGCCGGAAGCTCCGCCGGAGGGCGACGGAGAAGGCGAGATCGACTCCGGCTTGGTCTTTCTGAGGACCACTGGGTCGAAACCCTTTGCGTAGGCGATCTTCGCCTCCGTCTTGGCGATCTCCAGCCACTTCGCCCACACGCTGCGCTGCCTCTCGTCGAGCAGCTGCGTCTTGATGTCGTCCTTAACGTCCGCGTAGCTCTGCTTGCCGGCCGCGGTGATCTCGGTCACCTGGATGATGTGCCAGCCGAACTGCGTTTGTACCGGCTGCGAAATGACATTGGCCTTGAGCGCGAACGCGGCCTTGTCGAACTTGGGCACCATGGTCCCGGGCGTCACCTCGCCCAGATCCCCACCCGTCTCTTTGCTGCCAGGATCTATGGAGTACTGCTGAGCGAGCTTCTTCCAGCTCTCTTCAGAGTCATCGGCGACCAGCAGAGCACGCACCTCGAGTGCTTTTTCTTCCGACTTCACCAGAATGTGGCGCGTGCTCCGCGTCTCCGGCTGCTGGTAGTCGTCGATGTTCTTCTCGTAGTAGTCCTTGACCTTCTGCTCGGCCACCGTGACGCCCGTAACCACATGATCGAACACGTGCTGGCTGAGAATCTGGTTCCTCATGAGACTCTTGAGGTCTTGACGTGTCATGCCCTGCTGCTTGAGGATCTCGTCGAGCTTCTTCTCGCCGCCGTAGACCTCTTCGAACTGCGCGATGCTCTCCGCGACCTCTTTGTCCGTAACCTTGAGGGGTTTCGCGAGCCGCTCCTTCTCCTTCAGGTCGCGCTTCAGAACCTTCTGTACGGTCGCGTCCATGAAGTCCTTCTTGGCGGCAGCCTGATTGATAACCTCTTGGGAGACAAGGTACTCCACGACCTGTGCCGCGTACTGGTTGTAGTTGTATGACCCCTTCTTGGGGAAAGTGGCCTTCGCCGCCTTGGCCTGCGCCTTCGCCTGGTCCATGATGGAATCGAACTGGCCCTGAGTGACAACGCCGTCGCCAACGGCGGCGATGGCGCCTGTGGGCACTTGTGTGTCGCCGCACGCCGCGAGCAGAAGCGCACCGAACAGGAGCACCACGGTGACCAGGACATGCTTCCTCATGAGATGCCTTTCTGTGGGATGGCGGCTTCGGCAAGACGGGTACCAAGTATAGCATCCAGCACCTCTTCGACCCAGGCGAGCAGGCTCGTCGAGGAGCCGTCGCGGCCGGCCGCCCCGCCGCCGAGCGCCCGACGCAGCTCGGCGGGGGCATGAGCCGTGAGCGCAGCGCGTGCCTTGAAGTAGGCGGCGCGAGGGTAGGATGCCCGCAGTCGTGCCGCCCACGCGTCGTCGAGCGCCAGACCATCCACGGAGAGGCGGCCGCCTCTGTACCCCACCGCGGCCGCCCCAGCCTGCCCCGCCTTTATGCGCACCGCCTGCAGGCGGAGCAACGCGTCCACTGGCTCCGGCGGCGGGCCGAAACGGTCGTGGAGCTCGGCACGAACCGCCGCGAGGCCGGGTACGTCCCGCGCGCGGGCAATGCGTCGGTGCGCGTCGATCTTGATGGCCTCGAAGGAGATGTACTCCGGCGGCACATAGGCGGTCACGGGGATCTCGACGCGCACGACACGCTCTTCGAGGAGGGGCTGCCCGCGCAGCTCCGCCACCGCCTCCTCGAGGAGCTGCGCGTACAGCTCGAACCCGATCGCCGCCACGTGACCGGACTGCTCGTCGCCCAGCAGGTTCCCGGCGCCGCGGATCTCCAGGTCGCGCATGGCTATCTTGAAGCCAGCGCCGAGCTCCGTGTGGTCGCTCAGCGTCTGCAGCCGCGCTACGGCCTCGGCCGTCAACAGTTCCTCGCTGGGGTAGAGCAGGTACGCATAGGCGTAGGTGTCGCTACGCCCAATGCGCCCGCGAATCTGGTAGAGCTGCGCCAGACCGAGCAGATCGGCTCGATCAACCACCAGGGTGTTCACGCTGGGGATATCGATGCCGCTCTCGATGATCGAGGTGGTCACCAGGACGTCGGCCTCCCCGGAGAGGAAGCTCGTCATGACTCTCTCTAGCTCATGCTCATGCATCTGGCCGTGAGCGACCAGCACGCGCGCCGCTGGTACCAGCTGGCGTACGTGCTCGGCCACCTCCTGGATGGTCTCCACTCGATTGTGCAAGTAGAAGACCTGACCTTCACGGGCAAGCTCCTTTTCCACCGCCAGCCGGGCGACGTCGTCGCGGTACTCGCCGATGTAGGTGCGGATCTCGTGGCGACCGCGCGGCGGCGTCTCGATCACACTGATGTCGCGGATGCCCGTGAGGCTCATCTGCAGGGTGCGGGGGATCGGCGTGGCGGAGAGGCTCATCGCGTCTACCTGCAGCTTGAGCTGCCGCAGCAGCTCTTTCTGGCGCACACCGAAACGCTGCTCCTCGTCTAGGATCACCAGACCGAGGTCGGAGGGCGTCACGTCTTTGCTCAGCAGCCGATGTGTTCCGACGAGGATATCGACCGTGCCCTCGGCGAACTCCTTGAGCACCTGCCGGGTTTGCGGGGCGCTGCGAAAGCGCGACACCATCTCCACCCGCACCGGCAGGTCGGAGAAGCGCTCGCCGAAGGTGGCCGCGTGCTGCTGCGCGAGGATCGTCGTGGGCACCAGCACGAGCACTTGCTTGCCCGCCTCCACGGCTTTAGCCGCCGCGCGCAGCGCGACCTCCGTCTTGCCGTAGCCTACGTCTCCGCACACCAGACGGTCCATCGGAGAGGCCGCTTCCATGTCGTTCTTTACATCGTCGATGGCCTCCGCTTGATCCTCGGTCTCCTCGAAGGGAAACCCCGTCTCCACCCGGTTCACCAGCTCTCCGTCGCGCGGAAAGGCAAAGCCCTGGGCCATCCGCCGCGCCGAGTACAACGTGAGAAGCTCGCCCGCCATCTCGGCCACAGCGGCGCGGGCGCGGGTCTTGACCATCTGCCACGCCGTACCTCCGAGGCGGTTGAGCGCGGGGGTCTCCCCACCAACACCGATGTACCGGCTCACCTTGCCCATCTGGTCGTGCGGCAGGTACACCTTGTCCTCACCGCGGAACTGCAGGAACAGGTAATCGCGGGTTACACCGGCGACGGTTTTCGTCTGGATCCCGCCGAACCGCGCGACGCCGTGGTCTTCGTGAACCACGAAGTCGCCAGCGCGCAGATCGGAGAACGACGCTAGACGAGTGCCGGCGGCGAAACGCGGACCGCGTGGCGCCCCTCGAAGGAGCGCGCGCTCGCCGACTACGGCGAGCTTCAGCTCGGCGCTCACGAAGCCCTCGCGCAGACGCGCCACCACGCAGTACACACCGGGCGCCGTCGGTAGGTCTTGCCCGGGTTCTCGCACCTGCGCGGCGAGGCTCTTCATGCGGTAGGCGGCGCGCGCCGCCTCTCCCACGTGCCGGAAGGCCAGGAAGACGCGGTAGCCGTCGCGCGCCAGCCGACCCAGCTCCCGTTCGGCCGCCGCCGCGTCCCGCGCGGCCAGCTGCGGCCGCGCGGCGGGGAACTGCCAGCGCTGCTCGCGCCGCAACGTCTCCACTTTCAAAGAGCGGTCGAGGAACCGGCGTACCTCCGGTAGCGGAAGGAAGAAGCGGGCGCGTTCCGCCTCGTCCCGGATGAGCGTCTGCGCCTCCTCCGCCAGATCGGCGAGATCGCGCCACACCTCTTCGGGCGTCAGCACCGCCAGAGGCCGGGAGCCGGCGAGCTCGCCCACGGCGGCAAAACCGGCGGACAGCGCCTCCGTAGCTCGTACTGCCGCCAGGCGATACAGCTCCTCGGTCGCGCGACCTTCGTCGCGCGCGTCGCGCGCCCCCTCCACCGCACCCCATTCGTCCCTTCCGCCGTAAGTTCCGGCGGTGCCGTCCACCATCCCCCGCGGCTCAGCGTCCATGGCCCGCCGCAGCGCTCGCTGGAAATCTTCCCGCGCGGCGTCCACCTCGACGGCGGCGTGCACGGTACTCTTGTCCAGGGCGGCGATGGTACGTTGCGAGAACACCGAGAAACTCCGCAACGACTCGATCTCGTCGCCCCAGAACTCCGCCCTCGTAGGCTCGCCCGCCGTCGGATACACGTCCACGATACCGCCACGCACGGCGAACTCACCGCGTCCCCGTACCTGCTCCACCCGCCCGTACCCGAGTTCCACGAGTCGCCGCGGAAGCTCGTCGAAGACCACGCGAGCACTGCTCGCCAGACGCAGTGGCTGAGGTTGCATGGCGAACGGCGGAAAGCGCTCCAGCAGGGCGGGGGCCTCCACGACCACTGTCGCGCCCTCCTGCAGCGCCTGCAGCGCTCGCTGCCGCTCGCCGCATACATGCGCGGCCGGCAGTACCGTGCCCCCCCAGAGCACACCGCGCGCCGGAAGCACCGGTACCGTGCATCCCAAGTAGACGCCAAGCTCCTCGGCGAGGTGCAACGAGCCCTCACCGCTCGGAGCCACCACGAACGCCGGTCGCCGCCACTCCCGTAGCATAGCGGCGAGCAGGTAGGGGGCGAAGAAGCTGGGGGTATAGGCGGCCGCGCCGCCGCGCAGGTGCGGCGCAGCCGCCCGGAATCTCTCGTGACGTTGCAGGTACTCTAGGAACACGATCGCTCCTCAGAGCGCGAAACCAGTGGGTCCGCGCACGCCAAACGCCCCGCCGAGGACTCGCTACGTGGCCTCGGCGATCCCTCCGCTCTCGCCCGGAGAGAGCCACTGCTCCACCGCGTCGGCCGCCGCCGCGATCAGCCGCTGTACATCGGTCACCGGCTCGCTGAACGGACTCAGCACGTATGCCGCCACCTTATCTGGATCGGTGGTCGGCGGCCGGTCTACGCCCACTCGTACGCGATCGAAGTCGGCACCGATGAGCTCGTGCAGGCTCCGCAAGCCGTTGTGACCACCGTGGCCGCCGTTATGGCTCACGCGCAGACGCCCAAAAGGCAGGTCGATGTGATCGTGCACCACGAGCACATCGACCGGCCTGAGGCCGAGTCCGCGCAGCGCGGCCGCCACACTGCGACCCGAGTCGTTCATCATGGTCTGCGGAGCGAGGAGCCCAACGACCTGATCGTCGATGCGGCCGACCGAGAGGCGGCCGCTGTAGCGGCGCGCCGGCTTGGGCAGCCCATGCCGACGCAGCAGCTCCTCCAGCACGAGGAAGCCGACGTTGTGCCGCGTAGAGACATACTGCGCGCCAGGGTTGCCTAGGCCAACCACCAGCTTCTCGGGAGCCGTGTCCGAGCCGGCGCGTCGTTTGGATAATCGCACCGCAGCGCGCGCCGGAGGCTACTCCTCCGCGCCCTCGCCTTCCTTACCCTTGCCCACCAGCTCCGGCTCGGAGGCCGCGGCCGCGGAGACCTCCTCCTCGGCGCCAGCACCACGCGGCAGGATGATGGACAGCACCGTCTCTTCGGGGTCCTCCAGCAGGCTGAGTTCCTTGGGGATCACGAGATCCTTCACCCGCAGAACCTGGCCGAGATCGACCTCCGATACATCGAGCGTCAGGTGCTCGGGGATATCGGTCGGCAGCCCTCGTACACCGACCTCCCACAGCGTGATATCGAGCAGGCCGCCAGCCTTGACTCCCTTGGCGGTACCCTCGAGCTGTACCGTGATCTTGGTCTCGATCGGCTCGTTCAAATGGATCTCGTGCAGATCGACGTGGCTGACGATGTGCTTGACGCGATCCAGCTGTATCTCTTTGATGACCGCGCTGTGGCCCCGCTTCTTGCCCTCGAAGACTACATTGAGGACGGCGTGCCGGCCTGCGTCGGTGGACATCGCCGTGCGGAGGGCGTGAGCGTCCACGCTGAAGGCCAAGGCGGCCTTGCCGGCCCCGTAGAGGACCCCCGGTATCATGCCCTGGCGGCGCAAGCGGCTCATCGCTCTGCCCCCGCGCTCGTCCCTTTCCGTGACTATGAGTTGTACCCGCTCCATGCGATTCTCCCGCTCCATCTAGAACAACTGGTGCTCGCCGGCGAAAATATCGCTCACCGACTCGTCCTTGAACACGGCGGAGATCACCCTGGCGAGCACGCCGGCCACGGTGAGCACCTTGATCTTGGTGTCCTCCGGCCCCAGCGTGACGTGGACGGTATCGGTGACCACCACCTCTTTCACCGGCGACTGCCGGAACCGCTCCAGCGCCGGCGGCGAGAAAATGCCGTGCGTGGCGCCCACGTATACCGCGTGCGCGCCATGCTCGTAGAGCGTCTCGATGGCGCTGATCATGGTACCGGCGGTATCGATCATGTCGTCGATGATGATCGCGTTCTTATCTCGTACGTCGCCGATGAAGTGCATAACCTCGGCCCGGTTGTGCGCCGGCCGCTGCTTGGTGAGCACGGCCAGATCGCACTCGGGGATATGGTTCTGAAAACGCTTGGCGAGCTTCACACCGCCCGCGTCTGCCGAGACGGCCACCACGGGCCTCCCGCCCCAGTCTTTGAAGGCGAAGTAGTCGGCCAGCATGGGCACGGCAGTGGTGTGATCGCAGGGAATCTGGAAGAAGCCCTGGATTTGGCCTTGATGGAGATCCATGCTGAGCGCCCGATCGGCACCCGCGGCCTCGAGCAGGCTGGCCACGAGACGCGCGCTGATGGGCTCTCGCGCGGCGCTCTTCTTGTCTTGGCGCGCGTAAGGATAGTACGGCATGACGGCGGTCACACGACGAGCCGAAGCTAGCTTAGCGGCCTGCACCATGAGCAGGAGCTCCATGAGGTGGTCGTTGAGCCCTTGACCACAGGGAGATTGCACCAGGAAAGCATCGCACCCGCGAATGCTCTCTTCGTAGCGCGCGTAGTTCTCGCCGTTGGCGAACGTCTTCAGCACCACTCTGCCCAAACGTACACCGAGCAACTCCGCGATGCGGGCACTCAGCTCGGGGTTGCTGCGTCCAGAGAAAACCATGAGGCGTTTCTCGTTCGGCTGACGGAGGGTTGCTTGGCCGGCCACGCCGTACTCCTTCGCGATCGTGTTCACCATCGCAAACCGATGGATTCTATCAGAGGGGGTTTTTAACGAGCATCTTCGCCGCGCTGCTGCTGGGCGCCGAGATGGCGCTCGCGCCGCCGGCGCCCGTATCCTGAAAGGTTCTGTTGGCGGCTACGGGCCACCCCCAGCGCATCGGCCGGAACATCCTCCGTGATCACCGACCCCGCGGCGGTGAACGCGCCGTCGCCTATGGCCACCGGCGCGACCATCGTCGTGTTGCTGCCCGTCTTCACGTTGTCGCCCACGGTCGTCGCGTGCTTCTGGAAGCCGTCGAAGTTGGCGGTGATGTTCCCGGCGCCGATGTTGGTATCTTTGCCGATCACGGTGTCGCCGATGTAGCTCAGGTGCGGCACTTTGCTGCGTTCGCCCACCGTGCTGTTCTTGATCTCGACGAAGGTGCCCGCGCCGGCACCTTCCCTGAGCACGGTGTTGGGGCGGATGTGGGCGAACGGGCCCACGAAACAGCCAGAGCCGATCACGCACTGCGTGAGGTACGAGTTGACGATGCGCGCGCGATCGCCCACGAACACGTCGCGCAGGTACGTCCCCGGGCCTATCTCCGCCGCGGCGCCCACTTGAGTATGACCGTAGAGGTAGCTCTGCGGATGGACGATCGTGTCGCGCCCGACCTCCACGCCGTAGTCGAGATACGTGCTGGCGGGATCCATTATCGTAACCCCCGCCAGCATGAGACGTTCCAGGAGCCGCCGGCGCATCGCTCCATTCACCTGCGCCAGCTCTACACGTGAGTTGACCGCGGCCATAACCTCCGGGTCGGGCGTCTGGTACGCGGCTACCCGGTGACCCTCGGCGATCATCAGGTGTACCACATCCGTCAGGTACAGCTCGCCCTGCGCGTTGCCGCGCTGCAGCCGCGGCAGAAGGCGCCGCAGGTGATCGGCCGCGAACACGTAGAAACCGGTGTTCACCTCACCGATGGCGAGCTGCTCGGGCGAGGCGTCGCGCGCCTCGACGATACGCTGTACCTCTCCTCCGCCGGCGCGTGCGATCCGGCCGTAGCACCCCGGGCTCTCAAGCACAGCCGTAGCTACGGTGGCCGCACAGCCCGTGCGCCGATGATCGGCGATCAGGCCGCGGAGGAAATCTCCGTCGACGAGCGGCGCGTCGCCGACCAGCACCACAACATCGCCATCGAAGCCCAGGAGCGGCTCCATACCGGCACGCACGGCGTCTCCGGTGCCCAGCCGCTCGGCTTGTATGGCGCGCTCGCAACCGACCGGGAGCAGTGCTTCCACTTCGTCGTGCTCGACGCCGGTGACCACCACCAGACGGGTCGGCTGCAGGCTGAGGGCGGCATCGACCACGTACGAGACCATCGGCCGCCCGCAGACCTCGTGAAGCACCTTTGGCAGACTGGACTTCATCCTCGTGCCCAGTCCTGCCGCCAGGATGATCGCCGCAACAGGCAGCTCGCGTTCAGTGCTCATATCGTGGGATTGCGCATCATCGGACACGGGGGCCTCCCGAGTACGTTTCGCCAGGAGACGACCGGCGAACCGTAGCGATGGCTGGGGCGGGAGGATTCGAACCTCCGATCACGGGACCAAAACCCGTTGCCTTGCCACTTGGCCACGCCCCATCCGGCACGGCCGTGCGGAGTATATCATCGCGACCCGTCTCTCCCGCGCTCCGCAACTAGCCGCCGCGCACCTTCCACAGCGGCCCCGACTGCAGCTCACTCACCGTAAAGGCGCGTCCCGGCGCGATCTCCAGACGCGCCAGAATCCGCAGGCGCGCGGCCTCCGCTCCCTCAGCGTCCGCGAACAGCCCGAACACCGCTGCACCGCTGCCGCTCATGGCGGCCGCCAGGGCGCCGGCCTCCATCAGCGTATCGCGGATTTGGCCCACCTCGGGCCACCGTGCGACCACACAGGGCTCCAGATCGTTGGCCACGAGCGGAGCCAGGTCCGGCGGCCGACGCGCCGCGCGCGCAGCGGCTACGAGCACCTGCGTCCGCTCGGCGAACGCGCGCAGGCCGACGACCTCGTCGCCGTCCCACCAGCGATACACCTCCGCGGTGGATACCTCGATCTCCGGCGCCACGATCACAAAGTGCAGTGGCCCGGGGAGTACGGTCTCGGAGAGTACCGTGCCGCGACCCATCGCCAACTGAGGGCCGCACCACAGGAAGAACGGCACGTCCGAACCCACCGCGGCGGCCACCTCGTACCGCGTCCGCCCAGGGAGACGGAGATCGTAGAGGCGTTCCAGGGCCACGAGGGCGGCCGCGGCATCCGCGCTACCTCCGCCGAGGCCGGCCGCGTGCGGCACGCGCTTGTCGATCCGCAGGAGCGCGGGCAGCGGCTGCCCCACGACGCGCTCGAGCTCGCGCACCGCGCGGGCGGCGAGGTTGCGCTCCCCTGGGCATACCTCACACTCCACGATCAGGTCGCCAGACGGCGATGGCTCGGCCCGTACCACGTCGGCCAACGTCACTGGGACCATCAGCGAGCAGACCTCGTGGTAGCCATCCCGCCGTCTGGGACCCACCAGGAGGGCGAGGTTCAGCTTGGCCGGCGCGATCACCTCGACGTGAGACCCCGCGGCCGGCGCCCTCCACTCTCCGTGGTCTGTATCTCGGCCCTCTAGAGCCATCCGACCTCCTTTGCGAACCGCACGAACGCCGCCGGCGTTAGCTCCTCCGGCCGCGCCGCCGGCGAGAGACCACAGCATCCGAGTGCGGCGCGCACCTCCTCGCGAGTCAGCGAGCGACCGCCGCGCACCGCGCCGGCGAGCGAGGTGGCCAGCATCTTCCTCCGCTGCGCGAATCCGCGGCGCACGAGCTGCGCGAGCGCCTCCCAGTCTCGGCCTCGCGGCGTCTCGGCGCGCCGCTCGAACACCACGAACGCCGAGTCCACTCGCGGCCGCGGCGAGAACACCGTGCGCGGCACGGCTCGCTCAGCGCGACGTCGGCACTGCAGCTGCGCCAACACTGAGACGGCCGAGTACGCTTTCGTGGACGGCGACGCGAAGAGACGCTCCGCAAGCTCCTTCTGCACCATGACCGCCCAGCGTCCCACCGTCGGCAGTTCGGTCAGCGAGCGCATGATGACGGGGATGGCGATGTTGTATGCCAGATTAGCGACCAAGGCGGTCGGTGGCGGTTCTAAGGCGCGAAGATCGGCGCGCAGGGCATCCTGCATGACGACGTGCAACCCAGGACATGCGTTCGCCAGGCTCGCCAGCGCGTCGCCGAAGCGACGATCGACCTCAAACGCGTGCACCGCGGCCGCCCGTTCCGCCAGCGGCCGCGTGAGTAAACCGTCGGCGGCGCCCACTTCTAGTACCACGTCGTCCGGACGCACATCGGCGAGTGCCAGGATAGCGGCGAGCGTACCGGCATCGACCAGATGGTGCTGACCGTAGCGGCGCCGCGGCGCCGGGCGCGGCAGATCGCCCGTGGTTGTCACGCCACCGCCAACCCGAAGACCCGCCGCGCGTTGGCGGTGGTGAACTCCGCGAGCTCACGGCCGTCTTGACCACGCACCTCCGCGATCAGCGCGTGGGTATGTACGAGCCGCTGCGGCAGATTCGGCTTGCCACGATACGGCACGGGCGCCAGGAAGGGTGCGTCCGTCTCCAGCAGCAGGAGCTCGCTGGGAACGCGCCGCGCCGCGCGACGCAGCTCATCGGCATTCTTATACGTCACGTTCCCGGCGAACGAGAGATGATACCCGCGGCGCACGCACTCTTCCCGCGCGTCGGGCTGCGAGAAGCAGTGCAAGACTACCGTGAGCCCCGCCGCATGGCGCGCCAGCAGATCGAGGGCATCCTCTGCCGCCTCGCGAATGTGAACCACCAGCGGCTTGCCCACGCGGCGGGCGAGCTCTATTTGCGCCTGGAAGGCACGCCGTTGGTCGGCCCGCGGCGAGCGGTCGCGATAGTAATCCAGGCCGCACTCCCCAATGGCCACCACACGGGGGTCGCCCGCTAAGCGCTCGAGGCGCGCGCCGAGGGCATCGTCCCACAGCCGGGCATCGTGCGGATGCACCCCCACGGTGGCGAACACCTCCGCATGGGCGCGCGCCAGAGCCACCGCGTGCAGCGAGGACTCCAGATCGATGCCCACGGTGATCACCGCCTCCAGGCCCGCGTCGCGGGCCCCAGCCAGGGCATCCTTCACCGGGCCGTGCAGCAGGTCCAGGTGGCAATGCGTGTCGATCAGGCCGCTCACCACTACCGCGATTTAAGCGTCCGCCTCGATGCGGGGGAACAGCGGCGGCGCGACCTCGACGGCGGCGGGCCGCAGGCCATCCCACACGGCGCGCTCGAGGGCCAGCGCGCCGGCAGCGGTGGGCTGGCCTAGCCGGCGCAGGATCTCCACGGCCGTCGACGGCATGACGGGATACAGGCAGAGCGCGATCAACCGCAGGCCAGCGACCAGATCGTGCAGCACGGCATCCAGCCGTGCGGCGTGGGCCTGCTCTTTGGCCAGCTTCCAGGGCGCCTGCTCCTCCACAAAGCGGTTCAGGCGGCGCACGAACTCCCACACACTCTCGAGGGCGGGCGTGATCTCCACCGCGTCGAAGCGGGCGCGGCACGCGGCAACCATGGCCGCGCCCTCCTGTGCCAGCCCGGCGTCGCCCCCAGCCGGAGGTATCTGCCCACCGCGGTACTTGCCTACCATGGAGACGGTGCGACTGACGAGGTTGCCCAGTTCGTTGGCGAGCTCGTTGGTGTAGCGCGCGGCGAACCCGTCGAGTGAGATAACACCATCCTGACCGAAGGTGACCTCGCGGAACAGGTAGAACCGCAAAGCGTCGATGCCATACCGCTCGATGATGGCGAACGGGTCCAGCACGTTACCTCGCGTCTTGCTCATCTTCTCGCCGCCCATCAGCAGGTAGCCATGGATAAGCTCGCCGCGTGGCAGCTCGTACCCCGCGCTCATGAGCAGCGCCGGCCAGATGACAGCGTGGAACTTGAGAATGTCCTTGGCCATGATGTGCAGCCGCGCCGGCCAAAACCGCGACAGATCGTCGCCCGGCCGGGCGTACGTGAGCGCCGAAAGGTAGTTGATCAGCGCGTCGACCCAGACGTAGATGACCTGCTCCGGATCCCACGGGACGGGAACACCCCACGTGATGGAGGAGCGGCTGATGGAGATGTCCTCGAGGCCCTGCTCGATGAAGGAGAGGGCCTCGTTGTACCGCGAGCGCGGCTTCACCCAATCGGGGTTCGCGCGGAAGAACTCGGCCAGTCGCTCCTGGTAGCGACTGAGCAGGAAGTAGTAGTTCTCCTCCTCCAGCCAGACGGGTTCGATGCCATGATCGGGACACTTGCCGTCGACGAGATCGCGTTCGTACCAAAATCCCTCGCACGCCGTGCAGTAGAGCCCGCCGTAGGTGCGCTTCTCGATGTCGCCGGCATCCTGCAGCCGCTGTACGAACTGCTGGACGAAGGCCTCGTGCTGGGGGTCCGTGGTACGGATGAAGAAGTCGTTGCTCACATCCAGCAAGCCGGCGAGCGCGCGGAACCGCTCGGACACCTGGTCGCAGTGCTCTCGCGGCGAAAGCCCACGCTCGGCGGCGGCCTGCGCGACCTTGTTCCCGTGCTCGTCTGTGCCGGTGAGGAAGAACACGTCCTCGCCACGCTGACGATGGTGGCGGGCGAGGATGTCCGCGGCGATCGTGCTGTAAGCGTGGCCGAGATGCGGATCAGCATTCACATAGTAGATCGGGGTGGTGATGAAGAAGGTCATGCTCGGCCGCGTCTCATCGACTGTGCGTTGCTCGCCCGCTCTTGCTCCATGCCATCCTCCTCACCGTTCCCCGGACTCACAAGGTTATACCACCGCCGGGGGTCCAAGCTCGCCGCAGATACCTTGCTCATCCCGGCCGTGCATACCGGCCACTGGATTGCTAGCATCATGCCGACGCGACACACAAGGGACACTCGACCGGAGGTGATCGGGGATGATCTCGGAGTTTCCGTACGCCGGCATCGCGAGCTTCCTCAAAGCGCCGCTGATCGCGCGGCCAACACGCGCCGACGGCGAGGTGGCCATCTTCGGAGTGCCCTTCGACCAGGGGACCACGGCACGCCCCGGCGCCCGTTTCGGCCCGCGTGCCATTCGCGACGCGTCCACCATGTACGCCTACTTCCCACCCGGAGAGCCGGTCTACGACGGCGAAGTGGACGCATGGATCCTCGACGGCGTTCGCTTCGTCGACGCCGGCGATGTCGACATCCCACCCATGGCCCCGCCAGAGCTCGCTCACGAGACCGTGAGTGCGCAGGTCACCAGCCTGGCACGAACGGGCCTGCTCCCCGTCGGCCTCGGCGGCGATCACTCTGTAACGTACCCAATCCTGCGCGGGCTCAGCGCGGCGCGCGACGGTAGGCCGTTCCACCTGGTGCAGCTCGACACGCACATGGACTACTGGGACGACGAAGGCGGCCAGCGCTACACGCACGCCAGCCCCATCATTCGCGCGCACGAGGACGGCCTAGTCGACGGCATCACGCAGCTCGGCATCCGCGGCGTCCACACCATGCGCGACAACATCGAGCTGGCCAGAGAGCGTGGCGTGCGCGTCTTCTGGTGCGCGCAAGCCAAACACGCCCCGGCAGAAGATCTGATCGCGCACATCGCGCCTGGCGCCGACGTGTACATCACCTTGGACATCGACGCGCTCGACCCGGCCATCGCTCCAGGCACCGGCACGCCGGAACCGGGGGGCTTCACCTACTACGAGGCAAAGGCGATCATGCGCGTCGTGGCCCAGCGCGGGCGGCTCGTGGGACTCGATGTCGTCGAGGTCAGCCAGCCGTACGACGTAAGCCAGACGACCGCGCAGCACGCCGCACGGCTGATCATCGACACGGTCGGAGCGGCCTTCTCGGGGCCTACCGCACCCCACCTCGCATAGGGCGCCCGAGATGTCGCGGCGCTAGGGACGCAGCGCCCGCACGAGCGCCGCGATGTGGTCGGGGGTCGTACCGCAGCAGCCGCCGATGATGTTCGCCCCCTGGCCAACGATAGCCACACCCGCGGTCGCGAAGTGACGCGGCGTCTCGTCGTACACGGTCACGCCCTCCTCGAGACGCGGCTGACCAGCGTTTGGCTCAGCCAAGATAGGCGCGTCGGTGGTCGCGCGCAGCTCAGCCACCAGCTCGATCATCTGGTCGCCGGTCACGCTGCAGTTGCAGCCCACCACGTCGGCGCCCGCCTCCAGAAGCGCACCTACACCGCGTCGCGGATCGACACCCATCATGGTCCGATACCCCCGCGGCGTAACGCCGTAGGTGAGCGACGCCATGACCGGCCGCTCGCCGGCGACCGAGCGCGCGGCCTCTACGGCAAGGCACGCCTCGGCCAGATCGAACATCGTCTCGATGCTCAGGAGATCTACGCCGCCCGCAACGAGTGCGGCAGCCTGGACGGCGAACATCTCGCGGAGCGCGGCCGGCTCCAGCTCGCCCATGGGTTTGAGGAACTTACCGCTGGGGCCTATGTCGCCGGCCACCAGGCACTCCGGGGCCTCTCTATCGCGTACCTCTCCAGCTATGCGCGCCGCGACCGTGTTGAGCTCGGCCACCCGATCCTGCAGGCCGAAATGCCCCAGCTTAGCCGCCGTGCCGCCGAAGGTATTCGTCTGAATGATGTCTGCTCCGGCGGCGAGGTACTGGGCGTGGATGCGAGCGATTACCTCAGGGTGACTGATGTTCCACTCCTCCGGGCAAGTCTCCGAGCGAAACCCGTGCCGGATCAGCTCGCTGCCCATGGCGCCGTCCAGGAAGACCACTCTCTTCTTCACCTCGGCAAGCACGTCCATCTCTCTCCTCCCCTGGACATCGCCGACGCCAGTCCACCATTGCGCTTCGTCTCAGTCTACCAGCGCCCGGGCATGCGCGGAGCGCTAGGTCAACGAGCAGCGACTCCGCGTACCACCTCATCCGCTACGCGCCGCGCCACCCCGAGGCAAATAGCGACGGCGGCCGCCGCGTCGCGGCGGCTCAGACCACGCGCCAAGAGTTGCCGAGCGGCATCTTCGACCGCGGGGCCTCCCTTCTCCACACAGGGAGGACCGAGGTCGAAGACGAGGGTGATCTCGCCGCGCACCGTTCGAGAACGGCGGACGGCTTTGCCGCCGGCCCCGGCCACATCGGCCGGCGGCACCGAGAACCGCTGCGCCAGTTCCGTCATCGTCCCCCGAACCACTTCTTCGTGGATCTTCGTGAGCTCCCGGCACACCGCCGCCCGGACGTCCGGCGCAAGTCCGGCCAACGTGGTGAGGCTCCTCGCCAGGCGCCGCGGCGACTCGAAAGCCACCACCACACCTCCGCATCGCCGCCAGTCGCCCCACGAGCGGGCGAGGTCCGCTGGCCGGCGCGCCAAGTAGCCGACGAAGCGAAATCCCTCCGCCTCGGCGAGGCCGGAGGCTACCAGGGCGGTTGCCGGAGCCGACGCGCCGGGGAGCACCGTCATCGGCAGCCCCTCGGTGAGCGCCGCCGACACTAGCCGTGTGCCGGGGTCGGCGATGCCGGGCAACCCGGCATCGGTTACGAGCGCCACCTGCCGGCCGTCGCGCAGCTGCTCCAGGAGCATCGCCGTCTTCTGTGCCTCGTTGTGGGCGAACAGACTGGTGAGGGGCGTGTGGATGTCGTAGCGCGCCAGGAGCTTACGCGCGCAGCGAGTATCCTCGGCCGCGATGAGGTCGACAGTGCGTAGCGTCTCGAGCACGCGCAGCGTAACATCGCTCAGGTTACCAATAGGCGTGGCGCACACGTAGAGCATGCCGGACTCACAAGAAGGCTTCGACGAAGCAGACGTCAACGAGCCGACCGTCTACATACGCCTGGCGGTGCGCTACGCCCACGACCGTGAATCCCATGGCCTGGTGAAACGCCAGAGATGCGGTGTTGTCCGCCCGGATGTCGGTGAGCACCTTGGTGAAACCGAGGTGACGCGCAGCTGCGAACGTTGCTGTCGTGAGCGTAGTGGCCACTCCCCTGCGGCGGTATGAGTCCCGTATCCAGGTGCCCATGGTCGCAACGTGCCGCTGCGACTCCATGTTCGGCGCATACGGCTCCAGCACTTGCAGGCCGACGACGCCCGTGCACGGCATGTCGGCCACATGGAACACTCCGCGGCGAGGCAACACGCGGATGAACCGCCGTTCTTCCTCCACGGAGATCGGCCGGGCGAACAGACTGCGCGAGCCCTCGCGGATCACCTGATTCAGGATCTCGCTGATCGCCGCGGCATCTTGTACGCGAGCCGCGCGAACCACCGCGCTGTCCGAGCCGCTGTCCGATCCAGTCATCCGCGCTCACGCCCTTCGCCCCAACGTTCGTGCCCAGTGTCGTCCTCTCCGCCTGGGCCACGGGGCGGCAGCTCCGGCGAGCCGGCGACGTGCCGCCCGCACCTCCGTGAAAAAAGGGGCGGCCTCCCGCCGGAGGGCCGCCCCTTGCCGCCTAGCTAAGACGAGCGCGTCAGTCGGCCGGCACGATAGCGTCGTTCGGGCACGCCTCTACGCAGTTCCCGCAGTCGTCGCACTTGTCGGCATCGATCACGAAGATGTCGTCGCCCTCGGAGATGGCCTCGTTTGGGCACTCGTCGATGCAAGCGCCACAGGCCAGACAGTCTTCAGTAATGCGGTGGGCCATTGGTCCTCAGTCACCTCCTGTTGGCGCGCGGTTCTTCCTGTTCCCCACGCGCGATTGCGCGTGTAGTAGGCCAGAGCGGCCGCTCTTTGTCAAGCAGACCGACGCGCTCGCGCGACGCCGCGACACCCCAAATCAAAGGGAGGCGAGGAGCTCGGTGAAGGCCAAGGCGGCGGCCCCGATAAGACCGGCATCCTCGGCGAACGCGGCGCGGACAACGCGCACCTGGTCGCGCTGCGGGCGTAGCGCCCGCGCGGCGATCACCCGGCGCGCGGGCGCCAGCAGAAGATCGCCGGCCGCGGCCACGGCGCCGCCGACGACGATCATCTCCGGGTTGAAGGCATTCACCAAGCCCGTCATACCCACGCCGAGCAGCGTGCCAAGCTCATCGTAGACGGCGAGTGCGTCGCCATCGCCGGCCTGCGCCAGCCGTGTGACGAGCGGGCCATCCAAGGACTCGCCGCTGGCGGCGGCGGCGAACGCTGAGTCCGGCCGCTCCGCCGCCAAGCGGCGCGCAGCGGCGGCCAGAGCGCGGCCCGACACAAACGCCTCCAAACAGCCGGAATTGGGGCAGCTCCCCTGGCAGCGAGGTCCGTGCACATCGATGACCATATGGCCGAACTCGGCGGCGGCTCCACTGTATCCCCGGTAGGGGACGCCCCGGGCGATGATGCCGCCACCGATCCCCGTCCCAATGGTGAGCATGAGCATGTCGTTCACGCCACGGGCGACACCGAACCGATGTTCCGCGATACACGCCACCGTGGCGTCGTTGTCGATAGCCGCCGGGAGGCCATATCGATCTTGAAGCTGGTCACGCAACGGGATATCTCGCAACGGCAGGTTGGTCGACTCGACGATGTAGCCGCGTGCGTAGTCCACCATGGAGGCGGTGCCGACGCCGATTGCCTGCACCGCCACCTGGGTCTCGGCAAGCAGTCCGTCGATACACGCGAAGAGATCCGCCAAGCACGCTGCGGCATCGCTGGTAACCGTCGGCCGCACGGCTTTCCCGCGCAGGGTAGGCGCGTCGTCGACGATGCCGGCGGCGAGCTTTGTGCCGCCGAGATCGACGGCCAATACGAGGGGCTGCGAAGACATGGCGAAAGCAAGACTACCATGGTGTACACTGCCCGCGAGGACAGCCCGAAGACGCACCACGGCGTGCACCATCCCACACCAGACCCTCAGCCATGCCCCACAACACCACCAGACCCAAACGCACCACGACGTACCGCACGTATCGCAGTCGGCGGTTGCCCCTGCGAGCACCCAGGAGCGGTACCCTAAAAGGCGAAGACCTCGACCGAGCAACCTTTGACGACAGAGCAGCGCTCACGCCACACGAGACACACCCTTCGCGATCGACGGCCATTCGCAGGCGACGCTCACCCTGGAAGATGGCGGCAACAGCGCTCACGGTGCTCATCCTCGCCGGCCTGTTCGCCGTCGGCGCATGGTCGCTCTTCGCATGGCGCACGGTCGACGCGGCCGTGCAGAGCGCGAACGGCCGCCTCAATCGCGAGACGATCGCCGCGCTCACGCCAGACGCGGGCAGCATCTTCAGCCAGCCGACCACCGTCCTCGTCCTCGGCGTAGACAAACGAGCCAACGACCCGGGCCGCTCCGACAGTATCCTGCTGCTCCGCACCAACCCACACACCGGCACCATGTCCCAGCTCTCCATCGCCCGCGACATGCGTGTCCAGGTCCCGGGACACGGCATGGGCAAGATCAACACCGGCTACTTCTGGGGCGGGCCAGCGCTCGCCGTCAAGACCGTGGAGCAGTTCACGGGTATCCCCATAAACCACGTCGTTGTCGTCAAGTTCAACGGCTTCCAGAAAGCGATCGACGCCGTAGGCGGCGTGGACGTGCTCGTGCCGAAGACCATCGTCTCCTGGTACTCGGGCAATACCACGGTCACTTTCAAGAAGGGCTGGAACCACATGGACGGCAAGCGCGCGATGATCTACGCCCGCGTGCGCAAAGTAGACGACGACTTCCACCGCCAGGCGCGCCAGCAGCAGGTTGTCCAAGCGCTGCAGCAGAAGATGATGTCCTGGAAGCGCCTCCCCAAGCTGCCCTCTGTTGGCGCCCAGGTGCTCGACGGCCTCTCCACCGACCTCACAACATGGGAGCTCGCGCAATTGGTGTGGCGAGCGTGGCGCGCTAAGACGACCCACCGCTACGTCCTCACGGGCACGCCGGCCATGATCGGCGGACAGAGCTACGTCGTCTCAAACCGGCAGGAGAACCTGCGGATGATAGAGCAGTTCCAGTCGAGGTAGCCGGAATCTACCCTCCGTAGGCCACGCGCATGAGCATCAAGCCGCGAGCCGGCGCCGTGCGCCCCATGCGCCGCCGCTCCCCGCAAGTCAGAGCGGCGGCGATGTCGTCTAACGTCAGCCGGCCGAGCGCCACCTCGACCATGGAGCCCACCATCACCCGTACCATCATGTGGAGGAAGCTGCGCGCGGTGACCTCGAAGACCCATTCCTCGCCGCACCCCTCGATTACCGCAGCCGGACGCCACGTCGCCGCGAGCACCTCGCGCGTGCAGTCGCGGTACAAATGCGCGGACGGCGTGAGCGCGCGCCAGTCGCGCCGGCCCGTAAACACCGCGGCCGAGGCCACCAAGACCTCGGTGTCCACACGACCATGGACGTGCCACACGAAGTGCCGTTCGAGCGCGGGCCTCTCCGGCGCGAGCCAGAGACGGTAACGATAGGTCCGCGCCACGGCCGCGCGCGCGTCAAAACCTTCGGGCACGCAGGTAACCGCACTCACCGCCACGTCTTCGGGCAACAGCGCGTTGAGCCCCAGACGCAGCCGCTCCGGCACCACGCGAGCCCCCGTGACGAAGGAAGCCACCTGGCCCGCGGCGTGCACGCCGGCATCGGTTCGCCCAGCTACGCGCACGATCACGGGATGTCGCAGGAAGATCCCCAGCGCCCGTTCGACCTCACCTTGGACCGTGCGCCGCCCCGGCTGTTTGGCCCACCCCGAGAAGGCAGTCCCGTCGTACGCCAGGTCGAGCCTGACCGCCGTACCCTGGTGAGTTCTACCGCTCGCCATCACCACAGCGTACCGGCGGCGACGGCCATGACAACGATGCCCGCGACCGCCACGAGCAGCACTCCATCGCGCCAACTCGCACGCAGCGGGTGGAGCCTGCTGCGTTGCACCCCAGGCACGTAACAACGTGCCTCCATCGCCAAAGCAAGATCGTCTGCACGACGAAAGCTCAGCACGAACAGGGGTACCAGAACGGGAACCAACGCGCGAGCTCTGCGCAGAGGTCCACCGTGTGAGAAATCGGCCCCCCGTGCCCGCTGCGCGCGCATGATCGTCTCCAGCTCGGCGAGGAGCGTCGGGATGAAACGGAGGGCAATGGTAACCATGAGCGCCAGCTCCTCAGTGGGCACGCGAAGCCGCCGCAAGGGTCGCCCAAGCCAGGCCAAACCATCGGTGAGCGCCACCGGAGAGGTAGTGAGGGTGAGCAGCGAACCGAAGAGTACGAGCACGATGAGGCGCAGGCTGAGGTACCCCGCCAATTCGAGACCACGCCAGCTCAGGCGTATAGGGCCAAAGCGGAAGAAGGCCTCGCCGGGCGCGAAGAGGATCTGGACGAGGAACGTCAGGGCAACGAGCCACAGTACCGGCTTCAGTGCACGCCAGAACCAGCGCGCGGGGACGCGGCTGACGATCAGGCCGATCGTCGCCGCACCGCTGTAGAAGGCGAGAGAGATGAAGGCATCGCGTGTGAACAGTGCCACCGACAGGACCCCCACGGCAACGATCTTCGCCCGCGCATCCAGCGCGTGGAGCCACGAGGCGGCGGGGTAATACTGCGCGACCGCCGCCCTCATGCCAGTGCCTCAGCGGCGGCGGTCGCCGTCCGCGGCGGGTGAGCGAGGGGCCGGCCGAGCCGGCGCCAGAGCTCCACGAGCGTGGGCACCTGCAAACCATGAGACTCAAGGAGCTCCACGCCGCCAGCGGCGAAGTCCCAAGCACCACTAGCCGCCAGCCGGCCCCCTGCGAGGACAACGCGCTGCTCGCACAGTTCCCACGCGCGATCCACCTCGTGCGTCGCGAGCACGACCGTCTCGCCGCTCGTCGCGAGCCCCCGCAGGATAGCGCTCAGGTCTCGCCGTGCCGCCGGATCGAGACCGACGAACGGTTCGTCGAGGAGCAGCGCCCGCGGCCGCATGGCCAGCACACCGGCCAGTGCCAGGCGTCGCTGCTCGCCGCCGGAGAGCGCGTAGGGATGGCGCCGCGCGAAGAGGGCGGGTGAGAGGCCTACGCGCTCCATCGCTTCCGCGACCGCCTCCTGCACCTGCTGCGGCGGCCAGCCGAGCTGGCGGGGACCAAAGGCCACGTCCTCCTCGCACGTAGCAGCGAAGAGCTGGCGCTCCGCTTGCTGGAACACGAGGCCCACCGACCGCTGGGCTTCGGCGTAGCCGCGGTCGGCCATGCCAACTCCACCCAGACGCACCTCTCCCTCGTCCGGGTCGAGCAGGCCACGCAAGATCAGCAGCAGTGTCGACTTGCCTGACCCCGCTGGACCAAGTAAGGCCGTACTGCTGCCTGGAGCCAGCGACAGCGAGATGTCGCGCAGCGCGAGCACTCGCTGCTCGCCGGCTTGATACGCGAACGAGAGATGCTCGCACACCATCCCCAACCCCGTCACGAGACGACCTCTCGCAGCGCGGTTACCAGCCCTTCCAGGTCCAGTGGGAGAGTTCCCAGCCGACGACCGCGCCGCTCGACCTCAGCCGCCACGGCAGCGGGAAGGGGCAGGCCGAGCGAGAGCCGAGCGAGAGCCTCCTGATCCGTGAACAGCGTCGCCGCCGGACCGTCAAAGGCCACCGTCCCTGCGTCGAGCGCAATCACCCGGGCGGCGATCGCGGCCTCCTCCATCTCCTGCGTTACGAGGATCACCGTGAGACCCTCCGCGTGAAGCCGGCGTACCGCCGCGAGGACGTCATGCTTTCCGGCGGCATCCAGCATCGAGGTGGGTTCATCGAGCACCAAGAGCGTGCGGGGCACTGCCAGCACTCCGGCGAGAGCAACGCGCTGCTTCTGCCCGCCCGAGAGCATGTGCGGCTCTCGCTCTCGGAGGTCCTCCAGACGAAACGCGCAGATCAGCTCTTCGACGCGCTCCCGAATGCGTTCTGCCGGCCACCCGAGGTTCTCTGGGCCGAAGGCGAGGTCCTCCTCCACATCGGCACCGACGAACTGGTTCTCCGGGTCCTGGAAGAGGATACCCGCCTCGCGACGTGCGGACAGACGGCCCTCGAGCGTCGTCAGATCGGCACCGCACACCAGAGCTCTCGCCGCCGCCGTCGGTCGCTCCAATCCTCCGAGGATTCGGGCGAGCGTCGACTTGCCAGACCCGTTGGCACCCACGATCGCGACCGATTCTCCCCGCTGCACGTTCAGCGAGATCCCGCTGAGCGCGGCTTGGTTACCCGGGTACGCGAAACGGAGCTCGCGGATGTCAATCACGGTACTCATCACACGGTGCACACCGACGGCTCACTCTACCGCAGCAGACAGACGAAGGGGGCGGACGCCACTTGCGGCATCCGCCCCCTTAAAGATCTCCGCGCCGACGTCTTCAGACCAGCTCGAGATACACCATCTCAGCGCCGTCTCCGCTACGAGGGCCGAGCTTCACGATGCGCGTGTAGCCTCCGGCGCGCTGTTCGTAGCGCGGCGCGATATCGTTGAACAGCTTGTACACGATCTGCTTGTTCCGCAGCAGAGAGATGGCCTGCCGTCGTGCCGCCAGATCTCCCCGCTTCCCCAAGCTGATCGCCTGGTCGACGAGCGAACGCACTTCTTTAGCCCTCGCCTCTCCCGTGCGGATCTTCTCGTGTTCGAGGACGGCGACCGCCAACCCCGCGAGCAGCGCCCGCCGCTGATCGGGCGCCATGTTGAATTTGCGTCCTTGCTTCTGGTGCCGCATATCTCAGTCCTCGCCCCGTAGCTCGAGGCCGCGAGCCACGAGCTTCTCCCTGACTTCGTCGATACTCTTCTTGCCGAAGTTGGGGATGTTGAGCAGCTCGGCTTCCGTCCTCGAGAGGAGATCGCCGATGGTCTGGATTCCCTCACGCTTCAGGCAGTTGTACGAGCGCACACCGAGCTCAAGCTCTTCGATCAGCTCGTCTGCAACCGTGGGCCGCTTGGGCTCAACCACAGACGCGACCTCGGCCGACTCGTCGCCGAACGACCCGACGCCCTGAGCGGCGTCGGTGAAGATCGACAGCCCTTCTACGAGGATGTCTGCCGCCTGCCGCAAAGCCTCCTCCGGCAACAGCGCACCGTTCGTCGTGATGTCGAGGATCAGCTTGTCGTAGTCGGTGCGTTGCCCAACTCGAGCGCTCTCCACGTTGTAGGCGACGCGCTTGACCGGGGTGAAGATGCTATCGATGGGGATTACCCCGATGGTGGTCTCAGAGGGCTTGTTCCCCTCGGCCGGCACATACCCGCTGCCACGACGGATGGTGAGCGTCATCTCGAGCACACCGCCCTCGGCGAGAGTAGCGATGTGATGGTCGGGGTTCAGCACCTCGAGCTCCGCCGGCATGTCGATGTCGGCCGCTACCACCTTGCCCGGCTTGTTCTTCACCAGCCGCACCAGCACCTCATCGAGATCGCCGTGGAGGCGGCACACGAGCCCCTTGAGATTGAGAATGACATCTGTGACATCCTCTTTGACACCCGCAAGCGTGGCGAACTCGTGGTCCGTACCGTCGATCTTCACGGAGCTTACGGCGGCTCCTTCCAGAGAAGACAGCAGCACGCGGCGCAGAGAGTTGCCGAATGTATGTCCGAAGCCGCGCTCCAGCGGCTCGACCTCGAAACGAGCCCGATTGGGGGCGAGTTGCTCTCGAATCATTGTGGGCATCTGGAAATGTAGCACCTGGCCTCCTGTCAGGTCCCTGCTCTGCTGGGTCCTGCGACGTGGGTCACTTGGAATACAGCTCGATGATGAGCTGTTCCTGGACCGGAGCGTCGATGTCGCCTCGCTCGGGGATACGCAGGATCTTCCCGGTGAGATTGTCGTGGTCGGCGAGCAGCCATGGAGCCACCGACGACGTGAGATCGGTGGCCAGACGCACTACTTCGGCGGCCTTGCTGTTCGGGCGCACCGAGACAACATCGTTCGGCCGCAGCTGGTATGACGGAATATCGACCTTCTTGCCATTCACCAGGAAGTGCGCGTGCCGCACCAGCTGCCGTGCCTGGCGTCGCGATGCGCCGAAACCGAGGCGGTACACCACGTTGTCCAGACGGAGCTCGAGGAGGCGCAGCAGGTTCTCGCCGGTGACACCTTGCTTCCGGCTGGCGATCTCGTAGTAGTGATGGAACTGGCCTTCGAGCAGCTGGTAGTACCTCCGGGCCTTCTGCTTCTCCCGCAGCTGCAGGAGATACTCGGACTGCTTAATCCGGCCACGCCCATGCTCGCCCGGCGGGTACGACCGCCTTTCGACCGAACACCTATCCGTGAGACAGCGCTCGCCCTTAAGGAACAGCTTGATGTTCTCGCGCCGGCACTGTTTGCATTGCGATGACGTATCTCTGGCCACTGCACAACCTTCCTAGACCCGACGCCGCTTACGCGGGCGGCACCCGTTGTGGGGCACGGGCGTGACATCCTTGACGCTCAGGATCTCCAGGCCAGCCGCCTGCAGTGAACGGACAGCTGTCTCGCGACCCGATCCTGGGCCACGTACAAAGACCTCGACCTTCTGAAGGCCGTGTTCCATGCCCTTCTTGGCACAGGCCTCAGCCGTAACCTGAGCCGCGAACGGCGTGCTCTTCCGCGAGCCCTTGAACCCAGCCGACCCAGCGCTCTCCCAGGCGATGACGTTCCCTTCCTTATCGGTAAGCGTCACCAGCGTGTTGTTGAACGATGTCTTGATATGCGCCTGCCCGATGGCGATATTCTTGCGCACCCTGCGACGCTGGCGTCCCTTGGCTCTCTGCGGTTTGGCCACTCCCGTCTTCTCCTCTACGCCGTCCCGATTGGGCGATGCCTACTTTTTGCGCTTGCCGCCGACGGTCCGCTTGGGACCCTTCCGCGTGCGTGCGTTCGTCTTGGTCCGCTGGCCGTCTACCGGCATGCCACGCCGGTGGCGGATGCCCTTGTAGCAGCCAATATCCATGAGCCGCTTGATGTTCTGCGACCGCTCGCGGCGAAGGTCGCCCTCCACCGTAGCCCCTCGATCGATCGCCTCACGAAGTTTCACGATCTCTTCCTCGGTGAGGTCGCGCACTTTGGTGTTCGGGTCGATCCCGAGCTGACCGAGAATCACATTCGACGTCGAGCGACCCACACCGTAGATGTACGTGAGACCGATCTCTACCCGCTTCTGCGGCGGGATATTGACCCCGGCGATTCGCGCCATACTCTCCTACCCCTGCCTTTGACGATGACGTGGGTTCGTGCAGATGATCTGCACCACGCCGTGCCGGCGGATGATCTTGCACTTCTCGCAGATCGGCTTGATGGATGCTCTAACCTTCATGTCTTCCTCACTCAGAACGAAGCGGCTTTCCCCAGGGAGATGCCCACTCCACCACGTTGCTCTTTTCTCTACTTGAATCGATACGTGATCCGACCCCGTTGGAGGTCATACGGCGACAACTCGACCTTCACCCGATCTCCGGGCAAGATGCGGATGTAGTGCATTCGCATCTTGCCCGAGATGTGGGCCAGCACTTCATGCTGGTTATCGAGCTGCACACGGAACATCGTGTTCGGCAACGCCTCGACCACGACGCCCTCGATCTCTATTGCCTCTTCCTTTTTTACCATGCTCTCCCGCGTATCACCGAAGGCGGCCAGGAATAATACCATACGTACGCGGCGCCGGCGAAGTCGCGCGCCCGTACGCCGAGCTATAGGCACCGGAGACTCGCGCTGCGGCCCCCATCCTCAGCGGCCCTCTGACGGCCGCCGCGTGAGAACCCGAGGACCACGTTTCGTGATCGCCACCGTGTGTTCGAAATGCGCGGACAAGGAGTGGTCGGCCGTGTGGATCGCCCACCCATCTGGGGCGACGACAACCTCGTGGTCGCCCATGTTCACCATCGGCTCGATCGCCAATACCATTCCCGCCTGCAGACGCGGCCCACGACCAGGCTCCCCGTAGTTGGGGATCTGCGGGTCCTCGTGCATCTCGCGACCCACGCCATGCCCCACGAGCGAGCGCACCACGTTGAAGCCCGCGCGCTCGACAACCTCTTGCACGGCGTGCGACACGTCGCCCAATCGCCTCCCTTGCCGACACTGGCGGATGGCCGCCTCCAGCGAGTCGCGTGTTGTATGCAGCAAGCGCTTGGCATCGTCGTCGACATCGCCGACGGCGACCGTTACCGCGGAGTCGGTCACAAAGCCGTCCAGAGTAACGCCCACATCGATGCTCAAGAGATCCCCATCTCGCACGCGGTAGGCGCCCGGTATTCCATGCACCACCATATCGTTGGGCGAGGCGCAGATGGAACCCGGGAAACCCCGATATCCTTTGAAGCTAGGCTCGCCCCCGTGCTCGCGGATGAAGGCCTCAGCCAGTTCGTCTAGTTCTCGTGTGGTGATCCCTGGCCGAGCAGCCACCGTAAGCTCCTCCAGACAGGCAGCCAGCACGCGGCCGGCAGCCGCCATTACTTCAATCTCTGCGTCTGATTTCCGAACGATCACGCCATCGCGGACAGCGCCAGCTTGACGTCGACCCATACCTCGTTCGGCATGCGGCCGCCACCGTGGACCGTGTTCACTAACCCCTTGGTCGCGTAGTAGTCGACGAGCGGCTGGGTCTGCTCTCCGTACACGACCAGGCGATTTCGTACCGTCTGCTCATTGTCGTCCGCTCGCTGATACAGCTCCGCCCCACAGGCATCGCACACGCCCTCTTTGGCCGGCGGGTCGAACTTCACGTGGTAGCCCTTGCCACACTTGCTGCACATGCGCCTGCCAGAGAGACGTTCCACAAGCTCCTCCGGAGGCACCTCGAGGACTACCACGTGCGTAAGGCTACGGCCAGCGGCGGCCAGCATCGCGTCGAGCGCCTCGGCCTGCTGAATGGTGCGGGGAAACCCATCCAGGAGGAAGCCAGCCGCCGCGTCTGGCTCAGCCAGCCGTTCGCGAATGATGCCGACGACCACATCGTCCGGCACTAGCTTGCCCGCCTGCATGAACTGCTGAGCCTCTTTCCCCAGTTGCGTTCCGGCGGCAACCGCGGCGCGGAGGATCTCGCCAGTCGAAATGTGAGGAAGCCCGAACGCTGCTACGATCCGTTCGGCCTGCGTTCCCTTGCCCGCGCCCGGCGCACCGAGCAAGACGACATTGAGCTCCACCTGACTCAACTCTCCACCCCCGTTTACTTGAGGAATCCCTCGTAGTGACGCATGAGCAGCTGGGCCTCCATCTGCCGCATGGTATCCAGCGCCACGCCCACCACGATCAAGATAGAGGTGCCGCCGAAATAGAACTGCACATCCGTGAAGCGAAACAGCAACCACGGCAACACGGCCACCGCCGCGAGAAAGAGCGCCCCAGGGAGGGTGAGCCGAGTGAGGATGCGGTCCAGGAACTCCGCTGTTGGCCGCCCGGGTCGTACGCCGGGCACAAAGCCACCGTACTTCTTCAGGTTGTCCGCCTGCTCGACCGGATTGAAGGTAACGGCGGTGTAGAAGTACGTGAACAGCACGATGAGCACGGCCTGGGCGACCATGTACGGGAGTGTGTTCGGCCCGAAGACCTCAGAGAACCACTTCGTGGGGCCGCTGGGGATCATCTGGCCGAGCGTTGGGAAGATCATCAGAAACGATGAGGCGAAGATGATGGGCATCACGCCGGCCATGTTCACTTTGAGCGGAATGAAGGTACTCGACCCACCCATCATGCGCCGCCCCACAACACGTTTGGCATACTGCACGGGAATGCGGCGCTCACCAGTGGTAATCCAGACCACACCCACGATGACCGCCATCACGATAATGGCGATGGAGATCTGCGCTATGGTCCCCATGGTGCTGAACTTGTAGAGCCCGCTCGGCAAGCGCGAGATGATACTGATGAAGATCAGGATCGACATGCCGTTCCCGATGCCGCGAGCGGTGATCAGCTCTCCGATCCACATAACCGCGGTGGTACCGGCCGTCAACGTGATCACGATGAGCAGGGCGCGCGTGAAATCGAGGTTGGGCAGGGCTTTCTCGGCGCGAAACAAGAAGATGTACGCCACGGACTGCATGAACGCGAGCGCTACGGTCACCCAGCGCGTGATCTTCGTGACCTGCTTCTGTCCCTGCTCGCCTTCCTTGACCAGTGCCTCCAGTCGAGGAATGACCACGGTGAGCAACTGCATGATGATCGACGCCGTGATGTACGGCATGATGCCCAGCGCAAACACCGCTGTCTTGCCGAGCGCACCGCCCGAGAAGAGATCGAGAAAACCGAACACGCCACCGGCACTGCCGGCGAGGAAATCCGCCAGCGCCTCGCGATCGATCCCGGGCACGGGCACGTGACAGCCGAAGCGGTAGGCAGCGATCAAGCCGAGCGTGAAAAGGAGCTTCACACGAAGCTCAGGGATCTTCCAGGCGTTGGCAAGAGACTGCCAGAGCTTGTTGTTCACAGACTACCGCCCCCTGGGCTGACTCAGGATCAGAGGAGTTCTACCTTGCCGCCCGCCGCCTCGATCTTCGCCTTGGCCGACGCGGAGAAGGCGTGCATACGGACGGTGAGCGCCACGTTCAGATCGCCGCCGCCGAGGATCTTCACCGGCGTGCGCACGTTCTTGATGATGCGCTTGGCCACCAGCTGCTCGGGGGTTACCTCCTCGCCAGGCTGAAAAGCCTCGGCGAGGCGACCGACGTTCACCGGCAACCAGTACGTGCGGAAGGGACCAATAGGCATGCTCTTCTTCATGTGCGGACCGCGGAGCTTTCCGAGGCGCATGTACACCGGCATCTGGCCACCCTCGTAGCCAGGCCGCACACCGCCCCCGGATCGAGCGTTGTAGCCCTTATGCCCGCGGCCAGCCGTCTTGCCCTGACCGGTACCCTTGCCCCGGCCGAGGCGCTTAACGTCTCTTGTGGACCCCGGATTGGGTCGTAGGTTATGAAGCCCTATCTCAGTCATGTCACGACTTCTTGGTGGTCGGGCGTACCTCCAAGAGGTACGCGACTTTGTGAATCATGCCGCGGATGACCGGCGTGTCCTCGTGAACTACCGTATGGTTGAGCCGCTTGAGCCCCAGCGCACGCAGGGTGCCGCGGTGGTCACGCGGGCTACCGATCTCGCTCTTCACCTGGGTGATGTGTAGTTTGGCCATGCTAGGCCTCCAGCACCGACTCGTCAGCCTGATCCGCCGTGGAGGTACCAAGGACCTCTTGCACCGTCAGGCCGCGGAGACGCGCAACCTGCTGAGGCGTCTTGAGTGCCTGCAGGCCGGCCACGGTCCCACGGACCAGGTTGATCGGGTTAGTCGTGCCCAGCGACTTGGTGAGGATGTCGCGCACGCCGGCGAGCTCGAGGACCGCGCGCACACCGCCGGCCGCGATAACGCCCGTACCAGCAGCGGCCGGCTTGAGAAACACCTTGGCCGCGCCAAACCTGCCCATCACTTGGTGGGGGATGGTCGTCTTGTAGCGCGGCACGCGGAACATGTTCTTCTTGGCGTCCTCGATCGCCTTCTGGATGGCGAGAGGGACCTCGCGTGCCTTGCCGTACCCGGCGCCGACCAAGCCGTTCTCGTCGCCCACGACGACCAGGGCCGTGAACGAGAAGCGGCGGCCGCCCTTGACGACCTTGGCGACGCGGTTGATGTCGACCACGCGCTCCTTGAGCTCGGTGGCCTCTGAGCTGACTCTGACCACTGTCGTTCTTATCTCCTCGTTAGAAAACCAGGCCGCCCTCGCGGGCACCTTCCGCGAGCGCCTTGACACGACCGTGGTACAAGTACCCCGAACGGTCGAACACGACGACCTTCACTTCTTTTGCCACTGCGCGCTGCGCGAGCAGTTCGCCAACCTTCCGGGCAACAGCGCTCTTGTCGAGCCCTGACTCCGCCACCTCGGCCGACCGTGCCGCTGCCAGCGTGACCCCCGCCCGGTCGTCGACGATTTGGGCGTAGATCGCTCTGTTGGAGCGGAAGACGGCCACCCGTGGCCGTTCCGGCGTACCCATGACCTTACCCCGGATCCGCTTATGGCGCTTGGCGCGCGCCTCGCTGACTGTCTTGGCACTCATCTTCTGCGTCTTTCCTCTTCCTCCGGCAAGCGCTATGCCCGCTTGCCGACCTTCCGCTGGACGTGTTCGCCCGCGTACCGAATGCCCTTCCCCTTGTACGGCTCAGGCGGACGCAGCTCGCGCACCTTCGCCGCCACCTGACCAACTACCTGCTTGTCGATGCCCTTGATCAGGATCACCTGTGGTTGTGGCGTCTCGAACGAGACGTCCTCGGGGGGTTGCATTACCACGGGATGACTGAAGCCGAGCAGCAGCTCCAGGTTATCGCCTTTCACCGACGCGCGATAGCCAACGCCGACGACCTCCAGCCGCTTCTGGAAACCCTTCGTGACGCCCTCCACCATATTGGCGAGAAGGGTCCGGGTCAGTCCGTGCAGTGAACGATGCGTGGCACTGTCCGTCGGACGGCGCACACTGAGCACACTCTCGGTCTGCTCGACGATCATGTCCCGAGGGATGCGCTGCGTGAGCCGTCCCATGGGACCGGTGACCGTGACGGTGACGCCGTCGACGACGACATTTACACCATCCGGCACGGCGATTGGCGCTCTTCCAATTCTCGACATAAGACGTTCCTTACCAGATGAAGCAGACGACTTCGCCGCCCACACCAAGACGCGCCGCTTCAGCACTGGTGATCAGGCCACGGGAGGTGGAGATGATCGCCGTCCCCAGGCCTCCGAGCACCTTCGGCAGCGTGTCCTTGCGGGCATAGATACGCCGTCCGGGACGCGACACACGCTTGATGCCAGAGATGACTCGCTCCCGGTTCTTCCCATACTTCAGGGTAATCACAATGAGGTCGCCGACCTCACCCGGCTTGATCTCGTAGGCGGCGATGTACCCTTGCTCGAGGAGGAGTCGCGCGATTTCACTCTTCATCCGTGAAGCCGGAACATCGACCGTCTCGTGCCGCGCCGTGGTGGCGTTCCGAATACGGGTCAACATGTCGGCGATGGGATCTGTCATGGACATATGGCTCGTCCCTTCCTACCAGCTCGACTTCGTCAGGCCGGGGATTACACCCTCATGGGCGAGTTCGCGTAAGCAGATACGGCAGACTCCGAATTCGCGATAGTACCCTCGAGGGCGGCCGCAACGCGAGCAGCGGTTATACTCGCGCGTCTGGTAGCGCTGCTTGCGAGCGCATTTGACGACAAGCGATTCCTTGGCCATGCGTTAGCTACTCCTCGTCCGACCGTCGGCTGCGGCCGCGGCCGCTCAGTTCCCCACTATTCACGACTCGCTCCGGAAGGGCATCCCCAACTTGGCCAGCAGGGCACGGCCTTCTTCGTCGGTCTTGGCCGTCGTGGTGATAATCACATTGAGCCCGCGGATCTGCTCGACCTTGTCGTAGTCGATCTCCGGAAAGATGATCTGTTCGCGGATACCCATAGCGAAGTTACCGCGACCGTCGAATTGCTGTGGCGAGATGCCGCGGAAGTCGCGGATGCGCGGCAGTGCGATGGACACCAGACGGTCCAACATCTCGTACATCCTCTGACCGCGCAGCGTCACCCGACACCCGATCGCCATGCCTTCCCGCAGCTTGAACCCGGCGATCGACTTGCGGGCGCGGGTAACGGACGGTCGCTGGCCGGCGATTAAGGCGAGTTCCTCGACGGCGTTGTCGAGGAGCTTGGCATTGGTCTTCGCCTCGCCAACCCCCATGTTCAACGTGACCTTGGTGACCTTGGGTACTTGCATGACGGTGCTGTACCCAAACTCCTCCATGAGAGCGGGAACTACTTCCTTGATGTACTTATCCTTGAGTCGTGCCATGTGCACTCAGTCCTACGCTTTATCGATGTCCGAGGCGCAGGCCTTGCGCCGACAGACTCGCACCTTGCCGCCATCCTCTGTGACCCTGTACCCGACCCTCGTTGGCCGACCGCACGCGGGGCACACAAGCATCACGTTTGACACGTCAATGCCGGCCTCGCGCTCGATCACACCACCCTGAGGGTTCTTCTTCGGGTTCGGCCGGGTGTGCTTCTTCATCATGTTGAGATGCTCGACCACCACACGATGTGCATCGGTATCGACACGCATCACCTTGCCGGTCTTGCCGGCTTCCTTACCAGAGACGACCATCACCTGATCGCCTTTGTGAATCTTCATCCTCTGCATGGCTTTTCCGTCACCTCGTGCGCGTGCCGTTCTAGAGCACTTCTGGGGCTAGCGACACGATCTTCATGTAGTTCTTTTCGCGCAGCTCGCGCGCCACCGGTCCGAAGATGCGGGTACCGCGCGGATTGCCCTGGTTGTCGACGAGCACCGCTGCGTTCTCATCGAACGCGATGTACGTGCCGTCTTTGCGTCCAAGCTCCTTCTTGGTGCGCACCACCACAGCCTTCACGACATCGCCCTTTTTTACACTGCCTCCGGGCGTGGCCGTTTTTACCGTACCCACAATAACGTCGCC
The DNA here is from genome assembly GCA_040772045.1 of Thermoleophilia bacterium. Taxonomy (GTDB): domain Bacteria; phylum Actinomycetota; class Thermoleophilia; order UBA2241; family UBA2241; genus JAXGYV01. Next base: position 113,572 of record JAXGYV010000003.1, read on the forward strand.
GACGTAAGCATAGCGGCGGCGAGACCCGCCTTTGATGCGGATGCACAAGATCTCCCTCGCGCCGGTATTGTCGGCCACTCGGAGTCGTGTCTCTACCTGAATCATCGTGCTCTTTCCCCTGCCGCTCTACCTGTTACTTGGCCCGCTCGAGAACCTCGAGCAGCCTCCAGCGCTTGGTCGCGCTCAGCGGCCGGGTCTCGACAACGCGTACCACGTCGCCAATGCTGGCCTGGTTATGCTCGTCGTGCACATGGAGCTTGCTCGAGCGACGGACGACCTTGCCGTACACCTCGTGCTTCTGCACTACGTCGACACGCACCACGATCGTCTTATCCATGGCGTCGCTCACGACCACACCACGCCGTTCCTTGCGGCCTGGCACCCTGTCCGGTGCGGGGCGCGCGGGTACGACCGCACGCTTCTGCGCCGTCGCGCTCTTGCGAGCGCCCCCCCGAGCGGCGGCTTCCTTCTGCTTCGTCGCTGCCTTCGCGGTGGATTTGATCGTCGTCTTGCTGGTCTCTGTTTTCTTACTGGGCATCAGCCTTCACCGCCCGACACACCGCGCGCTGCCTCGCGCTCGTTTTGGATCGTGAGCAGACGCGCGATCTCGCGACGCGTGATGCTCAGCTTGTGGGGGTCGTCGAGCTGACCCGTCGCATGCTGAAAGCGCAGGTTAAACAACTCCTTCCGGCGCTCGCGCAACTGCACGACCAGGTCGTCTTCGGAGAGCTCGCGCACCTGTTTAGCTTTCAAAGAGGTTCCCCTCCCTGGTGACGAACTTGCACTTGATCGGCAACTTGTGCATCGCCAGACGCATGGCCTCACGTGCCACTGCTTCGCTCACCCCGGCCAGCTCGAACATGACCTTGCCGGGTTTCACAACAGCCACCCACTGCTCGGGCGAACCCTTGCCGCCGCCCATGCGGGTCTCGGCAGGCTTGCTGGTGACGGGCTTGTGCGGAAACACGTTGATCCACACCTTGCCGCCACGACGCATGTACCGCGTCATCGCAATACGGGCCGCCTCAATTTGGCGGTTGGTGATCCAGCCGCACTCCAGCGCCTTTAGACCATACTCACCGAACTCGACCGCGGTGCCGCCCTTAGCTTGGCCCGCCATGCGGCCGCGCTGATGCTTCCTATGCTTGACTCGTCTTGGCAGAAGCATGACTCGACTTCCTTACCTGCTCTCGGCCGTCTGCCGGGACGGCCGCTCTGATGGCCGGCGACGACGCTCGCGCGGGGGCTCGCGACGTTCCTCGGCCTCACGCCGCTGTCCGCCCGGATACCCGGCCGGCATCAGCTCGCCTTTGTTCATCCACACCTTGACGCCGATGCGCCCGAACGTTGTCCGCGCCTCGCGAAAACCGTAATCGATGTCGGCGCGAAGCGTATGCAGCGGCACCCTGCCTTCGCTGTAGTGCTCGCTGCGCGACATCTCGGCACCACCCAAGCGACCGCTGCAGCGCACGCGCATGCCAACAGCTCCCGAGCGGATCGCGCTCGTCAGGGCGCGCTTCATGGCCCGGCGGAAACTCACGCGGTTCTCGAGCTGCTCGGCGATGGACTGTGCCACCAGCACGGCATCGAGCTCCGGCCGCTTTACTTCGATGATGTTGACCTGCACGTTCTTCTGCGTCATGCGGAAGAGCTCTTTGCGCAGCGCATCCACCTCTGACCCGCTCTTACCGATCACGATGCCGGGGCGAGCCGTATGAATATCGACGGTGATGTTGCTCTGGTCTTTCCGGATGATCACACGGGAGATACCGGCGTGCGCGAGCTTGCGGAAGATGTGCGTGCGAATACGCTCGTCTTCGGCGAGAAACTGCTTGAACTCTTTCTCTGTATACCAGTGCGACTTCCAGTCGTGGATGATGCCCACGCGAAAACCGCTCGGGTGCACCTTCTGGCCCACTAGGAACGGACCTCCCTCTGCTCGACCGCGACCGTGATGTGGCTGGTGCGCTTGCGAATCCGGTTGACCCGACCCATAGCGCGGAACTGCCAGCGCTTCATGGTCGGCCCCTCGTTCACGTACGCCTCGGTCACGTACAACTCATCGGCGGCCAGATTGTTGTTGTTCTCTGCATTGGCCACCGCCGAGTTGAGCACCTTGGCGACAAGCTTCGCGGCCCCCCGATTGGCGAAAAGGAGCGTGGCGCGAGCGTCCGCAACCGACTTACCGCGAATCTGGTCCGCAACCTCGCGTGCCTTGCGAGGTGCCACTCTGACGTATTTTGCCTGAGCCCTTACAGCCATGCTCTACCTTCTGGCCCCGCGAGATTCCTTGATGTGACCGCGATAGGTACGAGTGAGCGCGAACTCGCCCAGCTTATGCCCTACCATGGCCTCCGTGATGAAGATCGGGACGTGCTTCCGTCCATCGTGTACGGCAACTGTATGCCCAACCATGTCGGGGAAGATGGTGGAAGCACGCGACCATGTTTTGATCATCCGCTTCTGGCCACTCTCGTTCATAGCGACCACGCGCTGCATGAGACGCTCTTCCACGAACGGGCCTTTCTTGGCTGACCTGCTCAACGGCTTCCTCCCCTCATCCGCGCTTGCCGCGCTTGCGACCGCGGATGATGTACTTGTCCGACCGCTTGTTCTTCGGGCGAGTACGGTATCCCAGCGTCGGCACACCCCATGGTGTGACAGGGTGCCGACCAGCAGTGGTCTTGCCCTCGCCCCCACCGTGAGGATGATCTACGGGGTTCATCGCCGTGCCGCGCACGGTGGGGCGAATACCCCGCCATCTGGACCGTCCGGCCTTGCCGCCGTCGATGTTCGAATGGTCGGCGTTGCCCACCTCGCCCACCGTCGCGCGGCACTCCAACCGAATGCGCCGCAGCTCGCCCGATGGCAGGCGGACCACACCGTGACCCTTCTCCTTTGCCTGGAGCTGAGCACTGGTACCCGCGCCGCGCACGAGCTGGGCGCCCCGCCCGGGGTATAGCTCGATCGCATGGATGGTAGTACCGGTGGGGATAGCCTCGAGCGGAAGCGCGTTCCCTGGACGGATATCCGCCTCCAGGCCAGACTCAACCAGCTGACCGACACTCAGGTCGCGCGGCGCAAGGATGTATCGCTTTTCACCATCGGCGTAGTGCAGCAACGCGATGCGCGCCGACCGATTAGGGTCGTACTCGATGTGTGCTACACGAGCGGGCACGCCGTCTTTGTCGCGGCGAAAATCGATGATGCGATACCGACGCTTGTGGCCGCCACCCTGATGCCGGGTAGTGATGCGACCGTGCGCGTTACGCCCACCGTTCCGCTTCAGCGGTGCGAGCAGCGATCGCTCGGGCTTTGTACGCGTGATGTCGTCGAACGTCTCGGTCGTCATGAACCGGCGACCCGGCGACGTCGGCTTGTGCTTCTTGATGGCCATTACCTGCCCTCGAAGAACTCGATCTTGTCTGCCGGCGCCAGCGTTACCACCGCTTTCTTCCACGACCGGCTACGCCCGCGCGTGGCGCCACGGCGCTTGGGCTTGGATGGCACATGGGCGGTAGATACGTCGACGACGGTGACGCCGAACAACTGCTCGACCGCTTGGGCGACGACGGTTTTGTGTGCATCCGGATGCACCTCGAAGGTGTACCGGTGCTCATCGATCTGCCGGTAACTCTTCTCCGAAATGATCGGACGGATGATGATCTTCTCTGCCTCGACCATGCCTTACCCCTGCTCCAGGGCGGCGAACGCCTTCTCGGTGAACACCAGCGAGCGAGCGCGCAACACCTGCTCGGTAGTGACTGCCCCCACCTCGACCGTCTCCGCGAACGCCAGGTTTCGCGCCGAGAGGGAAACTTGGGGCTCGTCCGCCGTAAGCACCAACACCGGCGCGGCGATGTCCATGGCGACCAGCGTGCGGTTCAGCAGCGCCGTGCTGGGAGCATCGAGTTCGAGATCGCGCAGGACGAACACCGAGCCCACGTCGGCCCGACTGGACAGCGCCATCGCCAGCGCCTGCTTGCGTTGCTTGCGATTGACCTTCATGGCGTAGCCGCGCGGGTGCGGGCCGAAAACGATGCCTCCGCCCGGACGGAGCGGCGACTTGCCCGAGCCGGCGCGCGCTCGACCCGTGCCCTTCTGACGGAACATCTTGGCGGTCGTGCCGCTCACCTCGCCGCGCGTCTTGGTACTCGCCGTACCGCTTCGGCGCAGAGCCTGCCGAGCGCGCACCGCCAAGTGCAACGTAGACACGTTGACCTGAGCGCCGAAGCGCTCGGGACTCAGCGACACCACATCGACCTGCCGTCCGGAGGTGTCGACAACCGCCGCCTGCAGGGGACCGACCGGGCCGACCTTGGGCGCCGCGGGCTCCTCGGTACCGCTCCGCTGCGAAGCCCTGGAGGCCGGCGCCTTCGCCGATCTGCTCCGCGAAGCTTTCGCCTCGGTACCGCCCGAAGCGCGACCGCCCGCCGCCTTGGGCTTTCGGGCGGGCTTGCGTGCCGGGGCGTTCGGGGCCTCCGCTGAGCCTTCCAGATCCTGATCTTTCATCTCACCTGCGGCCACGGGTCACCCGCCCCTCACGATAACGACTGAGTTCTTCGCGCCCGGTACAGCACCCCGAACGAGCAGGAGGTTGTTGTCCGCGTCGCAACGCACCACGCGCAGACCAGGCTGTGTAACCTGCTGGTTGCCCATCTGGCCGCTCATCCTCATGCCTTTGAACACCCGGCTCGGGTAGGCGCTGGCGCCAATTGATCCCGGCTGGCGGATGTTATGAGAACCGTGTGTCTCGGGCCCGCGGCCGAAGTGATGACGCCGTACCGTACCTTGAAAGCCCTTCCCTTTTGAGACACCGGTCACACTGACGGTCTGGCCTTCCTCGAAGATCTCTACCGTCACTGTGTCGCCCACCTTGAGCTCTCCGATAGGAGAGAACTCCGCAAGGTGACGCTTGCCGTGTTTGACGCCGGCCTTCTTGAGGTGCCCGAGCTCGGCCTTACTGAGCTGCTTGTCTTTGCAGTCCTCGAAAGCCAGCTGCACGGCCTCGTAGCCATCCGACGGCGTCGTACGAACCTGTGTTACTACGCACGGCCCGGCTTCGATGACGGTCACCGGAATCACGTTCCCGTTCCCGTCGAACACTTGGGTCATGCCGATCTTCTTGCCGATGATACCCGCCATGGCGCCTACAGCTTGATCTCGATGTGCACGCCCGCGGGAAGGTCGAGTCGCATGAGCGAGTCGACGGTCTTCGGCGTGGGTTGATGGATATCGATGAGCCGCTTGTGCGTACGGATCTCGAAGTGTTCGCGCGCATCCTTGTCTTTGAAAGGGCTGCGGATCACGCAGTACACGTTCTTCTCGGTTGGCAGCGGCACGGGGCCGGAGATCGTGGCGCCCGTACGCTGGGCGGTGTCCACGATGGACTGCGCACTACGCTCGACCAACTCGTGGTCGTAGGACTTGAGCCTTATGCGTATCTTCTGCTGAGCCACTGGTTGCCTTCTTGCTCCTGTTCACGCAGCCGGGCGTGTCCCTCACACTCACGCGAAGAACACCCTCGACCCTTCAGCTCGTGTACGTTACTCGATGATCTCCGTAACCGCGCCCGCGCCGACGGTACGACCGCCTTCGCGGATGGCGAAGCGCAAACCCTCTTCCATGGCGATCGGGGTGATCAGCTTGACCTCCATGATGGTGTTGTCGCCCGGCATGACCATCTCCACGCCCTCTTCCAGGGTAATGACCCCAGTAACATCCGTGGTGCGGAAGTAGAACTGTGGCCGATAGCCGTTGAAGAACGGCGTGTGCCGACCGCCCTCGTCCTTGGACAGCACGTACACCTGCGCCTTGAACTGAGTGTGCGGCGTAATGCTGCCGGGCTTGGCGGCAACCATGCCGCGCTCCACATCTTCGCGCTTGATGCCGCGCAGCAGGATACCGATGTTGTCGCCGGCGACGCCCTCGTCGAGCAGCTTGCGGAACATCTCCACGCCGGTGACCACTGTCTTCTGCGGCTTGGCGCGCATGCCGATGATCTCGATCTCTTCGCTCACCTTGACGATACCGCGCTCCACGCGACCCGTAGCCACCGTGCCCCGCCCGGTGATGGTGAAGACGTCCTCAACCGGCATGAGGAAAGGCTTCTCGGTGTCGCGCACCGGCTCGGGCAGATAGGCGTCCATGGCGTCGGTGAGCTCGATGATCGACTTGCACCACTGGCAATCGTCCTTGCCGCAGCCGCACTCGAGCGCCTTGAGCGCGGAACCGCGAATGACCGGGAGATCGTCGCCCGGGAAATCGTACTCGGTCAACAGCTCGCGAACTTCCATCTCGACTAGATCGAGGAGCTCAGGATCGTCGACCAAGTCCACCTTGTTCATGTACACGATGATATTCGGCACGTTCACCTGATGGGCCAGCAGGATGTGCTCGCGCGTCTGCGGCATAGGACCATCGTCCGATCCTACGACCAGGACGGCGGCGTCCATCTGGGCGGCACCGGTGATCATATTCTTGATGTAGTCAGCGTGGCCCGGACAGTCTACGTGGGCATAGTGGCGCTTGGGCGTTTCGTACTCGACATGCGCGGTAGCGATGGTGATACCACGCTCGCGCTCTTCGGGAGCCTTGTCGATCTGGTCGAAGGCGACGAACTCGGTCTTGCCGATGCCGCGATTGTGCAGCACAAGCGTGATGGCAGCAGTAAGGGTCGTCTTGCCGTGGTCGACGTGCCCGATAGTGCCCACGTTCATGTGGGGCTTGCTGCGATCGAACTTCTGCTTGGCCATCTACCTGCTCCTTTTCCAGACACCCGCGGGTGGTAGTCTCCGCTCAGCCGGCACGCCGACCGCTTCACCAAAGGGTCGCAGTATACACTGCGGTCGCCTGCGGGGGCAACTGAAACCGGGGGCCACGAGAAGATAGGGCACGCGGTCGGTCATTGACCTTTCACCCTCGCCACGATCTCCGCCGCGACGGACGCAGGCACTGCCGCATACCTCTTGAACTGCATGGAATAGGTGGCGCGACCTTGCGTCATGGAACGCAGCGTGGTCGCATACCCGAACATCGTCGACAGTGGAACGGTGGCCACGATCACCTGCCCACTGGCACGTTGTTCCATGCCATCGATGTGACCGCGGCGCGAGTTGAGGTCGCTCATCACATCGCCCATGAACTCCGGCGGCGTGACCACCTCGACGCTCATCACAGGCTCCAGGAGCACGGGGTGCGCTTTCGCGGCAGCGTTCTTGAGCGCGAGCGAGCCGGCAATCTTGAACGCCAGGTCGGATGAGTCTACCTCGTGGTAACTTCCGTCCAGGAGCGACGCCTTTACATCTACCATTGGGTAGCCGGCGAGCACACCCGTGCTCATAGCCTCCTGAATGCCCTCGCTGACGGCGGGGATGTAGTCGCGGGGGATCACGCCGCCGACGATGCGACTCTCGAACACGAACCCCTCGCCAGGCTCAGTCGGCTCGAGCGAGATGATCACATGCCCGTACTGGCCACGCCCACCAGTCTGGCGAACAAAGCGCCCCTCCGCCCTGGCGACGGCATCGCGGATGGTCTCTCGGTACGCGACCTGCGGCCGGCCCACATTGGCGTCTACGCTGAACTCCCTGAGAAGCCGATCGACAATGATCTCCAAGTGCAGTTCGCCCATGCCCGAGATAATCGTCTGTCCCGTCTCTTCATTGGCGTGTACCCGGAACGTCGGGTCTTCTTCGGCCAGCTTTTGCAGCGAGGTCGAGAGCTTCTCTTCGTCGGCCTTGGTCTTCGGCTCGATGGCTACAAAGATGACCGGCTCGGGAAATACCATCGACTCGAGAATGACGGGCTTATCCTGGGCACACAGGGTGTCTCCGGTAGCGGTAACCTTGAGCCCAACGGCGGCGGCAAGCTCTCCCGCGTAGATCTCCTCGCGATCCTCGCGATGGTTGGCGTGCATCTGCAGGATTCGGCTCACCCGCTCGCGTTTCTGTTTGGTGGAGTTGAACACGTAGGAGCCGGCTTTGAGCGTCCCGGAGTACACACGGAAGTAGGTGAGTTTGCCCACGTAGGGGTCCACGGCGATCTTGAACGCCAGCGCCGCGAATGGCTCTTCGTCGTCGGTCTTGCGGGTAACCTCTTCGCCGTTCAGCTTCACGCCGTGCACCGGGGGGATGTCCAGCGGGGAGGGCAGGTAGTCCACCACTGCGTCCAGCAGCGGCTGTACTCCCTTATTCTTAAAGCTCGAGCCGCAGAGGACAGGCGTGATGGCCGCGCTCAGGGTAGCCTTGCGGATGGCGGCGCGTATCTGTGCCGGCGGCAGCTCGTCGCCCTCCAAGTAGGCTTCCATGAGCGCGTCGTCGTATTCGGCCACGCCCTCGATGAGGAGCTGACGATACTGCTCGGCGAGACTAGCGAGGTCGGCCGGGATATCGACCACATCCCACGTGGTGCCGAGTTCGTCCCGGTACACGATGGCCTTCAGCTCGATCAGATCCACGATGCCGTTGAACTCGGCCTCCCGACCAATCGGTAGCTGCAGGGCGAGAGGCCGAGCCCCCAGTCGATCGACCATCATCTGCAGGCCGCGAAAGAAGTCGGCCCCAATGCGATCCATTTTGTTGACGTAGGCGATACGTGGGATGCCGTACTTGTCCGCTTGGCGCCAGACAGTCTCCGACTGGGGTTCCACACCGCCGACCGAGCAGAACAGCGCAATGGCGCCGTCTAGCACGCGCAGGCTCCGCTCGACCTCGGCCGTGAAGTCCACATGTCCGGGCGTGTCGATGATGTTGATCGTGTGCTCCCGCCACTGACACGTGGTCGCTGCCGAACTGATGGTGATACCGCGCTCCTGCTCCTGCGCCATCCAGTCCATGACGGCGGCACCTTCGTGCACCTCACCCATCTTATGGGTCTTCCCCGTGTAGTAGAGGATGCGTTCGGTGGTAGTCGTCTTGCCCGCGTCGATGTGGGCCATGATGCCGATATTCCGTGTACGTTGCAGGGAGTTGAGTCGCATACCGTTACCGTTCCGATGCAGCAAAAGGCCCCGGTCGACGACCGTCGAGCGCGGGGCCTAGGATCCTTGGACTACCAGCGGTAGTGTGAGAACGCTTTGTTCGCCTGGGCCATGCGGAAGATGTCGTCCTTCTTCTTGAAGGCGCCACCCTGGCCCGCGATGGCGTCCATGATCTCGCCGGCCAAGCGGTCGGCCATGGTCTTCTCTCGCCGCTCCCGCGCGTAGTTGACCAACCAGCGGATCGCGAGCGTACGAGCGCGACGACCGGGGACCTCGACGGGAACCTGATAGGTGGCGCCGCCGACACGCCGGCTCCGCACTTCGAGATGCGGCGTGAGCGCCTGGATACCCTCCTGGAGGACGTCCACGGGATCGCGCCCGGTTTTCACACGAACCGTCTCCAGCGCGCCGTGAACGATCTGTTCGGCGACTGACTTCTTGCCGTCGAGGAGCACTTTGTTGATCACTTGCGTGACGAGCTTGTTACCGTACACCGGATCAGGCAGGACCTCACGACGGGCGATGGTACCTCTCCGCGGCATGGGTTAGCGCCCTCCCTTCGGCGACTTCGCGCCGTACTTGGAACGAGCCTTACGCCGGTCGGCCACTCCCGATGCATCCAATGCCGCGCGAATGACCTTGTAGCGAACGCCCGGCAGATCGCGCACGCGCCCGCCCCTGACGAGCACTACCGAGTGCTCCTGCAGGTTGTGACCCACACCGGGGATGTAGGTGGTGACCTCCATGCCGTTCACGAGACGTACGCGAGCGACTTTGCGGAGAGCGGAGTTCGGCTTCTTGGGCGTGGTGGTGTACACGCGAGTGCACACGCCGCGCTTTTGCGGCATGCCCTTGAGCGCCGGGGTCTTGGACCGCTTGCTCCTACGCTCGCGACCCTTGCGGACCAACTGGCTAATGGTGGTCATCTACCCTCTCTGTCAGTAAACGTGTTCGGACAGCGGTCGTGCAGTCTACCAAGCAGACCGGCCGGCCGCAAGACGACGGTCCAAACCCGCCGCACGCGGTGGACGACCGGCGAGGAGCCTTGCCCGATCCTCTCGCCGGTCGCCCGCCGCGAATCGGTCGTCCACTCATGCTACAGCGCGAGGTCGTCTGGCTCGGCCTCAGCATCGGTGCGCACACCCTCGAGCGCCTCGTAGGCTTGCTGTTCGGCCTCCGCACGCCCGGACGGGAAGATGTCCAGATTCCGGTATCGCTTCAATCCGGTCGCCGCGGGGATGAGCTTGCCGATGATGATGTTCTCCTTCAGGCCAAGGAGGTGATCAACCTTGCCCTCGATGGCGGCGTCCGTGAGCACCTTGGTGGTCTCCTGGAAGGAGGCCGCGGAGAGGAAGCTCTCGGTGGCCAGCGAGGCTTTGGTGATCCCCAGGATCACCTGCTGCGCCTCGGCCGGCTGCCCGCCCTCGGCGACGACCCGCTGGTTCTCGGCGCGGAACGCCTGGCGGTCCACAAGTTGGCCAGGCAGCAGTGACGTATCGCCTTGGGTGTCGACGCGTACCTTCTTCATCATCTGGCGCACGATCAGTTCGATGTGTTTATCGTTGATCTCCACGCCCTGTGACCGGTACACCTCTTGCACACCCTCGACGAGATAGCGCTCTGTGCCCGTAGCGCCCCGGTGACGCAGGAGATCCGCAGGATACAGCGAGCCGTGCGTGAGCGTAGCTCCCTCCTCCACCCAGTCGTTTTCCCGAGCAGCGGTGATTACCTCGTCCAGGAAGGGCGCGTGCCGCGAGTCGTACTCCTTGGCTGGGCCTTCGTCTGGCGTTATGGTGATCCGCTTGACGTGGGGGTCCGACTCATCGATAGACAGATGCCCGGACACCTCGGCGATACGACCGACGCCCTTCGGCTTTCGCGCTTCGAAGAGCTCGACCACACGTGGCAGACCGTGCGTGATGTCGGCCCCAGCGACGCCACCGGTATGGAAGGTCCGCATGGTGAGCTGCGTCCCCGGCTCACCGATGGATTGCGCCGCGACATGGCCCACGGCATCGCCGATCTGCGCCTCGGAGTTGGTCGCTAGGCTGATGCCGTAGCAGGCCTGGCAGACGCCGATCTCCGCCTCGCACTTCAGCACGCTGCGCATCGGCACGGTCGGCTCTCGCTCACCGCTACGCTCCAGCACCTCGAGGATGCCGGCGCGCGCGCTCTCGTCAATGAAGGTTCCGCGATCATAGATGATCTCGCCAGTCGCGTCGTCGACGATCGGCGCACCGAGATAGCGGCCGAGCAGGTTCTCGTTCGGCTCGTGCAGCCACACCGCCATCTGAGCCGGCTGTTGGCCATCCTGGCTGACGAGGATCTTCGCGTTCGGCATGTGCGCGTAAACCTCTTTCAGCAAGCCGATCTGGGTCGGTGAGATGCGCGTGCCCGCCTTTACCACCGCGCGCTCGCCCGTATGCTGCTCAACAGGACCGGTCGGCGTCTGGACCACCCGCGGCCGGAATACATCCTGCTCGAGGACACATCCGAGCAGCGCCGGGTTCTCGTCTCGCCGGCGCGACCACGGCGACATCGGCACCCATTCCTCGGTGCCGCAGTCGGCCTCGCGGATCACCACGTCTTGGCAGACGTCCACCAAACGGCGTGTGAGATACCCGGAGTCCGCCGTACGCAGTGCGGTATCGGCCAGGCCCTTGCGGGCGCCGTGCGTAGAGACGAAGAACTCGAGGACCGATAACCCTTCGATGAAGCTCGACTTCACCGGCTGCTCGATGATCTCGCCCTTCGGGTTGCTCATCTGGCCACGCCACCCCGCGAGCTGCCGGATCTGCTTGATGTCGCCGCGGGCGCCGGACGTGGCCATCATGTAGATCGGGTTGAGCGGCTTGAAGTTGGCTTTGGTGGCCGCGGTGATCTGCACATCGGCCTCTCGCCAGATCTCCTCCACCTTGCTGCGCCGTTCTTCCTCGGTGAGCAGACCCTGGTCGTAGAGGCCCTTGATCTGCGCCACGAGGGCGTCGTGCTCGGCGATGATCTCGGCCTTGCGCTGCTCCGGAATGACCACGTCGTTCTTGGACACCGTGACGGCGGCGCGGGTGGAGTAGCGGAAGCCCAACTCCTTGAACACGTCCAGAACCCGCGCTACACGGGTAGCGCCATACTGCGCCACCAGGTCGGTGATCAGCTGAGCAAGGCCTCTCTTGGTGATGGTCCGGTTGATGAATGTGTAGTCGTCCAGGTAGTCGGTGCCGAGCACCTCGCGAAGACCTTCCTCGACCCGCATGTTGAACAGAGCACGGCCCACCGTGGTGAGCGTGCGCGAGCCGTCCGGAAGGCGCAGAAGGATCACCCGACGGGTAAAGTCGGCGATGCCGGCGGAACGATGCACGGGTACCTGGCGCTGCTCCAGAATCCGCTGCTCATATGCGCGCAGTACCTCATCGTAGCCCGAGAACGCGAGCGGAGGCTCCGGCAGGCTCTCTGGCGACAGCGCACCCAGGTCCTCGGCATCGTGGTAGGTCAAGTAGTAGATGCCGATGACCATATCCTGACTGGGAACGGCGATCGGCTTGCCATGCGCCGGCGAGAGGATGTTGTTGGTCGACAGCATCAAGATCCGCGCCTCGGCCTGTGCCTCCCAACTCAGAGGCACGTGCACCGCCATCTGGTCGCCGTCGAAGTCGGCGTTGAACGCCGCGCATACCAAGGGGTGAATCTGAATTGCTTTGCCCTCTACCAGCAGCGGCTCGAACGCCTGAATGCCCAGCCGGTGCAGAGTGGGCGCACGGTTCAGCAACACCGGATGCTCGGTGATGACCTCCTCCAGGATGTCCCACACCTCGGGCACCATGGACTCGACCATCTTCTTCGCCGCCTTGATGTTCTGGACCATCTTGCGGTTCACGAGACGGCTCATGATGAAGGGCTTGAACAGCTCCAGGGCCATCATTTTGGGCAAACCGCACTGGTGCATCTTGAGGTGCGGGCCAGCGACGATCACGGAACGACCGGAGTAGTCCACGCGCTTGCCGAGGAGGTTCTGCCGGAAACGGCCCTGCTTGCCCTTCAGCATGTCGCTCAGCGACTTCAACGGACGGTTACCCGGACCAGTCACCGCACGGCCGCGACGACCGTTGTCGAAGAGCGCGTCAACCGCCTCCTGAAGCATGCGCTTCTCGTTGTTCACGATGATGTCCGGAGCCTGCAGGTCCAGCAGTCGCTTGAGACGGTTGTTCCGGTTGATGACCCGTCGATACAGATCGTTCAGGTCGCTGGTCGCAAACCGTCCGCCGTCGAGCTGCACCATGGGACGCAGCTCGGGGGGGATCACCGGGACAACGTCGAGCACCATCGACTCGGGCTTGTTGCCACTTGTCAGAAACGCCGACACTACCTTGAGCCGCTTCACGGCGCGCGCCTGGCGCTGCCCCTTGGAGGTGGCGATCACGTGCTTGAGCTCGGCCGCCTCCGCCTGCAGGTCCACCTGGCGCAGCAACTCGCGAACCGCCTCGGCGCCGGTACCGCCCTGGAAGTAGACACCCATACTGTCAGGGTCGTACTCGGAGTGGCGGCCGAACAGCCGCTCCATCTGCTGATACACAGCTTCGTCGCCGATGACGTCGCGCGGTTTGATCGTCTTGAACAGATCCCAGGCCTGCTCGATTTGTCCCTTGACCTCAGCGACAGCGCGCACGCCACGATCGATGTAGTCGTCGCAGAGCTTGTCCGCCTTGCGACGAGCTTGTTCGAGCTCCTCGGGGCTCATCTGCCCAACAGCGACCGTCACGCGACGATACGTCTCGTAGATGTCGTAGTAGTTGAACAGACTGAACTCGTCGCGCGGCTCCTCGGCGATGTGGAAGTCCGCCGGATCTAGCTCGCCGGCGATCACTCGCCTGACTTCGTCGTGCATGCGGCGGATAGCCTCTTTGCGGTCTTCTTCGTATGCGTCGTAGCGCGCGAGGAGATCGGCCACCTTATCCGCGAGCAGGTCGAGATCGCTGACGCGCTTGTCGTTCTCCACCCGTACGATGATGTAGCTGCCCCCGAAGTACAGCACCTTCTCCAGCTCCTTGGGGGCGATGTCGAGCAGGTAGCCCATACGCGACGGAACACCCTTGAAGAACCAGATGTGGCTGACAGGTGCCGCGAGCTTGATGTGGCCCATGCGCTCGCGACGCACTTTGGCACGGGTGACCTCCACACCGCAGCGCTCGCAGATGATCCCCTTGTAGCGCACGCGCTTGTACTTGCCGCAGTAGCACTCCCAGTCCTTGGTAGGACCGAAGATCCTCTCGCAGAAGAGCCCGTCGCGCTCAGGTTTAAGGGTACGGTAGTTGATGGTCTCGGGCTTGGTGACTTCGCCCTTTGACCAATCGATAATCCTGTCCGACGAGGCAAGACCGATGCGGATCGAGTCGAAGTTGTTGATGTCGATCAAGGAACGCTCCCCTCAGTCGTCAAGATGCTCGGATTCCTCAGGCTCCAGCACATCCTCTTCGGCGTCCATGGTCAGCCCATCGAAATCGATATCGACCTCCTCTGCATCGAGGTAGTCGCCACCTTCACCTTCGGCCGTACCGGGCTCGAGGAGCTCCTCGGTCTCCTCATCCTCAGAGGGCCGACCGACGCCCACCAGATCGCGCAGGCCCTCCACCGCGGGCGTGTCGTCGTCGCCGAGCGCCCGCTCTTGCTGAGCGCGCAGGCTGGCGCTGAGGTCGATACCGAGTTCCTCGGCAGTGCGAAGGAGCTCGTCCTCTTCTTCCCGTACCTCGAGCACGCCGCCCTCTTCGCTCTGCACGATCATGTCGAGAGCGAGGCTCTGGATCTCCTTCATGAGAACCTTGAACGACTCAGGGATATTAGGCCGAGCGATGTTCTCGCCCTTGACGATAGCCTCGTACGCCTTTACACGTCCCACGGTGTCATCCGACTTGATGGTGAGCATCTCCTGCAGCGTGTAGGCAGAGCCGTACGCCTCCAGCGCCCATACTTCCATCTCGCCGAACCGCTGCCCACCGAACTGGGCCTTCCCACCGAGGGGCTGCTGAGTGACGAGAGAGTAGGGGCCAGTGCTCCGCGCGTGGATCTTGTCATCCACCAGATGGAGCAGCTTCAGGATGTACATGTAGCCGATGGTGACCTTGTTGTCGAAGCGTTCGCCCGTGCGGCCGTCGTACAACCACACCTTGCCAGAGCACCGTCTGCCCGGAGGCTCGTTCTTGTTGACCTTGAACTTGATTGGGTTATCCGAGTCTTCCTCGGACGACTTGATGAGAAGGTCGTCGATCTCCTGCAGCGTCGCGCCATCGAAGACCGGACACGCCACGCGGGTGGGGCCTTTGACGCGAGAGCCATCGGCCTGCCAGCCACGATGCACCACCCAGCCGAGATGGCTCTCGAGGACCTGGCCGATGTTCATGCGACTCGGCACGCCGAGCGGATTGAGCACGATGTCGACCGGCGTACCGTCTTCCAAGAACGGCATATCCTCTTCCGGCACGATCTTGGCGATAACGCCTTTGTTACCGTGCCGGCCGGCCAGCTTATCGCCCTCGGCGATCTTGCGCTTCTTGGCCACGTAGACCCGTACGAGCTCGTTGACGCTCGGCGGCAGCTCGTCGTTGTTCTCGCGGCTGAAGGTCTTCACGTCGATGACCTTGCCGCCCTCTCCGTGTGGAACCTTGAGGCTGGTGTCGCGGACTTCTCGCGCCTTCTCCTTAAAGATCGCGCGGATCAGCTTTTCCTCTGCCGTAAGCTCTGTCTCGCCTTTGGGCGTGACCTTGCCGACGAGCAGATCGCCGGAGTTGACCTCGGCACCCACGCGCACAATGCCGCGCTCGTCGAGGTCCTTAAGCGATTCCTCGGAGCGGTTGGGGATGTCGCGCGTGATCTCTTCGTCGCCGAGCTTCGTGGTACGTGCGTCGACCTCGTACTCCTCGATGTGGATGGAGCTGAGCAAGTCGTCCTTGACCACGCGCTCAGAAATGACGATGGCATCCTCGAAGTTGAAGCCCTCCCAGCTCATGAACGCCGCCAACAGGTTGCGTCCGAGCGCGAGCTCGCCGTGGTCGGTGGACGAGCCATCGGCGAGCACACTCCCCTCCTCCACACGGTCGCCGACGTCCACAATTGGCTTCTGATGGATCAGCGTGCCCTGGTTGGACCGCATGAACTTGACGAGCTCATATACATCGCTGCCACCATCCGTGCGATCCACAACGACGCGGTCGGCATCCAGGTAGGACACCCGTCCAGCGGCCCGAGCGAGGACTACGTCGCCCGTGTCGACGGCGGCCCGAAACTCCATGCCGGTGCCCACATACGGAGCGTCCGTCACGAGGAGCGGAACCGCCTGACGCTGCATGTTGGATCCCATGAGCGCGCGGTTCGCGTCGTCGTGCTCGAGGAACGGGATGAGCGCGGTGGCCACCGAGAAGATCTGCGTGGGACTCACGTCCATGAAGTCGACCTGCATGGGATGCACGGAGGCCACGTCGCTCGCGGGATACGCTCGCGCGAGGATGTTGTCGGCGAGGAACTCGCCCGTCTTGTGATCGAATGGCGCGTTGGCCTGCGCGATGAAAAGGTAGCGCTCTTCTCCGGTCAGGCTGTCGCGTACCTTGGCCTCTTCCTCAGAGGCATCGAGATAGACGATCTCGTTAGTAACGCGCCCGTTGACCACCCTGCGATACGGCGTACGAACAAAGCCGAAGTCGTCGATCGTGGCAAAGGAGGCCAGCGAACCGATCAGACCGATGTTCGGACCTTCGGGCGTCTCGATAGGGCACATGCGACCGTAGTGCGTTGGATGGACGTCGCGCACTTCGATCGGCGCCCGCTCGCGCGTCAGCCCGCCCGCGCCGAGAGCACTCAGGCGGCGGCGGTGAGTCAGGCCGGACAGCGAGTTCGTCTGGTCCATGAACTGCGATAGCTGCGAGGAGCCGAAGAACTCCTTGAGCGCAGCTACCACGGGACGGATGTTGATCAACGTAGCCGGCACAATCGTGTCGGCATCTTCCGTGGTGAGGCGCTCACGGATAACGCGTTCCATGCGCGCCAGGCCAATGCGAAATGCGTCCTGCACCAGTTCGCCCACCGTGCGCAGGCGCCGGTTGCCAAAGTGCTCGTATTCGTCGATCTCCCCGGCGACTTCGTCGCGGCGATCCATGAGCAGAGTGGCGACCTCGTCCGCGTAGTCTCGCGCGACGTGAGACGGCCAGACGCTTGGATCGGGTTCGTCGGTCACCGGTCGCTGCTGCAAGTCACGAAGCTCAGCGATGCGGTCGTTGCAGGCGGCGATATCCGCCGCGATGGCGGCGGCCTTTCCCTTGTCGCTGCCCGCCTCCGCACGGCGGCCTTCGAGTTCCTTGCGCTCGCCCTCCAGCCGTTGAATCTCATCCTCGATTACACTCAGTACGCCAAGCTTGGGCACCAGAGTCACCAGTCGACGGATGAGCTCTACGATGTCCTCGTTCGCCAGAACCCGCAGGCCTTCGTCCGGCCGCTCTTCGAGCGGACGGTGAGCATGAAGTCGCGAGTTAAGCTTATGGCGACCGACACGCGAAAGGTCGTAGCGCTTAGGGTCAAAGAACAGGCCGTGGAGCATGGCGGTGGAGGCGTCCAACGTGGGCGGCTCACCGGGACGCTGTTTGCGGAACAGCTCGATCAGCGCCTCTTCTTCGCTACGTGTAGCGTCTCTGTCAATAGTGTGGTTGATGTAATCAATGATCAGAGGGTCGGCGGCGAAGAGAGCGCGAATCTCCTCGTTACTGCCGTAACCCATCGCCCGCAGCAGAACCGTCACGGGAAACTTGCGCTTGCGATCGATACGGACGTTGATCGTCCCTTTCTTATCGACTTCGAGTTCGAGCCACGATCCACGTTGCGGCATGATGTTGGCCACGAAACACTGCTTCTCGCGTTCCGCCGGCTTGGGCTCCATGATGTAGGCACCCGGCGAGCGCACAAGCTGCGTGACCACGACACGCTCGGTGCCATGGATGATGAACGTGCCCCGATCAGTCATCATGGGGAAGTCCCCCATGAAGACCTTCTGCTCGCGAATCTCCCCAGTGTCCTGATTGATGAAGCGCACCGTCATACTCAGGGGCGCCGAGTACGTCATGTCCTTATCGCGGCATTCGGCAATCGACTTCGACGGCGCGCCGAACGCGTACTCGCCGAATTCGACCAGCAGCTGACCAGAGAAATCCCGGATGGGCGAGATATCGGCGATGGTCTCTCTCAGACCGTCTGCGAGGAACCAGTCCCAGGATGCCCGCTGAATATCGATCAGATTAGGGATGGGCAGTGGCTGATCGAGCTTTGCGAACGAGGTACGCACACGAGGACTCTTGGGCTCGTTCAAGCTGGGGCTCCTCTCGATAGCGTGACCGCACAGGCGCGCAACAGCGTGCCGGCGGGAACATGGGCAGAAGATATGGCGAGCGGGCAAGGCACGAACGTGCAGGTTATCACGCCTTGCCCCGCGGAACAAGGACGGCGGATCGCGCCCGTGGCGCGGTCCGCCGCTCAATCCCCTGTAGTCTGGAAAACAACCGGCGAACTGCCGCGCCTACGGCAGCGCCGGACCGGCACTACTTGATCTCGACGCTGGCTCCCGCCTCTTCGAGCTGCTTCTTGGCGTCTTCCGCCTCGTCCTTGTTGACGCCCTCCTTTACGGGCTTGGGGGCCTCGTCTACAACCGCCTTGGCCTCCTTGAGCCCAAGGCCGGTCAGCGAACGGACGACCTTGATGACCTGGATCTTTTTGTCCCCAGCTCCGGTGAGGACAACATCAAACGAGGTCTGTTCTTCCTCGGCCGGTCCGGCCTCGGCAACCGCTGGCCCTGCCGCAGCCGCCATGGCGACCGGGGCGGCAGCGCTCACGCCGAACTTCTCCTCGAGAGCCTTCACGAGCTCCGACAGCTCGAGTACCGTCATGCTTTCAATGGCGGCGATCAATTCGTCCTTGGTCATGCTTGCCATATCAGTTCACCTCAGTCCTGGGGCTTGGTCACTCTGGTCGGAATACGCGACGTATCAGGCCGCCGCTGCCTTTTGATCTGCAATCTGCTGGAGCGCGCGC
Organism: Thermoleophilia bacterium; assembly: GCA_040772045.1. Lineage (GTDB taxonomy): Bacteria > Actinomycetota > Thermoleophilia > UBA2241 > UBA2241 > JAXGYV01. Next base: position 132,608 of record JAXGYV010000003.1, read on the forward strand.
GCCAGACCGCTCACGGTGCCCTGCAGCACCGTGAGCAGGCCGCTCAACGGAGCCGCGATGGTGCCGACCACGCGCCCCACGAGGACTTCACGCGGCGGGAGCGTGGCGAGCGCGCGAACAGCGGCCGCATCCACCACTCCACCCTGCAGGAGGCCACCGCGCACTTGCAGTTCCGCATGCGCACGAGCGAACTCGGCCAGCGCTTTGGCCGGTGCAACAAGGTCTTCACCACAGAACGTTACGGCCGTAGGGCCACTGAACAGCGGGAGCATAGCCTGGCAGCCGGCCCGCTCGGCCGCGATCCGCGCCAGCGTGTTCTTGAGCACGCGTACCGTAGCGCCACTGGCGCGCAACTTGCCGCGCAGCTCCGTCATTTCGGCTACCGTAAGACCACGGTAGTCGCTCACGTACAGCGCCCCAGCATCCGCGAGGAGTGTTACCACCTCGTCCACAAGCGCTTGTTTCTCGTCGCGCTGCATCTCCACCTCACCGTCTCTCAATGCGAAGCGCCCGCCCCCGACGCACGGGAGCGGGCGCACAAAGGTGCCATCGCTCTGTGCCTCGGGCGGGCGGATCCTCTCCTGATCCTTTATGCCCCTTGCGAGGCACCGGCCTTCTCAGGCGGCGGCGCCGCGAACGGCGCCAACAGCGGCGGAGTATAGCGGAGTTGGCACCCCCGCACAACACCGTCGCGAGACTTCCGGCTCTCAGCTCTCCATGAGGTCGCGAGTACGCGTACCGTCGATCTCGATCGCCGGCCCCATGGTGCTCGCGCAGTGCACGCTTCTCAGGTACTTGCCCTTGGCGGCCGCGGGCTTGGCTCGAACGATCTCTTCGAGCACAGCGCCGTAGTTCTCCACGAGCATCTGCTCGTTGAAAGACTTCTTGCCAATAGCCAGGTGAATAATGCCGCTGCGGTCGGTCCGGTACTCGACTTTTCCGGCCTTCGCGTCGCGCACGGCTTTGGCGACATCGAAGGTCACCGTACCCGACTTGGGGTTCGGCATGAGCCCGCGGGGTCCAAGGATGCGGCCGAGTTTGCCGACCGTCCCCATCATGTCGGGCGTGGCGATGGCCACATCGAAATCGAAGACCCCGTTCTGGATCTGCTTGGCGAGATCCTCCGAACCTACGATGTCCGCCCCGGCATCCTGCGCTTCGCGCGCCTTGTCGCCCTCGGCGAACACGGCCACGCGCACATCTTTGCCGAGACCGTGCGGGAGGATAGTGGTACCGCGGACGATCTGATCAGCATGCCGCACATCGACTCCAAGGCGGAAGTGAACCTCGATGGTCTCGTCGAAGTTCGCCGTGTCGAGCGTCTTGCAGAGGCGAATCGCCTCGAGAGGGCTATAGGCACGCCCTTGTTCGACGACGTTGCGCGCGGTACGATACCTGCGGCCGTGGGTTGCCATCTCTTTACCTCCTGTGGTCCGTGCGGCCGTCCCCGGAGAGCGGCCTCCCACATCACCTCGGGCGAACGAAAACAGCGCTCGCCCTGTTTGCTTTCTCAGTCGACGATGTCTACGCCCATGCTTCGAGCCGTGCCCTCGATGATCCGCATGGCCGCGTCGATGTCGTTCGCGTTCAGGTCCGGCATTTTGAGCTCCGCGATCTCTCGTACCTTGCTCCGCGGCAAGCTGCCGACCTTCCGCCGGTTGGGCTCTCCAGAGCCCTTGTCTTGGCCCAGCGCCTCGCGCAGGAGTACCGCCGCCGGAGGCGTCTTGAGGATGAACGTGAACGAGCGATCTTCGAAGACCGTTATCTCCGCCGGAATGATGGTACCGGACTGCGCCTGAGTCTGGGCATTGAACTGCTTGCAGAACTCCATGATGTTGACCCCATGCTGGCCCAACGCGGGGCCGATCGGCGGCGCCGGATTGGCGGCGCCGGCGGGGATCTGCAGTTTGATGACGGTCAAGACCTTCTTGGCCACGTCGACCTACCTTCGTGTTCCGTTCGCTTACGTCGTCTTCTTGACCTGCTCGAAGCCGAGCTCGACCGGCGTCTCGCGGCCAAAGATCGAGACCATGACCTTGAGCTTCTGCTGGTCGGAATTCACTTCCGAGACCTCGCCGGAGAAGTCCGACAGCGGCCCCGAGATGACACGCACCACTTCGCCGACAGTGAACTCCGCCTTCGCCTTGGTACGCTCCACGGCAGCCGTGTGCAGAATGCGGTTGACCTCGGCTGGAGTGAGCGCGACCGGCTCGTTCCGTGGGCCCACGAACCCAGTGACGCCGGGAGTGTTCTTGACCAGCGACCATGTGTCGTCGGTGAGCTCCATCTTGACGAGCACGTAGCCAGGAAACACGCGGCGCTCGGTGGTGACCTTCTCCTTGTTCTCCTTCGTCTCCACCACTTGCTCGGTGGGCACAACCACGTCCACGATGCGATCTTCCTGCGCCATCGATCGGATGCGGTGCTTAAGGTTGGTCATGACCTTGTTCTCATGACCCGAGTATGTGTTGACAACGTACCACTTGAACACGCGGAACCCCCGGCGTTCCCGTTCAGGCCCCTATGAGCCTGAGGACTTGGTCCACAATGCGAGAGAACACGTAGTCGAATGCCATAACGCAGCTGCTCATGATGAGCACCGCAACGATGACCACGACAGTTGACTGGACGAGATCCTTGCGCGTGGGCCAGGTGACCTTGCCCATTTCGACGCGTACGTCGCGCAGGAACTTGCGCAGGCCGCCCGGCTCTCTCTTCGTCTTCGCTCCCTGAGCACGCGAGGCCTTGCGCTGCGCGACCGCCTGGTTTGCCGAGGACCGCGCCCGAGCCCAGCGACTCGGCACCTTAGTCTGGCGTACCTTGACGGGGGCCTTCCCCGGGCGGCCCTCTTTGATCTGCTTGACCTGCTTTCCGTTGGCCCGCGCGGCCTTGGCCGCCTCAGTGGGCTTGCGGGTCTTACTCTTGTTGCTCTTGACGGCCTTGGCCACGTGCTCGTCCTTACGACTGAGAAGAGATGGCAGGGCTGGAGGGACTCGAACCCCCGACCCCCGGTTTTGGAGACCGGTGCTCTACCAATTGAGCTACAGCCCTGTGAGAAACCGGCGGGCGTAGCCGACGCCGGGCGTTGCTACCGCGTTTCCTTGTGAACCGTGTGCGTCCCGCACCAGCGACAGTACTTCTTCATCTCGATCCGGTCCGGGTCGTTCTTCTTGTTCTTGTTGGTATGGTAGTTGCGACGCTTGCACTCTTGGCAAGCGAGCGTGACCAGCTGACGCACCCTCATCCTTTCGACGGCAGCACGTTAGGATAGCAGGCGGGTCTCGCGAGGGTCAACGCGAGGCCCGCCGTGCTCCGGCCGAGCAGTATACCCCAAACGACGAGCCACGAGGAATCGGAAGCGAGGGGCATGTGAATAACCAGCACAGGAGTCAAGACGAAGGCCAGCCGCAGAAAACGGCCTTCGTCCCAGTGATTACTCCCCGGAGACCAGGACAAGGGAGCTGGGGCTGGAGACAGGCGCTCGCCGGGATCCTCGTAGCGGCGCTCCCAGTTACAGTCCTCAATCTCCTCGCCCTGGTGTCTGGCGCCGGCGGCGAAGCCGTCTCCGGCAACCCCACCACGACCGAAGCCATCGCCGGTGTGATAGCCACGCTGGTCGTGGACTCATGGTTCGTCTTCTCGGCGTGGCTGTTCTCGCTGCGCGGCAGCGACCAGGGCATTGCGGCGTGGGGTATCAGTCCGCCGCGCGCACGTATCCTCTGGGTGGTGCCCGCGGCTCTCGGCGCGGTCTTCGCTCTCAATCTCATCTACAGCCTCTTCGTCACATCGCAGGAGCAGGATGTGGTGAGTCAATTCCCGCACAATGCATCAGGCCTGCTCCTGTTCATCCTCCTCGCCTGCGTGATCGCGCCCCTCTTCGAGGAGATCTTCTTCCGTGGCTTCCTCTTCCAGGCATTCGCGCACTCATGGGGAGTACCGGCCGGCGCGGTGATCTCGGCCGCCCTCTTCGCCCTGAGTCACCTGCAGCTCGACGTGGCCGTGCCGCTCTTCGTGCTCGGGCTCGGCCTCGCCTTCGTGTTCGTCGTCACCCGCTCGCTCTGGGCGAGCATCGCGCTGCACGCGGCGTTCAACGCCATCGCCGTCGTGGTGTGGGCCTTTGACTGAGCCATCGGTGCCGGTGCTCTCCACTGAGCACGCCGGCTGCGACATCTGAAGACGAATTCTTGACGAGCAGCTACAGGAGCAGGCTGGGGCGGCGTAAGTCGCGACAGCGACAGCCGCCCTCTGACGGAAGAGCCGCAAGAGCGCCGAGGACGATGCGGCCAATCAACGCGCCATCTTCTCGATACATGCGCGCAAGCTCATCGTGCGACCACTCCTCCACAACGCCTTCCCCGTAGTTGACCACCAGGTAGACGCCGGCGTAGCAGGCACCGATATCCCGGGCCAGCCACACCTCGGGCACCATGCTCTGCCCAACGATGTCGCCATAGGATCGCAGACGCCGTACTTCCGCCGGCGACTCGAATCGTGGACCTTCGGTTACCACGTAGACGCCACGCCGGAAAAGGCGGCGGTCGGGTGCTTCGCGGACAACCGCCGCGCTCAAGGCCTGGCGGCACACCGGGCAGATGGGGTCACGCATCACGAGCAGATGATCGCCCACAACCATCCCCCCGCGGTCCCGATCGGTCGTGAGATCTACATAGTCGTTGGGAATCATCAGATCGCCTGGATCGAGCAGGTGATTCAGACTGCCGACGCCAGCATCTCCCAAGATGCGCTGCACGCCGGCGCGATGGAGGACGCTGAACACCTGCCGCGAAGCCCGACCGCGCGAGACACCCTCACGCCAACCATGGAGGCGTACGTGCAGCACGCGACGCCCCTGGATCTCAAGCAACGCAAACGCTGGGCTCTCTCCCCACGGCGTGTCGAAGCGCAGCGCTTCCTCGACAACGCGCACTCCAGAGTACAGCCCGTCGGAGATAGAGAGGGTGTTGCTGCCAGTGCCACCGATGAAGGCGAACGTCGCAGCGGGGACGGCGCCGCCGACCATAACCATACTCAGAACGTCGCCAGGTTCGGGGCAACGCGAAGGGCGATCAGCTGCACATGATCGCCAGCATCGTTGGTATAGCGGCTGAGATCTTGCTGCATCTCTTTGGGAAAACCGCGCAGACGGCCCAGGGCGGTAGTCCCCGCCATTACACGATCGCCCACATGCACCACAGGATCCTCGATGTGGCTGAGGAGAAGCAACAGTGAGGGGTCGGCCGCCAACTGGATGCGGAGCTCACAGTCTTTGTGGGCGCCGAGGAGACGATACGTCTTGACGGCTACCACCTGCCCGTCCACCGGTGCGTACACACAGCTGCCAGGTACACCGCCGACGTCCAGCGCCGAGGTGGAGGGTCCACGCTCATCGCCCCCGCCGTCCATGAAGTAGTACTGCACTGCGTGCTGCGTCTTGGAGGCCTTAGTCTCGTCGACACGATCACCTACGGGCGAGAACGCGACGGCGTTCGGGTCGTCCGCCGGACGAAAAGCGACCGCCGTGATCGCATCCGTCGGGAGAGGAAGGAACAGCTGAGCGCCTTCGAGCTCGGCAACCACAACACGAGAGGGATTCTCCGCCGTCGGAGAACCGAGGGCAATAGCGGAGCATTTCTGAGGAATGGCGGCTGGTTGCGGGGTCGGCATAGCGTAGGCCGCGGTCACGGCCAGCACGACTACCGCGAGGCCTATGGCGAGCGCCGCACGACGCCGGCGCACGATCTGCCTACGGCGGGCCACACGAGAGGCGGACCCTCCACTGGGCGGACTCTGCATGCGGGCCACTTTAGTACGTCGTGGCAGACGGAGCAAGCGCTTTCTGCGAAGACACGAACACGCCGAACACGCGCACGCCCACACTCGCTCCGCAGCGCGAGCGCCGCGTGCGGCATCACGCGCCACGTACGCGGAGCGCAGCGTTCGGACGACACCGAGGGCGTGAACCATGCCGTGTCGATGGAGTACGCACCGGGTCACGCCCGTGCGATTCGGGCGTTCCTCCACGGGCACGGTCCGTCGTTGTCAAGTAAGACGAAAGAAAGGGTTCAAGCCGTCACCGACGTCGGCCGAAGACTCGAAAAGACCTACGAATACCTGCACGCTCGTCGGACTCGGGTACCCCTCGACCCGCGAGAGGCGCCCGAACAGCCGGGAGGCAGACGTGAGACGAATCCTCCTCTTGCTGGCAGCCGCGACTGTCATGGTTGCACTCCTTGCTCCGACGGCCTCCGCGGCCACCGTCAGACTGACGAAGATCGAGAAGCGTGTGCTCACACTAGTAAACGCTGAGCGTACCAAACGTGGCTTGGCTCCGCTGCGCGTGCAGCGCAGCCTCACCCGCGCAGCACGAGTGCATTCCCGCAACATGGCCATCACTCCCTTCTTCTCCCATATTTCGCCAAGTGGGCGCACCCCCGGTGCTCGCGTCCGTTCCGCCGGCTACACCACCACAGGCTGGACGAGATGGCGTGTCGGCGAGACGATCGCCTGGGGAACGGGCGCGCTCGCCACACCCGAAGCCATCGTGTACGGCTGGATGCATAGTCGCGGCCACAAACGCATCCTCCTCTCTCGTGGGTTCCGCGACATCGGCATCGGAACGGCCTGCGGTACATTCGTCTCGGGGGACCGCACTCTCGACAACGTCAGGTACTTCACGGTGGACGTGGGGGCACGCTTGCGCTAGAGCGAAGCGCAAGCGCCGCATCAGCGGTATTCCACTCCAACCCACAGGACATCGCCCGAGTCGTAGACCCCTGTGCCTCGGCCGTCGAGTTCGGTTGACATGCCCCTCACCCCCTTACTCGTCCCCTGCTACCATGAGGCCATGGACGAGTCTCTACGCAGAGGCGAGACTTCACGCACATCGCCGCTCCCCGCGCTCACAGCCCTGTTCCGACCGGACAGCCGCGAGGAGGTCGTGGCTGTCGCCCACCAGACGCGCCGCGCCGCTCAGCTCGTCGATCCGCCGGCAACGCTCTCCCCGGTTGTCCGCACCGCCCTCGCCGCTGCCGGCGTGCACACGCTCTTCAGTCATCAGCGGCAAGCCTATGAGCTGCTGGCCGAACAGGGGTGCAATGTGGTCATCGCAACAGGTACGGCCAGCGGTAAGTCCTTTTGTTTCCTCTTGCCCGTGCTCGACGCGATCGCCCACGATCCGCAGGCGCGTGCGCTGCTCTTGTATCCGACGAAGGCGCTCGCGCAGGATCAGGCGCGCAAGATATCACTGTTACGTGGCCATGGTGCCGTCACCGCCATCTACGATGGCGACACCCCGCGGGAGCAGCGCCGCCAGATTCGCCAGCGCGCCAGCGTGCTCCTCAGCAACCCCGACATGCTCCACGTGGGCATCTTGCCCGGACACGACCGTTGGGCCGAGTTCCTCCATCACCTACGCTACGTGGTGGTGGACGAGGCACACGTATACCGGGGTGTGTTCGGATCGCACGTGGCCCAGGTACTGCGACGTCTGCGGCGGCTCTGCGCCACCTACGGCAGCAATCCGCGCTTCGTGCTCGCATCGGCGACCATCGCCAACCCGCAAGAGCTCGCTGAGCGGCTGGTCGGACTACCGTTCCGTGTGATCACGGAAGATGGCGCCCCCCGTGCGGAGCGCACCATCGTGCTCTGGAATCCGCCCCTGGAAGATCCAGCCCTGGGGACGCGCCACAGCATCCTCGCCGAGGCCAGCGCCATCCTAGGCGAGGTTATCCTCGCCGGTGCCCGTGCCATCGTCTTCGCCCCCACCCGCAAGGCGACTGAACTCATCTACGCTCACACGCGCGCACGCCTCGAAGAGCGTGCGCGCGACTGGTCCGGAGCGGCCACTCCAGCCAATCGTATCCTGCCCTACCGAGCAGGCTACACACCGCAGCAGCGCCGGGATATCGAACGGCGATTGTTTGAGCAGGAGGTGGACGCGGTGGTGGCGACCAGCGCTCTCGAGCTGGGCATCGACGTCGGCGATCTGGATCTCTCGCTGGTCGCGGGGTTTCCGGGCACGGTAACGAGCCTCCTGCAACGGTGGGGCAGAGCTGGTCGCTCTGGCCACGGTTGGGCCGTACTGGTAGCAGGCCAAGACGCCCTGGATCAGTTCTTCATGCGAGAGCCGGAACGCCTGCTCTCTCGCCCGGTGGAGCAGGCGATCATCGATCTCGAAAACCCTCACATTCTAGACGCCCACCTCCTAGCGGCTGCCTACGAGCGCCCCCTAACAGAGACCGACGAGGATTACTTCGGTGCGGTGGCAATGCGCCGCGTCACGGCACTCGAGTGCGCCGGCCGCCTGGTGCGCAGCGAAAGCGGTTCCACCTGGACCGAGCCACGTTCGCCAGCGGCCGACTTCAGCCTGCGGAGTGCCTCCGGCGACCACTTCCTCATCGTGGAGAAGACCACCGGAGGCCTCCTCGGCAGCGTGGAGCAGGAGCGCGTCTTTCGCACCGCGCATCCAGGTGCCGTCTACCTTCACCTGGGGGAGAGCTACCTCGTAACACAGCTCGATCTCCCGAACCGCTTGGTGCTGGTAGAGCCCTCCGCCGACACCACCTACACCCAGCCCAAGGTGGACAAGAGCGTGACTATCGCCAGCCAGGAACTCCTGCGACCGCTCTCTCCTGAATCCCTGCTGTGCTTCGGTGAGATTGACGTGACTGAGCAGGTGATCGCCTACCAAAAACGCGACATTCACGATCACCGAGTCCTCGACGCGGTAGCTCTCGACCTCCCCGCACAGACCTTCGCCACCAAGGCTCTCTGGCTGACCATCTCGCAATCGCTGGCAGATCATCTCGGAGCCGACCTCGGGGTCGATCGTACACCGGACACCCATCAGACGACCCAGCGCACAGGGACATCTCAGCACCTCACGGGCACCCTTCACGCAGCCGAACACGCCTTGATCGCCATCCTCCCCCTCTACGCGATGTGCGATCGCTGGGACATCGGCGGCCTCTCCACCGCCTGGCATTGGCAGACGGATCGAGCCACCGTGTTCATCTACGACGGTTACCCCAAAGGTATCGATCTCGCTCGACGAGCCTACGATAAGTTCGCAGCATTGGCGGCAGATGCCGCGGCGCTCATCGCCGGATGCCCTTGTGAGACTGGGTGTCCGAGCTGCGTGCAGAGCCCTAAATGCGGCAACCTTAACGATCCGCTCGACAAGGAGGGCGCGCTACGACTCCTGCGCGCCCTCCTCACTCCACCTCCTGAACACACCGGGGGGCAGTACCATGAAGCCGACAACACTGCCCCCTACCGCACATTTCCGCAGACAGGCGCCCGAGGCGCAGAGAGGCGCGAAGAGAGCTGAGCTGGAGACCGGGCATGATCAGGTACGTGAGCGTCATCGGCCAGGGCGTCTGCGATGCCGAGACAGCCGAGACGGGCGAGACGCTCGGCAAACTGCTCGCCGAGGCAGGTGTGGTGGTCATCTGCGGCGGCATGGGGGGTGTTATGGCTGCTGTGGCTCGCGGAGTACAACGCGCCCATGGCGTGAGCATCGGCATCTTGCCAACCATGGATCGCGAGCACGCCAATCCCCACCTCACGTACTCGGTTTGCACCGGTATTGGCCACGCTCGCAATTTGGCAGTCGTCACAAGTGGCGATGTAGTCATCGCCCTCGGTGGCCACTGGGGCACCTTGTCGGAGATAGGGTTGGCCAGATGCGCCGACAGGCGCGTCATCCTCCTCAGGAGCTGGCGCCTGGATGCCCCCTGCGGCCCCCTCGAGGGCGTCGAGATCGCGCAGACGCCACGGCAGGCAGTGCGCCTCGCCCTTCGTCCACACCGTACGTAGAACGAGCCTACGTGCAATCGTTTACCCTAAGCAGCGCATATTGTGAACCTCATCGCGGGCATCACGCATTGATCAGGGGGGTGAATAGGCTGCTATAGTTGCCGGGCTCCATCATCATACAAGGCTAACTACGAAGTTCATAGGCACGACTATTGAGCATCCGGCCGCTCCCCATCGTCGCCACCAAGCTCTCCCCACCAAAACTCGCTGGAGCATCCCTCCGACCAGACATACTCTCGCTCATCCAGCGAGGAGGTCAACGGCGGCTGCTCGTCGTGCAGGCGCCAGCCGGCTACGGAAAAACAACCGCGGTCGCAGAGGCGGCTCGGGTTCTCAACTGGCGCGTCGCATGGTACAAACTCGACATCCTCGACCAAGATCCCGTGGTCTTTGCCGCCTCGCTAGTGGAAGCAGTGCGGCTCGTACTCAGCAATTTTGGTACTGTCCTTCAATCCCGCTTGGCCGATGCCCACGACGCGCCCCTGGACGCGTCTGAACTCCTCGGGATCCTCGCTGCGGAATTCAACAATGAAGTCGACGGAGATCTTCACCTCGTACTGGACGACTACCACGAGACCGCGAACTCACCTGCCCTCAACACCGCTCTCGACTACCTCCTGGCGAGCATACCTAGCAACGTCCACACCGTCGTGCTCTCCCGCTACGAACCGTCATTCCGGCTATCGCGCTACCGTCTTGCCCAGGATCTGGTCGTCCTAGAGGGAGAACATCTCCGCTTCACGCCCGACCAAGTACAGACCTACCTCGCAGCCCGTGGCCTCAGGGATCTCCATCCCACTCACCTGGATTACGTCCTGACTATGACCGAGGGGTGGCCAGCAGGTGTTGCACTCGTGGCAGACGCCCTCGCCGCCTCGGGGCAACGCGTGGATGAGGCAGTCTTAGCAGACCCGTTTCTCAAGGGCGACCTCTACACCTACCTTGCTGAGCAGGTCTACGCGACACAGGACGCCAGCACTCAGTCGTTCCTCCGCCAGTCCGCGGCACTCGAGCACATGACTCCAGAGCTCGCGGAAGCAGTCACCTGCTGCCCCAAGGCGGGAAAAACCCTGGAGCGCCTTGCTACCCAATGCCTCTTCACCTTCCGTACGGAGGCAAACCACTACCGGTATCACCGCCTCTTCAGGGAGTACCTGAAGCACAAGGCGCTCCAGGAGGATGGCATCAGGTCCTTCCAGGAAGCTCAGCTACGCGCCGCTCATGCCCTCGAGGAGGCTGGCGACTTCTCCGCCGCGACAGAGATGTTACTCACTCTCCGGGAACATACACATGCTGCACGCGTCCTATGCGCAGCAGGCGAGCAGGGACTGGATTCCTGCACGACGGCAACTCTAGCCTCGTGGGCTGATCGCATGGCAGACAGTGACACAGAACTCCAAGGTTGGAGACACTTGCTCATCGGCCTAGTTGACTTCCGCGAAGCACGCCATCATGAAGCTGCCACGCATTTCGCCCTATCTGTTCGCGCTTTCGACGGCGTGCATGATCTTGCAGCTCGCTATCAAGCCACCTCCGCCCTCGAGAGGTGCCTCTACTGGAGCGGAGAGTATCAGCAAGCAGCGGAGATGTGCTTGACAGCTCTAGAGCAAGCGGTGTCGCCACTGCACACGGTCCACTCGCTGACCAGCCGTGCGGCAGCTCTCATCCAGGCGGGGCGCCTGGCACCAGCCCGAGAATGCCTCCGGAAAGCCCGCACAATGTGTGAGTCTGTCCAGGACATCGAAAACGCCAGAATCGCCGCACAGGAAGTGACTCTCGCCTACTATGATGGCCAATTCCGCCATGCTCACGTACATGCACTAGCGTATCTTGGCCTTGTCAACAGACGCCTCCCCCCCAGTTTTCAAATTGCCTACCTTCACATCATAGGTATGTTAAATCTTCAGCTAGGACACTACTCTCAGGTAGATGGCTCCCTCAGAGAGGCAAGAGAGATTGCTTCTCGCCTTGGATATTGGTTGTGCGAACCGCATATTCTTGATACTGAAGGACAACTCCAGCTAGCGTTAGGTAATAAAGATAAAGGCATTGCTATTCTACATGAAGCAGAATCAAGTGATATCATCACCAATGATCATACAAGTTCAGCAATAATAAAAAACCATATTGCAACCGCATATAGGCGTTCGAATAGCCTGATCAGTGCTGAAGAAGCCTCTAAAAAGGCATTGCGATTAGCTATAATTTCATCAAATCCATATGTCATTCAATCATCTCAGTTAAATATTGCGTATTGTCGCTCTCTTCGAATCGGCATAGTTGAGAAAGAAACCTTTCAGGAGATTATTGTGACATCGCGTACTGACGGACTTCTATCACTTGAGAGCAGAGCCAGGCTCTACCGATCCATACTTGAGTGGAAATGTGGAAACCGCGAACTGGCGGTACATCATCTACATCTTCTGCTTCCGCAAATGATCAAATGGGGACAAGTCCACACCATTGTTCAAGAGCTCGCTCTTCACGTTGATCTACTGCTCCAAGTGATACCAGCATTCCCCAGGGGTCACCATCTTCGTGACATGCTAAGTGCTTGGGCGCAGCACCCGCGGAAACTGGACATCTTCAGCGGCCTGCTTGGCCTTGACGGGTCACTGGCGTCTCTTGCGCTTGAGACAGGCAGCGCTTCTCTTCCAGATAACTGCTTCTCGACACTGGCTTCCCGTGCCCGTCGACATCATGATGCGCGTATTCGGCGGCAGGCGAGGTTTCTTGTGGAATCACGACGTATCGGAAAAGACGATTCAGTGCTTCCAGAATTGACCAAAAGGGAGAACGAAGTCCTCTGCCTGGTGGCTCAGGGACTGAAGAATCAGGAGATCGCGGAGCAGCTTGTGGTTACACCGGGAACCGTGAAGACCTATATCAACCGCATCTTCTACAAGCTCGGTGTTTCCGATCGGGTATCCGCAGTCCTCTTTTACGGGCAACGGACGAAGAGTAGCCAACAATCCGCAATGCAGGGGCAGGATAGGTCACCGTAAACTGAGAGAAGAGAATAATGCCAACCAGGGGTTGATGCCATCGACCGCGACCTCCCAATACGCTGCGCGTACTACCGGAGCGAGGAGGGAGCGACAGTGGAATCGATGGGATCTGTGACGTATGTGGAAGCGAATCGCATGAGTCAGCGCAAGAAAGCCGTTATTGACATCCTCAGAGCCAGCCCGGATTTCGTATCAGGCGAAGCAATGAGTGCCAGGCTGGGCATATCGCGGAACGCCGTGCACAAGCACGTAAAATCCTTGCGCTGCCGCGGGTATAAGATCCTGGGCGTGTCCCATCGAGGCTACAAGCTGGAAGAGGAGCCGTGCCGCCTAGAGGTCTCCACGGTAGCGGCGTTGACTCGGCAAAGCATCTTTGGTCGCGTATTTCGGCATTACGACGAGATCGAATCAACCAACCTCGAAGCGAAGTCCTTGGCCAACGACGGCGCTCCCGAAGGTACCGTGGTGATCGCCGAGAGTCAAAGCGGAGGGCGCGGCCGGCTGGGTCGGAAGTGGACCTCACCCTCGGGAAAAGGACTCCTTTTCTCCCTTATCTTGCGGCCGGATCTGCCAATGAGCGACGCTCATTTGTTGACGCTGGTTGCCGCAGCCGGTGTAGCTGAGGCGATCGAAGCTCACACTGGTGTGCATGTGCGTATCAAGTGGCCGAATGACCTCTACGTAGATGACCGTAAACTCGGCGGAATTCTTACTGAGGTCTCGGGAGAGGAGGACGAGATCGCCTGGGTAGTCGTCGGAATCGGTGTCAACGTCAACACCGAGCACACGGAACTTCCCGCGCCACTCCGACGATCGGCAGCCTCACTGAAGATCGCCGCAGGAAACCCAATCAACCGCAGCGAGCTACTCGCGCACATCCTGCTCTCCCTTGAAGCCAGCTATGTTGACGCTCTGCGGTATGGCTTCTCGCACTCATTGCGGGTCTTCCGCGAGCATGATTATCTGCTCAATAAAACCGTGAGCGTACAAACCAGAGAGGGACCGGTAATGGGCGAGGTCCAGGGCGTGGATGACCGCGGCGCCCTTCTCCTCCAACTACCACACGGTCACGTACGGCGCTTCTACGCGGGCGACGTGACTCTCCGCTAGAGGACGGACAGTGGCTCGCAGCAGGGCGAGCTCTCCCTTATATCAGGCAGGATCCTCCCGCGCTTGTGGACGCGAGCGCGGGAGGTCCTCCTCCTTGAACATGGCACCGCGCAGCTTCAGACTCAGCCGGCCGCGCTCATATTCGCCCATGAAGTCGGTTGAAGTACCCTCTCGATACGCCAAGTCCTTGTCGCGCAGAATACGTGCAAGGGTCTCAACATACCGTGCGTCAAGCGAAAGGCCGGCGGATCCGCGAAGCACTTTAAGTGCCTCGAAAGAGCTCATCGCACGACGGTAGGGGCGATCTGAAGTCATGGCGTGATAGCAATCCGCAACAGCAAGAATCTTCGCCAGTTCCGGGATTTCCGACTCCTTGACCCCCAGCGGATAGCCACTTCCGTCCAATCGTTCGTGGTGGAACTGTACGATATCCGCAACCTCACGGTAGGTGACCAAGTGCGATAGCACCTCCGCACCTTTCATGGGGTGCTCGCGAATGAACTCCCATTCGTCACTATTCAGGGAACCTGCCTTACCGAGTACCGCGTCTGGCGTACCGACCTTGCCGAGATCGTGTAGCAGTCCCGCCAAGTGAAGAGCCTCGACCTGGGGTTCCGGTAGCCCCAGCATATGCGCCATATCTCGGCAGTACATCGCCACCGCAGCACAGTGCCGCGCTGTGTACTGATCTTTGCTGTCGAGGAGAACGATCATGGCGGCCGCGAGACCGATGTTCATCTCAAGATACTGATCTGTGAGCCTCTTCTGCCGCTCAAGGTGTTCCTTCTCACGCACGAGCAACTGGAACATGTACTGGCTGGCAAACAGAGGTGCGAACAGAAGAACCACCGCGACGATACCCGCGAGTGTGTAGAGCGCAGCGATCATCAGCCCAAGACCAGTGAGAAGCGCGACAGAACGAAGGAAGGGTCGCAACTCATCTTGTAGGTACGTGCGCATACTGCGCCCATACGCTGTGCTAGCACCTACAGCAGTCGCGAGCATGTTGAGGGTTTCGTACGTGATGCCCGCAGCAGCGCCAGCCAGGAGAAGGCCTGCGGACAAATGCTCCAGAGAGAACCCCAGTTCCCTCTGAGCTGCCTGGAACAGCGCAGCCCCCAAGGCAGCTGGAAGCATGTAGATAGCGACGTTGAAAGCAGCGATCTTGGGGCTGCTTTCCCTCCAGCAACCCCAGAGTCCGGCCACGGCCGCCACAAACATAGCGGGAACTGGCCCGAGGAACATGATCGCGACAAGTATGGGGAGGTTGGCGGCGGTTACCGTAACTTTCTCGGCAAACTCAACCGCCATAACCTCCGCGACTGCGGCAAGAAAACAAAGAACTAAGAGGTCGGCAAGCCGAAAACCTGCGAGGCACGTCCACCCATCGCGCCACACAAAGAAACTAAGCACCAAAAGGGTCGCCAGGCTAATGCCGTAAACAGATGCCGAAAACCTGCGTGGGTAATCCGTGGACGTGTCGCACCTCTTCTGTCGCACGGTCGCAGGATACACGGCAGCGGTGGAAGCCGCAGCCGCGCGCTGCGACTCCACCCCAATTACCAGCGCCTATAAGGCTGGCCGCCCTTCGTTGTCAGTGGATCTTGCTGCTGCCCCCGGCTGTGGCCAATGCAACAAGCAGCGCCGCAAAGACCGATTCGACTTTCTTCATGATAACCCTGCTGACTGCTTAGTGCAGCTTGGTCGGCTGATGCAGTTTGGTCGGTGCAGAGGCCATTCTGGGCTCCTTCCTCATCTCTCAGGTCACCACGCAGCACCGAAATGACAACGTGGTGGTTGACAATGAACACGCCGTCATCGTATCTACGCCTTGATGGAGCACGCAGAGAGCGGTAGATGGACAAATCGATCAAGTAGACCCGCGGCTTTTGCCAGAATTGACAACACCTTGTCTGCTTTGGCAACACAAACAGGGTGACAACGGGCATTAGAGGGTTACAAAGGCGGGCGCGCTAGCTTGAAGCGTCACCGCCTGCCGAGACGGCGACCTGTTCCCTCGAGCAGATCTGAGGTCGCAGTCGGCTTGTCACCGACAGATTGCGGAGTGGACGCGAGCACACGATGCCCGCAAGAGAAAGGCGGCAGAACTGCCGGTTGGCCGGAGCCACCGAGCCAGCCCGAACGCCAGCGCTGGAGCGAGGAGAACACCGTAGCTGAGAGAGCCGAAGTAGTCCAAGCCACACTGGCCAACCGTCCGCTAGCATTCAACAAGAACTTCGTTCTGCTCTGGGTGGGTCAGTTCGTGTCACAGATCGGCGACCGCCTGGCCATGGTCGCTTTCCCCTGGCTGGTGTACCAGTCGACCGATTCAGCATTCTCGACCGGCGTGATGCTCGCGCTCTACGCGCTTCCTTACGTTCTGTTTGGCGCATTTGCCGGTGTCATCATCGATCGCTTCAACAAACGAAGCGTGATGGTGACTGCCGACTTGATACGCGCAGCGCTCACACTCTCCGTACCGCTTATCGCCAAGCAATGGCCTGGTGGCGTGTACCTTCTGAGCTTCACGATCTCATCCGTGGCCGTGTTCTTCGATCCATGCAAGCTGGCGATCCTCCCCGACCTCGTAGCCGCCCGAAAGCTGCTACGAGCGAACTCTCTGCTCGCCACAGGAGAGACGCTCACAGAGACCATCGGTTTTGCCCTCGCTGGGTTGGTGGTGTACGCGTACGGGACGTCAACGGCGTTCATGGTCGACGCGGCAACCTTCGTGGTCTCAGCCGTCGCCCTCCTCGTCCTTCGATACGGGATGAGCCAGTCCACCGCAGGTCGGCGATCAGCCCGAGGACTAGCCCACGAGGCACGCGAGGGGATCGCCTACCTCTTCGGACACCGCGGTTTGGCCGCAAACACACTGCTCGTGATGGCGGCGGCGCTCGGCGCAGGCGCCACGTACCCCTTGACGTTCCTCTACGCCGCCAAGGTACTGGGCGGGGGGATGCGCTGGTTCGGCTTCATGGAATCGAGCATTGCTCTCGGATACCTCGTAGGCGCGATCGGCATGGCAGCGCTCGGCGAACGCGCCTCAAAGGGCCTTGCCATGACAGCGGGAGTTGCGGGAATGGGGGCCGCCTTTGCAGTCGTCGGAGTCGTCGACACACTCGCCCTCACGCTAGTTCCCTTCTTCATCGTGGGAGTCACCAACGCGGTCGCACTCATCAGCATCGACACTTATTGCCAGGAGATCGTCCCGGAACCACTGCGCGGCCGGGTATGGGGCACACGATTCACCCTTACCCAGGGCATCTTTGCCATTTCGGTGTTGATAGGAGCAGCGCTAGCTGTGCGCATCGATGTCGCGACCCTGTTCATCGTCTGCGGCACCATCGTAGCGGTATCCGGCGTGGCCGGCATCTTCGTCGAGAGCATTCGCCGGGCCTAAAGGACCCGCCTCGTCGGGAGGAACAGCGAGGTGATAGCCTAGCCGCGTGATCCCCCGACCGCACACCCAGTTCGCCATGTCCGTCGGGATCGATCGCGGTTCGAAGCTACAGCTCGCCGCTATCTGCTGTGCCTCCTTCGTTGTGTGGTCAGGATTCGGCGCGATCCTGCCGTACCTTCCGGTATTCCTCCGTGAGCAGGCACACGCCTCGCTACCCTTGATCGGAGTGATCGCGGCGGGCTTCTCGGTCGGAACCTTCGCGTTCAGCGCCCCCCTGGGTCGCTTGAGCGATACCGTCGGACGCAAACCAGTGATCGTTACGGGTGTGTGGCTCTACGCGGTCGCGTCACTTCTCTTCGTCGCAACGCGGAACCCCTACTGGTTCATCCTGTTCAGGCTGCTCGAAGGCCTTGGCTCGGCAGCTGTCGGCCCAGCGGGGCAAGCGTTCATCGCCGACATCACTCCAGAGCATCGCCGTAGTCAGGCGTACGGGTGGCTCACTTCGGCGCAGTACGGCGGACTGGTGATCGGGCCCGCGCTGGCGGTCCCCCTCTACAGCCTAGGTGGAGGCAAGGGAGTGTGGGCCTTTTACACGATTTTTATCTTCGGTGGGGCACTCTCTGTACTGACGGGGCTGGCGCT
Source organism: Thermoleophilia bacterium (assembly GCA_040772045.1). Taxonomy (GTDB): domain Bacteria; phylum Actinomycetota; class Thermoleophilia; order UBA2241; family UBA2241; genus JAXGYV01. Next base: position 150,587 of record JAXGYV010000003.1, read on the forward strand.
CATGCTCACCATCCGTGAGCCAGCACGCAAAGCTCGCCGGGAGCAGCCTCGGCGACCGCCGGCCCGTGCCCTTCTCGCCGGCCCGATCATCGCCTTCGTCGTGATTGCTTTCACCGGCAACTACGCAGTGGGCGCTTTCGAGGTGCTCTGGAGCATCTACCTGCAGGACATCGGCACGTCAATGAACTTCGTCGCGGCCACCTGGATCGCGTTCTCCGTCCCGATGCTCTTCTCCTGGGTTGCTGGACGGCTCTCTGACAAGTCCAACCGGTTCCTCCTTATGATGATTGGCTACGGGATCTCGGCTCTAGCCTGGATGACGTATGGCCTGACCACCATTCCGCTCGTACTCCTGGCGGTCAATGTCGTCGAGGGCTTCGCGATCGCTTTCTCTTATCCCGCCAAGCAAGCTTTTCTGGTCCAGATGAGCCCGCGACCATGGGTCGGCACCATCCTCGGCATCGAGACTAGCTCCTTGCAGCTGGCGACTCTGGTGGGCTCGCTCACCGCACCACTGCTCTACGATAGGATCGGCGGGAAGACCCTCGTGGTAGGCGGCATGCTCGCTCTGGCTGGCTTGGCGGCCATGGCGCCAACGCTGGGACGAGCTTGGAAGGTCGCCTCTGCTCCGACGTCCCGGTGAGAGCACCTCGACCGGCGTTGGCGAGAAGCACGCCATCTCGACGCGTCATCTGAGCACACGGGAGCAGCTAGCGTTGAGTCGGTCGAATCCGGCCTTTCCCTCTCATGCTCTGCCCGGCGTTAGCCGCGAACGCTCATCGAGTCTCGAATAGCGGCACTACTCGGGTAGCGGCACTACGAGTACCGGCGTATGTGTCTTTGGCAGCAACCGGTAGACGCTGGAGCCGAGCAACGCGCCCGCGATAGCCCCCTCGCCGTGAGTACCGACGACGATCATGCATGCCGCATGAGCCTTGGCGGCAGCGAGCAGTGCGTCAGCCGGCGAGCCCTCACGAAGCTCAGTGCTCACAGAGAGGTCACTGCCGGCAACCAGCTCGGCACCCTCCCTCAAGTACTGTTCGGCGTTGATTCGTGTAGCCCGAAGCTCGTCCTCGATCTGCGTGGTAAGCGCCGCGGGCGGTTCCAGGCCGACGGGCGTCGGGTACACGATCGGGGGCTCGTAGGCGTGCACGAGCACAAGACGAGCACCTGGCATCCGAGAGGCTTGGCCGACAGCGACCTCGAGCGCCGCTTTACTGCATGCCGAGCCATCGTAGCCAACGATCACTACCTGCGAAATGCCCCCGGCATCGCGCTCCTCCTGCATGCCGCCTCCTCACTCGTCGTGGAATCTCTCTGCTGCACTGCTAAGAGCTGATCCGTGCCGCTGGACCCGTCTCGCATACCCTCGCCTTGTGTCAGTACCGTCGCACCTCACGGTAGAGCGTGTCGCGCTGAACAGGGCTTCGGCCGGCGCCGCGAATGCACCACACCATCTCATCGACGCACATCCGGTGGCTAACTCCGGCGGCACGCACCACGTTCTCCTCGATCATCGTGGAGCCCATATCGTTGGCCCCGAAAGCGAGAGATACCTGCCCCAGTTTGATCCCCTGCGTCACCCACGAGGCTTGGATATTGGGCACATTGTCGAGGTAGATGCGACTTATCGCCAGCATACGCAGGTAATCCATTCCGGTGGCGGCGAGATGGCCCTCTTGCAGACGGGTGTTGCCCGCCTGGAACGTCCAGGGGATGAAGGCGGTGAAGCCACCCGTCTCGTCCTGCAGATCGCGGATACGCCGCAAGTGCTCCACGCGCTCTTGCGGCGTATCCAGAGAGCCGAACATCATGGTGGCCGTGCTGGGCATGCCAAGGGCATGAGCCCGGCGCATGACCTCCAGCCACGTAGCGGTGGAGATCTTGTGCGGACTGACGGCGGCGCGCACACGGTCGACCAGCACCTCGGCACCACCGCCCGGCAAGCTATCCAGCCCCGCGGCGTGCAGCCGTTGCAGCGTCTCGGCGAGGCTGAGCGCGCTCAACTGGGCGATATGGGCGATCTCGGGCGGCGAGAGCGAGTGGATATGGATCGGGTACTTCTCCTTGATGCCGCGAAAGAGGTCTTCGAACCACTCGATATCGAGGTCGGGGTGGAGGCCGCCCTGCATCATCACAGCAGTACCGCCGAGGGCGAGTGTCTCCTCGATCTTGGCATAAATCTCCGCCCGGCTGAGCACATAGGCGTCCGGGCTGCCCGGCTCCCGGTAGAACGCGCAGAAGCGGCAGCCCGAGACGCACACGTTCGTGTAGTTGATGTTGCGATCGACGACGAAGGTGACATCTGTACCAGGGTGCCAACGATGGCGGACCGCGTCGGCACGCGCCCCTAGCTCGAGCAGGTCGCCGTGCACCAGCAGATCGAGCGCCTCAGCCTCGCCAATACGCGTCTGGGCTCGTGAAGCAGCCATCACGCCACCACCGTGGCACCCGGCAGGCCAGACAGCTCGAACTCATACCCCGGGACGATCCGGAGGCGGGCATGTCCGGGCACGGGAGACACGCCGTCGATCTCGCAGCCAGCCATCTTCATGCTCCGGCCTGCCTATCGCTGTGGTATGCGCTCGCGCGGCATTCGCTCGCCGCGAGAACACCCGGTACGGGCGGTACACCGACGAGCTCTCCAAGAGCAGCGGCGCGTCGATAAAACTCCGTCAGACCAAGACGCTGCTGCTCCGAGAAGTCGTAGCGCAGCTTCTCGAAATACGCGTACAGATAGCGTTGGGTGAAGTCGTAGATCAAGGCGGCCGCGGCAGCCGTATCGCACGGGCGCTCGGCACAGCGATCTCTCGAGGCGAGCAGCGCCGTCTGCAATGCACGAGCTTTCTCCGGATACATGGCGAGGAAGTCTCTGCGCACACCACACACCGCGAACACCATCGGCAACCCAGTTACCTGGTACCAGGCCTCACCGAGATCGACGTGAATGGGATACACGCCATCCCGCAGTACGTGGAGAGCTTCGTCGCCGATCAAGAGCAGCGCATCGAACCGGGCGAGCGTCTCCGAGAGCGGCTGAAGCCGCGGTGCATACTCCGGCGAGATCCCCCACTCCTCGCACAGGAGTCGAAGGAGACAGACGGAGGTGGCGCTTTTCTCGGAGAAGGCGATCGTGCGCAGCTGTTCAACTGGGACCTTGCTGAACAGCTGCACGGAATCCACCGCTCCGACCGAGCCGATGGCGAGGTCACCGAGCACGGTGAGTACATCCGCATGCCGCGCGTACTCGATGGAAGAGCAGAAGGTGAGATCGATGCGTCCGGCGACCAGCATGCGGTTGAGCTCGGTCGGACTCCCTTCTACCACTTCAGCGGTCATACCGAGTCGGGCGAGTTCCTCCTCGAAGTACACGTAGAGAGGAAAGCAGTTGACGAAGTCGATGCGTCCCACGCGCGGCGGCGACCCGCCAGCGCTGCTCACCGCTCCACCTGGTAACTCCGCACGACGTTATAGAGCGTATCGCGCTCCACCGGGATGCGATCCGCATTGCGGATAAGCCGCACGAGCTCGTTCCGCTCGATCGCCTGAGCCGTGTCGACTCCGGCCGCGTGGCTAATCTTCTCTTCCACCACGGTGCCGTCCAGGTCGTTCACACCGAAGGCTAGCGAAACCTGGGCAAGCTTGAGACCAACGTTGATCCAGAACGCTTTCACGTGGCGGAAGTTATCCAACACGAGCCTGCCGACAGCCAGCATGATGAGATCGTCGTAACCAGATGGGCCGGGCAGATCCGCCAGTTTCGTATTGTCCGGTTGGAAGGAGAGTGGGATGAAGGAGTTGAAACCCGCCGTTTCGTCTTGCAGGTCGCGCAGTCGCAGCAGGTGATCGACGATCTCCTCTGGCCGCTCTACGTGACCGTAGAGCATGGTGGCATTCGACCGCAGGCCAGCGTTATGGGCGGCACGCATAACGTCCAGCCACCGCTCCCCGCTGATCTTGCGGTTGCACACGAGGTCGCGCACGCGTGCCGCGAATATCTCCGCACCCCCGCCAGGCAGCGATCCCAGCCCAGCCTCTTTGAGCTCGAGCAGGACTTCCTCGACCGAAGTCCCGGCGAGACCCGCAAGGTAAACGATCTCGCTGGCCGTAAAAGCCTGGATGTGCACTTCGGGCGCTAGTTCCTTCAGGCCGCGCAGCATCTGCACGTAGTAGGAGTAGGGAAGGCCGGGATGCTCACCGCCCACGATGTGGATCTCCGTAACCCCGCCGGTGAGCGCCGACCGCGCCTTCTCCAGCACCTCGTCCACCGAGAGCGTGTACGCATCGGCATCGCCATCTTGGTGACTGAAGGCACAGAAGAGACATCCGTTGCGACACACATTGGTGTGGTTGATGTGACGATTGCAGATGAAGTAGACCTGGTCGCCAACGGCGCGCGCGCGCGCGAAGTCAGCGAGCGCGCCGAGCGCCAGGAGGTCGCGACTCGTCAACAGGGTAAGCGCATCGTCGGCGTTCAGACGGATGCCCTCTTGTACCTTCTCCCAGATATTCGTAAGGCCCGCCCGCCCGGCGAGTCGCTCTCTGTCCTGCACATCCACAGCCCTGCTACCCTTCCTGACACACTCAGCTATACCGGTCCACTACCCGCCCGGCAAGCTGGCCGAGCAGGTCTTTCTCCATATCGTCGGGGCACGCCGCGAGGCGCTCGCGGGCGGCCGCGACGTAGCCCAGGGCCGCCTCACGAGCTCTGTCCAGCGCGCCACAGCGCCGTACCTCATCCACCACACGCACCACGTCGGCCTCGGCCTTCTGCCGCCTGCCGAGCACATCGGCCAGGCCGGGAGACACGGCCAGCGCGTAGATCAGCGGCAACGTCATCGTACCGTCACGAACGTCCGTGCCCGTCCGCTTTCCCGTAGTCATCTCCTCGCCCGTGAAGTCGAGGATATCGTCGAAGATCTGGAACGCCACACCCAGCAGACGGCCGTATTCTTCCAGCTCCCGCGCGACCGCCGGCGGCGCGCCGGTGACCACAGCGCCCAGCCGGCAGGAGGCGGCGAAGAGGCCGCCCGTCTTCAGTGTACAGCGTCTGACGTACGCGTCTGGCTCCACAGCGACCAGATAGGCCTCGTGCATCTGCAGGATCTCCCCCTCGGAGAGCCCGGTGGCCACGTCACTCAACACAGCGACCGCCTCGGGATGACGGGTATCTACGATCTCGCTGAACGCCGCCGCGAGGAGGTAGTTGCCGACTGAGGTCGCCACATGAACGCCGGCTTCCCTGACCACCGTCGGACGGCCCCGCCGCAACGCGGCGCCGTCGAGCACGTCGTCGTGAACCAGCGTGGCCATGTGCAGCAGCTCCACGGCGGCGGCAACTCCGATGACCGGGCCGTCGAGCGGCGCGTCTTTCCGCGCGCAGAGCAAAGCGAGAAGCGGTCGCAGCCGCTTTCCGCCAGCGTTCAATGTAGCCTCAGTGGATCTGCGAAGCTGGCCGGAGAAGCGTGTGGCGACCGCGTCGAGCCGAGCCTCTACACAACGCAGACCGGTAGCGAAGCGCCGCTTCTGGGCAGCCCCCCGCCAACTCAGCTGATGAGGTGTCGTCGTCACGTCACATCGACCTCTTGGGTACCTGGCCCACGTGGAGAGCCACGATGCCCAATCCGAGACGACGATACCGGATGTCGACCAGACCAGCCTGCGCCATCATCGTAGCCAGCTCCGGCGGCGGGGGGAACGATCGCACAGATGAGGGGAGATAGGAGTACGCCGAACCATCACCGGCGACGAGGCGCCCGAGGCCCGGCACAGCACGATCGAACCAGAAGCTGTGGAACCGACGCCCGAAGCCCGGTGGCGGCGTAGTGATCTCGAGACATACTACGCTGCCCCCTGGCCGCGTGACCCGTACCATCTGCCGAAGGGCACCGGGCAGATCCGCCACATTGCGTACGCCGAAGGCGACAGTAGTGGCGGCGAAGTGATCGTCGGCGAAGGGCAGGTTCAGAAGATCGCCGACTATGAAGGTTGGCACGACGGCGTTGTGCCTCGCGCGCCGTCGCGCGAACTCCTCCGCCTTTTTCCGCGCACATACCAGCATCGCCTCGCTGAAATCCAAGCCGACCACTTGCACCCCGGGGAACCGCTGGGCGATGGCGAGCGAGAGATCTCCGGTACCGCAACAGACGTCGAGTGCCCGCTCGCCGGGCTGCAGATGAGCCTCGGCGGCGGCCAGAGATCGCCAACACCGATCGAGCCCCACCGTCATGATCGTGTTCATGAGGTCGTAGCGCCGCGCGATACGATCGAACATGTCTCGAATGCGCTCGGGCTGACGCGACGGCGCACGGGCGCCCGTTTGCATCACGCGTCTTCTCCACCCCATGCGGGGTACAGTGTGTGTTCGAAACCGAGAACCGTGAGCACCTTGCCAACGACTGAGTCGACAACGTCTTGAAGCGTCTGCGGCCGGCCATAGAATCCGGGCATGGCGGGCACCACATAGGCTCCCGCTTCGCTCGCCTCCAGCAGCCGCCGAAGATGGATAGAGGAGAGCGGCATCTCACGCGGCACCAGGACCAGCGGGCGCCGCTCCTTGAGCGCCACCATCCCCACCCGGTGGATCAGCGTGCTGGTGGTACCCAAGGCGATGGCAGCAGCACTAGAGAGCGAGCACGGGCAAACGACCACCGCATCGGGCGCCGCCGTGCCGCTGGAGACCGCGGCGCCAAGGTCGTCGGGGTGGTAGACAGTGGCGTTCGCGTGGCTCGTTTTGAGGAAGACGCGCGTGGCCTCGTCGCGCTCGGATGCCGTGATGCCCAGCTCGTGGCACACCACCTGGAGCCCGGGATCGGAGAGGCACAGCGCGAGCCGACAGCCGCGGAAGGAGAGCTGTTGAAGCAGCCGCTGTGCGTAGACCGCACCGCTCGCGCCACTGACACCCACGAATATCGTGCTGGGCAAACCCGTCATGTGCGGCGCGATTCTAGCACGCGAGCATCAACCGGACGGGTGTTCACCCGCGCCGGACAGCACCTGCAGCCCTGCCTCGAGGCCGGGCCCTATGTCCACCGACGCCCCCAAGTCCGCCAGCGTGCGTCCGAGAGCCGCCAGTCCGACTACGGGAAACAGGGAGCGGGCCGTCTCGCCCATGTGGCCAATGCGCACCAGATTGCCCGCGCCGTGCCCTCCCGAGAGCGCTACGCCGTACCACCGCATCGCGTGTTCTCGCACTGCCGAATCAGAGAGGCCCTCCGGCAGCCTGACGGCAGTGACGCAAGGAGACATGATCTCGTCTCTCTTCGGCCACAAGTCGAGTCCCATCGCCCGTACCCCTTGGCGGCACGTCCGAGCGGCGAGGGCATGGCGCGCGAACACGGCCTGGCGACCTTCCGCTAGGAAAGCGTCGCACGCGGCCTCGACGGCGCGTACTTCGACCACCGAGGGTGTGAACGGAAAACGGCCTTCACCGAGCCAGCGTTCCTTCCAGTCCACCAGGGACAGGTACGATCCACGTGGCGCAGTGGGATTCCGCGCGATGACGGCCCATGCGTCGGCGCTCACGGTGATCAGCGTGATGCCCGGAGGTCCCGCGAGGCACTTCTGCGCGCCGGCGACGCAGATATCCAGATCCCATTGGTCCGCTTCGAACGGCATGCCGCCCACGGCGGAGACGCAATCCACGAGCGTGATGGCCCCATGCTCCTTGGCGATGCGCGCGATCTCCGCCACCGGATTGAGCGTCCCCGACGGAGTCTCCGAGTACACCACCGTGACCAGCTCGATCTCCGGGTGTGCACGGAAGGAACGCTCCACATCGGCCGGGTCGATCGCGTCGTCGTAGCCCACAACGACTTCGTGAACCACGCCCTGCGAGGTGCGGAGCCAAGCGCCCATCCCCTCGCCGAACACGCCCGAGACCAGGTTGAGGCAGTGCATACCAGGCCGCACGACAGCTCGCCACGCCGCCTCCAGGCCGAGAACGGCCTCGCCATGCATGAGCAGAGCGTCGGCTCGCTCCGCAGCCATGACCACTCCGACCTTGCGCTCAGTACGCCGATACTGTTCAACGAAGGCGGGATCGTAGTGGTAGCACATGGGCGCGCCCATGGCCGCGAGCACCGGCGCGCCAATAGCAGTGGGCCCGGCGCTCAATGTGAAGTCTGCGTTGCGCATCGGCTCATCCTCCCTGCTCGAGACGGTCCCCTTCATCGTCTCATACCTGGCTTTGCCCGCCACGCACAAATGGTGTGGCCAGGGCCGCCGGCAGGATCGCTCGCCGCGCGAACACGATGAGGGCGAGGATCACTACGATGAAGGGTAGCATTTGGACCACGTCGGTCGGCAGACCAATGCCGGCCAGCTGCAGCGCGGTGGAGAACGACATCGAGATGCCGAAGAGGAAGGCGCCGAGCACAACCCACGTCGGCCTGCCTCGCCCAAGCATGGCAATAACGATGGCGATGAAGCCGCCACCTTGCGTCATGAAGGGGACGAACACACCGGCGCTGACGATCGACAGATAGCCGCCGCCCAGGCCCGCGAGCAGCCCCGTGCAGAGCACGGCACAGGTTCGCACGCGGGCCACATTGACTCCGGCGGCATCGAGCGCCGCGGGCCTCGATCCGGCAGCGCGAGCGTAGAGGCCCCACCGTGTTCTCCACAGCACGACGCTGACCAGTACCGCCAGCAGCAGCGTCAGATAGACGATAGCTGGCTGGCTGAACAAGCTGGGACCAAGCACGGGGAGGCGATCGAGCAGCGGCAGAGACACCTCGTGGACTTTGCTGAGGCGTTCGTACGTCTCGCCGTACTGCACCGCGTGCAGGAGGCTGGTGAGCCCCTCCATGCTGAGCAAGACTCCGATACCCACGACGATCTGGTTCTGACCCATGTACACGCAGAGCAAGGCCACCAGAGAGCTGAGCACCAGACCGGTCGCCGCGGCCGCCAGGAAACCCAGCCAACTCGAGCCAGATACTTCGGCCGCCACGAAACCCGCGTACGCACCCAGCAGCATCATGCCCTCGAGCCCGATGTTCAGAACGCCGGCTTGTTCGGAGATCGTCTCGCCGAGCGCGGCCAGGAGCAACGGCATACCGGCCAGCACGCCCCCAGCGACCAGAGCGGCCAGGAGATCGACTGTGAAGATGCTGTGCATCCTAGCTCGCCTCCCCGGACGGAGGGAGGGCCAGCCCGGTACCGCTCGCCCGCCGGCGACTCCGCAGCCAGCGGGTGAGGACCATGAACAGCAGGACGAGGCCGATGAGCAGCAGCAGGAAGTCGCTGGGCAGCCGAGTCTGGAGCGCCGCCGCATGTCCGCCGATTGAGACCACCGCGAAGAAGAACACCAGCGGGATAGTGGCGAGGACGTTCAACTCGGCCAGAAACACCAGGGCGAACAGCGTGATCCCAAAGGCGGGGTTCCAGTCGGCGCGCACGTACCCCCAGACGCCGAGTACCTCGACCGCGGCCGCGAGGCCGATGAGCCCTCCACTCAGCGCGAAGGCGGTCATAATGTCGCGTTTTACCGGCAGGCCCGCGTGCAACGCCGCTCTGCGGTTCACACCGAGCACTCTCAGCCGCAGCCCGTAAGCTGTTCGCGTTTGCATCAGGTGAACGAGGAGCAGCACGACCACCGCCACGACGATCCCGACGTGAATGCGCGTTCCCGGCAGATAGGGAAGGCGATCCACCCATGCGACCACGTCCGTCTGGGGCACCGTCGTCTTCTCGCTGAGAAACGGCCCCTTAATGAGCACGTTGGCCAGATTGATCCCGATCATCGCCATCATCAGCGAGGTGATGATCTCGTTCATCCCATACCAGGCCTTCAAGAACGCGGGCACGAGCGTCCACGCGGCTCCGGCAAGACAGCCAATGCCGCAGAGAACGACCCACGCCGCCCATACGGGCAGACTCGCGACCAGGGGAGGTCCGAGACCCCCCACCAGGGCGGCGGCCATGAGGAACTGCCCGTCGCCGCCGATGTTCCAGAGCCCCGCCTGGAAGGCGACGATGAACCCGGTTCCCATCAGCAACAGCGGTGCCATGCGAATGATGGTCTGCTCGAGCCCCACCGCGGTAGTCAGGCCGTTCCTCAGAATAGCTCCGCCGAAGGCGACCGGATCGCGGCCTAGGGCCAGCAGCAGCACCGCCCCGGCCGCGACGGCCATGGCCACCGGGAGGGCGGCCCGCCCCACGACCGGCAAGAACCTCCCGGCCGTGTAAAAGCGGGGCCGCCTGCCACGCGACAAGCCCGGGCGACCACTCATCTCACGCACTTCGCGCCCCACCGACCATCAGCATCCCGACTTCCCGTCCAGCGCCCGGCCGGTTGGCGACCACGCCGGCCAGGCTCCCGCCGGCCAGTACAGCGATACGGTCGCAGAGTTGGAGCAGTTCCTCCAGATCTGTCGAGACCACGAGCGCGGCCGCACCGTTCTGCACGAGTTCGCGGATATGCGCGCGCACGGCCACGGTCGTCTTCACGTCTAGCCCGTGCGTCGGCTTGTTGAACACGACCACCGAAGGATTGAACGAGAGTTCCCGGGCCAGCAGCGTCTTCTGCATGGTGCCACCCGACAGCGTCTCGGCGGACGCGCGGATATCGACGTCGATGCCGAACGTGGACAGCAGCTGCCTGGCGTTGGCCTCGACATGGTCCTGCCTGACGAATCCGTATCGCCAGCACGGCGCCGTGCCGATCCGCTTCAGCAGCAAGTTCAGCGAGATTGGCAGCGGCCCAACCAGCCCCTCGCCCTCACGATCGTCTGTGACGTAGCGAAGCCCAAGACGCTGCCGTGCGCGAACGTCCAGGTGTACCAGCGAACGCCCACTCAGTCGGACATCGCCCGCCGTGATAGGCCGCTGCCCGGCAATGGCCTCAGCCAGCGGTCCCTGCCCGCTGCCATCGACGCCCGCCACTCCGACAACCTCACCAGCGTGCACGGTGAGGCTCAGCGGACGCCAGATCCCGACCTCGCCACGCTCTCCTGGCACTACCACGCGGTCGATTTCGAGCAGCGACGGACCGGTCGGAGGCGGCGCCTGGCCGCTCGGCGAAAGGGCCTCGCTCAGCTCGGGAAGCTGTGCCACGCTCGCGGCATCTTGGGGGAACATGAGCGCGACGATCTCCGTCTGAATCTCCTGGCGTGTCGCGCTGCGCAACCGCTCTGGACCAATCGTGTCCACCACTCGCCCGCGCCGCATGACCGACACGCGGTCCGCTACATCGATGGCCTCGTGGAGCTTGTGCGTAATGAAGACGATCGCCAGCCCTTGTCGCTTGAGCTCCACCAGCACACGCTCCAGATCGCGAATGCCCTGAGGCGAGAGCATGGAGGTCGGCTCGTCGAGGATGAGTACCTTGGGCTCGCGCCACAATGCCTTGATGATCTCGACCTGCTGCTGTTGTCCCAAGGCCAGCCGGCCGGCCTCGACATCGTGGTCGATCTGAACGCCCAGTCGAGCCGACAGGTCGGCGAACATGCGCTCGGCCGTGCTGGTGCGGAGGCGTATGCCCCCCTCCGCACCGAGCATCAGGTTCTCGAGTACCGTGAACGTCGGGACTAAGTTGCTGTGCTGCCGCACCATGCCGATGCCGAGATCGATGGCGTCGCGAGGGCACGTGAGACGCACCGGTCGTCCGCCGAGCAACACACTGCCTCTGTCCGGAACGTAGACGCCCGCCAGCACGTTCATGAGCGTCGACTTGCCGGCGCCGTTTTCCCCCAACAGACAGTGGACCTCGCCGCCGCGCAGGTTCAGATCGACAGCATCGACAGCCACCACGTCGCGAAAGGTCTTGGTAACCCCCTGTAGCTCGACGAGCAGCATGGTGTTACGGAGAACCGACCCGGACCGACCCGCGACCGCGGGAGTCGCTGCGATCCATCACTCGTCCCGATTCAGGAAGTCCTTTACCTCGGCGCCGGTGGCTGTAAGCGGTACGTCGATATCTCCGGCCGCGATCCCCGCAGCCGCCTCCTCGACCGCCGCCCAAACGTCGCCTGGGATCCACTGCGTGCGCAGCAACCCGATCCCGTTCTCCGTATTCAGCCAGTAGGTCTCGCTCCCGAATGCCCCCTGCTCAACCTGCTTGATCGCCAGCGTCGCCAGAGAGGAGAGATCCCACACCACCGACGAGAGGTAGATGCCGCGCTCGTCCAGAGAACTCTTGTCGCCGATCACGTCGATGAACCAGACCTTTTCGGCGCCGGCCGGGGGCCGCGACGTCTCGCACGCTTGCATCATGCCGAACGAGGAGCCGTCGCCCATGCCGAACACGACGTCGGCCCCTCCGGCGATAGCGCTCTGCGTAACCCGCTTGCCGCCGGCTGCGTCAGCGTACCCGGCCTGGCCGATCTGCGCATACAGGATATGGATATCGGGCAGGGTCGCGCGTGCTCCGGCGATGAACCCACCCGACATCTTGGTCCAGTTCTCGTCTTCGGCAGACACCACGATGGCCACCGTACCGGTCCGCGTCATGCGGGCGGCCAGCACGCCGGCGAGGTATGAGCCCTTATGGGCCTCCGTCTCGAAATCGACCACGCATCCCGGCACATTGGCGGTATCGCCGCCAGCCCCGACGATCACCACGGGGATGCCACGCTGCTGAGCGACCTCCGCCGCCACGGTGTTATAGCCGCTGGCCCAGGCGAAGATGAGCTGTGGTTTAGATGCCGCCAGCTGGTTTAAGATCGACGTGATGTCGCCGTAGCCGGCACCATCCTGGACAATAACCTCCGCGCCAGCGGCCTTGGCCGCCGCTCGAACTCCCTCTACCCCCTGCTCGTTCCATCCATAGTCATTAGCTTTCTCCGGAGTAACGATAGCCACCGTGCCGACCTTGTTGGCCGTAGGGCTCGGTGAGATGTGTTCGTCGCCTCTGCCGCACGCCATACCACCCAGCAGCAGTCCGGTGACCACTAGACACGCCGCGAGATACCTCCACAACCGTCTCACTGTACTCGACTCCCTTTCTGCAATTGCGGCATCCCCTCATGCCATAGTGCTTGGCGCCACCCGCCGATGCAAGCGGGCGGCAAGACCAGCGTCCGATTTTACGCGACGAGTACCTCGGCCAGTACTACGGCACCATACAGCACGCTCACCGCCCCGTTGATGCTCATGAAGCGCATGCCGACACGCCGCAGGCCGCGGTGGGCGATATCGACGTGCGGCCACAAGAGGAGGGCGGCCACGGGAACACAGCCGACTGTGTAGAGCCAGCTGAGGTCCAGCAAGCCCCCTACGAGCAGCAAGAGCGCCGCCGCGCCAAGATGCGAGGCGGCGGCGATGGCCAGCGCCGTGCGTTCGCCCACCGCCGCCGGGATCGACTTGACCCCCTCGCGCCGATCGAAGTCCACGTCGAAGATCGCGTAGATGACGTCGAACCCGCCCACCCACAGCCCGACAGCCAAGAACAGGAGCACCGGCGCCCAGTCGACGCCGCCCGTGACAGCTACCCACGCCGCGGCTGGCGCCAGGCCATCGGTGAGGCCGAGGATGTAGTGGCAGAGAGACGTAAAGCGCTTCGTGTACGGATAGAGCACGAACGCGACCACGGGGATCGGCCACAGGTAACGGCAGGGCTGGCTGAGCTGGAACGCCGCCACGACGAGGACGGCGAGCGAGGCAGCGCTGAAGAGCAGGACCTCGCCGCGACGCAGCAGGCCGGCGGGGATCTCTCTGCTGGCCGTACGCGGGTTGCGGGCGTCGAGGTCGGCGTCGATGAGCCTGTTCAGGGCCATGGCGCCGCTGCGCGCGGCGACCATGGCCACGGTGATCCACAGCAACGCCTGCCACGACGGGACCCGCCGTTCGGCCAGCAGAGCACCCACGTAGGCGAACGGGAGCGCGTACACGCTGTGCTCCACCTTGATGAGCCGCGCGAAAAGTTTGAGTCGACCGCTGGCATCTTTCTCCAGCGTCGCGGACGACACGGATGACGGGTCGCTCACGTGAGCGGCAGGCCGAACTCGTGCCAGCGGGCCGTAACGCGCGCCACCACTTCGGGATCCATGGCGATCTCATCCGGCCACTCGCGCCCGTGCCCCTCCTCGGGCCAGGTCCGAGTGGCGTCGATCCCCATCTTGGCACCGAACCGGGGGAGCGGGCTGGCGTGATCGAGCACGTCGAGAGGCCCGGGGACGACCACGCAGTCGCGCGCGGGGTCAACGTTGTTGAACACGCGCCAGGCAACCTCGCGCGGATCGTGCACGTCGACGTGCTCGTCCACAATCACGACGAACTTCGTGAACATCATCTGACCCATTCCCCACACGGCATGGATGACCTTTTGGGCGTGGCCGGGAAACGCCTTGCGTATGCTCAAGATGGCGCAGTCGTGGAACACGCCTTCCACCGGCAGTTCCATATCGACGACCTCTGGCAGCGTGAGCCGGAGGAGCGGGAGGAACAGCCGCTCTGTTGCTTTGCCCAGGAAGCAATCCTCCATCGGCGGCTTGCCAACGATGGTAGCCGGGTAGATGGCATCTCGACGATGGCTCATCGCCGTTACGTGGAACACGGGGTAGCGGTCGGCCAGAGAGTAGTAGCCCGTATGATCGCCGAATGGCCCTTCAAGGCGCTCCTCTCCGTGTTCCACATACCCTTCGAGCACGATCTCGGCATCGGCCGGTACCTCGAGGTTCACCGTCGAGCAGGAGCATACCTCCACCGCCTCGCCACGCAGGAAGCCGGCGAACATGAGCTCGTCGATCCCCGGCGGCAGCGGAGCGGTAGCCGCATACGTCACACACGGGTCGGTACCGAGTGCCACGGCGACCTCGAGGCGGCCCTTTGACTCACGGAAGTTAGCCGCCCCATCGTGATGTACGTGCCAGTGCATGCCGGTTGTCCGCTGATCGTAGACCTGCAAGCGGTACATGCCGGCGTTGGGACGGCCGCGTACATCGCGAGTGATAACCACGGGAAGCGTGATGAATGGGCCGCCGTCGGCCGGCCAGGTCGTGAGGACGGGGAGGGCGCGCAGGTTGGGCGGATCCACGACGACCTCGCGGAAAGCGGCCTTCTTGACCACGCGCGGCACGAATGAGGCCAGCTCGCGCAGCTGCCCCAGGGCCCTCACCTTGCCTACGAGGCCCTGCGGTAACTGGAGATCGATGAGCTGCGCGATGCGCCCGGCGAGCTCCTCGAGCGGAGCACCCAAGGCGAGCTCCATACGGCGCAGCGTGCCGAATTGGTTCATGAGCACGGGGAAGCCGCTGTTCTTGGGCTTTTCGAACAGCAGTGCGGGCCCGTGCGCTTTCACCGCGCGATCGGCGATCTCGGCCATCTCGAGGTACGGGTCAACCTCTGCCTTTACTACCGCCAACTCGCCTTCCCGGCGCAGCACCTCTATGTAGTTACGCAACGACACCGCTTGGCCTCCAGTGCGCTCCCTGAGAATGAAGCTCGCGGACGGACGGCCCGAGCATCTCTGGCAGCTCGGCAGCTCGTTCGGCGGCTATGAGATCGGCGGCGACCGCGTGCGCACGAGCGCCGCACTCGCGGCAGGATACATCGTTGGACCCCACGGCCAGAGCCGTGATCTCCCACAAGGTGTCGTCCAGGTGGAACGGCAGGTGCTGCACCCGCAGGCACGAACACGCAGCCATGAGCCGCGCGAGCAGGCTCACGGCCTCGATGTCGTCGGCTTGGGCAACCAGTCCCAAGCCACGGGCGTAGAAGTGGTCGCCGGCGAGCAGCCGTGTCTCGGCGGTGGCGCCCTGGAGCACGCGACTGCTCCGGTAGTGCAGGAGATAGCCCTCGTACACCAGCTCTACTGCCAGCGCGGCGTATGAGCGCGGCGCATCTCGCAGCAGTTCGGCGAAAGGCAACGGGATAGCTTCAGACGATACCTCGCCGAAGGGAGCTGCCACCTGCCGCAGGTCCTCGAGCACGCGACCGGAGCACACCGTCTCCCCGCCCGCGGCCGAAAACGTACCGTCAGGACGACGCGTGTTCATGACTCAGGAAGAACGACAGGTGCATGAGCTCGCTCGAGAGGTCGACCTGCCGTACCAACACTTCGGGTGGCACAGAGACGCGAACCGGCGCAAAGCTCAGGATGGCGCGTATGCCGGCCGCGACCAGCCGATCCACCGTGACCTGCGCAGCCTCGGCGGGCACCGCGACCAGGGCGATGTCGACGCGCTCGTCGCTGGCGTCTCGCTGGCGGCAGAACTGTTCCAGGCCGGCGACCGCCATGACCTGACCGGGGCCGATACTGCCGCCGATCTTCTTGGGAGAGCTGTCGAACACCCCGACCAGCCGGAAGCCCTGCTGCGTGAAGCCGCGGTACCAGGCAAGGGCCGTGCCCAACTGGCCGGCACCGACGATGATCATGTTCCAGGTGCGCGAGAGCCCTAGGCACCGCTCTATCTCGCCGGCCAGCCGGGCGACCTCGTACCCCACGCCACGTACGCCGAACTCGCCGAAGTACGAGAGGTCTTTGCGGATCTGAGCGGGGTTGAGATCGACCAGCTCGGCTAACTCTTGCGAAGACACGCGTTCTCTCCCCTGGGCGCGCAGCTCGCGTACCTTACGAAGGTACAGGGCAAGGCGCGGGACGGTGGCGGCAGGCACGGAGCCCTTCACCGGCAACACCAGTCGTGCCGAACGAAGAGACGGACAAGGTTGGAGAAGAGAGCTGAATTCGGTTTCACGAATGCACATGATACCCCGCGCCAGGCGGCCCCGCCTCCCGCGACTCGGAGAGCGCGTCGGAGTGGGCATGGGAACTTCGATGGCGTTCCTTCAGAGATGCGCGGAGCGCGTCTGACTCCCTCGAGCCAGACGCGCTCCGCATCCTCTCTAGCCTAGCCCAGCCAGCGGATCACGTCGCGCGCATAATCGGTGACGATGAGGTCTGCGCCGGCACGACGGAAGGCCGTCATCGCCTCGAGAACGGCGGCGCGCTCGTCTAGCCAGCCCTCCTTGGCCGCGGCCTTGAACATCGCGTACTCGCCGCCCGCGCTGTACACCGCCAGCGGGAACTTGGTCTCCTGCTTGAGCACCTTGACCACGTCCAGGTATGGCAGCGCGGGCTTAACCATGATGATGTCGGCGCCCTCCTCGATGTCGAGCAGGGCCTCGCGGACAGCCTCCTCGCCGTTCGCGGGATCAACCAGGTACGTGAGCTGATCGCCGAAGAGTGGATGCGCACCTACCACGGCGGTCTGAAACGGCTCGTAGAAGGAGGAGGCGAACTTGGTCGCCACCGGCATGATGATCGTGTCGTGCAGGCCTTCGTCGTCCAGCCCTGAGCGGATGGCGGCCACCCTGCCGTCCATCATGTCTGAGGGGGCGAGGATGTCGGCACCCGCCTCAGCGTGGCTGACAGCCACTTTGACGAGCACCTCCAGCGTCACGTCGTTGAGGATGCGCCCCTCCTGAAAGATACCGCAGTAGCCGCTACCGGTGTAGGCGCACACGCACACATCGGTGATGACTACCATATCCGGGTACTCGTCTTTGATGGCCTTGACGGCGAGTTGTACCACGCCCTCCGAATCGTAGGCCGCCGAGGCCCCGACGTCTTTGTGCGACGGCACACCGAAGAGGAACACCGCGCGCACCCCGATCTCCTGTGCCTCGCGGATCTCGGCGATCAGGTTGTTGATGGAAAGCAGGTGCGTCCCCGGCATGCCCGGAATGGGTTCCCGCACGTTCTCTCCGTGCCGCACGACCAGGGGCAACACCAGGTCTTCGGGCTTCAGGCTAGTCTCCCGCAGCAGGTGACGGAGGGTCGCTGTCTGCCGCAGGCGTCGCATCCTGTAGGTGGGGTAGTACATGCGGTCGGATCCTTTCAGTCCCTAGGGAAGCGTCAGCTCCCGCACTTCATCGCTGCAATCTACCCTGCTCACCGCACGGCTGCAAAGACAGGGGGCGATCCTCCGTGTCAGCCCGCGAGGCTGACCGCCACGTAGCCTGAGCGCCAGCCTGGACACCATCAGTGTGGCGCCCGGCGGTCGCGGCCAGTTCTCGGGGGAGGGACGGGCAGCGCGCCCTCCGGGCTATCCGGCAGGGTCGCGGGGGGCTCGCAGCCCGAGACATGCCGCCGGAAGCGGCGCAGTCCGGCAGCCGCTGCCACCGCAGTGATGAGCGTGGCAGCGCCACCGCACGCGAGTGCTACCCGGGCGCCGAACCCCGCGGCCAGCGCGCCGGCGAGCGGGCTGCCGAGAGGCGTGGCGCCTAGGAAGAGCATAGACCACAGCGACATCACGCGACCGCGCATGGCTGGCGCCGCATGGAGTTGCAGCAGCGATGTCACGGTGGCCACGAACATCACGGCGGCGGCGCCCAAAGGAACGAGCAGAACGAAGGCAGCCGTGAGTGTGGGCGCGAGCGCCACCGCGACAGTACACACGCCGAACGCGGCCGTGGACAGCAGAAGTAATGGGCGGTTCGCGCGCGCTAGAGCGGCCGTGACCAGCGCACCGATCAGCGCACCCGCCCCCATGGCCGCCGTGAACGCGCCATACGTGCCGCCGCCGCGGCCGAACACCTCCTTGGCAAGCACCGGCAGCAGGACTGAGAAGTTGTACCCGAGCGTACTGACCGCCGCCATCATGAGCAGCGGCACGCGCAAGTCTACCGTCCGCCAAGCATAGGCCAACCCCTGCCGTACCTGCCGTCGCGCGCGCCGTACCGGTGCGCTGCGCTGGAGCTCCTCTGGGCGCATGGCCAACAAGGCGGCCACCATGGCCAGGAACGAGGCTGCGTTGACGAGGAAGCACGAGGCAACGTTGACACGGGCGATGAGGGCGCCGGCGATTGCCGGTCCGATCAGGCGCGAGGCGTTCACGATCACGTTGTTCAAGCCCACTGCGTTCGCCAGATCATGGCGCCCCACCATCTCGACGATGAATGTCTGCCTGGCCGGGGAATCCAGTGCGGTAGCCGTCCCAGTGAGCACAGCCAGCACCCACACCACCCACACGCTGACAGCCCCCGTGAGCGTAAGCAGGCCGAGGCAGAGTGCGAACACGGCGGCGGCGACCTGCGTGAAAAACAGCAGCCGCCGCTTGTCCATGCGGTCGGCGATCAGGCCCGCCCACGGACCGAGCACCAGGACGGGCGTGAACTGAAGGGCCACCGTGATCCCGAGATCCATCGCGCTCCCGGTGAGCTCCAGCACGAGCCAGCCCAGGGCCACCGACTCCATCCACGTACCGCTCATGGAGATGAGCTGCGCGAAGAAATAGAGCCGGTACGTCTTGTATCGCAGCGAACGGAACGTGCGGGCGAGGGCCCGACGGGGCAGGAGGCGCTGTGAAAACAGGTCTGGCACAGTCAACTCGACCTGAGCCGCCGCGGCACCACAGCCCGACGAGCCCAGCAGCACAGAGCAGCGTCTAGCCTATCAGGAGGTCACTGGGGATGACGGCTCGGCAGCCTCAGGGCCGTTGCCTGCCAGTACGCTAGTGTGCGTGGGAGGTACTCCTCTCCGCGCTTCGAGCTTCGCCCTGGTCGTTCACAGAAACGGAGATTACCTGTCTGTCGGGCGACGACCAATTCGACCGCCCTCGGGGTCCTCTACGCGCCCCCCAGACTCTCCACCATGGCTTCTTGCACTCTCTGGCAAGTTCGCTCTCAGACGCGTCTAGCCGGAAGTAGGGGATGAGCAAGTCCTCCATGGTATAGAAGCCGATAGGCTTGCTCTGGATATGTTCCAGAGAGAACAGTATGCCGCCGCCGAACGCCTCGCGGGAGATCGACTCATGCTTCAGCCTCACCGTTTGGTGGGGAAACCCGAACAGGATTTCGTGAACCCCGATGATCCCCCCAGCGCGGATTGTCTTGATCGAATCCTCTGGAAGCTCGAGCGCGTCCGCTATCTTCTTCGCGGTACCAGATACCTCGCTCTTACTCTTGAAGTGCTCTTCGAGTATCTCTATATCCGTGTATGGCGCTATGTTTTTCAGTATCTTTGCGGCGATGATCAGGAAGTTCACGCCAAGGGTTATGTTGGGAGAACATACCACTCTTGTGCATTCGGCAAGCCCCCTAATGTAATCAAGAGTGTCGTCAGGATAGTGGGAGACAGCGGTGACGATCGTGATCTCCCGTTTCATCGCCTCTTCTCCGTAGTAGTAAATTCCCGTATCGGAAGAGAAGTCGATGATCGCATCCACCGGGAACCGGTCCAGCAACTCAGACGCGGAGAACTCACTAACGGGGTAGATGAGCCCCGGCTCCTTGGAAGGTATCCCCAGAAACCCCGACACGGACCTGTGCTCGAGCGTCCGCGATCTGCGAAGCACCCACTCCAGATGTGCCGCCTTTGACTCCAGCAAGACGGAGGCAACAGGCCTACCGGCTCGCCCGAAACCGAGTTGTCCGACCCTCATACGACCACCCTGGACGATCCCGAGGGCTCAGTGTCGAGCTGCAGTCTCGAGCCCCGTTCAATAGGGTCTCCACCTTGCCCTACACGTCGGAACGGATAACGGATTTCCGAACGTGCAGTGCACGGACACACGAAGCACAAGATTGCCGGGCAGAAACCCCCGTCGTACGAAGCGCGCGTCAACGCCGCACGCTAGAGGGCAGGGACTTTGACGATCGCTCCGCCGGCCCTGCAGGTCACCTCTGCCATGCATACTACGCGTTCCGGACCTCATGTGTCTATGGACTCCGCAGAGGAACAGACACCGCGAAGCACGGATTCCACCCCTGATGGCACGCGAACTGGATCGCCTCGCGAAGGAACCACGCAAGAAAGACTCGATCGTCCAGGCGGGCATTCCTGAAACATCGGGGAGACACTGGTCGACCGCAGCGCTCCGCCCGCATACAGACGCCGACCTGAGAAATGCGGCTGCGCCGGCGTCCTGTATGGGCGCCGGCGCAGCCGCTCACCTCGCGTCTTCGCTCTTCGAAGCTTACTCCTGCTTACCGTGCCCCCGGGCCTTGCCGTGTGTTCCGGCGCTGGTACTAGCCTCCGGCTTGCCCGCTTGCGAGCGCGCAACCGCCGAGACAGCCACACCATGATTCGTAATGGTCTTGCCGTTCGCCAGGGTCTTGCTGGCGACGGTCTCGTCATCCTGAGCGACCGCGGAGACGGCCGCGCCATGATTGCCTACCGCTTCGGTCTGCACGGTCCCCTGATCACCCGAATCAGTCGCCGCCGGCAACTCGCTCGGTGCGGGGGCAGGCGGGGAACTCGGCACATCACTCGGCAGCGAGCTGGGTGTTTCGACGACCGCCGGCTCGCCAGACCCTGCGGGCACGTCGCGAAGAGCGGCCGATGCCACCCCCGCCAACGCGAGCACACCGCACAGCACGGCGGCAACGATGAGAATTCTGCGCACGGAGTACCTCCACCAATCGACTGCATCACCGGGCACGCTTTTTTCGCGCATCCAGCATCCTGAGACGACACTGCAGCCATTTTATCGACGAGAATCGAGAGATCTTCGGCGATCATCGTTGCCCGCATTGACAACAGCGGTGGAGGCGACCTCTCGCGATCCAGCCCAGCTCGCGCAACTGCTGAGCGCTTGACACTGGCCGACCGGTAGCTGACAGTAGGCGATGTGACGCTAAACGTTTCCTTAGCGTCTCACGACGCGCTCGGCCGAGCTCATCACCCGAGGGTCCAGGCCGCAACGATGTCCATGCCCGCAGAAGACCGCACGCGACAGATTCGCATACTCGCCGATACCCGCCGGACAGATCTCCTGCGCAGACTCCTGCGCGCACCAGCGACCATCTCTCAGTTGGGTGCCGCTGTCGGGCGCCATCCCGCTTGGGTGCGCCACCACGTGCTGCGCCTCCAAACGGCGGGTCTGGTCGAGCTGTGCGAGACACGGCAGACAAAGGGCTATGTAGAGAAGTACTATCGAGCGACGGCGGACTCGACCACGGTCGAGCTGCTTGGCCTTACGCCAGTCGATGCAGCTCCCTGCGTGGTCATTACGGGCAGTGACGATCCAGCCCTGGGGTTGCTCGCCGAGGCACTGCGTCACGATGCCTCGTCCCCGGAGCTGCTCGTACTCCCCACCGGCAGCCTCGAAGGTCTCATCGGCCTGCGGCATGGGATCGGCCAGATCGCCGGCTGCCACCTGCTCGACACCAGCTCCGGCGACTTCAACGTACCGTACATCCGCCACCTACTCCCAGGCCGGTGCGTGGTAGTTACCACACTGGCGCACCGGGAGCAGGGGCTCATGGTCACCGCCGGCAACCCCTTAGGCCTCACCGGCCTCCAGGATGTGATTACTACGGGCGCACTGTTCGCGCACCGCAACGAGGGTTCAGGTACCAGGATCTGGCTCGAACACGCTCTCCAAACACTGCAGCTTGCACCTGACGCGCTACGCTGCCTCCCCAGAGCGGCAACCACTCATCACGAGGCCGCCCGTCTGGTAGCAGAAGGCCAGGCCGACGCCGCCGTCGGCCTGCACCAAGCGGCAGCGGCCAATCGCTTGGCCTTCATCCCGCTCTTCTGGGAACGCTACGACCTAGTAACCACCGCGGAGGCCCACCGTGACCCGCACGTGCAGCGAGTCGTACACCAACTCACCGATCCGGAGTTCGTGGGCCAAGTGGCCGCCCTGCCTGGCTACAACGCCACGTACACCGGAGCGAGCATGGAGGTGCAGTGCTAGACAACGCTAGGGCAGAACGCCCGACAGCCCGCCAAACAGCCAACAACCGCAGAGGAGGACACGCATGCCATCTCCCAGGCGACTACGACTGATCTCCCGCCACGGCGGTGGCCACACCCCGCCCACCCTGGCTCTAGCCACACTGATCGCCCTGGTGGCACTGCTCGTCCTCGCGCCGGCGGCGCTGGCCGCCGGAACCTACACCGGCGGTGCGGACGAGTATCCACAGTACGTGCCCAACGACCACACGGCGATCGCCGTACACCTCGGCGCCGAGGGCTTAGAGGCCAGCCAGACCTACAACATCAAGGTACGCTTCTCGCCCCAGCCAGCGCCAGCCAGCACCGCGAACCGCGGTTTCGTCTGGAACGCGAGCGCCGGCAGATGGGTCCAGGAACGAGAAGGAGGGTCAGACTGGTCGGCCTTCCCAGTAGTGACGACCGACAGCAGCGGGAGGATCAGCGGCAGCGGCGGCTGGCTTTACACCAAGTTCGGCGATGTGACCCACAGCGGCACCTACTACCTGCTCATCTCGTTGAAGAAGACCGGCGCTGGGTCAGGCGAGACGCTCAACGGGACCCTGGAGACACCGGTGACGGTGATCGATATGGCCAGCGACGGGTTCTGGGTGCACAACGGAGAGGCCACCAGCACCACAGGCGCTAAGCGCGTCGAGGCCAACGTGAGCACGGGAGGAACCGCGCCTTTCCTCTCGCTGCAGAAGACAGAGGCCAACGGTGTTGACGACGACGCGAACGGTACCCCGGACGACGAGGTCTACTTCACAGAGGCAGACAAGACCGGCAGCTTCCTTATGCCAGCGCCCATCGACACAGCCTTCAACGTCTACCTGGGCAGCCAGAGCGCTCCAACGTGGACGTTCACGGGCGCGCAGAGCGCCACACCCGACGTAGACATCGCCCTCAGCACCGCCTCCGGCGCCGACATGACACCACCGGCGGCGCCCACCTCGCTCACGGTCACGGGGTCTCTCGGAAAGGCGACGCTGAACTGGACGGCCTCTGCGGATAGCGACGTGAGTTTCTACCGCATCTACCGCTGGCGAGATTCCGAAGACACACAGTCAACGGCCGTGAAGACCCTCGTCATGCAGGTCGATGGCGCCACCACCACCTACGAGGACACCGGTGTCCTCTTCTGGGGCCAGTATTACTACGAAGTGCGCGCCGTCGACGCCGCCACCAACGTCAGCGCTCGCTGCACGTCGGTACGGACGCACACAGTGCCTACCACCCTCACCATGTCCACGCTCGCCGTAACGGTGGACTACGCGGAGACGGTGAGGCTCCAGGGCACCCTGAACGGCCTGACCACCGAGCCAGCCCGCGGCCAGGTCACGGTCGAGCAGTCCACCGACGGCTCTACCTGGTCTTCCGCAGGCACCACCAGCGTCGGGCGGAGCGGAGCGATCAACTACGACGTAAACCCCACCCGCAAGATGTCCTACCGTTTCGTGTTCGCCGGCGACCAAGTGTATGCCGCCAGCACCAGCAGTGCCGTGCGCATCTCACCGCGCCCCCAAGCACTCGGCCGGCCGATTACCGCACTGACGTGGTACCGCAACCGGAGCTACGCACTGACGGGCGTGCTCAAGCCACACCACACAGTCGGCGCCAGGAACGTCAAGCTGCTCTTTTACCGCTACGAGAACGGCACGTGGCGATATAGGAAGTACGCGTGGGCCACGAACACCACGTACCTGAGCTATACACGGTACCGGGCGACTACGTCCTTGCCCTATAGGGGCAAGTGGCGCGTGCGCGCCTACTACCCCTCGAGCAGCCTGTACGCCGCCACGTACTCGAGCTACAGGTACTTCACGGTCCGGTGATCGTAGCCGGCGAGAGGCAGAGAGAGGCAAGCGATGACCGACCGTGGCACACCGCCTCGTCTGGCGCTCATCATCGGCGCCTGCACGATCCTGGCCATGATCGGCTTCGCTTGGGCGTTCGAGGCGATCATCACGGACGACGCGGAGACCTCCAAGGTCTCCGCGTCGTCCTACTACCTCGTCGTCGGACACCGGGGCGTCACGCTCCACCGGTTCACAAGGGACGACCTGGAAGCACTGCCCCAGCGATCGTTCAAGCAGAACGGCAAGATCGAAAAGGGGCCAACGCTGGTAACGGTACTCCGTGAGGCGGGAGTCGAGAGCTTTACAGCGCTGGAGGTCGTCGGCATGGGCCTACGCGATTCGGGGCGAGGCGAGTTCACAGCCTCTCAACTCGAAGACGCCATCCTCGACCTAGCCAACCGCGGCACAGCCAAACTCTGTGGTCCGCGTATCGACTGGCACGAGCGAGTTCGCGATGTCACAGCACTCCGTGTCCGCTAGCCACCGCCGGGGAGACTTCATCTGGTCACTCACGCTCCGTGAGGCGCTCGCGCTCATCCTGATCGCGGACCTCATGATCCTCGGCAAGATGTTGCTGCGCATCCCCATCCACGTACCCGGCCACTCCGGCATCGTGTGGGTGGCCCTCATGGTGATCGGCTGGGGCATGGTGCCCAAGCGAGGCGCCGGCCTGCTCATGGGTCTCATCGCCGGCGCCTTGGCGGCCCTCTTCGGCATGGGCTCGCAGGGAGTTCTCAATGGGGTCCGCTACGCCGCCGCCGGCTTCACGCTGGATGTGCTGGCCATGGCATTCCGCGGCAGACTCACCAACTTCGTCGCGGCCGCCCTCGTGGGGGCGGCCGCGCACATGGCAAAGCTCGTGTCCATGATCCTCGTCGGCTTGATCATGCGGTATCCGCTCCGTTTCCTGGCGGCCGGCCTCGGCCTGGCCGCCACCACCCACGTAGTGTTCGGCGCGCTGGGTGGCTTGCTCGGAGCACTCGTCCTGCGCCAGCTCCACCACATGCCGGCGTTCAAAGATCGACACGCGGGAGAGCCGCCGCTCGGCCACGGAGCCCCGCGATGAGACGTCGAAGCGGACGGTTCTGGAGCGTCTTCCTCGCGGCGGGATCGCTCGTGGCGCTCGCTGTTAGTCTCGGCTCGGCGATCACCCACAGCTCCGCCCTGGCAGCCGCGGCACCCCTGCGGAGCATCACTATCGGCGAGGGCGGCAGCGAGAACTTCAGCTTCTCCTCGCTGCCGCCCGAGCTCGCGCTGTCCGCAGCACCAGGCGGCCGCCTGGTGCTGCGTCCCCAGGTCCTGTGGATGCTCGACGGCTCTTCGCCAGGCTACGCGGGCAGGTTTCCGCCTGATCCACGATCGGTCCAGCGCCTGAGCAACGGCAACACGCTGCTGGCCGACCGGGTGAATTGCCTGGTGGGCGAGTTTCGGCCTAATGGAACACTGGCGTGGTCTTACACTAAGGCAGACGATCCGAAGCTCGTCTGGCCCTTCGCGGCACAGCGCCTGGCGAACGGCAACACACTGATCACCGATCGCCGCGGTACGCGCGTGTTCGAGGTCACCCCCGCAAAGCATCTGGTATGGCAGTACGGCAGCACCGCGGAGTGGGGGACAGGCGTGGACCGTCTGGCCGATCCCTTCTCGGCGACACGGCTTCCCAACGGCAATACCCTCATCTGCGACAATAAAGAGGCCAACCGTGTGATCGAAGTGCGGACCTCCGACTACGATCCGGCAAAGCCGAACAACGGCTACACGCCCGCCAGCATCGTCTGGCGCTACGGGCAAGATGGCGTGGATGGCGTCGCGGCCGGTCAGCTCCGCTCGCCGCGCTCCGCCCAGCGTCTGGGCAACGGCGACACGCTCATCTGCGACGCCTGGGCCAACCGGGTCATCCAGGTTACGCCTAGTGGCGACATCGTCTGGCAGTATGGCCAGACAGACGTGACGAACACCGGCGACCCCGTCGACGACCTACTGAAGGACTGCAACTTCGCCCTGCGCTTAGCCACGGGGAACACCGTGATCTGCGATACGGGAAACAGCCGCGTCATAGAGGTGGACGATCAGGGCCACCTGGTGCGTCAGAGGGGAAACGGACCGCTGGATGAAGCCGCCGCGCAGTTGCGCGAGCCGCGTTCTCTGGACGTCACCGCAGATGGCCGCTTGATCATCGCCGACACGGGCGGCGCCCGCGTGGCCGAACTGGGCATGCCGGCCTCGGCCACGGCCACCTCGAAGACCACGGAGTGTGGCCTGCACTTCACGAAGAGCTTCGTCTCACTCGACTGGACTGGAGAGGGCAACGGTCGCGTGAGCATCGCCTATCGCATCGACAGCGGGCCCTGGCATTCGGCCGGCAGCTCCGGGTACTTCACATTTCCCTCTGGCACACGAGGATGGGACCTCACCTACCGCGCCACCCTGCAGACAGCCGATCACAACTCCGGCCCAGAGCTCGCCTCGCTCACTATCGCCTATCGACGCTACGAGGCCAGCTCAGGCGGAAACAATGGCGATGGCTCAAGCGGCGGCACAGGTTCGGGCGGCGGCGGTTCGGGCGGCGGCACAGGATCGGGCGGCAGCAGCGGCTCCGACGGTGGCGCAGGGTCCGGCTCCGGCAGCGGCTCGGGCGACGGGAGCAGCACAGGACACCACGGCAAGACATCCCCATCAGGGGGCGCTGTAAACTCCACAACGACGGAGGGCATCTTTGTGGCGCCGCGCGCCGAAGTCGTAACCGGGACCGTCGTTCAGGAGCCCAACGGAACGGTGACCG
The DNA here is from genome assembly GCA_040772045.1 of Thermoleophilia bacterium. Classification (GTDB taxonomy): domain Bacteria; phylum Actinomycetota; class Thermoleophilia; order UBA2241; family UBA2241; genus JAXGYV01. The sequence goes on from JAXGYV010000003.1 coordinate 177,831, forward strand.
GAACCGTCTTGAAATCCGGCGGCGGTACGCGTGGCGGAGGCGGACGGTCGAGCGGCGGGCCGGCGGAGCGCATCTCCGCGGCAGCTGTTACCTCGGCCACCGTGCTCGGGCTCTCGCTGCTGGCGGCGCCGGCGGCGTTTGTCGACCGGCGGCGGCGGCGACTGAGCGCACACGACCACAGTCTGGATTCCGCCTAGCCGGCGGACCACGGAGCCGATGCGCATACCCGCCCTCGGAGAGACAGGAGAACTGTGACGAAGCCCATCGAGAGGCCGCTGCCACCACGAGCCTACGTAGCCTTTGACGATACCGATACCCTGACCGCCGATCGCGGCACCGGTAAGCTCGCCCGTTGGTTCGGCGACCGGCTGCCTGAGGACGTCGCGCTGTGGGGCGTAGTACGTGTACAGCTTCCGGTGCTGCCCGGTATCCCGTTTACCTCCCACAACAGTGCCGCCGTGGTGGTGCTGGAGCGTACCAGCCAATCGTTCGGCGCACAGCGAGACGGCGCGCCAGCTTGGGAACGTGAGCTGATCGACGAACTCGTGCTCCGCGCTAGGCAACACGTCGAGGAGCTCGCGCTCCCGGGCAGCGACCCCGGCGTCTGCGTTGCCTGGGACGGCTGTCCCGCGCTGGCGCCCCTCATGGAGTTCGGCCAGCGGGCGGCCGTCGCGGTAGTCGATCAGGCACAGGCTAAGGCCGCCGCGGCCCGGGCGCACCTCTCGGGCCACGGCGGTACGTGCGACGGCATCATCGGCGCCGCCGCCGGCGTCGGTCTGGTCAGCGGCGGCTGGGGCGGGCGCCTCATTGAGTACCGCTGGAACGGTCTGGGATTGCGCGATGTACCAGATCCAGTGAGCGTGGCGGAGCTCCACGCCGCCGGTATCCGGGTGGTCGCCCTCGACCGCGACGCACCGCTGCCGGCGCCACACCACCGCATCCATCACGGCAACTGGCTGCGTCCGCGCTTCTGGGCCGGCCGGCCTGTACTCCCCGTGCTACGCCACACGGCCGGCAACGACGATGCCTGGGTCATCGTCGGGCCGCGCTCTCGTGGTACAACGCGGCCAACCCTTGAGGAGTAGCCATGGACCTCTCCAGCCTAGCCCACGACATCGAGCGGACTATCTACTACACCGCCACGGGCCTCATGTACCCCGTGCTCATCGCCGCGCTGGTCTGCCTTGCGTGGGTGCTCGTCGAGCTCGGCTGGTTTCTCTATGAGGCCTACCTGCGCGTGCGCTACCGTGATCTCAACCTGCTCGAGAGCAGGGCCCTGCGGGCGCGTAAGGCGTTCGCCGCCGGAAAGCCCAGCGAGGCATACCGGCTGCTGCAGGAGAACAAGCACTCGATGGTGGTCGTTAAGTTCATCTACGACCTCATCCGCAACTATCAAGTTGACAAGCTCCCGCAGAAACCACTGAAGCTGCTGCAGGAGTACGAGTTCTACACCATGAGACGGCTGGAGAAGACGCGTACCCTGGTGCGCGTGGGACCTATGATTGGCCTCATGGGGACACTGATTCCTCTGGCTCCTGCCCTTACGGCATTGGCGGCCGGCGACACGCAGACACTCGCGGACAGACTCACGGTGGCCTTCTCGGTTACCGTCCTCGGCCTCCTCATCGGAGGACTGGCGTTCGCACTGAGCATCCTGCGCGACCGCATGTACGCACAAGACATCTCCGATCTGGAGTACATGCTCGAGCTGCTGGAGAGCGCGGAGCCTGTAAAGGAGGACTGACGCCGTGGCACCGCCAACTACCGACCGCAGCTTGGTAGAGGTCAGTCGAGAGCACCTCGAGGGGTCGCTCGAGAATGGCCGGTTCCGCTACATGCATCGTCGCCGCATCGATCGCGCCGATCGCAACGGCGACCCCCTGGACGGCATCGTGAATCTCTTCGATGTGGCGATCGTGCTAGCCGTGGCGTTCCTGCTCGCCGCGCTCACCAGCTTCGGCCTCGCAGATATCTTCTCCGACAAGGACGTCACCATCGTCACCAACCCAGGTACGCCCGACATGCGCGTGATCATGAAACAAGGCGATCAGGTGCGTTACCTAGACATGGCCGACGGCAAGCAAGCCACCGGAGTTGGCGAGCTCATCGGACGCTTCTACCGCCTTGAGGACGGCACAACCGTCTACGTCCCCGCCGAGCCCGCGACCGGGGTCACTCCGTCCCCTCAGCCGAGCGCAGAGCCCTAACCAAGCCGACCGTCTGGGCAGCAGATCGCCGCGCGCTCGGCCGACGCAGTTCTGCCGAGCGACGCGGCGAAAACAACTCAGGCAGAGCCGATGCGCAGAGTTCTGCCCACGGTGAGGCGATGGAAGCCCTCGCCGAAACGACGATGGAAGTACTCTAAGGTCCAGTCGCAGCTATCGTGTGGCGAAAGGGCGACCACGGGCACCTGGCGACTCTGTAACTCGGCGGCGGCGCGCGCGGCGTCGAGCTCGCTGGGCAGAAGCCACGGCGGCTTGCCGGTGCACAGCAGCCGCTGGAGCGGCACGCCGTACCGTTTGGCGCGTGAGTCCTTTACGGGCAAGTGCAACCCGCCGACGAACGCGCCAAACGGACCTCCGAAGACCTGCTCGCAGCGGAGCAGGAACCTGTCGAGCCCGGGGTGACCGCAGCCGCTGATCAGCACCAGCCCGTGGCCCTCCACGCGGACCACCAGACCGTGCTCCAGCAGCTCGCCCTCGGGGAAGAGGTATCTGGGGATGGCCCCAGTCGAGGCCAACCCTGGCCCGATCACGCGGGGCTGGTCACACACCACCGGCGTTACTCCCGTCCCCGACAGAGGAACGGGACAGTACGCGGGGACGGACCGTGCCAGATGCACCCCGCCATCGGTCAGGAGGATCCTGCGCTGCTTCTCGCCCTCCATACCTCCGAGATGATCGGAGTGCGCGTGTGAGATGAACACGGCGTCGACCTGCTGCAAAGGAACGTCGAGCAGCGCAGCGTTCGTGGCGAGCGGAGACGGAAAGCGGCAGGCGGCGTTGTCTCCCATGTCGAAGAGGATGCTCCGCTCCTCGGTGCGCACGTAGTAAGACACACCGGCCTCGGTGAGGAGATCCTCCCGTTCGGCAGCCCATTCGACCAAGGGAGTGATCTCCACCCAGCGCGTCGCGCCGAGATCCTCCACACGATCCGCCGCCTGAGCCACCGTACGATACCAGCGCTCGTCTACCGAGCGCCGACCGCGCAGAAAGGCGGCAGCCTCCCAGGCCGCGACCGACGCACCCAATGCGCCGAGGAGCGCGGCACAGCGCCCAACCACCGCCCCCGACGTCGGCGGCACCGGCTGCTCATCCGCCATGTCATCCTCCCGTTCAGAAACCGTGGCGTCTATACACTTCACGACCACCGACCATGGTCAGCAAGCAGCGGTTCTCCCTCGCTTCCTCGGGAGTAACAGTTCCAAAATCGTGCTCCCACACGGCGAGGTCGGCGTACTTGCCGGGAGTAAGACTCCCCACCCAGTTTTCTAAGAATAGCTGCCGGGCGGCCTGACTGGAATACGCCGCGAGCGCTTCCAGCGGCCCGATCGCCTCTTGAACTCCGAATGGATGCGGTCCGTAGCGGTTGAGCAGCGTCCGCCGGCACATGGCCGTCGCGATCCCGTAGCGCGGGCCCGCTGGGGTCACCGGGTAGTCTGAGCCAGCCGTCCAGTTGATCCCCCGCATTCTGTAGCTGCGAAGAGGGAACAGCCGGCTATTACGAGCCGGACCGAAGTTCGCGGCGTAGTAATCACCCAAGAACCAGAGAAACGCGGGCTGAGTCTCTGGGACAGCCACATCGAATCGCCGTTGCAGTTCTACGATCCTATCCAGCGCCTCGTGGGTAGGGATGTGACAATGAATCAGCCCATGGCGCAGCCCTGCGACCGGATTTTCGGCGAGCGCCTCTTCGTAGCAGTCGAGGCAGAAGTCGATAGCTCGATCTCCTATGCAGTGCACGCTCATGTGGATCCCATTCGAGTGGAAGAGCTTCGCCTGGTCCCGGAACACATCGGCATCCACGACCGGATAGCCTTTGTTGCCACCATCCAGAATCCCGGGCCCCTCATACCAGTCGTCGTATACCCACGCCGTTCGCGCCCCGGTGGTTCCGTCGAGGTATATCTTGACGCCGCCGCACATGAGCTGGTGCTCCGTACGGGCAGCCGAGGAGGCTTTGGCCCCCGCGATGTGACCCAGGAGAGCGTTGCACGGAGCCAACTCGCGAGGAGCCTCCCACATGAAGAAGGTACGGATGCCCAGCAGCCCGCGTTCTAACGCTAGCAGATAGTCCTCCCAGCGCTGCGCATCACCACCTCCGTCCTTCACCGAAGTAACGCCCTCCGCGTGGAACAGCTCACAGGCCCTGGCCACGCCACGGATGCGGTCTTCCTGGGAGGGGGGAGGGATCAGCCGCGTCACAGCCAGCTGCGCCGCATCTATGAGGACACCCGTGGGTCTGCCTTCCTCGTCACGCTCAATGCGTCCATGGGGGGGATCAGTCGTCGACGACTGCACTCCCGCCAAGCGCAAAGCCAGGGAGTTGCCAGCTCCGTAGCACTCGGAAGCGTGCGAGAGCCAGACCGGATGGTCTGGCGAGACGGCGTCCAAATCTGCTGCCACGATGTACCGACGCTCGGCTAGCGTACCCTCGTTCCACCCCGTCCCCACGATCCACGTGCCAGGCGGGACAGTCGCCGTCCGCTCCCGCACCTTCGCCGCGATCTCCTTAATGGAACCCACACTGGGATACGCCGCGTCGATGGTCACGATCTCGTGCACGGCAGAGAAGTGGCAGTGCGAGTCGACGAGACCCGGCGTTACCGGATGGCCGCCGAGATCCAGCACCTCGGTGTGCGGTGCGACGAGGCTCAGGAGCTCGCGCGTATCCCCCAGGGCCACCACCCTTCCTTCAGTCACGGCCACACCTTCAGCCAACGGCTGAGCCGGGTCCATTGTCCGCACGCGCGCATTAACGAGCACAAGGTCGGGCGTCAGCCGCTTCGTCCGCGAAGAGCCTGCGTTTGAGGTGGGTTCGGCCGAGTCCACTGCGTCTCCTTTCGTCTCAACAACGACATGCTGCACCCACCTCGGGAATCGCCGCAGTACACGACAGCGCGAGAGCGGGGGCCGGGGGCGGAGAGCGGGGGACGTGCCTCCACCCCCGGCCGATCTCATTCCGTTACGCCGCCGTCAGGGTAGGCGCAGCGGAGCCGTGGCGTAGGCCTCGGGATAGACGGGGATCATCTTCCCGTCCTGATACTGGATCACGATCAACGGTACATCGGGGTTCTGCCCATCCGGGCCAAACGACACCTTCTCACCGCTGGTCACGATGTGGGGGTTGTCCTCATGGGAGATGTTGGTCGCCGCCAACGCATCGCGCACCTTGATGGGATCGGCCGTCGCCGCGCGCTCGAGAGCGTCGGCGATCACCCAGCCAGCCTGGTAGGCGTAGTAGGCCATCGAGGTGATGTCGCTGCCGTACTTCGCCTTGTAGTTGGCGTTGAGTTCGGTCACCCCGGGGATGGAATCCGTGAACTCCAGCTCAGTGAGAGTGCCATCCCCGGCAGACCCCAGACGCTTGATGAACTCTCCATCGACGGTGCCACCAGACGAGTCGAAGAAGAGCGTCTTGATCCCGAGCTTCTCCCGAGCCTGCATGATGAGGATGGCGTCGTTCAGGTACGTCGATGTGAGCACCACATCCGGCTTCATGGCCTTGACCTTGGATACCTGAGTGGTCAAATCCGCCGAGTTGGACGGGTACGTCACATCGCCCGCCACCTCGATGCCCGCCTCCGCGGCGTACTCCTTCTGAGCGGCGCTCGTCGACTGGCCATAGTCGGTGTCCTCGTGCAAGAGCGCGACACGCGCAACGGCTGGCCCTCCGACGTCCTTCATAGCCTGGCAGTACCTGATCTGGTCACGCGCATACCATGACGATTGCGGGCAGAGACGGAACGTGTACTTGAACCCGCGCTCAGTGATCTCGTCGGCCACGGCGATCGAGATCACCACCGGGACTTGCAAGCGCTCGGCCCACTGGGTCACGGGCAAGGCCACCGTCGACTGGTACGTGCCGACGACCGCGCTAACGCCTTCGCTGGAGGCAAGGCGCTCCATCTCGCTGACGGCCTTATCCGGTGAACCCTGCGAATCGGCGACCACCAACTCGATCTTGGCACCGCCGAGAGATGCGATGCCACCCGCCGCGTTAACCTCATCGATGGCGAGGCGCAAGCCCTCAACAGAAGCTTTCCCCGGCTGCGCCAGCTCGCCGCTCGTGGGGAAGATAGCGCCGATCTTGATTGTCGCGGGCTGATCGCCCGTCTTCCCTTCCTCCTGATCTCCGCAGCCTGCCCCCAAGCAAAGACCTATCGCTAGGAGCGCTGTAAGCAGGACTAGTGGTACAACGCGTTTGTGGGTCATGGGATCCCCCTCATTCCTCCTGCACGATTGATGAACCGCGGGTAGCGAGACGCCCGCCGCGCGCTTGAACCTGACGTGCTACCACCGTGGCGGACCCCTGGATCGCCAACAACTCGCCGTGCGCGCAATGACTGCACCGACGCCGTCGCGCCGCTCACCGCTCTGCCTCCACGACATTGTCAGGATAGCCCCCACGGACAGTCTCTCATCCTCCGCCACCATGGGTTTCAATCACGTGCGGCGTATGATACATCACCCGGTTGGTGTACACCAACCGGGTGATGTATCAAAATGAACGGTGTCCGGGTTGAGCGGCGAAAGGTGCTCTGGGCCAGCGACAGCGTTAGTATTTCGGTTTAGGACAACCGCCTCTCGAGAAAGAAGCGCAGCAAATGAACGAGCTCAGGCACCCTCTCGCCGATCTGCCTGCTCAGGCCAGGTACATCGTGGAGACCACGCGCAGGCTGTTGACCGCGGAGGGCTACCGTGCACTTAGCCTGGAGCGAATCGCCAAGGAGTGCCGGCTCAACAAGACCGCCATCCGCTACTACTTCGGGAACAAAGCGGGTCTCATGGAGCTCGTCATCGAGACCTTTGTCTACGATAGCTGCCGGCGTGCACTCTCGTTCTCGAGCGAACTGAGCGGACGCCCCGCCCTCCAGCGCTTTCTGGAGGCCAAGCGGGAGGTGAGCGAGAACGAGGAGCTCTCTCTCGCCTTCTTCGAGTTCCTGCCGAATATCCTGCGTGAGCCCCAGTATCGCGCGCGGTTCATCGCCATGTACGAACTCACCATTGCCGAGTACATGAAGTTCCTCGACGGCCACATGCCCGGGGCTCCGAGAGAGACAGCCCGCACTGTGGCACAGCTCTTGATCAGCGTGCTCGACGGGCTGTGCGTGCAGTACTCAATCGACCCCCAGCGGTTCCCCATCGACCGCGTCTACACCGTGCTCGAATCCATGCTCGCCTGCTGGCTCGAGAGCTCCGCCTGGGCGACCGAGGAGATAACCGCCAAAACCTGAGCGTGGGCGACTGCTCCGTCGAGGTTGCATGGGGCGTTAGAGACCGCGACGTGCCCCACCTCACGCCGCGAGACGCAAGGAGGTACAGAGGATGGTCACACCAGTTGAGGCCAAGGTGCACGAGCTCGGACTACAGTTCTCGCTCTATCCCCTCCGGCAGACGCATCTGCGCCCCGCCATCGAGGCCGCCGTGCGCGCCGCCGCCGAAGAAGGGGCAGTAGAGACCGTTGGGACGCTGAGCACGCTCGCGGTAGGAGATGAGGAGACGGTCTTTCGCGCCCTCCGCGCCGCCTTCGCGGCCGCTCGCTCCTTTGGGCCCACCGTCATGGTGGCCACTCTCTCCAGCGGACTGCCCAGCAAGGACACGGTAGCCGGTATCCAGGCGGCGACCATACACTGAACCGTCGGCCGCGCGCGAATGAGTCAACGACCGATCGCTCGCGGCACCTCGACAATCGACGCGACCACGTGATCCGGCGCGCGTCTCGCCGGCGTCGCGACAGCTACCTCACGGGAGGTCGCCGTGCGCACCCAGATGCCCGTGATGCCGGCGGCCTGGGCCGCGAACACATCGTTCTCGAGGTCGTCGCCCACCATCGCCACCCGCGCCGCCGGGAGCCCGAGCGCTCGCAATCCGGCGGCGAAGAAAGGGGCGGCAGGCTTGCCGGTCACCACAGCTTCGCGGCCACTTGCCCGCTCCAGACCAATCAAGTAGGCGCCGAGATCCAGGCACTCGCCAGCCCGCATCAGCCACGAGAGCGACCGGTGCATGGCCACGAAAGGGACGCCGCGCAGCAGTAATCGGTAAACCTGGTTGAGGGCATCGAAGGCGAAGGAGGGATCGGCCCCAGCGAGCAGCACCACCTGGGGATCGTCGTCGAGGCCGACGAGGTGGAGCCCCCGCAGATCCTCCGGCTGCGCCGCGCCCAGCACGAACACACGGTTTCCGGGATAGGCGGTGCGCACATACGCCGCCGCGGAGACCGCCGCCGTGAGTACGTGGTCGTCGGCGATCTCCATCCCCATGTCCCGCAAGCACCGACCGATGTCGCTCCGGCTACGGCTTGTGGTGTTCGTGAGGACGCACAGAACCACGCCGGCGGCGCGCAGATGCGCCAGAACCTCCGCGGCGCCGGGCACGGGCTCACCCAACGTCACAAGCACACCATCCATGTCGAGGAGCAGCCCCTCAATCATGCGACGAGACCCCCAAGGACTCTCAAGCCATCGCGGCGAGGACGCCCGTTACCCGTGATCCGCTAGCCGACCGGCACGACAGCGATGTACAGGCCGATCAGGTACCCGATACCGAACGAGACAGCAACCGTGAGGAGAATCACCAGCACCGCGAACAGAATACGGCGGCCCAACCGTCCTTTGCGACGGTCGGGAGGAGCCGAGCGCCGCGCACGATCGGCGCGTCTGCGATCCTCCGTACGCGTAGCCTGCCCTCTCCTCGCAGCCTGCCCCCTACTGCCAGAGCCGCTGCGATAGACGGTACGGCCGGAAGAACTGCTCCTCGGCTCATCTCGCATGCTCTTCCCCTTTCAGCAGCCCTTGCCGGGCGAGATCCTCTAGCAGATACAACGACCCCGTGATGAGCACAGAGCCATGGCGACCGGCCGCCCGAGCAGCCAGCCGGAACGCCGCCTCGGAGCTGGCCGCCACCTCCACGGCCGGCTGGTACGGCAGACGCCGAATGCGAGCTGCCAACTCCGCGGCACGGAGACTGCGCGGCTCGCTTGCCTCGGTACAGATTACCTGCTCCACCAGCGGCAGCACCAGAGCCAGCATCTCGTCCACGGCCTTGTCGCGGAGCACAGCTAGCACCGCCACTCGCGGACGCGGCGGATCGAGCTGCCTCAGGCAGGCGACCAACGCCGCCATGCCGTGCGGATTGTGGGCGCCGTCGGCCAGAATCAGCGGACGATCGCCCACCACCTGCAAGCGCCCGGGGACGAGGGTCGTGGCCAACGCCTGCCGAACACGCTCCTCGTTGAGGCCGCCGAGCAACAGGTCGGCGGCGGCCACCGCCAGGGCGCCGTTCGTCACCTGGTAGCCGGCCGCGGTGGGCAGACGCAGGCCCGAGTAGTGGCGCTTGCCCGCCGCGCCGCGCAGCTCGACCGCGAACCCCCGCGGATCGCCCTGTACCACGACCTGGCGACCCCAGTAGTGAGCGCGCGCGCCCGTCCGCGCGCAACGCGCCTCGGCCAGCGGCTCAAGCCCCTCTAGCGGGCCGAAGACGGCGTCGCCTCCGTGGATCACCGCCGCCTTCTCCACGAAGATCGCCTCCCGGGTAGGCCCCAGCACAGCGGTATGCTCCAGAGCGATATTCGTGAGCACCACCACCGGCGCATGCACTACGTTGGTGGCATCGAGGCGTCCCCCAAGCCCCGCCTCCACCGCCGCTGCCTGTACCCCGGCTCGAGCAAGAGCCAGGAACGCCGCCACGGTGAGCACCTCGAACTGCGTCGTCTCACCGAGGGCCGCCGGTAGGCGATCGACGGCGGCGCGTACCTCCTCCACCGCGGCCCCCAGCTCTCCCGGCGACACGGAGGCGCCATTGATGACGACGCGCTCGTTGTAGCCCGTCAGGTGTGGCGAGAGATAGGCGGCACTCCGCACGCCGTGTGCCCGCAGAAGCGCCTCCACGTACCGTGTGGTAGACGACTTGCCGTTCGTCCCCACCACGTGCACGGTACGAAAGGCGCGCTGGGGATCGCCCAGGAGCGCCAGCAGGGCCTCAACCCGTTCCAAGCCGGGGCGCATGCCGAAAGCAGCCAGGGCATCGAGGTACTCCTCCCAGGGCGACACCATCGCCGTCCCTACTGCAGGTGCGCCAAGCGAGCCGCTACCTCATCGCGGTCGGCCAGATACCCGGCGAGCTTCGCCCGCTCCTTCTCCACTACTTCCTGGGGCGCTCGTTCGACGAACGACTGGTTACCGAGCTTCGCCTGGGATCGCGCCACCTCGGCGTCGAGCTTGGCCAGCAGAGCCGAGAGCCGCTGAGCCTCGACGGCGCGATCGGCCGCCGAGCTGGTCACGAACAGGGTAGCCCCCGGCACGATCACTACATCGCCGCTCGCCTCGGCACCGACCACTACCTCGGTGCGCGCCAGGGCTTTGAGCACGGCGCCGTGCGCCAGGAACACGTCGGCGGTGGCGCCGTCGTCGGGCACGGCGACGGCGCTCAGCACGGCCCCCGGAGCCACGCCGTGTTTGGCGCGGTAGGCGCGCAGCGCGTTGACCGCTCCCTGCACACCGGCGATGGCGGCCTCGTCGGCGCCGGCGCCTGGCGCCGGCGCCACCCGCGGTGCGGCGCCGCGAATGAGCGGTGCGGCACCGTACAACGCGGCGATCTCTTCCGTCACGAACGGCAAGAAGGGGTGGAGCAGGCGGACCACGGCGTCGAGGATGAAGCGTGCGTGGCCGGCGGCTCGCCTGCGCGTCTGTTCGTCTTCCCCGTACAGACGCACCTTGACCATCTCGAGGTACCAGTCGCAGAACTCGTTCCAGACGAAGTGGTAGAGGCCGTCGGCGGCGGCGGAGAAGTCGTAGGCGGCCACCACCGCCGCCGTCCGCTCTACCGCGGCGGATAGGCGGGCCGTAATCCAGCGGTCCACTTGGTGTTCATCGGAACGCTGGGAAGCCACGCCCTCAGTAGCCAGCAACACGAGCCGGCCGGCATTCCACAGCTTATTGGCGAAGTTGCGGCCCATGGCGATCTTCTCTTCCGAGAAGCGCACGTCCTGGCTGCTGCTGATGAGCAGCAGCCCGAAGCGCGTAGCATCGGCGCCGTACTTGTCGATCATCTCGAGCGGATCGATGCCAGTGCCCAGCGACTTGCTCATGCGCCGTCCATCGGCGGCCTGAATGACGGAGTGGATGTAGACATCGCGGAACGGGACCTCGCCCATGAACTCCATGCCCATCATGATCATACGCGCGACCCATAGGAAGATGATCTCGCGCGCCGTGCTAAGCAGAGCGGTGGGGTAGAAGGCCCGCACGTCGGCCGTATCCTCCGGCCAGCCCCATGTGGCGAACGGCCACAGCGCCGAGCTGAACCACGTGTCGAGCACGTCTGAATCGCGCTCCAGGGCGCCGCCGCAAGCGTCGCAGGCCGCCGGCTCCGTCTCCTCGACGATCACCTGTCCGCACGACTGGCACGTCCACACGGGGATCTGATGCCCCCACCAGAGCTGGCGGCTGATGCACCACGGCCGCAGGTTCTCCATCCAGTCCAGGTATACGCGTCCCCAGCGCTCGGGGACAAAACGTACCTTGCCCGAGCGAACCGCCTCGACCGCCGGCAGCTTGAGCTCGTCCATGCGCATGAACCACTGCAGGCTGATCAGCGGCTCGATAGCCGTACCGCAACGGTCGCAGGTGGCGATGGTGTGCGGGTAGTCTTCCACGCGTTCGAGCACGCCGAGCGCCTGCAGGTCTGCCACGACGCGCGCGCGGGCCTCCTCCACGCTAAGGCCCGCGTACTGTTCTCCCGCCGCGGTGATGCGTCCGTCTGGACCAATAGCCTGCACCGTAGCCAGCCCGTGCTCGCGGCCGATGTCGAAGTCGGTGGTGTCGTGTGCCGGCGTGATCTTGAGGCCGCCGGTACCGAACTCGATATCGACCCGCTCGTCGGCGATCACCGGCAGCTCGCGCCCCAGCAGCGGCAGCACCGCCGTGCGGCCGACGAGGTGCGCGTAGCGCTTGTCGGCCGGGTTCACCGCCACGGCGGTGTCGCCCAACATGGTCTCGGGGCGGGTGGTGGCGATGGTGATCGACCCGCCCCCTACGAGCTCGTAGCGCACGTGGTACAGCTTGCCCGGCGCCTCCACGTGAGCGACCTCGAGGTCGCTGATGGCGCTGCCGCACCGCGGACACCAGTTGACCAGGTAATGGTCCTTGTAGATGTAGCCCTTGCGATAGAGGCTCACGAACACGTGGTTCACGGCACGGACGTAGCCTTCGTCGAACGTGAATCGTTCGCGATCGTAGTCGCAGGCACAGCCGAGGCGTTTGAGCTGGCCGATGATGGTGCCGCCATAGAGCTGACGCCAATCCCACACCCGGCGGACGAACTCCTCGCGTCCCAGATCCTCTTTGGCGAGACCCTGGGCGCGTAGCTGCTTCTCGACCACGTTCTGCGTGGCGATGCCCGCGTGGTCGGTCCCCACCAGCCAGCAGGCGTTGAGGCCAGCCATGCGATGCCAGCGGATCAACACATCTTGGATGGTGCCGTTGAGAGCATGACCCATGTGTAGATTGCCGGTCACATTGGGGGGTGGGATGACAATCGAGTACGCCGGCCGGCGCTCGTCAGGCTCGGCGTGGAACAGGTGATCGTCGAGCCAGCGCTGTGTCCAGTACGCCTCTACGTCTGCCGGCTCGAAGCGGGTGCGGTCTTTCAGCGGAGTTTGAGCGTGATCGTCGGTCATGGTGGTACGAAGCCGTCCTTCTGCTGGTTCAAACGAGCGTAGCACGGTGCGCGACCGCCAGCCGGTGCGCCTCCCACCAGTATATCGGCTCAGACACTCAACAACCGGCTTGGGAGCTTGCCGGTGGGCAAGCCAGTGCATCCCCCTCGCGATGCGCGTACCTGATTGGCACGCCCGCGCGAGCCGCGCGTCTAAGCGAGGATGTGCTCGAGCGCCTCGGTGAAACGCCCCACGTGGATGAAGTTCAGCTTGCCGGTGAGCTCCCCAGGCAGCTCGAGAAGGCTCGCGCGGTTGGCCTCCGGCAGGATCACCGTAGTCACGCCGGCCCGCACCGCCGCCAAACACTTCTCCTTCAGCCCGCCCACCCGGAGCACGCGTCCGGAGAGGGTGATCTCGCCGGTCATGGCCACCCGCGGCTTGAGCCGCGCGCCGGTGAGCGCGGAGAGCAGGGCCGCGGCCAGCGCTAGCCCGGCCGATGGTCCATCTTTGGGTACGGCACCCTCGGGCACGTGCACGCGCACGTCGTAGTTCGCGAGGTTGAGCCCCTCCGCGGAGCAGTAGGGCAAAGAGCGGCACACGGAGCGCAGCCGCGGATCATTCTCCACGTTGGCCAGGATGTACCCCCACGCGGCCGAGGCCGACTCCTGCATGACCTCCCCGAGTTGGCCGGTGAGTAGCAACTCGCCGCGCCCCCTGCTGATAGACGCCTCGACGGTGAGCACCTCGCCCCCGTCTGAAGTGTAGGCGAGGCCCAGGCTCTGGCCGACGACCGGCCGCGAGGGTATGCGCGCCTCGGCCCAATGGGCCTCGCCCAGCAGCTCGTGCAGGTCGGCGACGGTCACTGTGATGGGGAAGGCGAGCTGGCCCTCCAGATGCTTGCGCGCGGCCTTGCGATGCACGCGGCGCAGAGCGCGCTCCAAGTCGCGTACGCCCGCCTCTCGGGTATAACCGCGGACCATGGCCCGCAGCGCCGCGGCCTGCAGGCGCACCTGGCCGTGGCGCAGGCCGGTCTCCGCCGCGATGCGCGGCAGCAAGTAGCCGCGCGCGATCTTGAGCTTCTCGGCGATCGTGTAGCCGCTGAGGCGAATGACCTCGAGACGATCGTACAGCGTCGGCGGAATGCCGTCTTCATCGTTTGCGGTGGCGATGAAGAACACCCGCGAGAGGTCGTAGTCGGCCTCGAGGTAGTTGTCGCGGAAACTCGTGTTCTGGACCGGGTCCAGCACCTCCATGAGGGCGGCCGCCGGATTCCCGTGCCAGTCGTACTCCAGCTTGTCGATCTCGTCCAGCAGCAAGACCGGGTTGTCTACGCCCGTCTTGGCGAGCGCCTCGATGACGCGGCCGGGCATCGCGCCCACGTAGGTGCGTCGATGG
>JAXGYV010000004.1:0-134084 GCA_040772045.1 Thermoleophilia bacterium
CTCCTCGCCGCACCGGCATATGCTACGCCGCCGCGCACATCTCGGCGAAGCCGCCGCGCACCAATGACTGCGGGCTGCCAGGGGCGTATGATCTGCGCATGTTCATCACGGAAGATAGACGACCGCAGCTGCAGGTAGGCGACGCGCAACCGTCGCCCATCGACCGTTGTGAGGTGCACCGCGACGTCGATCGTTCGCTTCTCACCGCCGTGATCCGCAACGGTGAGCCCGTGACGTTCGTCTCCGGCCAGCTGGTGACGTTGTGGGCCGACGACAGCGTGGTCTTCCAGGGTCGAGCCATCGATGAGTACAACGTGCTCGACCTGATCTCGACGGCCGACGACAGCGACCTCGCCGACGGCGAGCAGATCTAGCGGCCTGGTTTCGTCGGCTGTTCCGCTGACGCTGGCGTCGCTTTGTCCGTGAGCGCCCACCGCGCGAATACCGGACCGTCGTCGTGCTCTCTCGAGCCGTAATGCCCTCGAGGTGCCACGCCGAAGATCGGCCTTAGTTCACGGAGGGCGATGGAGAGGGTGAGGGACTCGGCGAGGGCAGCACCAGATCGGAGGCGGTCAGAAGGCGGCGGCCCCAGGCGAAGTCCGTCTTCCAGCTCCAGCCATCCCAGTTGAGCGACGCGATACTCACGCCGGCGGAAGAACCGGTCGAGTGAATGAACCATCCGTTACCCATGTAGATACCGGCGTGGTAGATGCTGCTTGCCGTCGAGGCCGACCCCTTGGGACCCCAGAAGAGGATGTCGCCGGGGCGGAGCTTCGCCCTTGTGATCCGTGGTTTGGCCGCGGCGGCCATGGCCGCCGCCGTGCGCTGTGTCACCGGAATTGGATAGCCGTACTGGATCTTCATGACCCACCACACAAAGCCAGAGCAGTCGAAGCCACCGTGTGCCTGAAGCCCGTAGGGTGAGTTCACGGTCGGATACTCGCCGCCGTAGATGTGAGGGTAACCCTCGTACCGAAGGGCGAAGCCGAGGATCTCCTTCTGGCGGGCGCTGAGTAGAGGCAGCTTGACTTCGTTGAACCGACTCAGCGAGCTGACACGCCACGCGGGCACTCGCAGAGCTTGGGAGAAAGCATACGCGGCGTGGTCGCGACGAAGCACCTCTGTAGGCAGCCGCTCCAGCTTGTCCTGACTGGCGGGGTGGTTGAATCGCAGGCCGAAGTACCGCGCCGCGACTTCAGAGGGGAAGGAGGTGCGGACCGGCGGCCGCCAGTCGTCGTTTGGCTGCCACTTGCCCGGTGCTAGCGCGCTCAGCATGCTCCAGTCGGCCTTCGGGTACTTCGCGCGGATCATGCGCACCAGCGAGCGATGCGCCTGCCAGACAACCGCCGCCTGATCCGGCCTGAACTCACGATCAGCACACGTCCCCATGAACCCGAGAGCCAGGACTCTCTGGATATCTCCGTAGTACGGATGATCCTCGGGCACGTCGATCAGCTCTCGCGGGGTGAACGGCTTAGCCTGATTCCCGCTGGCCATCACGAGCGCCCGGGCTAGCTGGGCCCGCGTCATGGCCTGAGCCGGACGAAAAGCCGTGCCTTGGAAGTCGTCCAGGAGGTTACGGCCACCGATCCGCTGATCGGTAACCCAGCCGATGTAGGTCCGCGCCCACTGCGAGCTGCCCACGTCGGGGTACGCCAGCGCTCGCGCGACAGTCGGCCGAAGCAGGATGAGAGACGCCAGGAGCAGCGGCGCCAGTATGAACAGGCGCCGCGAGACAGGACCGGTCACACCGCCCCGCTGGTCTCGCGGCCGCCGGCGTTGAGACGCCCGATTGCGTGTCCATTCCGCGCGCACCATCGCAGTATCGGGCTTTTGACCGTCTCCCTTGAGCGTCTGCGTCTAACCGGCACGGGTCATCGAAGGCCTGCCGCACCTGCGTGTTCGAAACCCTCGCCCGCCCTTTGGAGCGGCCGACGCAGGGCTCCGAACACGCCCGGCCAAGCGCCCCTTGCCGCTGGACCGCGCCGCGGTTATCCTAGTGAGTACGTGGATAGCCGCCAGCGAATACGATGACCATAGCCCGTCGAACAGCCCTCCCCACGCTCGCCCTAACGGGTCGCCGCCTGGCTCTCGCCGCGGCCATAGCAACGTGCTGCACGCTGTGCGCGGGCGGCATTGTCCTCTCATCGACAGCCAGCGCCGCCGAGAGTGTCCTGTTCAACATCTCGGGTCGCGGGTTTGGCCACGGCATCGGCATGTCGCAGTACGGAGCGTGCGGCTATGCGCGCCGCGGGTGGACCTACAGGCAGATCCTCGCGCACTACTACTCGGGAATCTCCTTCGGTCGCGTAGCGAACGCGAGGGTGAGAGTGCTGCTGGCGGACAGGCAGCCCAGCGCAAGGGTCTCGGCGGCCACCAGTTTCCGCGTGGTGGCCGGCAGCCGCAAGGTCACCATCCCGGGAAACACGCGCGCTGTGGTGACCTACACGGCGGCCGGCACCTATAAGGTGGTAGCCGGTACGCGTACGTGGACCTTCTCCCAGCCGGTGCTCTTAGTGCCCGGCAAGTCCCGGCTGCGCCTCGCCAACACTAATCAGAACGGCTGGAGCACCAGCGCCAACGTGCACTATCGAGGCTCGCTGCGAGTGGTCCACTTCACCGGCGGACTCTCGGTCATCAACGTACTCACCCTGGAGAACTACCTCCGCGGCGTCGTGCCGCGCGAGATGCCGGCATCTTGGCCGGCGGCGGCGCTCAGGGCACAGGCCGTCGCCGCGCGGTCTTACGCCGCGCAGCGCATCGGCTCGAGCGGCGCGTTCGATCTCTACTGCACCGCGCGCAGCCAGGTGTACAACGGCGCCGACGGCGAGGCCGCTACGACCAACGCCGCCGTCAGTGCCACCAGCGGCGTTGTTCCCACCTACCGCGGCAAGCCCATTTCGGCGTACTACTTCTCCACCTCCGGTGGTTTTACGGAGAGCATTCAGAACGTCTGGGGCACCAGCCCGGTCCCCTACTTGAAAGGCGTGGCAGACCCCTACGACAGCATCTCTCCGTATCACCTCTGGCCAGACAACCCGATCCGCTCTTCGGCCGCGACTGTGTCCTCCGCCTTAGGCGCCAGCTACTCTCCGGCGGGCACGCTGCAGACCATCGTCGTCACGAAGCGCGGTGTATCGCCCCGAGTGGTCACTGCCTACGCGATCGGGGCGAGCGGGGTACGGGAGCTCTCCGGATCGCTCCTGCGCGCACGTCTTCGGCTGCGAGACACCTGGTTCACGGTGCGGACGCTGTCGGTGGCCCCTAGTTCTCGTCCCCGTACTACGATCACCTATGGCAGTTCCATCGTGCTAAGTGGTCGCACCTTCCCCGGCCTGGGCTCGAATCAGCGGCTCCAGCTCTTCACGCGCGTCGGCAGCGGCGCCTGGACGCCGAAGTACGTGCCCGCCACCAGCATCAAGCCTGGGGCGGTCGCCCTGCCCGGAGGACGTCGCGCCACGTTTAGCTCGTACGCAGCTACCGCGCGACCCACCGCGCTGACGACCTACTACTTCGCGCTCGGGAAGGCCCGCTCTCCGCTCACGAGCATCGCCGTGCGCCCAATCCTGCGCCTCGCCGCCTCCACCTCAACTCCCACCGCGGGAGAGGAGGTCACCTTCACCGGGACCGTAACGCCAGCATCTCTGGCGGGGACAACCGTCACTCTCCAGTGGTTCGACGGAACTACCTGGGCGACACTCAGCACCGCGGTGCTCGGCACCGGCGGCACAGCGTCGCTCACCTGGGTGCCGCCGGCGGAGGGCAGCTTCCTCGTCCGTCTGCGCATACCGGCGGCGAAGGGCATGGCGGCGGCGCTCAGCGAGGAGATCCCGTTGACGGTAGCCGCCGCGGCCAGCCCTAGCCCGTCACCGTCACCGTAACGCCCGTCGCGGCCGGCACCGCAGCTTAGAGCTCACGGGTCGTTCCGAGTTCACGCTCCAGCAACTCGTCAACCGCCGACGGATCCTGGTGGCGGACGATCTCGCCCTCCACCATGTAGATCACCGCTTCGCAGATGTTGGTCATGCGGTCTGCCATGCGCTCGAGGTAGCGTGCCACGGTGAAGACGATGATCAGCGAATCAAGTCGCTCGATGTCCTCGCGAATCGCTTGCTTCAGCTCGCCGAGCAGCCTCGCGAACAGCTCGTCGACCTCGCGATCCTCAGCCAGGACCCGCCGGGCTAAAGCGACATCTCTCTGCACTAGTGCATCCAGCGTCTTGCCGAGGAGCAACTCTATACGCCGTGCCATCTGCAGCATCGTGTGCGGAATGGCGATGCGGGCCTCCCGTGCCAGCTCGATGGTACGCGCGCAGATGTTCGCACTCAGGTCGCCGATCCGCTCGAGCTCGTTGTCGATGTGCGCTACGGCCATGATGAAGCGCAGGTCGCCCGCTACCGGTTGATGAAGCGCCAGTATCTTGAGGACTTCTTCCTCGACCTCTACCTCGTACTCGTCAATAGCCGGGTCCGTGCTGATCACCTCGCGGGCAAGCGTGCAGTTGCCGCTCTCCAGTGCCTCCAGCGCCTTGTGCAGGTTCTCCTCGACCAGCGCACCCAGTCCGAGGATGCTCTTCTTCAAGTGCTCTATCTCACGGATGAGATGGTGGGACATGCGGAGATCTCCTCTCAGCCGAACCGGCCAGTGATGTAGTCCTCGGTCTGCTTCTCTCGCGGGTTAGAGAAGATCCTGGCGGTCTCGCCGTATTCCACGATACGACCGAGGTGGAAGAAGGCGGTGTAGTCGGAGACACGCGCGGCTTGCTGCATGTTGTGCGTGACCAAGACGATGGTGTACTCACGTTTGAGCTGCTCGATCAGATCTTCGATCTTCCCCGTGGCGATAGGGTCGATGGCCGAGCAGGGCTCGTCCATGAGCACCACCTCGGGCTCCGACGCGATAGCGCGGGCGATACACAGCCGCTGCTGCTGACCTCCGGAGAGGGCGTTCCCGGGCTCATTCAGCTTGTCTTTCACCTCGTCCCAGAGAGCAGCCCGACGCAGTGCCTGCTCGACTCGGTTTCGCAGCTCGGCGCGGTCGATGCGATAGTGCAACCTGAGCCCGTAGGCGATGTTGTCGAAGACCGACATAGGGAACGGGCTTGGCTTCTGGAAGATCATGCCGACGCGGCGGCGCACCTCCAGAACGTCCATCTCGGCCGAGAGCAGGTTCCTGCCGTCGAGGAGCACGCGCCCACGTGCTTTCTGGTCGCGGTAGAGCTCGAAGATACGGTTGAAGATGCGGATGTGCGTAGACTTCCCGCAGCCCGACGGCCCGATGATGGCCGTCACCCTGTTCTTGTAGTAGTCGATCGTATTGTCGAAGAGCGCCTGCTGTTTACCGTAGAAGAAGTCGAGGTGTTCCACACTGATCTTGGTCGCGCTCATGCTCTCCGTCCGCTGATCGGCTGTGTACCGGTCGCTTCGCGAGACACCGCCCACCTCAATTCGGGGCGGCATGACCGGTTCGTGCTCCACCGCTGCCTTGTACGCCGTCATTACCACTCCTTGCCCCGCTGCAGGATGAGGCGAGCCAGGAGAGTAGCCCCGAGCACGCCAACGATGATCAGAAGCGATGCCCCCCATGCCTTGTCGACCCAGTCCGGATAGGGCGACATGGCGTAGCTGTAGATACCCACCGTCAGGTTGGCCGTAGGCTGCGTGACGTCCCACGACCAGAACTGGTTGTTGAGCGCCGTCAGTAAGAGCGGCGCGGTCTCGCCGCTCACACGCACCACGGCGAGGAGGGCGCCGGTAATCAGACCGCTGCGCGCCGCCCGGACCACTACGCCGAGGGTCACCCGCCAGCGCGGCGCACCCATGGCCAGGGCCGACTCGCGCAGCTCGTTGGGGACCAGGTTGAGGATGTCCTCCGAAGTTCGCGCCATCACCGGAAGCATGATGATGGCCAGGGCCAAGGCGCCGGCGAGGCCCGAGAAGTGCCCCATCGGCCTCACGAAGACGCTGAAGACGAACACCCCTACGAGGATCGAGGGGATGCCGACCATGACATTGCCGATGATCCTGACGACGCCGGCGAGGCGCCCGTTGCGCCCGAACTCCGCGAGATAGATCCCGGCGAAGAACCCGAGGGGGATGCCGGCGGCGGCGGCGATCAACGTCATCACGATGGTCCCATAGATGGCGTTGAGTACACCGCCGCCCGGTTCCCCAACCGGCGCGGGCATCTGCGTGAAGAAGCTCCAGCTCCACACCTTGGCGCCGCGACGCGCCACCTCGGCCAGGATCCAGAGCATGGCGCCGATCCCGATCGAGGCACCGATCCAGGCGGTCGCTCGAACCGCCAAGTCCGCCGCCCTCCGGCGCCGCACCGATCGCTGTCCGATCGTCGCGTTCATGCACGGCCTCCAACCCGCTTGCGGACACGGCGCAGCCAGAGCTGGGCAATCAACTGGAACAGGATGGTGGCGGCGAACAGGATCAGACCCAGCTCGACGAGAGAGGCACGATGAAGATCACCCGCGGCTTCCGGAAACTCGTTGGCGATGTTCGAAGCGATCGTGTAGCCGGGGTCGGTGATCGACCAACTGAAGAGGTGGCTACCGCCGATGACGTACGCTACCGCCATGGTCTCGCCGACCGCTCGCCCGAGCCCGAGGAAGAAGGCCCCGACGATGCCACCGAGGCCGTAGCGCAGGCTCACTTTTCGCGTGACCTCCCACGTCGTCGCACCCATGCCGAACCCCGCCTCTTTGACCACCTGCGGCACCATGCGCAACACGTCGCGCGACACGGCGGTGACGAATGGCAGGATCATCAGGGAGAGGATGAGACCCGCGGTGAGCACGCCAATCCCGTAGGGAGGGCCGACGAAGAGCGGGAGCTTGCCCAGCGGCGTAGCCTGGATGGCGGGTTGCACGTACCTCTGCATGAGAGGGACGAGGACGAACAACCCCCACATGCCATAGATGATGCTGGGGATGGCCGCCAGCATCTCAATGGCCATCCCCACTACTTTCCCGACCGCCGGACGTACCAGCTCGACCAACAACAGCGCCACGAGCAGCGCGATCGGCACGGCGATCACAATGGCGATCACCGTCGACGCGGCGGTGCCCCACAGTTGCACAGCGCCACCGTAGCGATCGTTCTGCGTGTCCCACTCCGTCGACCAGAGGAACGACAGACCGAACTCCTTGATCGACGGCCACGCCTCCAGAGCGAAGACCGAGGCAAGCGCACCCATGAGGGCGACCACCGTGGCCGCGCAAGCGACGGTGAACCAACGGAAGGCGGCGTCCTGACCGGCTGCAAGCGGGCGGGCGGGCCGCGATGCCGGACCGGCATCGCGGCGCCGTACCCTCCTATGGGCGACTGCCTGGAGCGGGTTCATCACACGCTACGACGGCCAGCTCGACTCACGGCCAAACCGGCATGCCGCCCGCGGTTACCTGTTCAGTCCACATGGCCTCGACCAAGTCAACGACGTTGTCAGGGATCGGTACGTAGTCGAGGGTGACAGCAGTAGCCTGGCCGTTCTCGTAGCACCAGTCGAAGAACTCGAGCAGGGCTTTCGCCGCGGTGGCGTCGTTCTGCTCCCTGTGGATGAGGATGAACGACGCACCGACGATCGGCCAGGTATCGGGCCCCGGCTGATCGACCAGGACCAGGGCGAAGCCAGGGGCGTTCTCCCATTCGGCATTGGCCGCCGCGGCGGCGAACGCCTCGCTGTTGGGAGCCACGAAGCTGCCCTCGCTGTTTCTCAGCCGTACCGTGACCATGGCGCTCTGCTTGGCGTACGCGTACTCGACATAGCCGATCGCGCCGCTCATCTGCTTGACCGACGCGGCGACGCCCTCGTTCCCCTTGCCGCCCACACCTACCGGCCATTTGGGCTCCTTGCTCGCCCCGACCGCGCTCTTCCACTGAGCGGAGATGGCGCTGAGGTACGTCGTGAAGATCCAGGTGGTGCCGGAGCCGTCAGAGCGATGGACCACCGTGATGTCCTGATCCGGCAACTCGACGTCGGCGTTCAGCGCGGCGATCGCGGGGTCACTCCACTTCTTTACCGTGCCAAGGTAGATCGCCGCGAGCGTGTCGCCGTCGAGCCTGAGCTGCCCGTCCCGTACACCCTCGAGATTGATGACGGGGACAACGCCACCCATCGTCAGCGGGAACTGAAGGAGGCCGGCCTCGTCGAGCTCCGCCTGCTGCAGAGGAGCGTCGGAGGCGCCGAAATCCACCGTCTTGGCTTTGATCTGCTCGATACCGGCGCCGGAGCCAACCGACTGGTAGTTCAGCTTCAGCCCACTCACTTCACGGTAGTCCGCGGCCCACTTCGAGTACAGCGGGTATGGGAAGCTCGCGCCGGCGCCCGTGAGCGCCACGTCAGCAGCTCGCCCTGCGTCGTCCCTCGCGCTCCGCCCGTCGCTGTCGCCACACGCGGCAGCACCGGCAGTCAGCGACAGCAGCAAGACACCTGCCAGGAGATGACGTACCGCGACCCTTCGGATGTGCCGTGAAGCGCTCATGCTCGCGTCCTTTCTCTCGACCCTCGTGCTCGCCCAAACCCGTCCGCAGCGGGCATCGCCCCGCGCCCAGATCCTCGGGCTAAGAACAGACTACGGAGCGTGTGTGAACGGGCCGTTAGGGCCGTGTGAGAAAGGAGAGAGTTGTGACCCTCGCGACAGATGCAACGGCGACCCCGCCTCCGCGAGGGGAATGAGCGACGGCAGGCCTACGCCCTGCCGGCCACGGTCACCGCCGGCAAGTGGATACAGAACACACTGCCCTTGCCGGGCGTGCTCTCCACGGACACGCGGCCATGGTGTGCCTCGGCGATGTGCTTAACGATCGCCAGCCCGAGCCCCGTGCCACCCACCGCGCGACTGCGCGCCTTGTCCACGCGATAGAAGCGCTCGAAGAGGTGGGGCAGGTACTCGCGCGCGATCCCGATGCCCTCGTCGCGCACACAGATGACAACCTCGCCAGCGACGAGGCGCTGCGTCACTTCGACCGTACTTCCCTCGGGACTGTACTTGACGGCGTTGTCGATGAGATTCGCCACCGCCTGTTCGAGCAGCGGCGGGTTGATCCCCGCGACTCCTACAGGAGAGGCATCGAGGCGGACGGTGATCCCTTTGGCCAGGGCCTTGGGCTCACACACCTCAACCGCCGCCTGCAGCACCTCGCCCATACCGGCCTCACGGAGCTCGATCGCGTCGCCCTCCTTGGCCTGCTCGACGCTCGAGAGCGCGAGAAGGTCCTCGACGATCGAGGCAAGACGATCTGCCTGGCCAACGATGATGCGCAGAAACCGTTGCGCGGCCTCTGGATCGTCGCTGGCACCGTCGAGCAACGTCTCCGCGAACCCCTTGATCGCCGTCACCGGCGTCTTGATCTCGTGCGAAACATTGGCCACGAACTCCCGCCGCATGCGCTCGAGAGCCTTCAGCCGGGTTACGTCGTTGAGAACGGCGATCGCCCCAATGCCCCTGCCGTCCGTATCCCGCAGGGAGCTTCCGTTGACCTGCAGAAAACGATCGCCCGCCGGTGTCCGCAGGAGGATCTCCTCTTCAACCGGCTCGTCGTGCGCGAGAGCTTGGCCCACCAGCCGCTGGAGATCCGGGTTGCGGACCACTTCCTGAATGCTTCGCCGCTGAGCGAGCGACGGATCCACCCCGAGGAGCGCGGCGGCGGCGCGGTTCATAGTAATGACGCGCTCGTCGGTATCCACGGCCACCACACCCTCAACCATGCTGCTCAGGATCGCCTCGCGTTCGTTCTTCTGATCGCTGATAGCGCGGATCTTCTGGTCAAGCTGCCGCGCCATGGCATTCAGGCTCTCCGCGACGGCGCCGAACTCCTGCGTGCGCGACGATTCGATCGTGTGGTGAAAATCGCCGGCCGCCAAGCGGGCGGCGCCATCACGGATGAGGCGCATGCGGAGACTCAAGCGCCGGGAGAGATACAGCCCGAGAGCGGCGGCGACCACAGCGATGATGCCCGCGCTGACAGCCACGTGCATGTACAGCGAGCGCACGGCTCGGTTGACATCCGTCAGGGGAACGGCGGCACGTATGACGGCGGCGACCTCGCCATGCCGGAAGAGCGGGACCGCGACGTACGTCTCCCGCACTCTCAACGTAGGACTCATCCGCGTCGCGGTCCCCGTACGACCGGCGAGCGCCTCCCTGACCTCCGGCCGGTCGCCGTGATTCTCCATCGCCGATGGGTCGCTCTGCGAGTCGGCCAAGACCTGGCCACTGGGGCCGACGATCGTGTAGCGCGTCGTCGATGCCCCGCCGAGGTGCTGCAGGAACTCCTGCAGGTCCCGCGGGTGCCACTGAACGAGAGAGGAGCCGAGCTGGCGTTCAACGAGCTGCGCCCGCAGCGTGAGCTCCTTCTCTGTGTTGTCCACGGCGAAGTTGTGCACCGAGCGGATCGCGTACCAGCCGAGGCTCACAGTACACAGCAGCACAACGACGAGGTAGCTCGCAGCTAAGACCCAGAAGAGGCGCGGTCGCGCCATGAGCCTACTCGTCCCGCAGACGGTACCCGACGCCGCGCACCGTTTCGATACATGCTCCGCAGCAGCCGAGCTTGCGCCGCAGAGAGACCATGTGGACGTCCACCGACCTGTCCGTAACGTAGCGATCGGGGAGGAAGGAGTCGTCGCTTTGAGCAGCATCCACGATCTGCTGCCGCGTGAAGACCCAACCCGGACGGCGCGCCAGGAACAACAGAATGCGAAACTCCGTGGCCGTTAGATCGACCGGCCTGTCCTGCACGAGTACCTGATGCCGACCGGGATGGATCACGAGATCGCGGATGCTCACGGTGGCGGCTTGGCCGTCCGGCGCGGTCGTCTCACGCCGCAGGACGGCTTTGATCCGAGCCATCAGCACGCGTGGGCTGAACGGCTTGGTCACGTAGTCGTCGGCGCCAAGCTCCAGACCGGCGACCACATCGGCCTCGTCACCCTTGGCGGTCAGCATGACGATGGGGATGTGCTGCGTCGTCTCGCCACTCTTGAGCAGACGGCAGACCTCGAGACCGTCTACCCCCGGGAGCATCAGGTCCAGGACGACGATGTCTGGAAGCTGCGACCGCGTGACTCGCAAGGCATCCTCGCCTGTAGAGACCGTGAGGACCTTGTAGCCCTCCCTGGCCAGGTTGTACTCGACCAGTTCCAGGATGTCTTGCTCGTCGTCGACGACGAGCACACTCGCGTGCGCTGGTGTCACGGTCGCTCCACAGCGTTGTCCGGCACGGCTCTGTGTACCCTACGCCGCCTTTGTTAGTCCTTCGTTAGCACACCGTCGCGCCTCCGGCTCGGCGCGTCGCGCATTCCTCACGCCATGATCGCCGCAAGCGCCGCGCGCCAATCGGAGAGATCCGCAAACACATGATCGGGACCTAGCGCGGCGAGCTCCTCACGACTGTGGCGGCCCGTCGCCACCGCAACGGCCTTCACTCCAAGGTGCCCGCCGCAGGCAACGTCGGCGGGCGTATCGCCGATGATCACGATCTCTTTGCCAACGAAGCGATGCCCGCAGACGTACTCGGCACGCGCGATGGCCACGGCCGGCAGATCGGAGCGCCGAGGCGAGTCCGAGCCGTAGGCGGCCACGACGAACAAGGGCCAGAGCCCGGTGGGCGCCAGCTTGGTTCGGGCACCCACCTCAACGTTGCCCGTGAGGAGACCCAGCAGTACCTGAGGCTCGGCCGCCAGCGCACTGACCAGCTCGCGCACCCCCGGCAGCACATCGATGCGGCCAAAGGTCACCTCCTCCTGAAGGTGCGTTGTGTACCGCCGCAGGCACTCGAATATCAGGGGGCCAACGCGGTCCTCAGGGCTGCCCCACAGCACTGCCAGGTCACGTACGATCGCGGGGTCGGTCCGGCCGTGAAAGCTGTAGTCCCCAAGCTCGCCGTGAACGCCGTACGTCTCGAACACTGCCCGGCACACCGCGCGACCGCCGATGCCGTGGCCGTCGATCAGCGTTCCGTCGATGTCGAAGAGGACTAGCCGAGAGGGCAACGCTTCGCTCATGATCTGAGTATAGGATGACAGGAGAGGGGTGCGCCTCTGCGCGGCGATCACTGCCCCCTGGCAGGAAGCGCTCAGAGGATCGCGCCCCGCGTAGCCGCGGCGCGATCCTCGTCGGAGCACTAGGGGTTAGAGGGTCGCCACTTTCTCCCGCTCCGCCAGCGTCTCGTAGAGAACCTCGTAGGGGCCGCTGGTGAGGATCGACGCCAGGACCGCGTAGGCCTGCCGCACGCCCTCGCTTCCGTAGAAGCTGTCGTGCGCCTCGAGTGACTCCCACCGCGTCTGGACGAGGTAGTGTACATCGCGAAGGACGGCCTGGTGCGCGTCGCTCGCGAGATCGCTGGCGAGCGGAGACATCCCCGTAGACCGCAGGATGCCATGTCCAAGAGATCCTTCCGCCGCGCTCAGCAGGCGCTGTATTTGGTCGAGAGCGGCCTCGGCTCTGTGCTCTGTGCCCCGCCGAACACTGAACATGGTCTGGCCAGTCACCATTGGGAGTGCTCCTGTATCCGCCTAGTGCGACCGTTCCCCAAAGTAGCTCGAGATGAACACGGCTGGGTGAGAGCGATCGTCGCACACGCCACCCGCGCCCCGAGAGGCGAGCCACAGGTGCATCTAACGCCGTCGCGGAGGCGAGCGAAGAGGAGCTCTCTAGCGCGCTACGTCGGCCAAGGCGCTCAGGAGCGTCGTCGGCCGGTACGCGTCCTCGCCCTCAGCGGCCCAGACGAGCTTGCCCGCACGATCGACGATGCAGGCAAACCATAAGCCAGGGCTCTTCGAGCTCGTCGCCGCGTAGGCTCGAGCGACGGCGGCACCGTCGTCTACCAGCAGCGGGAATCCCAGCCCGGGGACCTCGGCGGCAAGAGCCGCCTGGGCCTCGGCTGGCGCCGCGGCGATAGCCACAAGCTGACCTCGCAAGCCCCAGAATTGGGCGCCGGCGGCACTCAGCGCGGCCAATCGTCGCGCGGCCTCCGGGTGCGCCGGGTCGTAGAAGAGGAGCACCGGCAGCCAGTCGCCACGGTACGTGCCAAGACTCACCTGCTGACCGTCGAACGACGTGAGGGTGAACGCGGGGGCCGCGCGGCCCACACCGAACGCAAAGCCCACTGGTGACCTCCTCTGACAGGGGTTCAACCGGCCGGTCGCACGGGGTGCCAGTGTACCATGTGACTTCCCGCGCCGGCGCCTACCGGAGCACCATGCACCACCGGCTCCGGTCAGGCCGGCGCCGAGGAGGCTCCCGCGTCCCGCTATGCGGCGTGGTCCGGAAGCAGTCGGGCGAGCGCCCTCTTGAGCTGCTCCGGGCTGAGGTGATCGACGAGCAGGTACGACATCCCGGGAACCGATTCGCTCCTGGTGAGAAACGAGGGGTCGAGCGCGAGTCCTCGGGCGCTGAGCTCAGCGAGCTGCTCGCGGTCGACGGCCAGCGCTCCCTCCGCCGCGGGGTACGCGGCGTCTCCGCAGAGCTCAGCGATATCCGTGTCCCAGCTCCACAACGAGAACACGATGGGTAGCCCCAGCCGCTGAGTTTTCACGAGGCGCACACCGGGGAGCACCTCGCGGCTCACCTCGAACTCGCGTCTGCTCTCGAGACGAGCCCGCTCCACCTCCGCCTGCACCTCACGAATCTTGTTCGCGAACTCCGAGGGTACATGTCGCGTCATGGCACTCCTACCGTTGAGACCTTCGCGTGTCTCCGCACGCTGCCCGCAGTGTCGTATACCCACAAAGTGTGGTGTGGGATTCCCACTGCGGATGCGAAAGAATAGATACGTGCCGATGTCTTCCCAAAGAGACGTGCAGTGACCGCCCGCTGGTATGAACCGATCGATGTGCGACGTATCCCGCTGGCGACTCTGATCGCCATAGTGGTCGCCTTCGCGGTAGACGTAGGCATGCTGGAGGCTGGGCAGCGCTGGCTGGATGTGCCCGCGGAGGAGCCGCTGCTCTCCCTGGTCGCCATCGGCGTAGCGGTGCTCGTGGCGGCCGTCCTCGCCGGGCTTGGCTTAGTTGTCTTGGCCGGTACGCAGGCACGCCCGCTGTCGACGTTTCGTTCAGCGACAACGTGCGCCGTAGTAATCTCCTGCATGGCACCGCTCTTGGCCCGCGCAGGCTGGATCGCTGGAGACTCCCCTATCAGCACGCCGACCATGACCATCATGCTGCTCATGCACGTGGCGACAGGAGCGGTCTTCGCCTTGTTCCTCACCAGCTTGCCACGTGCCAACGCGCCGCGGCGATACTAGGTCGCCCCTCGCCGAGAGCGGTCAGTCGGCGCCGCCTCCGCCGCCTCCGCCGCCGCCACCGCCTCCACCGGAAAACCCGCCTCCGGAACCCGACCCCGAGGACGATGTGGCGCTCATCGCGCCGGTAAAGCTACTGCCGAACGCCGCGAGCGGCGTTGACGCCGACCCGCCGGCGCCAGCCGCGCCGGTGAGCCACAGACCAGTCGTGGCGAATCCTGGATCCGCCACGATCTCGGGAGCGCGTACCTGCAGGTGCTGGATGACTTGCTCGGCGATGCCGAACACTACCGCCAGTACTAGGAAGTGCTCCCAGAGCACCACCGACGTCGGCGGCTTCTCGTCGAGACGCCCGAAGTCTTTCATGTAGCGGCGCAGGGCCGCGTACTTCGCGTGGAGTTCGGCCGCGGCCGGCGAGCGGCGGCGCATGGCCGGCGAACAGGCGAGGAGCGCGGCGCCAACGGCGACCCCGATCACGAGCGGGAGGAGATCGTTACCGACCCAGTAGCCCAGGAGGCCGCAGCCGCCAACGACCACGCCGGTGGCCACCGTGGCCCCAGAAGCTGCCGCGCCGCTCTTCTCCAGGAAGCCCTTTTCCTTGGCCACGGTGGCCACGGCCTTGCGCCACTCAGCCATGGCCCGGCTGAATTCACTCTGGTTGCGTTTGGCCATGTCTCGCAGATCGCTCACGAGGAACGAGTCTCCCGCGGCCAGCGTATCGAAGAACAGGCGGAGCAGATTCGTCTCGTGAGCAGCGAGGCCGGCCAGCCGGTCACGGCGCAAGCTCAGTCTGAACGTGGTTTTTTCGCGTCGTAACAGGCCGCGCCCTTTGTCCACCTCTTGCTCCACGGAGACGACGCCGCGGTTGGCTAGGTCGAGAATCGTCGCCGTGACATCGTCATTGGCCACCTTGCCCATGCGCCACAGGGCACCGACCACAGCCGGCGGCAGGTCGGGGTCGGGGAGCTCCCTGTAATACGGCCCCTGGAAGGTCGGCCGGTGCTCACGGCCGAAGCGCAGGTAGAGGTACAGCGTCAGCCCGACGCCGACGAGAGGCATGAACCCTCCGAGTATCCACACGGCCACCATGCGCCAGCGGGCCGCACGGCGCTCAGCGTTGGCCTCGGCCGCCCACGCACGCTCCTCTGCCAGGACCGTCTGCACACGGTCGTGCGGAAGAGCTTCTGCTTCCCCCAGAGCGGATGCGGGGAACAGCACGCGAGCCTCCACGAACTGCTGGGCTGGCAGATCGGTAACACGCAGACTCACGACACCCCGCGGCTCACGAGTAACAACGCCGTTGAGCGGCCCATGGGCCCACGCACGCACGCCCGGCCGGTCGACGCCGGGAGGGAGCGTGATGCGCACGGAGACCTCGTTGGCGGGCACCTCCCAGCCCGTGCCGATGAACTGCCAGTACAGCTCCCCTGTGTCCGCCCAACGGAGCGCGGCGTTCCTGACGACGTACTCCAAGCGAAACGTCGCATCCGTATCCGCCAGCGCGAAGAAAACCTGCACGAGGAGCCGTGTTCCCTCGTCGGTCACAACGTAACGGCCAGGCACGCGCGCCGTTGACTCCACGCGCTGATAGGCACCGCCGCCAGGACCGGCCACGCTGAGCACCTCGATGGCCGCTGGAGTGCCGGCGACCTCGCTGGCCGCCTTGTCTAGATACCAGTACACACGGGAGAACGCGCCGTCGAAACGGAGGCTGCGTCGCTCGACAACGTGCATCGATCCGTCTGGACGCACCGTGGCCTCGATGGCGACGCGAGGTACCGAGTACTCCTTGCCCCACACCGTGGCAGGCCACGCTACGACTGCCGCCACCGCGAGCAGGGCAGCCAGAACACAGCGATAGCCAGTACGAAGCCTCAGGCGAACCACGGCGCTCAGGGTATCACGCCGTACTCACCGGTGCGGTTCCCGCCGGCGGCAACATGGGTAGAAAATCCCAGGTACTCTCATGCACAGGCACACCGGATCTCCCTATCACGGCCGGCCGGGTAACGTGCTCAGCGAGCATGCGCAGGGTATTCCGGCACACGTCGAGCCTGGCGACGACCGGCGGCGCGCCCAACGGCGGCAACTCCGACGTTGGACGTGGATCGATCGGCGCACGGGCTTCGACCGGCGCACGGGCGCACACCAGTCACCCGTGGCTGTTACCCTCAACGCGTGGCTCGTCTCCCTGCGGGACACGCCGGCGGCGCTGGCGACGGTGCTCGTGCTCGCGAACGTGCTCAACCTGGCCGACCTGCTCTTCACCCTCTTCGCCCTGGATTTGGGCGCGGTCGAGGGCAACCCGCTCATGCGGTGGCTGCTCGAGCAGAGCGTCGCGGCGGCGGCGACCGTCAAGATCGGCCTTGTTAGCGGCATCTCCGTCGTCGTCTGGAGGCTCCGCGAATACCGGATGATCCTCGCCGTAGCGTTGGTGGCCGTGGCCACCTTTGGGGGGGTGGTCATTTACGACCTCTGGGCGATCTACCGCAGGTAACGCGGGAGGTTATCTCGCGAATCGGCAGACCGTTTGTCTCCTCCCGCCGGGTGGTAACAGCGAGAGAAAAGTGTACTGTGCCGTCTGACATGGACCACCTACGCGAGCACGCCGAGCACGATACCGCGAACATCATCTACCGGGAGATGCAGCCCGGCGAAGAGCGTTCCGCGTCGGATGTCATCGTGCGTGGGTTCCAGGAGTTCATCAGTCCGCGCTATCCTCGGGCCGGGGTGCGCGATTTTCTCGCCTGCGTCAGCCCACTCGCGCTGCGCGAACGGGTCGCCGGCACGCACACCATCCTCGTCGCCCTCGCTGGAAGCCAGGTGGTCGGTGTAGCCGACATCGACAACTTCAGGCACATCGATCTCCTGTTCGTGGACAAGGCATACCATGGGCGGGGCATCGCCCACGAGCTAGTCTCTCGCGCCGTCAAGCGAGCTCGAGAGGTACAGCCTCAGCTCACTGAGATCACGGCAGATACGTCTGAGTACGGGTTGTCGACCTACGAGTCGATGGGCTTTCGCCCCGCTGGCCCTGAGCTCATCGAGGGCGGGCGGCACTTCCACCGCGTTCGCCTCAGGCTGAAGAAGACCAGCCGCCGCTAGAACGACCGCCCGCCGCCTTTCCCCGCATCGTGTTCCGCCGTGCGTTCCGCCAGCACCTTCTTGGCTGCCTGCTCTCCGAACCGCGACGCGATGAAGACGCAGGCGATCACCAGCCCGAGGAGAGCGAAGAGGAGCGTTCGCGCCCAGCCCTCACCGCCAGCGATCAGAGCTACCGCAGAAGTGCCGAACGCGACGAGAGCTCCGCACAGCAGCCAGGGGCCAGCCGCGCGATGAGCCGCTCGCCACGTCGCGTCGTCGGTCATGGCCGCGGCGGAGCGCAGGCCTGCAACCTGGTTGCGCGGCAGTGCCGACCGGCGACCGAGCTCGCCGATCACGCCGAGGGCGCAGCCCGCCAAGATCATCAGAACAGCTCCAAGCCACATGAGGTCCCCCCGGCTCTCCGTCAGTCTCGCCAGTCTAGCGAACTCGGGCGGTGAGCGCTCCCACGAGACGCCCCTGCCCCCCGACACCGCCCCGCGAAGACGAAGCGGAGACGACCGCGCCACGGAGGGGCCGACGAGAGCGGGGAAGAGCACGTATCGCAGTCTCCTCCAGCTCGGCACTCACGCCACCGGCCACGCGACCTCTGTTCGAAGCCGTTCCAGCGGCGTGTCTGGAGGGTCCAGGTACGTCTCTCGCGGTGGTCCGGCCATCCGGTAGCCGTGCGCCTCGATCCACGCTCCCAACGCGGCGTAGGCGCCTTCGACCTGGTCGTACGGCCCCACGTGCAGCGTCCAGGCGGTCGTGCCGCCCTCAAGGCACCGCAGTTCGATTCGGCCCTGCGGCTCTACGCCCGCGGCTACGGGGACGCAGCACTCGATGAGCCAATCTTTCTCCACGTCGATCGGTTCCGGATAGACGACGAACGGCTCTCCCGTCATCTCGCTGCCGCACGCGCTCAGAAAGCCGCACAGCTCTCCAAAACACGCCGCTATGGTCGGTCCGATCGTATCGAGCGAGCAGCGCGTGGCGATGCACAGTACGTCGCGCGGCGCCTCCTCCCTGACATGTATCTCATACGACACCGCGATGCCTCCTGCGCTTGAACATGGGTATATGGAGTCTCACAGGGGAACCGCCCCTCTGGTCCATGGTACTCCCGCGGGACACGCTGGCGATGATCAGGCGTTCACCAGCGACCCTTGGAGATACGGTGGGCAGGAGGGACTACCGGAGCTCCATCCAGAGCGAAGTCGAAGGGAGCGTGCAATGGAGATCAGCATAGGCCGCCTGATCGATCTGCACCACGGAACCCCGCAGCGGAGATACGCGGGCGATCGTGAGGTACTGGTTGTGCGCCAGGGAGACGATGTCCGCGTTCTCCCGGCGGAGTGTCCTCACTACCACGGTCCTCTGCCGGACGGTCTGGTCCACGACGGCCGCGTGGTGTGTCCGTGGCATCAGTCGATCTTCGCCCTCCGTGAC
The DNA here is from genome assembly GCA_040772045.1 of Thermoleophilia bacterium. Taxonomy (GTDB): domain Bacteria; phylum Actinomycetota; class Thermoleophilia; order UBA2241; family UBA2241; genus JAXGYV01. The sequence continues at coordinate 18,786 of JAXGYV010000004.1, forward strand.
GGCGAGCTGCTCGATCCTCCATCCTTCTTCGCCCTCCCATCCTGGCCCGTCCGCATCGACGACGGCGAGGTGTGGGTCGAGATCCCCGAGGAAGCACCCAACCAGCGGACCCCCGCGATGACACCGACGAATCCCGCCGCCGACCGGCGCCTCGCCGTGCTCATCGGCGCCGGGGGCGCGGCAGCGCTAGCGGCAGAGACGCTGCGTCAGGAGGGCTACGCGGGCCGGATCGTGATGGTGGCTCCGGAGGACCGCCTTCCGTACGACCGGCCAAACTGCACGAAGGACCTGCTCGCGGGGACTCTGCGCCCCGCGTGGATGCCCTTACGCTCACAGAAGTTCTACGAGAAATGGGGCATCGAGCGTCTCTGCGACACCGTCACCGCGCTTCACCTGCCGCGGCGCACAGTCGATCTCGCCAGCGGTCAGACTCTCGAGCCCGACCTCGTGCTCGTAGCCAGCGGCGCGACAGCGCGACCGCTCCCGGCGCCGGGTGCTGATCTGGAGGGCGTGTTCACCCTCCGAGGCTGGGACGACTGCGAGGCCATCATCGCCGCGTGCCAGAGCGCTCATCGCGTCGTGGTCGCCGGAGCGAGCTTCGTCTCCCTGGAAGCAGCCGCCAGTCTGCGCCGTCGCGGCCTCTCCGTCACCGTTGTCGCTCCCGAACGTGTCCCGCTGCGACACGTCTTCGGCGACCACATCGGCGCGTCTCTGCGCGCGCTGCACGAGCAGAACGGTGTGGAATTCCGGCTTGAGCAGGGCATCACTGAGGTTCTCGGCGACCAGCGCGTGCGGCGGGTACGTCTCGCCGACGGAGAAACGCTGGCCGCGGACCTCGTTATCGCCGGCATAGGCGTACGGCCGGCCACCCAGTTTCTGCCCGCCGCCGCCGTCGACGAGGACGGCGGCGTGACCGTCGACGAGCTGCTGACCATGCCCGGCTACGAGGGAGTATGGGCGGCGGGGGACATCGCACGGTATCCAGCTGTTCATCTCGACGGAAAGACGGTACGCATAGAGCACTGGCGTACCGCGCTCCAGCACGGGAGAGCGGCGGCACGGGCGATGATGGGCCATGGAGAGCCATTTGGCGGCGTACCGTTCTTCTGGACCGAGCACTATGGCCTCAGGATCGGATACGTCGGCTACGGACTTCCGTGGGACGAGGTCTTGGTCAACGGCGATCCGCACGCCGGCGACTTCATCGCCTTCTACGTGCACGGTCAGCGAGCGTACGCGGCCGCCGGCACGCGCGACCGCCAGCTCGCCGCCTTCAGCGAGCTCATGCGCTGCGGCCGCCTCGTCTCCCGCGAGGAGCTGCACACACAGTCCGCGACCGACCTCGTCGATCTCTTGCCCCGCCGCTAACCCAAGGAGAGGAGCGCCATGCAGCAGCGTGTCGTGGACCACAACGAACTGCGCGTCGGAGAGATGCGGGCCGTGAAGGTGGGGGGCACACCTGTCCTGCTCGTTCGCCTCGATGACGGCTACCACGCGCTGGCCGGCCGCTGCACGCACCGGCCGCGTCCGCTGGCGCGGGGGACACTCCACGACGGACGGATCATGTGCCCCCGCCACCAAGCGGCGTTCGATGCGCGTACCGGCGACGCTCTCGAACCCCCTGCTCTCGACGGGCTGCCGACCTTCCCCGTGGAAGAGCGGGAGGACGGCGTGTACGTGACCGTGCCCGACGGCGCGGCCGAGCGACGTGTTATGCCGATGGGAAGACGCGACGCGGCCGACGGCCGCCTGTTCGCCATCATCGGCGCCGGCGCCGCAGGCGCGGTGGCCGCCGAGACTCTGCGCCAAGTGAACTTCGGCGGGCGCGTGGTGATGATCAGCCACGAGTGTCAGCCGCCGTACGATCGCCCGAACTGTAGTGAGGACTACCTCATCGGCAAGATCGCCCCCGAGAGCCTCCCCATGCGCCCTGCCGGCTTCTACGAGGACCACGCGATCGAACGGTACCACGGGACGGTGACCGAACTTGACGTGCCGACACGTCGCATCACCTTCGAGGACGGCCAGCAGATTCGACCCGACGCGGTGCTAGTGGCCAGCGGTGCCATACCCAAGAGGCTGCGTATCCCCGGTGGCGACCTGGATGGCGTGTTCGTCTTGCGTTCCTGGGAAGACAGCGACCGCATCATCGCCGCCGCTCGCGGTGCCCAGGTGGCGGTGATCGTTGGCGCCGGCTACATCGGCCTCGAGGTCGCGTCCAGCTTCATCCATCTCGGTATGCAGACCACCGTGGTAGCGCCCGAGGCTATCCCTCTCGCCGCGAGTCTGGGCCCAGCCATCGGAGGCCATGTGCGCCACCTCCACGAGCGGCGTGGAGTGCGCTTCCTCCTCGGCCGCAGTGTGGTTGAGCTTGGCGGCCGCACCCATGTGGAGCGAGTCCTGCTCGACGACGGCGAGGAGCTCGCGACGCCTTTCGTCGTCCTCGGCATTGGGGTACGCCCGGCGACCTCCTTCATCCGCGGCGTGCAGCTCGAAGCAGACGGTAGTCTAGCCGTGGACGAGCAGTTGCGCGTCGCGGGCGGAGCATACGGCGTGTGGGCCGCCGGCGATGTGGCCACTTATCCGGAGCCGTATACGGGCCGCCGGTTGCGCATCGAACACTGGCGCACCGCCCAGCAGCACGGCAAGACCGCGGCGCTCTCCATGAACGGGCACGGCGAGCCTTTCCGCGGCGTGCCCTTCTTCTGGACTCAGCAGTACCGGCTGGCCCTCGGGTATGTAGGTGCCGCCCCGGCCTGGGACGAGCAGCTCATGGCTGGGGATGTGGAGGCAGGAGATTTCCTCGCCTACTACCTTGAGCACGGCCAGGTGCGCGCCGCCGCCGGCACCAGAGAGCGCCAACTCGGCGCCTTCGCCGAGCTCCTGCGGAGCGGACGTGTGCCGCCCGCGGATCTGCTGCGAGACAGGCCCGACAGCGATCTCCAGTGCTTGCTCGCCCAGGGGCGGGAGGACTGACGGGCTCGCCTGAGAGCCGTGCTCCGCGGCCCGACTTAGGGCCACCCGCCGACGGCGCCCACCTCGATGTAGATGCGCGTGACTTCCGGGTAGTCCGCGCGAACGCGATCCTCGATGCGGTGAATCGCGCCGTGGATCGCGTCAGCACGCAACCCTGGAACGAACTCGACCTCGAGGGTGAGCAGCACCTCTCGCGGCCCCAGGTGCATCGTGAGGATGGCTCCGGCCGCGAGCACCGCCTCATCCCGCTCCACGAGATCGCGGATGCGAGCCACCATCTCCGGATCGGCCGCCTCTCCAAGGAGCAGCCCCTTGCTCTCCGCGGCGAGCCACAGCGCGACGCTGCACAACATGAGGCCAATCGCCACGGAGGCGCCACCATCGATGGAGGGGTTGTCGAAGCGGTGGCCGAGGAAGACGCCGAGAAACGCGATGCTCAACCCTAGCAGGGCCGCGGTATCCTCGAACACTACCGTGAACAAGCTCGGGTCCTTCCCCTCGCGTACCGCTCGCACCACGCCCCTTTTGCGGCGTACCTTGCCGAACTGCCTGTAGGCGACCGCGAAGGATCCCAGCTCGAACAGCGTCGCTATACCGAGCACGATGTAGTTGACTAGCGGATCGGACAGCGGGCTGGGGTGCTGGATGTGGACGATTCCCTCGTAGATGGACATCCCGCCGCCGATCCCGAAGATGCTGATGGCCACGATCAAGCTCCAGAAATAGAGCTCCTTGCCGTAGCCGAAGGGGTGCTCGGCATCCGGCTCCCTCTTACTTCGCCGGATGCCGAGCAGCAGGAGCGCGCCATTCCCCGTATCGACCACGGAGTGGATGCCCTCGGAGAGCATCGCCGAGCTGCCGGTGAGGAACGCGGCGAAGAACTTGGTGGCGGCAATCGCGAGGTTACCGACGATCGCCGCCACCACGGCGATCGTAGACTCTGAACCCTCCGCCAAACGCAGACGACGGCTCGCCCGGCGCATACTACGACCGCGATTCATTCATCGCCGCACCATCCTGACCGTCGTCGGCACGTGCCTGCTTGGACGCAGAGGGGCCCTCCGTAGGAGTCTCGCACAGCATGCACTCGCTCGCGGCACACGGATATCGCGGCGCCTTCTCTCGCCTTCCTCCGCAGACGAGCGGGGCCGCGCCCACACGCCTTCCGAGCGGAGTTTACAGCCACCGGGGAGCCGGACGACAGCGTCATCGCTTCATAGACCGGGGGGCGGGAGTCGCCTCACGTCCATCTGTCCGGCGGATTCCGGCGCCGTCTGGAGACGCCGGTCCCGCGTCTAACCGACTCGCGCTATCCAGAGCCGTTCTTCAACTGCATCCACAGGAACACGCCGAAGACCACCACGCCTACCAGGCAAACGGCTATGCCGCCCGCCAGCACCCAGGCACCGCTTGCCCAGCGGAGTATCACGATCCCGCCGAACATGAGTACAGTTCCAAGAGCTCCGATAGAGCGAGAGTCACGAGTCACGAGATTAGATTGACGACCCTCTGTTCAGAACGCGCGAGCATTCCGTGAGATCAGTGTCTCCGCACGCCGGTCGCCATGCTCGTCTTGGCGAGCCAGGCGCCACGCGATACCGTTGGCGCATGAGCATCGAAAGCGTCGTCGCGTCCGGCCTCTGCATGCAGTGCGGCACCTGTGCCGGCATCTGCCCTCAAGAGGCCGTCACCATGAACTGGACGCTGCGCGGCGGAACTCTGCCCTCAGTCGATGCACGGCGCTGCACCAAATGCGGCGCCTGCCGAGAGGTCTGCCCGGCCGCGGGCCTCGATCTCAGCCCGCATGCGTGGTGGCGCGACCCAGCGACCCCCAACACACAGGACTTCCTCGGCCCCTGGCGACAACTGTACTTCGGGTGGGCGAACGACCCCGCGGTGCGACAGGCGGGCGCCTCGGGCGGCCTGGCCACGGCGCTTCTTCACGGCGCCTTCACCGAGGGAATCATCGACGCCGCGATCTGTACTCACCTCCAGCCGCATCGGCCCCTCGTGGCCGAGCCCCTCGTCACACGGACCACCCAAGAGGTGTCGGACTGCCGCGGCTCCAAGTACACCATGGTCGCCGTGAACACGGCACTGCGCACGGCGGCCGACCAGCCGGGACGCTATGCCCTGGTCGGCCTCCCGTGCCACATGCAAGGGCTCCGCCTCGCCCAGCGCCGCTCGCCCCTCCTGCGCCAGCGCATCGTTCTAGCGCTCGGCATCTTCTGCGGCTGGAGCTGCCTGCCCCAGGCGACTGCGGTGGCTGCGCGCCGAGCGGGCATGGACCCCGGCGCCCTCACGAGCCTCACCTACCGCGGCCCCGGCTGGCCGGGCGGCATGGACCTCGTGGGCCGCGACGGCACCCGCCGGTTCCTCCCGTATCCGAACTACTTCGACCGCTTCACGAACGCGTACACGCCGCCTCGCTGCACGCTGTGCCCAGACGCGCTGGCCGAGCTGGCCGACCTGTCCGTCGGCGATGCGTGGCTCGAACGCTTCGCGGACAGCGCTGGCGTCTCCGATGTCATCGTTCGTACGGAACGCGGCCAGCGCCTCGTGGAGCGAGTGGCCCCCGCTCATCTGTGCCTCACCGAAGCCTTGCCGCAGGAGATCCTCGACTCCCAACGCGAGACGTTCCGCCTTAAGCGCAGCGTCTTCCGCGGCCGCCTCTGGCTGCGCCAGCTTGCGCGGCGGCCCGTGCCCGTCTACCCGGGCCTCGCGACGCGAGCGTCGGCCGCGGAGCGCATGCGCGCCCTGGCCGACGTCGGCAGCGAGGCGTTCCTCCGCTTGATCGCCAACGTCCACTACCGCTAGCCCAGACGAGCCGCGACCTGCCGCCGAACAGGCGAGCGCCCGCGACCAGAATTATCCTCGACTCACCCGCTGATAGCGTGACACGCTCGCTCAGACGGCACCCCCAAAGGCAGTCGGTCAGAGCGCCGGCGGCACACCCCAGAAGGGTGCGTGGCGCCGGCGACAGAACTCCTGGTTGTCGCCTTGCAACTCGAAGTCCCGGTAATCGACGGAGCTCACGCGCGGGCGATGCCGCACCAGCTGCTGGTTCGCCTCCAGCAAGGCGATCATGAGCTGCGCTTCGGCCGGCGCGAGCGGGCCCACGACCGCCGCGAAGTGTACCGCCCACAGCTCCGCTACCGCGGGGTCGAGCTCGGGCGGCATGAACACGTGGCGCAGTGCGATCTCGCCGCGAGCATCCCGCTCACGGTCAGCCTGCCCGTGGGCACCCCCGAAGCGATACACCGCCTGAAGCTCGCCGTCCGCATCCGGGAGCAGCCGCACGGGCAACACCATGTGGGCGAGCATCCAAGCGGAGAGGGATGAGACGCCGCGCAATGCCTGCGGCAGGGTGGACGCGGCGTGCTCCCAGTGGTAGCTCGAAGCGTTCAGCCGCAGGACGTGCTCCCGCTCGATCACCGGCTCGCCCTCGGCAGGCGCTATCCAGCGAGTAAAGGCGGCGAGGCGGTGAAACGGCGTGTTCGCTGGCCCGAACACCTCGAGCACCGCCTCGTAAGCCACGAGCTCTCGTGTCTGTACGCTCTGAAGGATGCCGAAGACCCGCCTCTCCTGCTCGGCGGTCACGTCACACGGGCAACTCAGGACGATCCTGAACGCCAGCTCCAGAGCCTCCCCGCGAATCCTCACCCCGCCTCCTCTCCGGTCGGATTGCCCCTCGCCTGCTCCATCCCGCGCGACCGCGGCCGCTAGAGTACGACGACGCCGCGGCCGCCGCGCCACCCGGTCGTTCAGCAGACGGCGCGCAAGGCCACCGGCGCCGCCTTTCGCCTTAGACGGCCTCCAGGGCCTGGGCCAGATCGGCGATCAGATCCTCCGGGGCCTCAACGCCAACCGAGTAGCGAATGAGCCCTTCGGGGATTCCCATCGCCTCTCGCTCCTGCGGTGTGCATTCGACATGGCTGGTGGTGGCGGGTGGTCCGGCGATGGTCTCCACCGCGCCCAGGTTGGCGGCACGATGCGCCAGCTTCAGCCGCGGCAGAACCTTCTTGACCGCCGCGAACCCGCCCGCGAGCATGAAGCTCAAGACGCCGCCATACCCCCGCATCTGCCGAGCGGCGACATCGTAGTCAGGATGCCCGTCCAGCCCTGGATAGTAGACGGCCGCAACGGCCGGGTGATTTTGCAGCCAGCGGGCGATCCGCAGAGCGCTCTCGTTCTGCCGCTCGATACGCAGGGCCAGCGTTTTCATGCCGCGAATCAGCAGGAACGCGGCCATTGGATCGAGCACGGCCCCCGTGATCTCGCGAAAGTGAAAGATGCGGCCGACCAAGTCCGCGCTACCACAAACTACACCGCCGAGCACGTCGGCGTGGCCACCCAGAAACTTCGTGGCGCTGTGCAGCACGAGGTCGGCACCCAGTGCGAGGGGGGTCTGGTTCACCGGTGTGGCGAATGTGTTATCGACCACGACCAGGGCGCCAACCCTGTGCGCGGCGGCAACCAGCCGGGCGATGTCCAGGACCTTGAGCGTGGGATTAGTGGGCGACTCCAGATACAGCACTGAGCAACCGTCGGCCACAGCGGCCTCGATCTGCTCGTGATCTGCCGTGTCGCACAGCTCAACCCGCACCTGGTAGCGCGGCAAGTAGTTGAGGAACAGTCTGCTGGTGCCGCCGTACGTGTCCTTGATGGAGACCACGCGATCCCCGGGAGCTAGCAGTGTGAACAGGGTGTTACTGACGGCCGCCATGCCACTGGCGAAGCTCGTGGCGGCTTGCGCGCCCTCGAGGACGCGGACCTTCTCTTCGAAAGCCTGCACGGTAGGGTTCGTGTTACGGCTGTAGATGTGTCCGGGCACGCGCCCTAGCGCTACATCCAGCCAGTCCTCCACGTTCGCGTAGCCGTACGCGGCGCTGTAGACCACGGGGACCTGCGTCGCCTGCTGGACCAGGTGCACCCCTTCGCCGGCCCAAACCGCCTGCGTGGCTGCCGACAAGCCGACGTCGGCATCTCCCCTCATACGCTCCCTCGGATCAGTCATGCGGATGCTCCTTCGCCATCGTCCCGTCACACTCATTCACCATAGCTGCACCGCGGCCACGCGAACAAGCGCGCCTGGCTTAGCCGACGGATCGCGTGCTACTGTGCATCGTCGGTTTGGTGCGTTGATCCACCCGTGAAAGGTCAGGAAGGTGACGGAACGGCGGCGGCACACCACGTGCTCAGAGCATCGCGAGGCATCACCGGCGATCGATCTCGCGCTCCGTGCCCACGGCCTTCGCTGTACCGTCGCGCGCAGGCTCATCCTCTCGGCACTGCGGTCCATGTCGGATCATCCCACCGTTACCCAGCTCCACACGACATTGGTAGCGCGGGGGCACCGGCTCGGCGTCGCCACCGTCTATCAGAATCTGGCACGCCTCGCGGAGTCGAGCCTCGTGAGCCGCTTCCTCGACTCCCAAGGCCTCCTGCGTTTCGATGCGAACCTCTCACCCCACCACCACCTCCTCTGCCGATCGTGCGGACGCATCCTGGACGTGGGCTTGAGCGAGCAGCACGCCGCGCGTCTTGCGGAGCTCACCCACGACCTCGCGGGCGTGCACGGCTCCTGGCAGCTCGAGGATGGGCAGCTCGAACTGCACGGGGTGTGCCCCGCGTGCCGCCAGCAGCGCACAGTGAGCCACTGTTCAAAGGGCTCAGCGGCGAACCAGGGCCCACCGTGAGCCATCTCGGGAGAGAGGCTCACCCAGCCCACTTCACATCTAACGCTGCCCCCATTGACCCTTAGGGCGACGCAGGTACACTCCTCCACACTCCACATAATCGTTATGAGCAGGAGACGATTCGTCTTGCCCATCTGAGTTCGAGAGGAGAGCGCTATGTCAGAGGGAAAACGGCTCACCACCGGCTTTGGCAAACCCGTCGACGACGATCAGAACTCACTGACGGCCGGCCCCGAGGGTCCAGTGCTCTTGCAGGACGTCCACCTCCTTGAGAAGCTCGGCCACTTCGACCGCGAGCGCATTCCCGAGCGCGTAGTCCATGCCAAAGGCGCCGGGGCATACGGCTACTTCGAGGTAACGGAGGACGTCTCCAAGTACACGAGAGCGGCGTTTCTCTCCGCCGTCGGAAAGAGGACCGACGTTTTCGTACGGTTCTCCACTGTCGGCGGCGAGAGAGGGTCGGCCGACGCCGAACGCGATCCGCGCGGCTTCGCCGTCAAGTTCTACACGGAAGAGGGTAACTACGACATGACGGGCAACAACACGCCTGTCTTCTTCATCCGCGACCCTCTAAAGTTCCCCGATTTCATCCACACGCAGAAGCGCAACCCGCGCACCAACCTCAAGGACCTGGATATGTTCTGGGACTTCCTGTCGCTCACGCCGGAGTCCGTACACCAGGTAACCGTGCTCTTCTCCGATCGCGGAACACCAGTTACCTACCGCCACATGAACGGCTACTCAAGCCACAGCTACGTCTGGTACAACGCCGCCGGCGAACAGTTCTACGTGCAGTACCACTTCAAGACCGAGCAGGGGATCAAGAACCTGAGCGCCGCCGAAGCCGACGCGCTGAAGGCTAAGGATCTAGACCACGCCACGCGCGATCTCTTCGAAGCCATCGAACGTGCGGACTTCCCCTCCTGGCGCCTTGAGATGCAGATCATGCCCGTCGTCGAAGCCCAGGACTACCGCTTCGACGTCCTCGACATCACAAAGGTCTGGCCGCACGCGGACTACCCGCCGATCGCCATTGGGCGCCTGGTGCTCAACCGCAATCCAGAGAACTACTTCGCGGAGGTCGAGCAGGCAGCGTTCAACCCGAGCAACTTCGTGCCGGGCATAGGTCCGTCTGCCGATAAGATGCTCCAGGCACGGCTGTTCAGCTACCACGACACCCATCTGCACCGCCTTGGCCCCAACTATCACTTACTGCCGGTGAACGCCCCGAAGCACGCACCGGAAGCGAGCTACCAGCGCGATGGCTCCATGCGCTTCGACGCTAACGGGCACGGCGGACCAAACTACTGGCCAAACAGCTTCGGCGGCCCGGCCCCCGACCCCAGTGTCGCTGCCCCAGGAATGCCCCTCGCCGGCGTGTCCGGGCGCACGGCATATGTACATCCCAACGATGACTTCGTTCAGCCGCGAGCGCTGTTCCGAGACGTGATGACCGACGAAGACCGCGATCACCTCATCAGCAACATCGTCGGCCACCTGGCAGGCGCCCAGCAACGCATCAAACTGCGCCAGTGTGCCGTGTTCTCCAAAGTAGACCCAGAGTACGGTGCACGCGTAGCGCGGGGCGTCGGTGTGGATGAAGCAGCCGTCCAGCGCCTGGCCGCAATGTCGGACGAGGAGCGCGCCGCGGCCACGGCCTAGTCACGCCGCACAAAAACGGCGCCGGGTCGCGAGAGACGGCTCTCTGGCCCCTCCGGCGACAGACGCCCCCGGGGCCAACTATGCCTTCGGGGCTCTGCCGTCGAAGACGCCCAGGTGATGGAAGTAGACGGCGCCGGCGGCTAGACGCATGGGCCTGGTGCCCAGCAGGGCATTGAAGGCCACGTCGCTCTGGAAGTGATCGTACAGGAAGCGGAGACAGCGTTTGGCCCGAAAACGGGGGTAGCTCCGCACGAACCAGCCGCTCGGGTCCTCGGTTTTACCGCCGAGGAAATCGGCGATCGCATGCCCTGCCGCGAGCCCGTGCTTGAGCGCTGTGTGGATGCCGCCGGCGGTGACGGGAGAGACCATGCCGGCGGCATCGCCGACGAGCAGCACACGAGACGCGGCCACGGGCTGCACCACACCCCCGCACGGGATCATCCCGGCCCTGGACGAGACCGGTTGTACCCGGCGGAGATCGACGACAGGGGCGATCTTCTCGAGGAACGCCCCCAGAGCCGCGGTAGCCGGGGGCTGGGCGTCGCGCACACGACGCCCCAGCCCTACCTGCGTGACGCCCACGCCGGCCACCACCCAGCCGATGTATCCGGGGGCTATCTTCCGGTCGATGAAGCAGTGGAGCTTGCCGGAATCTGGGAGCTCCACCCCCGCATACTCGTACTCGACGCCGAACAAATGCTCGCGATTCTGTCCCAAGCCCAATACTCTCGCGAGCTTCGAGTTCGGGCCATCGGCGCCGACGAGGTACCTCGTCTCGCCGGCACCGTCGACGATGAAGCCACTCCGCGTCCGTTGTGTCCGGCGGAACGGCGTACTGTAGAGAATCCTCGCGCCCTCCCCCTCCGCTTGCGCCGCCAGCCAGCGCAGCACACCGGGAGTATCGGTCGCCAGGAAGTAGTAGCCAGGAGCTGCGAGATCTACGTACCGCAGGTTCGGCGCGTAGAGCCGCACGCCATCGATGGTACGAACCAGGCTGGGGGGCAGACGGTCGAGCAGTGCCACCTGATCGATCACGTCCTTGACCAGGATGCCGGTGGTGCGAGGTCTCTCACCCGCGTCGGCCTTCTCCTCGAGAACCACCACCCGTCTGCCGGCGCGAGCCAGTGTCGTAGCGCACGCCAAGCCAGCGAAGCTCGCGCCCACGACGACGCAGTCATACCGGCCCTCTGGATTCACCTCGTGCACGCGCCCCCATCATCGGGATCTCCGGCACTGCGCCACAGCAGCGAGCGCCCTGAGCGAGCCACCGCTCGCGTATCGTCGCACACGATCCAGGAAGAGCACCAGCTCGGCGCCGGCACCAGCGCGGCGAGGCGGCACACTTTACGTGTCTAGTCCCAGCGAAACAGCCGGAACGTCAGCGCGGCGGCGGCCACTCCCACGGCCACCGTGATCAGCGTGTGGAGCACGTTGATGCCGAAGCCGTTCCACGCATCCACCATCGGGAGTACGAGATGGTATAGGGGCAGCGCCTTGCCGATGTTCAAGAGCCAGGCAGGCATCAGGTCGAGCGGGCCATCGGTGCCCGAGAGGAACATCATCACGAACCACAGCAGCATGCCCACGGCTTGAGCAGCGCGTGCCGTAGGCAGAACACTCCCCAGGAGCATGCCCAACGCCGAGAACGTGAACGCACCGATGGTAAAGGTAACCGCCACATCCCCAGAGCCCTTGGCCATGCCAGCGTCAAATGCCAGTACCCCCAAGGCGAACAGCAGGACAGACCCGATAACAGCGATCACCAGGCTCACGAGCGTCTGGGAGACGAGGAGCGCCCACTCTTGCATACCCGACGCCCTGAAGCGCCGGAGGACCCCCCGCTCGCGGTAGTTGGCGAGATGGACGGGGAGCGAGATGGTACCGAGCGACGCCAGCACCAGAGCCATGTACGCAGGCACGTAGTAGTCCATCATCGGGATGTTCCTGTACTGATCCTCCAGAGGACGGTCGGCGAAGATGCCACCCAGCACCACCAGGATGAGCAGCGGCAGCAGAAACGTGAACATCATGGTGATGGGCTCTCGGACAAATAGCTTGACCTCGATCCACACGAGCTTGAGCGCCAAGCGGGGGCCAGCCATGCGCCGCACCGCTTCCTGGCGGGCCACCCCATGCGCGGTGTCCCCGACATCCACCGGCTAGTCCTCTCTCATCACGTGGCCGGTGACGTGCAGGAACACATCTTCGAGAGTGGGCTCCTCGAGATGCAGGTCCGCCGGCTCGAGACCGTGAGCGAGGAGGGCGGCGGCCACATGCGCCAGCACGGGCCCGCCGCCGAGCACCTCCACGCGAGGACCATGCCGTTGCACGGAAGTCACGTGGGGCACATCCGTCAGCCACGCAAGGTCGGGGGCGTCCGCCGTAAACACGACGTGGACGCCCCCAGCGTATTCGCCGATCAGCCCCTGGGGACTGCCGGTCGCCACCACACGACCCGCGTCCACGATGGCCACGCGGTCGCAGAGCCGTTCGGCCTCCTCCATGAAATGGGTGACGAGTACCACGGTGGCCCCGCGATCGCGGATCTCGCGGATGAGACCCCAGGCGTCGCGTCGCGCCGCCGGATCCAGCCCAGTGGTCATCTCGTCCAGAAACACCAGCTCCGGCTCGTTGACCAGCGCCAAGGCGACGAACAACCGCTGTCTCTGCCCCCCGGAGAGGCTGTGGAAGGCGGCCTTCGCCTTGTCTCCAAGGCCCCACTCCCCCATAACCGAGCGCCAGTCTCGCCCGCCGGGCGTCAGCGATGAGAACAGGTCGAGTGCCTCCCATACGCGGATGTGGTCCGGGAGCGCGGACTGCTGGAGCTGACAGCCGATTCGCCGGCGCAGCGCGAGCGCGCGTTCACGGGGATCGAGGGCGAGCACCCGGGCTTCGCCGCTATCCGGCCGGCGCAGACCTTGCAGCATCTCGACCGTAGTGGTCTTGCCGGCGCCGTTAGGTCCCAGGAGGCCGAAGATCTCGCCCCGCGCCACGCTGAACGTGGCATCGGCGACGGCGACCACCTCCCGATACGTCTTGCGCAACGCCCGCGCGATGACCACGAGCTCCGTGCTGGGAGCCGCCCGCTCCACCGCCATCTCGGACTCATTCCGTCCACGCATCGTCGGCCCACCGCCGCCCTCTGCCGATCACCTCGATGGTACACCTGCTACCGGCACTGCGGCGCGGCGCCCCGTGAGATCAGGGCAGGCCGGATGGCGAGATGTTCGCGTTCGACAGGAGAGGTACGGGACTCAGCGCCATGGCGCCGATCCCTTCACTGTAGCTGCCCAGCCCATGGAACCGCTCGCGACGCAGCGCCTTGCGCTCCTCGGGGTCGAGGGCGTCGAGCTCCGCGAGCGTCTCACTCACGACTTCACGGAGCCGCGCCGCCGCCACGGCCACATTGTGGTGGGCGCCCATGCGCGGCTCCGCCACGATGCGCTCGATGACGCCGAGACGAAGGAGCTCCGAGGCACTCGGACGCAAGGCCTCAGCCGCCTGTGGCGCGAACGCGGCGTCGCGCCACAGGATCGCCGCGCAGCCCTCGGCGCTGATCACCGAGTACACGGCGTTCTCCTGCATGAGCACGCGGTCGGCGACGGCGAGAGCCAGCGCCCCACCCGAGCCACCCTCCCCGATGATCACCGCGACGGTGGGCACAGTAAGGCGAGCCATCGCCAGCATAGTCTCCGCGATCGCCCGCGCCTGACCACCCTCTTCGGCGGCGACACCGGGATAGGCGCCCGGCGTGTCGACGAACGTGAGGACCGGCAGTCGGTACCGCTCGGCGAGCGCGAACAGCCGCTGCGCCTTGCGGTACCCTTCCGGACGCGCCATGCCGAAGTTCACCTGCGTCTGCTCGGTGAGGTCGCGCCCCTTCTGGTGGCCCACCACCAGCACCGCGCGACCCTCGAACCAGCCCAGCCCACCTACGATCGCCGGGTCGTCGGCACGCAGGCGATCGCCCTTGAGCTCCTCGAAGCCGTCGATCAGCAGACGGATGTAGTCGCGCGTACGCGGCCGGTTCTTGTGCCGCGCGATGCCGACGGTGACCCATGCGTCGCCGCGGCTTTCCTCGCGCCGAAGGGCCTTGATCCGTGCCTGGAGCCGCTGGATCTCTTCGTTGAGATGCACACCAGGTATCCGCGAGAGGCGCTTAAGCTCGTCTAAACGCCTTCGTAGCCACGTCTCTTGCGCGCCCGCCCCACCGCTTGAGTCCGAAGACGACACGGTCGAGGGATCCTGCAGCTCGGTCGGCGAGGTCTGCGGCTCGGTCGGCGAGGTCACTGGCTCCTCTGGCGAGAAGATCTGTCGGGGAGACTTGGTCTCGTCCATCGCGTGCACCTCCTTTCAGCAGTCGCAAGTACGCCGCGAGTTTGGCTGGCAGCTCCGCTCGCGGCACCACGGCGTCGAGATGGCCGAGGAGGAGGTTGCGCTCAGCGCTGGCGAAGTCCTCCGGCAGCGCTTCCTGCGTGGTCTGCGCGATCACGCGCGGGCCGGAGAACGAGAGCTGGGCTCCGGGTTCGGCCACGCAGATGTCGGCGAGCGTGGCGAAGCTGGCCAGCACCCCTCCGGTGCACGGATCTACGAGCACCGAGATGAAGGGCACGCGAGCCTCATTGAGTATGTCCACAGCGATGCTCGTCTTGGCCATCTGCATGAGCGAGAGGATGCCCTCCTGCATGCGCGCGCCGCCGGAGCTGCACACGGTCACCAGCGGCAGCCGCTCTCCCGCTGCCGCTCCGGCGGCGCGCCACAGCTTCTCTCCCACCACGCTCCCCATGCTGCCGCCCATGAAGCCGAAATCCATCACCGCGAGGATCACCGGGTAGCCGCCGATCCGTGCATCACCAGTCACGATGGCTTCCGACAGACCAGACGCAGCCTGGGCTTCGTGGAGACGCTCCGGATAGGGCTCCAGGTCGACGAAGCCGAGTGGGTCCAAGGTGCGCAGATACGCCCACCGCTCGCTGAAACTCCCGGGATCGGTCAGCTGACTGACGCGCTCGCGTGCGCTGATGCGAGTATGGAAACCACAACTCGGGCACACGCTCAGATTCGCGCGCAGAGCACTCCGCTCGATCTCCACCGCGCACTTCGGACAGGCCCACATGGGCAGCGGCGAGGGCGCGGCGCGCCTGCTGGCTATCTCCACGGTCACATCAGCCACGCCTAGGTACCTCGACTCCTCGACCACGGTCTCTTCTCAATGAACTCACCCTTCATAGCGACGAAAAGCGAGGCTGACGTCGTGTCCGCCGAAGCCAAAGCTGTTGGAGAGGACGACGTTGACGTTCTGTTCTCTGGCGCGGTTGGGCACGTAGTCGAGGTCGCACGCCGGATCGGGGTCGGTCAGGTTGATCGTCGGCGGGATTACCCCATGGACGATCGTGAGCACCGAGAACACCGCCTCCATGGCTCCGGAGGCGCCGAGCGTGTGGCCGGTCATCGACTTCGTGGAGGAGATGGCCACAGCCTCGGCGTGCGCGCCGAGGGCGAGACGCACGGCGCGTGTTTCGGCACTATCACCAGGTTGTGTGGAAGTGCCGTGCGCGTTGATGTAATCCACATCCTCAGGGCGCAAGCCAGCCTTGGCCAGCGCGCTGAGCATGGCACGCGCCTGCGGTCGGCCGCTGTCGTCTGGCTGGGTGAGGTGGAACGCATCCGCGGCTAGCCCATAGCCCACCAGCTCGGCGTAGATCCGCGCACCGCGGACACGCGCGTGCTCGCACTCCTCGAGCACGAGCACGGCGGCGCCCTCGCCCATCACGAAGCCGTCGCGAGCGGCGTCGAAGGGCCGTGAGGCGCGCTGGGGATCGTCGTTGCGCGTGCTCAACGCATGCATCGCGGCGAAGGCCCCGATACCGGTCTCGTTCGTCGCCGCCTCGGCGCCTCCCGCGAACACCACGTCCGCCTCGTTCCGACGAATCAGTTCGAACGCCTCCCCGATCGCGTTGGAGCCGGCGGCGCAGGCGGTGCAGACCGCGCTGCAGGGACCCTTGGTACCTAACTCGAGCGACACCTGCGCCGCCCCCATGTTGGGGATCATCATCGGGATGAACAGGGGGCTCAGCCGGTCAGGACCTTTCTCCAGCAGTACCCTCGTCTGCTCCTCGAACGTGTGCAGCCCGCCGACCCCGCTGGCGATGATGGCTCCCACACGCTCCGCTTCGGGGTGGACATCGATGGCGGCGTCCTCTTCGGCCAGGCGGGCGGCGCCCACCGCGTACCGCGCGTAAGGGTCCATGCGCCGCGCCGCCCGCTTGTCCATGTACGTCGCAGGGTCAAACCCCTTGACCTCGCCAGCGATGCGCACGCTCAAACGGGAGGCGTCGAAGCGCGTGACCGGGCCAATGCCGGACTCGCCGGCCACGAGCTGCCGCCACGTATCTCCGACATCGCAGCCAAGCGGCCCCACGATCCCCAAGCCGGTGACCACGACGCGGCGAGGAGCCGGCTCGCCGGTGGTGTTCGTAATCTGTCCTTCGTCGGCCATGTCCATCTCCTCCGACTCTACATCCCGAGGCCGCCGTCCACCGGGAGCACGCACCCGGTGACAAACCGCGCCAGCGGCGAGGCCAGGAAGAGCACCGCGTCGGCCACGTCACGCGGCTGTCCGATGTCCGCCATGGGTGTCGAAGCGAGGATCGCCGCGCGCGCGCTCTCCGGCATCGCCTGCGTCATCGGCGTGTCCACGTAGCCGGGAGCGATCGCGTTCACGCGCACGCCGCGCGCGCCGAGCTCCCTGGCCATGGACTTCGTCAGGCCGATGACCCCTGCCTTGGCGGCGGCGTAGTTGGCCTGTCCGGCATTGCCGCGGCGACCCACGACGCTCGAGAGATTGATGATGGCCCCGCGGCGGCGGCGGAACATGCGCCGCGCCGCCGCCTTCGACAGCAGAAATGTGCCCCGCAGGTGCGTACGCACGACCGCGTCGAAGTCCTCGGACGACATGGTGAGGAGCACGCCGTCACGGGTGATACCGGCGTTGTTCACCAGCACCTCGAGTGGTCCGAGCTCCGCCTCCACGCGCTCCACCATGGCCTGTACCGCCTGCTCGTCGCCCACGTCGGCCATGACCACCAGCACGCGGCCGCCCATCCTCTCCACGTCGCCGGCTAGAGCATGGCATTCCTCCTCGCCAGCGAAATCGTTGATCGCCACCGCCGCGCCGGCCTCGGCCAGCCTCAAGACGATCTCTCGGCCAATGCCGCGACCGGCTCCCGTTACCAGCGCGACAACGCCGGAGAGGTCGATGGTGATGCTCACGTCGCATCCCTCCTCATGTCTGCCAGCCAGCGCTCGCTCACGCGAACCAGCCGGAATCTAGCCCGTCGACCGACGCCACGTCGCCGGCCCTCGCCACCGTGACTCGAGGCTCGATGCGGCGAACAAGCCCATAGAGGACCGCCCCAGGACCGACCTCCAGGAACTCATCACAGCCACCCGCTACGAGGTGCCGTACAGTCTGGGTAAAGCGCACGGGCGCGGTGAGCTGGCGCTCCAGCAGCTCCGCGAACGGCCCCCCTTCTGGCCGCGCACTGCAGGCCGAGAAGAAGCTCTTGACCGGCGTCGACCAAGGCGCCGCCCGCAAGGCGGGGCCGAGCGTGCGCGCGGCGGCGGCCATGGGGGGCGAGTGGAAGGCGCCACTCACGGCGAGCGGCACCACCTTGCGCGCGCCGGCGAGAATCGCGCCCTCGCTGACTCGCTCAAGACCCGCCCGGCTTCCGCTCACCACAACTTGGCCGGGCGAGTTGAAGTTCGCGGGCCATGCATCCTCGATGCCGGTGCACAGAGCCTCAACCGCGGCATCCTCGAGGCCTAGGACAGCGACCATGCCGCCTGGGCTTTCGTCGGCGGCGGCCTGCATGGCCATGCCGCGATGCCGTACCAGAGCGACCGCGGCGGAGAAGGGTAGCGCCTCCGCCGCCACCAGCGCTGAGTATTCACCGAGACTGTGGCCGAATACCGCGTCGTAGCACAGACCGCGCTGGCGTAGCAGGCGTAGCACGGCTACGGAGCTCGTCAGCAGAGCTGGCTGCGTGATGTCGGTCCGGTTCAGCCGTTCGGGCGGTCCCCTGAAGCTCACGGCGGCGATGTTGTACCCCAGCATCTCGCTGGCCTCCTCGTAGGTCTCTCTGACTACGGGAGACATCTCGTAGAGGTCCTGGCACATGCCGACCGCCTGCGAGCCTTGCCCTGGGAACATGAGCGTCCTCATCCCGGCCTCCACGTCAGCACACAGGACCCCCAGCTCAACCCGGCACCGAATCCGGTGAGCAGCAGACGCTTGCCCGTAAGCAGACGGCCGTCCCCCTCCGCGGCGGCCAGGCAGAGGGGGATCGAGGCGCACGAGGTGTTCCCCAGTTCCTGAAGCGTCGTGACGATCTTGTCGGGAGACAGACCAAGGCGCTCAGCCACGCTGTCGATGATGCGCAAGTTCGCCTGATGAGGGACGAAGAGATCGATCTCCTCGATCCCTAAGCCGGCGGCCCCCAGGGCCCCGTGGCACGACCGCACCACCGTGCGCAGAGCGAAGCGAAAGACCTCGTGCCCGTTCATCTTCAGGAAGTGCTGACGATCGCGCACGGTCTCCTCACTGGCCGGCATGCGAGCACCTCCCGCGGGCATGTTCAAGCACGGCATGCCGGCGCCGTCGTTGCCCAGATCGAAGGCGATGCTGTCTTCGGCGTCGCCGCGCACTAGTACGGCCGCGCCGGCGCCGTCGCCGAACAGCACGCAGGTCGCGCGATCCTCCCAATCCAGCGCGCGCGAGGTAACCTCGGAGCCCAGGACGAGCACGCGACGCGCCAGCCCGGCGGCCACCGCCGACCCTCCCACCGCCAGCGCGTAGACGAACCCTGTGCAGCCGGCCTGTACGTCGAAGGCGCCGGCGGCGCGGGCGCCGATCAGCTCGGCGGCCACGGCGGCAGTGGCGGGGAAGACCATGTCCGGAACTAGGCTGGCCGAGACCACCAGGTCGATCTCCAGCGGGTCGAGGTCGAGGCGAGCCAGGGCGCGACAGCCGGCTTCGGCAGCGAGATCGCTCGGTGCCACGTCTGCGGAGGCGATGCGCCGTTCGCGGATACCCGTGCGCGTCCGGATCCATTCGTCGGAGGTATCCAGGGAGCGAGAGATCTCGTCGTTGGTAAGCACCGCGGGTGGCAGGCTCACCCCGAGAGAGGCGATGCGGACGTTACGCAGAACGCCGGTAGTCAACCGACCGTCCCCGCGGAGTCGCCACGCGGATCGGCTTGTTCCCGAGCCGCCGTGTCGGGGTCGGCCAGCGCGAACGTCAGCTCGCCGCGACACGCCATCTCGCCATCTACGGTGGCGAGAACAGCGCCGCGCCCCACGCCGGCCCGCATGGCGATCACCTCCACGGTGAGCGTCAGCGTATCGCCTGGCCGCACCACGCGCTTAAACCGTACCTTGTCGATCCTCGCGAAGAGCGCTAGCTTGCCGACGTTCTCCGGCAGCGAGAGGGCCGCCACGGCGCCCGCCTGCGCGAGCGCCTCGACGATCAGTACACCGGGCATCACTGGATTCCCGGGGAAGTGACCGGCGAACCACCAGTCGTCCGGCCGTACCGCGCGCCGCGCCACGCAGCGCACTCCCGGGTCGAGCTCGATCACCTCGTCGACCAGCAAGAAGGGGGGGCGGTGGGGCAGCAGCGCCTCCACACCGGCGCGATCGAGGACCGGCGAGGATGCGCCGCTCATGCCACCCTCGCCCGCTGGCCGCGCGATCGGCACAGTCGCCGCGCCTCCCAACCGGCCAGCACGGCGCCCACTACGAGAGCGGAGGATGCGAGCGCCGCGCGCCGGCGACCGGCCGCGCGCCGCGCGCGACCGTACAGTTCGGCGAGCCCGCTAGCCAGCGGGCTCCTCGCGTCGTCGGCGAGCGCAGCGACGACCCGCTGCACGAAGCCCTCCGGCGCCCGCAGCCGTACAGCCGAAGCGCAGCGGAACAGCCCATCTAAACCAACGTCAACGACCACTGTGCTTCTCATTCATCCTCCGCCTCGAGCACACTCCGACGCTCCAACGCCTCTTTCACGGCCAGTCGACCCCGATGTACGGCCGCCTTCACCGTGCCGATCGGCTTGCCGAGCAAGCTCGCCATCTCCGCATACTGATATCCGTACACTTCGCGTAATACCAGCGGCTTTCGCCGCGCCGGCGGCAGCGCCGCCATCGCCTCCAGCAGCAGCCGCACCTGGGCCCGCTGTTCTGGCGAGGCGTCCAGCACAGGCGGCAACGCCGGTCCCGCGCCCCCGAGCTCCTCCTCGCGCCTCATTCTCCAGCGCCGGCGGCGCTGGTCGGCCGCCGCCCTCACCGCCACGCGGAACAGCCAGGTTCCGAACGCCGCCTCTCCACGATACCGCGCCAACCCGCGGTACGCTCGCAGGAAAGCCTCCTGCGCGGCGTCCTCGGCATCCTGCGCGTTGCCGAGCAGCAGGTACGCGGCGGTATACACCTCGTGCTGGTAGTGCTCCACCAGCGCGCTGAACGCCGCTTGGTCGCCGCGACTCGCGCGAGCTACCAGGCCCGGCGACAACTCCGGCGCCGGAGACGCCTCCGGCGTGGTGGAACCCGCGCGAACGCCGACGTCGTGTACTTTAGACGTCATCGGCGGCCCAGAAGTTGCATCGGCCGCCGTCCCGCGGGTCACGGCATGGCGCCAGACTCCATGATCTCTCCGGTTCACGCGCCATGCCGGAGCAGCGCGCCGCCCGCAAGGCGCGTGCTGGACCGGCTAGCGCAACCGACTGATCTGCTGTGAGAGCTGTATCCATGTTCGGACCGCCCTCGGCAGTAGTGGTAGCGGGCGGCCGCCACAGTGTACAACGCTCCCCACCGGCCGCAGTACATCGTCGGAGGCGTCCGGCGACCACGAGGGGCAAATGGGACGGCAATCCTTCCAAGACAACGGACCGGCTGCGCCCGACCGGCTGCAGCTGCCTGTCGTGCGCTCCACGCGTTCAGGCGACCTCACGGCTACGCTGGCTTGAACCCTCGCCGACGTGGGTCCGTTTGATCAGACGGAAGAACCGGCTCTGCGCACCGTCGCGCGTACGTTCCTGATAGAGGAAGGCGAGCTCCTTCTGCTCGAACTTGGTGAAGAACGCCGTCCAGTCGATCTCCTCGAGCCGTCCCGACTGCGTGCCCGGAAACAGCAGCCGCAGCACGCCCGGCCCTCCCGTACCGGTACCCACCACCGCCGCCGGCCGGGCACCACGCTCTTCCGCCCAGCGCTGAATCTCCCCATGGTCGACGGTTACTCTCGTCTTGCCCGCCATCTGCCACCCGCTCGCCAGCCTCGGATGCTCGCCTTCGTTCCGGCGATGTACGGGAGTGGCTCTCCCACGAGCCGCGATGTCAAACTGCGAGGAGCGTTGGTCTTGCCGCGGCTACCTCGCCTCGCTCCGTCATGTTTGCGCCACGCGAGGCACCAGGCGATCCAGCCAGCGTGGCAGCCACCAGTTCCATTCGCCGAACAAGCGCATGGCCGCCGGCACGAGCATCACTCGCACTACCGTGGCATCCAACGCGATGGCGATAGCTAACCCAACACCCAGGGCCTTCGTAACCACGATACTCGTAAACGCGAAGGCCCCGGCAACCACCACGATGATGAGCGCGGCGCTGGTGATCACACGTCCGGTCCGAGCCAGACCCAGGCCAACGCTGCGCATATTGTCGTGGGTCTCCAGCCAGTGCTCGCGCATACGGGTGAGCATGAACACCTCGTAGTCCATGCTCACGCCGAACAACACGCAGAAGAGGAGCACGGGGAGCGTGGACTCCACGAATCCGGAGGAGTGGAACTGGAGGAGGCCCGAGAGATGACCCCACTGGAATACCGTCACCAGCGCGCCGAAGCTCGCCGTGATCGAGAGAGCGTTGCAGATGACCGCTTTCAGCGGCAGCAGCACACTGCGCAGGAGCACCAGGAGGACGAGGAAGGTGGAGCCAACCACGTACAAGACCACCCAGGGGAAGCGGCCGTAGAGGCCGTGCAGGAAGTCGCGCAGTCCTGCCGCCACCCCGGCCACCCAGATGGTGGTGCCGGGCGGAGGACCGAGTTCGCCGATCTGCGTGGCAAGGCTGCGAGCCAGCGGAGAGTTGTCTTTGGCCTTCGGCACGACCACGTAGAGGAAGGCGCCGGGTGCGGCCATGGCGCTCATCAGCCGCTTGAGCTCCAGATACTGATCGCCCCCAACTCTACCTTCGAGCCCACCGGTGCCCGACACCTCCCCCAGGAGAGACTTCAAGAACTCGCCCTTGTCGCCGAAGCGGCTGAGGTCCGGCGGCGTGACCACGCTCGAGACCTCGCTGACTCCCGGGAGGCCCTTCAGTGTCTGCCCGAAGTTCCACAGCTTCAGCAGGTTGCCTAGGGTGAACGGCGAGGAGCCGTCCTCCCATGTGACGAGGACGAGGATACCGGTGGCCAGCGAGGGGTTGAAGCGTTCCGCCATCATCCTATCCCCGATGCGCGCCTCTGAATCCGCCGGCAGCACCTCGGACGTGGACACGCCCGTGGTCATGTGGAATGCCGGCCACGAGAGTGCTCCGACGATGACCATCACCGCGAGCAGGACGAGCACCGGTCGATGCATGACCCATTGCGACCAGCGGATCCAACCATGGCCATTCATACCGTGCCGGCCGTGGACACGCAGCCAGTTCACTCGCTCCCCAAGGATCCCGAGGAGGGCGGGGAGCAGCGTGAGCGACACGATCACGCTGAACAGCACGACGAAGCAGCCGCCCACGCCCATCGATTTGAGCGCCATGAACTGGAAGAAGATGAGCCCCGCCAGCCCGACGGCAACGGCCACGCCAGAGTAAAAGATCGATTTCCCGGCGGTAGACACCGCGACCTCTACGGCGCGACCAACCTCGTCGCCGGCACGAAGCTGTTCGCGGAAGCGTCCGACCATGAGGAGCGCGTAGTCGATGCCCACAGCCAGGCCGAGCATGGTCGAGATGTTCAGGACGTAGATGGACAGGTCGTACACGTGCCCGAACAGGAAGAGGAAACCCAACGTGGTGCTCACCGAGACGATCCCGCCGACGAGTGGCAGACCCGCCGCCACCACTGAGCCGAATACGAAGAGCATGACGACAGCCGCGACCGGCAGCGTGTAGTACTCGGCCCGTCGAGCGTCGTCCGCCGAAATGCGCTCGATCTCCTCGAACACCGCCGGCTCGCCGGTGATGTAGTGGCGGAGTGGTGTGTCGCCGATGGCCGCCCGGATCTCGGGCATTATGGCCTGCACCTTGTCGAATGACTCGCTGAACGAGACGATGGCCACCGAGGCGTGCCCGTCGCGGGAGATGAGGTTCGGGTCGCGAACATTGGCGAACGTCTCTACGCGCTGCAGATACCGGAACTCGCCCGGCTGAAACCGCGCTAGGGCTTGGGCCTGCAGCCGCTGGAACTCCTCACCCCGAGCCTCCAGCGTGGCGCTCTCGAAGACGATGTAGAGCGCCGACTCACCGAGCGCGAGATGTTTGTTGGCCTCCGCGAGCGCACGATCCGAGGGAGAGCCGGCGATCGAGAAACCGCCGCCCTGTAACACGTGCGCCACGTGCGCGGCCCCGTACAAGGCGAAGGGAAGGATGGCCATCCAGAGCGCGAGGATCCACCAGCGGCGTCGATATGCGAATCTCCCGAGCGCGGCGAACACGGTCTCTTAGCGGACCTCCACTATTCCAGCCTCTGTCGAGGGCCGTGCCACGATATCAGAGCGGCGCAGGCCGACCTAGCGGCGGGCGGCGCTACGGGGCTCCGCCAAAGCCGGCGAGCGCCCCGCCCCACAGCATCGTCCCTTCCGCGCCCACCAGACACGCCTCCGGGCAGTACGGGGTAGGATAGCCGTGTCATGCGGTCCACATCGACAGCGCTGACTCTCCTCGGCACCCAGGGCTGGATCCCTACGGCGCGGCGGGAGACCACTTGCCTGGCCCTCCAGACGCGTCGCTCCCTGTTCCTCTTCGACGCCGGCACGGGCCTTTCCCGTCTCCTCTCCGAGCCCTGGCGGAGCATGGTGCGCGCGGTACCTCGCGTCCACCTCTTCCTCACCCACTACCATCTCGACCACACCTGCGGCCTCGCCTATCTCTCCGGCGTCGTAGGCGAGCACGATCTCACCATCCATGTACCCGCACACAGCCTGAATCACATAGCTCCGGCCGAGGGTGTCCCAAGTCTCCTGCGTCCTCCCTTTCACCCCGTAGCCTGGGAACACCAAGCGGAGTACCGGCTAGCCGTCCTCGACGGCGATACCCTCGTCGATGGCGTGCGCGTTTACGTGCGTCCGCAATGTCATGCCGGCATCAGTGTTGCGTACCGGGTTGAGGACCTCTTCGTGCTGGCCACCGACACGGTCTCCGACCCGGCGACAGCCGAGTTCGCCGCCGGCGCGCAGGTCCTCCTCCATGAAGCGTGGATCGACGAGCAGGAGCTGAACGACCCGGCTCGGCAAGACTACGCACGCCGTATGCTCACCACGCACAGCACCGCGAGGCAGGCCGCCGAGATCGCCCGCACGGCAGACGTGCAGGAGCTCATGCTCATCCACCTCAATCCGCTGCGCGACGAGGAGTACTACCGTCAGCTCCGGCGAAGGGCTGCGGAGGTGTTCCCCGCCACCATCGTGCCGGACGACCTCCACGTGCGAAGCTTCGCCCGGAGGGAATAGTCCGCCCGTGTTCAGAAAGCACGGCAAGTGGTTCTGGATCGCCGTCGGCGCAGCGGCCTTGGTCTGCGTCTTCTACTTCCCGTCACTCGTTGCCTACCGCTACACGGCCGACAGCCAGCGCACCGCTTTCCTCAGCCATCCTTGGCGCAGCTGGGAGTTCCTCGCGACGGCCCTCGCCGTCCCGGGCGATGCCAAGTTGAAGACCTCGGGCGCCGCGCTCCGCCTGGCGGAGTCGCTGTTCAATCATCAGGAGATCAGCGTGGACAGGGTGCGTCTGCTGTTCCTGGCAAAAGAGCGCCCTTACTCGTTCTCACAGACCGTTGACCAGCTGCGCCTGGGAGGTACTGTCCGCCCGCCGCATCGGTTCGTGTGGGAGGTTGAGGGCCGCATTCGTTCCCTGCCAGATACCGGACGCATCACCGTCATGCTGCTGGATTACCGCAGCGGACGCGTGCTCTGGGATGCGCGTGACTACCTCGGCGGCGGCTCGCCGGCGCCCACGGCAAGCCCAAGCCCCAGCACCAGCCCGTAAGGAACCTGGCTCCACAGCCCCACCGAGCTAGCCAGCGGACACTCAGCACACGCCGGGGACTACCCGAGAGAGAGCGCCCGGCGCCGTCCCGTGCCCGACGGGAGAGAGCGAAACTAGCCCCCGAGCTGGCGCAGCAGCACGACGATGCGTTCCAGCTCGGCACGATCCTTGAAGGCGATCTCCAAACGGCCGCCGCGCGACCCGGCGCGAATGCGTACCGGGGCCTCCAGGAGGCCGTAGAGCTCGTCCGTCAGGTCGTCAAGGTACACCTCATCCGCCGCGTCTCGCGGCGCCGGCGGCTTCGCCGGCGCCGCCGCGAGCCTACGGACTAGCTTCTCCGTCTGCCGCACCGTGAGCCCCTCGCGCACCACGAGCCGCGCAAGGCGCCGCTGCTCCTCGTGCCCGCCGACGCCGAGGAGGGCGCGCGCGTTTCCTTCCGACAGCGCGCCCCCTTCGATCATGTCCTGGACCTCGTCCGGCAGCTCCAGTAACCGCAGTGTGTTGGTGACCGCGACACGGCTCTTGCCCACCAACTCGCCGATGCGCTCGTGGGTGAGCCCGAACTCGTCCACCAGCGCTGCGAACGCGTGCGCCTCCTCGATCCCGTTAAGGTCCTGACGGGCGACGTTCTCGGCCAGCGCGATCTCCAACGAGCCCACATCATCGACAGTCCGTACGACCGCCGGGATCTTGGCCACGCCCGCCATGCGCGCCGCCCGCAACCGCCGTTCGCCGGCGATCAGCTCGTAGCGCAGGGGTTCCCGGTCCTCCAGCGGTCGCACGACGATCGGTTGCACAACGCCCAAGTGGCGGATGGATTCCGCCAGATCAGCGAGATCCTCTTCGTCGAACACGCGCCGCGGCTGGCGGCTCGACGTGGTCACCTCTTCTACGGGGATCTCGCCGAGCCGTCCCTCCAAGCGCTCGCCAAACAGCGCCGAGAGTCCCTTACCGAGTGCTGCCTTGCTAGATGCCACGGGTCACAACCTCCTTGGCCACCTCGAAATAGGCGTCGCAGCCGACACACGCCGGGTCATAGCGGCACACCGGCAGCCCGTGACTGGGGGCCTCAGACAGCCGCACATTGCGGGGTATCACTGCCTGGAAGACGGCACCGCCGAGGTGCTTGCGAACCTCGGCGACTACTTCGCGGCTCAGCTTGGTGCGCCCGTCGAGCATGGTGAGAAGCACGCCGAGGACACGAAGCGACGGGTTCAGTCGCTGCTGAACCAGCCCGATGCTGTCGAGGAGCTGCGCGAGGCCCTCGAGCGCGTAGTACTCGGCCTGCACGGGCACCAGCACCTCGCCGGCGGCAACCAGCGCGTTAACCGTCAGCACACCGAGCGACGGAGGGCAGTCGATGAACAGGAAATCGTAGTCGTTGCCCACACTGCGCAGGGCCCGTTCCAACAGCCGCTCGCGGCCCGTGACGCCGGCCAGCTCTACATCCGCTGCGGCAAGATCCGGGGTAGACGGCACCAGGAAGAGAGAGTCGAGCATCGTCCGCACGGTGGCATCGCCCCACCCCGAGCTCCCCGCGAGTAGTCCATAGACCGAGCGCGGGCGGTCTGGCGCACGGAGACCCAACCCGCTGGAGGCGTTGCACTGGGGGTCCAAGTCGACGAGCAGCACACGCTGCCCCGCCTCCGCCAGGCAAGCGGCCAGATTGATCGCGGTAGTGGTCTTGCCGACGCCGCCCTTCTGGTTGGCAAGGGCGATGATGCGCGTCATGAGCAGACCTCCATGCCGTCGATGATACCGGCGCACCCCGGGACCAACAACCATTCCGCAGAGACGATGCTAGCTCCGCGCGAGCGGGTGTGAGCGAGCCCGGCCGGGACGCCGCGGGAGCCAGTCGGGCAGCGTCTCCAGCGCCCGCGCGACGACGCAGACGGAGCTCGACAGCGGCGATCGCGTGAGCGCCTCGACACGGTCGAGCAGAAGACCACAGCGCGCCGCGACCGTCGCCGCGGCGCGCCACTCGCTGGCGGCGCGCTGCTCGCTCGTGCTGATCAGCACTCGACCGTTCGGCGCCGCCAGCGGCGCCGCCAGTTCAAGCACTACCGGCAGCGGACCGACCGCGCGTGCCAGCACGAGCCCGAAGGCGCGGCGCCCAGTCGCCCCTTTGGCCGCGTACTCCTCGCTTCGCAGACACACCACGTCGACTCGGTCATGCACGCCGGCCGCGATCACTGCCTCCCGCAAGAACTGGCACTTCTTGGCGACAGACTCCACCAAGACGACGCTGGCGGCCGGCATCGCGACCGCCAGCGGGAGGCCAGGGATCCCAGCGCCCGCCCCGAGATCGGCCCAGCGCCCCTGGGCGGCCTGCAGCTCGGGCAGCTCCAGCAGCGCGAGCGAGTCGCTCATGAGTGCTCGCTCTATGCGAGTCCGGTCGCGCAGACCGGTGACGTTGCCACCCGTCCAACCCGCAAGCAGGGCGCAGTACCGGTCCAAGGCATGTGCCGCGCGGTCGTCGAGCGAGAACCGGGAGCGAAACTCCGAGGATGTCACGGACGAGGCTGAGAGGGATGCGAGCGGCACGCCCCGTCGGCGACGATCATGCGTCGCAGTACTTGGTGAGCGTCAGCCGCGTGCCGCCGTTGGCCGGGTGCTCGAGCAAGAAGTCGTCGACGACCGCCCGGATGAGCGCGATTCCCATGCCGCCCTCACTGGGGAGCAGCGTGCCATTGTCCAGCGAGGAAGGCTCGCAGAGTACGTCCTCCGTGAAGCCGGCGCCTTGATCTTGTACCACCAGCACCGCCCGGTCCTCGGCTACGCTGAACTGCATGCGGACCACGCCCACGCTGCCGTCGTCCGACGGATAGGCGTGGCGGATCGAGTTCGTGCAGGCTTCCGTAACCGCGAGTTTTAGGTCGCCCAGAGCGTCCTCCGAAAAGCCGCGCTCCCGGAGCAGCCCCGTCAGCGCGAGGCGCGCGAGTACCACGAACTCGCCCTTCGCCGGAATATCGAGAGTGATCAATTCGTCCATCGGTGCGAATCCTACGTCGCGTGCGCGCTGGGCACCACCGCCGCGATCCGCTTGCGAGGCGTAACTGCTCGCATGGCCGGCCTCAGCCCTTCACCCGAGAGCGCACATTCAGGTTTTCCCCACACATCTCACAAAACGTTCCCCGGATCGCCAAATCCTCAACGCGATACCCGGTGCGCCGGGCAACGAGGCGGCCGCAGCGCGGGCACACGGTGTTCTGACCCTCGTGGTCGGGCACGTTCCCGATGTAGACGAATTCCAGCCCCTCCTTGTGGCCAATCGCCACTGCCCGCTCCAGGCTGGCGATCGGCGTTGGCGGCAGCGTGGCGAGCTCCAGGCAGGGCATGAAACGGGTGACGTGCCACGGTGTCTTCGGCCCCAGTTCCGCCACAATCCACTCCGCGATGGCCCGCAGCGTCGCCTCATCATCGTTCACCGTGGGGATCAAGTTGGTCACGATCTCCACGTGGCACCCATGTACCTGCTGCGCCCGGACGGCCGCCGCCAGAACTGGTTCGAACGCGGGCACGCGACAGAGACGACGGTACACCTGGTCGCTGAACGCCTTGACGTCCACGCGATACGCGTCGATGTGAGGGGCCACCAGATCCAGGGCCTCCTCGGTGATGTAGCCGTTGGTGACCATGACGGTGTAGAGACCGTGCTGGTGCGCGACCTGTGCTCCATCTGCCACGTACTCCAGCCAGACGGTCGGCTCGTTGTAGGTCCAGGCGATCCCGTGGCAGTCGTTGTGGTCAGCCAGCACGGGGAGGTTCGTCACAGGCAGCTCGCGCAGTTCGCGAGCCATCGCGCGGGCGTCAGCATGAGCGATCTGCCAGTTCTGGCAGTGCCCGCACATGAAGGTGCACCCAACAGTGCCCAGGGAGAGCACCGACGTGCCCGGAAAGAAGTGGTACAGCGGCTTCTTCTCGATGGGGTCCACGGCAACGCTACACGAGCGGCCGTACAGGATCGCATCGAGGACTCCGTCTCTGTTGACGCGGGCGCGGCAAGCCCCTGCCTTGCCCATGGCGATACGGCAACCCCGCGGGCAGACACGACAGTGGGCCGAGCCATCGGACTGGCGATCGTAGAGCAGGGCTTCGTGCCACACCTCGGCCACGGCTCAGATACCTGGCTTCCGCTGGCTGTAGGACGAGATGCCGCGCTGCACCATCTCCAGGATCGCCGCGTGCAGCTCCTGATTGCCCGCGACCACACACGCCATCTGATACTCGTGATCTGAGCCCAAGAGCCGCTTATCGCCAAGCGACACACCGGAGGCATCGCTGATGGGGATGCCGGCCTCTCCGCACATGAGATGAACCGCGGCCAGATCGTAGGGCGAGTTGTTGAGCACCGCGCCGCGGCCCACACGCCGGAACGCCGCCTCCGTCTCTGGGTGAGCGGCGATGATCGCCGGTCCGATGTCTACATAGGCATCCAATTGGCCGGTCAGCACGCGGGTGATGGAGTACGTCGCCGAACCGATATCGAAGACAGACCCCCCCACGCTGGAGCTATCGATGAGCTCCTCCAGCACGGTGGCGAGGATCACGGCGGGGCGACCGCGGAACCCAAGAGTCCAGAACAGGCTCTCCAGATCCGTCTGCGGCGTCGGCGCGAATGGGCGTCGCTCACCGGCGACACGCCACTCCGCGCCGCGCCCTTTCTCAGCGAGAAAGAGGTCACCGCTCTTGATCTCTTGCACCGCGGCGGCGATCACGTCTCCCATGACCGGCTCGGGCGAGGGTGGCACGGCAGCGATGCTCACGCAGGCCATCTCGAAGCCGGCGGCGGCGGGGCGCGTGCCGTCGATTGGATCCACGATGAGGATGGTCTCCGGCTGAGCGGCGCCCTGCAGGCCGCGGTCCTCTGAGTAGTACGCCCAGCGCGGCAGGTACGCCGCCATATACTCCTCGAGCACGCGCTCGGCGCGCTCGTCGATGTCGAACGTGACGTCGCCACCGACCGCGGCGCCGGCGTGGCTGCGCGCCGCGTGGCTACCCAGATAGGGCAGAACGGCCTCACGCAGGAGGCCACAGATCCTCACCAGTTCTTCGCTGATCGCACGCACGAGGTCTTCATTCTACCGCGCTATAATCGACGGGCCGTCACAGCCCATCATCGCAGAGGCTCTATGAGCAGCGCCGGAGTTGTCGCCTATCGTGGCAAAGGCAACGTCTATGTGAATCTCACCAACCGCTGTACCTGCGCCTGCGTCTTCTGCCTGCGGAGCTTCACCGACCAGGTCTACGGGTACTCGCTCCGCCTCGAGCAGGAGCCCTCGGCTCCAGAGGTCAGGCGAGCGATCGAGCGCGAGCTCGCGGCCGAGCCGGTGCGCGAGGTGGTCTTCTGCGGCCTCGGCGAGCCGACGCTCCGCCTGCCCGAGGTCCTCGCCATCACCGAGTGGCTCTCCGCTCACCTCATTCGCTCGCGGCTCAATACCAACGGCCTGGGGCAGCTCGCCAATCCCAGCGTCGCGGTCGTCGATCAGCTCGTCGCCGCCGGACTCAGCGCCATCTCGATCAGCCTGAATGCCGCCGACCCCGTGGCGTACCAGCGTACCTGCCGCCCCACCTACGACCACGCGTTCCCGGCCGTGCTCGCGTTCGCCCGTACCTGCGTCGCCGCGGGCCTGCCCACGCAGCTAACGGTGGTCGACTACCCCGGGGTGAACGTCAGCGCGTGCGCCGGCATCGCCACCGGCCTGCGAGCCGATTTTTGCGTGCGCGCCAGGGCAACACCGCGGATAACCGCAACCGAGAGCGGGAGCGCTGGAGCGCGAGCATGCCGATAACACAGAAAACCCCTCGCATCCTCGTCGTGGACGACGAAGAGGCCATCCGCCGCCTGCTGAGTATCCCGCTCCAAAAGGAGGGCTACGAGGTGGTGGTGGCACGCGACGGCCAAGAAGCACTGGACTTGTTCGCCGACCATCACTTCGACCTCGTCGTGCTCGACATCATGATGCCCCGGATCGACGGCATGGAAGTTTGCCGCCGGCTCCGCGCCACCAGCACCGTACCCATCATTATGCTCACCGCCCGCTCGGAAGAGTTCGACAAGGTGCTCGGCCTGGAGATCGGGGCCGACGACTACATCACGAAGGACCGACTGAGCCTGCGCGAGTTCCGCAGCCGGGTGCGCGCCCAGCTGCGACGCGCCGAGATGACTCGCCAGGAAGACGGCCGACAAGACGTGGTGGCCCTCGGCGATCTCACGATCGATCTGGCCAAACGCAGTGTCACCGTGCGCGGCCAGCGGGTGAGCCTCACCTACTTGGAGTTCGAGCTCCTGAAGGTCCTGGCCGCGCATCCCGGCCGCGTGTACAGCCGACAGCTCCTCCTGCAGCTGGCCTGGGGCGACTCCGAGTACCGTGACGAGCGGACCATCGACGTGCACATACGGCACGTGCGTGAGAAGATCGAAGCAGACCCTAAGAACCCGCAGTACATATTCACTGTCCGCAACATCGGCTACAGGTTCCGCGAGACCTAGCGCGACCATAGGGGCCACTCGTGTTCCTCCTCCACTCGGTTCGCAACTGGCTAACACTCCTGTTCCTGCTCCTCATCGCCGTAGCCAGCACGGCCTCATGGCTCTGGGTGGTCCCGCCGTTGAAGGACCGGCTCATTACGCAGAAGCTTCAGGACTTAGCCACCAACTCGCCGCTCGTGTTCAACGCGGTCAAACCGGCCATCGGGCGTACCGAGGACGGTACGTTCACCATCGATCAGGACGCCGCCAGCGCCAGCTCCTACGCGGTGGACCAGCGGATCGGCGCGCGCATCGCCTTCTTCTCCCCCGGCGATCTCAAACAGATCGCCGACTCTCGCTTCGGACAGGTGCTTCGCGCGCGCGATTTCGTCATGCTCCGCCAGACTGCCCAGTCTGGGAAGGCCACGGTCGGCAAGGTGCGTAGCGGCGGCGTCGACTACGCCGCCGTCGCCGTGCCGATCGTCCCGGTCGACCCCAAGACGCACGAGGAGCTCGGCCTGGCCGCCATCGGCCTCATCGTGGCCCCCCTCGGCGATGTGTACTCCGCCGTCGCGCTCGTGGAGCGGCAGATCCTGCTGGCAACCGGACTCGCGCTCGGCGTCACCCTCGTTACCGGCTTCGTCGCCTCGCTTCTCATCGCTCGCCGGCTCAAGCGTATCGAACGCGGTGCTGAGGCGATTGCGGGCGGCGATTTCAAGGTGACTCTCAAAGTCCGTGTCCGCGACGAGATCGGTCAGCTCGCCGCCTCGTTCAATGCTATGGGGTTACGGCTGCGCCAGGCTTTCACCGCCATCGAGCAGGAGAAGCGCAGCGCCGAGACCATGCTCGACACGCTCAACGAGGGTATCATCGGCATGACCGCCGATGGCCGCGTGCTCATGCACAACCCAGCGGCCGCGCAGTTTCTCGGCCGGCGTCTCGTCGTCGGCGCTTCCGCGGATGCCGCGTTCCCCGAAGAGGTCGCGCGCATGTGGTCAGACATCGGAGGTGGGGGGAGCGAGGCGCCGGTGGTGTTCGAGCTGCGCGGCCGCACTCTCGAGGCACTTGGCTCTCCCGTCGGCGCGGATACCGATCTCGCCTCCGTCGTCGTCCTCAGAGATGTGACGCAGCAAGAGCGCCTGGAACGGGCCCGGCGTGAGTTCGTCGCCAACGCGTCGCACGAGTTCAAGACGCCGCTGTTCTCACTCTCCGGCTTCCTCGAGCTCCTCGACGAGGACGACGCCAACGGCGAGGAGCGACGCGAGTACCTCGGGCTCATGAAAGACCAGGTCGAACGGCTGCAGACGCTCTCGCACCGTCTGCTGGACCTGTCACAGGTCGACGCCGGAGCCGTCCGCCTGGAGCCTCGTTCAGTGAACCTCGTCACACTGGCAGAATCGGTATCGGCGGAGTTCCAGGCCCGTGCCGCAGAGCGCCACCTCGTCATCAGCATCACTGCCGCCACTCACGAGACCACGGCCCTGTGCGACGAGGGACGCATGGCCCAGGTCTTGCGCGCGCTCTTGGACAACGCTATCAAGTTCACCGGTCGTGGGGGCCAAATAGCAGTGACGGTGTCTCGCGAGGAGGATTGCGTGACTCTCGACATCGCCGATACCGGCGCCGGGATCTCGCCGGCGGAGCTGCCGCGGATCTTCGACCGCTTCTATCGTGGCAGCCCCTCGCAAGGCTCCAAGGTGGGGACCGGCCTCGGTCTGTCGATCGCCCGCGACCTCATGCACCTCATGGGGGGCAGCATCGACGCTTCCTCGCGCCCTGGCCGCGGCTCTCGCTTCACCCTCACGCTTCCGGCCGAGCGCGGAGAGGTCACCGCCGGCCATGCTGCAAGCTGACGAGGGCCGAGAGAGGCAGACGTATGCTTCGGAGAGGCCATCAAGCGGTCTATAGGATTACGAATGGCCGCCACGAGGCACTTGCGTGGTGTGATGCTGGCGCGGAGACCTCTCGTGCGCCATGATGTAGCAGGAGCCGGTCACGGTCGGTCCGGCGGGACGACCTGAGAGGTACGGAGAATGAGAAGCAGAGGATTCCTTTTTGGGCTCGGCGGCGGCATCGTCGGCACGGTCCTGGTCCTGGTCGTGCTGTTCGCTCTGGGGCTCGCGGACATCTCGACCACGCCAGAGGAAACACCAGCCACTCCGACGCCGACGCACTACACCCCTGCGCCGCCCCCTCAAGGACTCACGCCCGAACAGATCTACGACAGGGCTGCTCCCGGCGTAGTCATGATCATCTCCTCGTTCTCCGCCAGCAGCTTCGGCTACCCCTTCGGAGGAGGAGAGCGGCAAGGGCTCGGCTCGGGATTCGTGGTCGATCAGGATGGCTACATCGTCACCAATGCCCACGTGGTGGAAGAGGACGGCACACGGGCCAAGCGGATCGACGTGGTGTTCAAGGGGGCAGACTCAGAGACCACGCGCGTAGAGGCCGAGCTCGTGGGCGTGGACCTGCGCTTCGACGTGGCCCTCGTGAAGGTCGATCCCCGCAAGGTGTCGCTCACAGCACTCCCGCTCGGGGACTCCGACACCGTTCGCGTAGGAGAGCCTGTCGTCGCTATCGGCAACCCGCTCGGCTACAACTTCTCGCTATCGGCGGGCGTGGTCTCCGCCATCGATCGTCCCCTCCAGTCGCCAGCGGGACCCGACGTCGTCATCCCGAATGGGATTCAGACGGACGCAGCGATCAATCAGGGCAACTCGGGCGGGCCGCTGCTGAACGCCCGCGGAGAGGTCATCGGCATCAACGAGCAGATCGCTTCTCCGAGCGGCGCAGGAAGCGTGGGGCTGGGCTTCGCGGTGCCCGTGAATCTCGCCGTGCGCTCCTTCCAACAACTCAAGGAGTCCGGCAAAGTCACGTATGCGTGGCTTGGTGTCCAGGGACAGACGATCACACCCGACATCGCCCGGACGTTCGACCTTCCCGTAGACCGCGGCGTGCTGATCGCCGCGGCTATCAGCGGCGGCCCCGCTGCCAAGGCGGGGTTGCGCGGGGGCAGCCGCCAGGAAGTGGTCCAGGATCAGCAGTACGTCCTCGGCGGCGACATCATCACGACGATCGATGGCACCAAGATACTAAACATGGAAGACCTCATCGCTGAGATCGACAAACACAAACCCGGCGAGCGCATCACCATCAAGTACATTCGCCACGATGAACGCCAGCAGGTCACCGTCACTCTGGAAGAGAGACCGTCGACCATGTAGGCGGTGTTGCGGCGCCCGACCAACGCATGGACTCGCGCTCTCGACAGGGTGAGCCGCCACGCGAAGGAACACAACGCGAGGCGCGTCAACAAAACTGAGTGGATCTTGACTTTTTTTGACAAGTATCCATGCACCGTGTATAAGGAACATACAGGCATCTCGACCAGCGACGTCCCGGCCGCGACCATCGCGGCCCCTAGGAAGACGCCTACGCTGGCGTCCGGAGGACGCTGTATGACTCGGCCGTTCGACCCACGCCTTACGCCGTTCCTCCCCCTCGTGCAAGGGCTTGCCAGTATGCTTGGCTCAGACTGTGAAGTGGTCCTTCACGACCTGAGCGCACTGCCGAACTCCATCGTGGCCATTGAGAACGGGCATGTCACGGGCCGCGCGGTCGGCGACGTGCCCTCCGATCTCATGCTGCGTACACTGCGACGCGTGGCGAACGGCTTCGCCACACCCCGCATCTACCTGTCGACCACAAGAGGCCGCACGCTGCGTTCTCTCAGCGTCACGCTTCGCGACGCCCAGGGGCAGGCGTTCGGGCTCCTCGGCGTCAACCTCGATGTCTCCTCCCTCACGCACGCCCAGCGAGCGCTCGGAGCACTCACCACCGCGCCGCAGGAACAGGAGACCGCCGATACTGAGGAGATCTTCGCCACAGACATCCGTGAAGTGGTCGCGGGAATGATCAGCAAAGCTCTCGCGGAGGCCGCGACGGCGCCTGCCCAGATGACCAGAGAGGACAAGATGGAGGTGGTGAAGCGCCTGGAGGAGCGAGGAACATTCCTCGTGAAGCGCGCCGCCGAACAAGTTGCCGAAGCACTCGATCTGTCCCGCTTCACCGTTTACAGCTACCTGAAAGAGATCCGTCATCAGACAGCCGCGGGCTCCACCGTAACGCTCCCCGACAGCGGGCCGGGCCAATGAGCACACGCGAGGCAGGCACATGCCCGGCACCCCGGGCGGCAGCGGGAATCCACGGGCTCTTCGATCTCGTGGAGAGGTCCACGGCACGCCGTATCGCCATCATCGGCCTCGTCAAGAACGCCGGGAAGACGACTGTCGTGAACGCCCTCATGACGCACGTGCCGCACCGCTTCGGGCTCACGTCGCTCGGCTTGGACGGCGAGCGCATCGACCATCTGACCGGGCTCGCCAAACCGCGCATCGTGCCTCCCACGGGAACACTCGTGGCTACCACGACCGGCTCCCTCGCGCGCTCTCGCTACCAGATGGAGCTCATCGAGGAGTTGCCCTTCCGTACAGCTCTCGGCCGCGTCGTCATCGGCGTCGCCGGCGAGCACGGCGCGGCGGTAGAGATCAGCGGCCCGACCACACTGAGACAGGTACGAGCTACCGCGGATCGCCTCCTCGAGCTCGGCGCGCACCAGGTTCTCGTGGACGGGGCGATCAATCGCCTCGGCAGCGCCTCACCTCGCGTGAGCGACGGTGTAATCCTCGCCACCGGGGCCATGGCGGCCGACAGCCTGGAGGAGGTGGTTCACCTCACGACAGCCACCGTGGACCTGCTCACCCTGCCGGTCGCCGACAGTGCAACTCGCCATCTCCTCCATGGTCACGACCCCGCGGCTTCTCGTCTTCTCCGCGTGGACAGCGCAGGCCGTACCGAGGCTCTGCGACTGCCCTCGCTCGTCGGCCAGGGGATCGACTTCGTGCGGCAGATTTGCCACCTCGATACACAGACGCTGATCGTCGGCGGCGCCATCACGGAGAAGTTCGTCAACAGCCTTCTGCACACGCTCCCCCTCCAGCGAAAGCTGCGCCTGGTGGTGCGCGACCCAACCGTACTGATCCTGCCAGCGTCCACGGTGGCCCGTCTCCGTCGACGCGTAACGCTCGAGGTCCTCCATCCGCTCAGCGTCCTGGCGGTCACCACGAACCCGTTCCGCCTCCCCCGACCCCTCCACCCGGAGGTTCTGTTCTCCGCGATCGCCGACGGCGTCGGCGATCGCCTCCCGGTGTTCGACGTCGTCAGCGATCTCGCCCGACTGCCGGCCTCAGGACATGTCGCAGACGGCCCCCGCGGCGGCGATATCCCTACCCACCACCCCGCGAACGGAAGGTGATCAGTGGAGCCAGGCATCAGGCTGGACGAACACCTCGTCCTCAGGGCGCGCGCATGCGCGCGCGACATCGCCGACGGAGTCTGGGAGCACGTCGACAAGCACACGACGGACTCCGTGGAACGGACCAGTCTGCGCCTCCTCGGCGTTACGGGCGTCAACGACATCGATGTGCCGCTCGTCAACGTGATCGTCGAGCAGAGCCGCGAACTCCTTTCCGGCGGCATCGTCGGACCGTTCGTGGCTCTGCTCATGCGGAACGGCCGCGACGCGCAGGAGGTGGCCGAGGCCGTCGCCTCGGGCCAGCTCTCCCTGGCGCCCGTCCCGCCGGAGCAGAGGGCGCAGGTGGAGCGGACGGCGACAGAGCTGGCCCTGCGCGGCGTCGGCCGCATCGACGCTGTGCGGCGTCGGCGAGAGGAGCTCGTGGCGGCGCTCGCGGACCCCATCACGCCGTGGCTGTACGTCATCGTCGCCACCGGCAACATTCACGAAGATGTGGTGCAGGCCAAAGCGGCCGCGCGCGCCGGTGCCGACGTGATCGCCGTTATTCGCACCACGGCGCAAAGCCTCCTCGACTACGTGCCCTACGGCCTGACCACAGAGGGATTCGGCGGTACCTACGCTACGCAGGAGAACTTCCGGCTCATGCGCGCGGGCCTGGACGAGGTGGGCGAGGAGGTCGGACGGTACATCCGCCTGTGCAACTACGCCAGCGGACTGTGCATGCCGGAGATCGCCGCCATGGGGTCTCTGGAGCGCCTCGACATGATGCTCAACGACTCCATGTACGGCATCATCTTCCGCAATATCAACATGCGCCGGACCTTCGTCGACCAGTACCTTGCGCGCCTGCTGAACGCGCGCGCCGGAATCATCATCAACACCGGCGAGGACAACTACCTCACGACCGCCGATGCTCTTGAGAAGGGCTACACGGTCATCAGCTCGGATTTCATCAACGAGGAGTTCGCCTCTCGGGCCGGACTCGAACCATGGCAGATGGGCATCGGCCATGCGTTCGAGATCGACCCGTCCACGCCAGACCAGGTGCTGTACCAGATCGCGGACGCGCAACTCGTCCGCCAACTGTTCCCCGCGGCCTCGCCCAAGTACATGCCGCCGACGAAGTACATGCCCGGCGACATCTTCATGGGGCACATCATCGACGCCATGTTCAACTTCACGGGGGTGTTCACAGGTCAACACATCCAACTCCTCGGCATGCTCACGGAGGCGTTGCACACGCCGCTCATGCAAGACCGATACTTGAGCATCAAGAACGCCAAGTACATCTTCGAGAGCTGTCGCCACCTGGGCGAGCAGTTCACCATCAAGCCGGGTTCCCTGATCGAACAGCGGGCAGCCGATGTGCTGCGAAAGGCCGTGAGCCAGCTCGAGAGGGTGGCGGACATCGGCCTCTTCAAGGCGCTCGAGTTGGGCGAGTTCGCCGACGTAACACGCGATCCAGAAGGAGGCCGCGGCCACGAGGGCGTCATCGCCCGGGCGAAGGACTACTTCAACCCCTTCTACGCAGCCTTGCGTGAGGGCAAGATGAGCGGCTCACCCCGCGGCGCCTCGCCAACCGACCAGTCCGCCTGCTGAGGGGAGGGCACTCATGTACGTCAAGCCGTACGGCGACACCCGCGACGATGGCCTCGTCCAGCTCTCCTTCACCCTGCCGGTACCGTGCACGGCGAAGGCCACCGACATCGGCAAGCAGTTGCTCGAACGCATGGGGTTCCACGACGTCGCCATCGCCGAGGCCAGAGGGATCGACCCCGAGTACACATTCTACGTAGCGTTCGCACGCACGGACACCACCATCGACCCCGAGCAGGTGACCGGCGACTACCTCGAGGTCGAGATGATGGACTACTCCGCGATCAACAGCCTGCTCGAGAAGGAGCTGCGCCGTAAGCTGGTCGTTGTGGGCGCGGCCATCGAGAGCGATGCCCACACGGTGGGCATCGACGCGATCATGAATATGAAGGGATATGCTGGTAACTACGGCCTCGAACGCTACCCGCAGATCACCGCCCTCAACATGGGATCGCAAATACCGTGCGAGCAGCTTGTTCACACAGCGGTCGAGATGGGAGCAGACGCTATCCTCGTATCGCAGGTCGTCACCCAGAAGAACATCCACGTCCAGAACCTGACCAAGCTGATCGAGCTCCTCGAGGCGGAGGGCCTCCGCGAACGGTTCATTCTGGTAGTCGGCGGGCCGCGTATCAACAACGCCTTCGCCAAGGAGCTGGGCTACGACGCCGGCTTCGGAGCACGCACCACGCCACTCGAGGTGGCGTCGTTCTTGGCCCAAGAGGCGAAGCGACGCGCCTCAGCTTAAGCAGGATTACACGGCGAAGGCCTCGCCGATATGCCATTACAGCCGGTATCGTTGTACACGTAGCAGTCTGGACTCACAAGGTGAGGAGGAATCCACAGTGGCAGACAACGACGTCGTCATCCTTTCCGCCGTTCGCACGGCGCAGGGCCGCATGCTCGGCGGCCTCAAAGACACACCCGCCATCGACCTCGGCGCCCTCGTAATCAAGGAGGCCATGGCTCGCGCCAATGTGCAGGGGGCTCAGCTCGACGAAGTGATCATGGGCAACGTGATCACCGCCGGTCTAGGCCAGTGTCCGGCACGTCAGGCGGCCATCAAAGCCGGCGTTCCCGACGATGTGCCCGCCTACACCGTCAACCGCGTGTGCGTCTCCGGCGCGGTGGCCATCGCCGCGGGCGCCAATGCGATCAAGGCGGGCGATCAAAGCCTCCTCGTCGTCGGGGGCATGGAGAATATGACCCGCGGCCCGTGGGTGCTCCAGAACGGCCGTACCGGCTATCGTATGGGCCTGCCGACCGACAAGATCTACGACGCTACCGTCTACGACGGTCTGTGGTGTGCCTTCAACGACTACCACATGGGCATAACGGCCGAGAATCTCGCTGCCAAGTTCGGCGTCACGCGCGAGGACCAGGATCAGCTCGCCTACGAGAGCCACACGAAGGCCTGGGCAGCCACGGAGTCTGGCCGGTTCAAGGATGAGATCGTGCCGGTGATCATCCCGCAACGCAAGGGTGAGCCGCTGGTGGTAGAGGCCGACGAGAGCATCCGCAAGGACGCTTCGCTCGAGGCTATGGCCAAGATGAAGCCCTTCTTCAAGGCCGACGGCTGCGTTACCGCGGGTAACGCCTGCCCCATCAACGACGGCGCTAGCGCGCTCGTGATCGCCTCGCGCGCTAAGGCCAAGGAACTCGGCGCCAAGCCGTTGGCGACCATCGTCGCCAACGCGGCCGGCGCCTGCGACCCTGCCATCATGGGGTACGGCGAGACCGTCGCCGGGCAGAAGTGCCTGGAGAAGGCGGGCCTCAAGGCCGCCGATATAGGCCTCGTCGAGCTGAACGAAGCGTTCGCGGTGGTGGCCGAGGTAGCCATCCGTGAGCTCAAGGTGGATCGCGACAAAGTCAACGTCAATGGTGGCGCGGTAGCCATCGGGCACCCATTGGGCAGCACTGGGTCGCGACTCGTGGTCACCCTGCTTCACGAGATGATGAAGCGCGGGGTAGAGCTGGGCATGACCGCCGCGTGCGTGGGCGGCGGCCAGGGCGCGGCCACCATCATCCGTCTGGAGGCGTAACGCCGGGGTGCCGTTGCGACCGGGGTCTGCGCAGACCCCGGTCGCAACGCACTCGGTCTGCGTCACCATGCTTGTCCACGCAGTCATACTACTGCGTATTCGTACGTATGAGACGGAGCGTACTGGGGAGGCAGACACATGAAGCCGGGCAACAAGTTCGGAACGCATCGCGTCATCGAGCCTAAGGGCGTCCTACCACAGCCGGCCTGGAGAATCGACAACACGATGGAGATCTACGATAACGAGATCCTCATCGCCGTCGATATGCTCAACATCGATGCCGCCAGTTTCACGCAGATCGAAGAAGCCGAAGGCGGCGATGTGACAAGGATGGCGCGCCACAGCCTGGGCATCATCGCCGAGCGGGGGAAGCACCACAATCCTGACACCGGCTCGGGCGGTGTGCTGCGAGGGACTGTCGAGCAGATCGGTCCGGAGTTCCCGGACAAGAACCTCAAGGTGGGTGACCGCATCTCCACTCTGGTGTCTCTCTCACTCACCCCGCTTCTCCTCAGCGAGATCCGCGCCATCGACAAGGAAACCTGTCAGATGCACGTGAGCGGCCACGCCATCCTCTTCGCGAGCGGCATCTATGCCGTGCTTCCCGAGGACATGGACGAGGCGCTGGCGATCGCCGTGCTCGATGTGGCCGGCGCGCCGGCGCAAGCAGCCAAGCTGTGCAGGCCGGGCGACAACGTCTTCATAGTTGGAGCAGGTGGTAAGAGCGGCCTTCTCTGTGCCTACGAGGCGCGCAAGCGCGTGGGCATCACCGGCAAGGTCATCGGCCTGGTCCATGGCGACGCCGGCAAGAGACGCCTCGAGCGCACGGGTTTCGCCGACGTCATCATCCAGGGAAGCGCTACTGACCAGTTGTTCGTGTACGAGCAGATCCTCGCGGCCACCGGTGGCGAGATGTGCGACTTGACCATCAACTGCGTGGACGTACCAAACACCGAGATGTCGTCGATCCTAGCCACGAAGTCGAACGGCGTGGTGTATTTCTTCAGCATGGCGACCAGCTTCACGTCCGCCGCGCTGGGCGCCGAAGGCATCGGCTACGACACCCAGATGATTATTGGGAACGGCTATACCAAGGATCACGCAGCCATCGCGCTCAACTGTGTACGTGAGAGCCCCGTTCTCATGGATATCTTCCAGAACGTGTACGCGGCAGCTGCCTCCACGCCGGAGCCCGTCGGCCTGAAGATCTGAACGCCTGAACGCACACCGCGTGCGGCAGACGCCCTAACCGGACGCGCCACTGGACCGTTTGCCGCACGCGTCCACCGTTCCACGTGAAACTCCCAAGTGGAGGCACGGGCCCGCCCGCGCGCCTCAGCTAACTTCGCTCCCGCACCTCTCTCCGGAGCGTCGGCGGCCAGCTGAAAGCGCGCGTCGCCGCGTCTCGCGAACTATCCAGGTCGTGTGCAACACGACATGGGCGACCATGAGCACGAGGAACCCGAGGGAGGCAACGACGTGCAGGTCCAGCCACCCCTGCCGGCCCAATCCCAGGAGCTCGGCGCTCGTGCTCCAGTTCCATCGGCCGCCTCCACGCGGGAGAGCGAGCCACAGGACGAGCCCACTTGCCGCCGTCGCGGCAAGGCCGACCGCCGAGACCACCACTACCCAGTACAGCACAGCACACCGACTTACCGTGGCGCGCACGGCACTCCCCGCCATCCTCACAACGTCTCCTTCTCCTCGTCCGTCTCAAGCCGGAGTGGCTTCGCACGTCCCGATGCTACCCACGAGCTGTGAAGGAGTTGTGAATCACTTCAGTTGATACAGTGAAACCGCTGCGGAACGAGTACGATTGGCCCATGAGCGCGGTCAGCAGGATCGTCGTAGTCGAGGACGAGACCCGTATCGCCGAGGTCGTGCAAAGCTACCTCGAGCGAGACGGGCATATGGTCGTGCACTACACCACCGCCGAGGAGGCGCTGGAGGACATGCGCCGACATCCCTTCGATCTGCTTGTGCTCGACCTCATGCTGCCGGGCATGTCCGGCGAGGAGATGTGCCGGCGCGTGCGTCAGTTCTCAGATGTGCCCATCATCATGCTCACGGCAAAGGGCGCGGAGGAAGACCTCCTCGCCGGGCTCCAGTTGGGAGCAGATGATTACCTGACAAAACCCTTCAGTCCGCGAGAGCTGGCGGCGCGCGTGCGAGCCCTTCTCCGGAGAGCGCGGAGTTCCGACGAGCCTCAAGTCGACGTGCTCATCCGCGCTCACGGGCGCCTGAAGATCGACGCCGCCCGGCGGCGCACAACGCTGGACGGCAGCGAGATACCGCTGACCGAGTCTGAATTTCGCCTTCTGATCGCCCTGGCTCGCTTCCCGGGCAGGGTCTACACGCGCTACGAGCTCGTCAACAAGATTCAGGGGTGTGAGTTCGAGGGATACGAGCGTACCATCGACGCTCATGTGAAGAACCTGCGGCGGAAGATGGGCGAGGACGCTCGGCAGGCGAGCTTGATT
The DNA here is from genome assembly GCA_040772045.1 of Thermoleophilia bacterium. Taxonomy (GTDB): domain Bacteria; phylum Actinomycetota; class Thermoleophilia; order UBA2241; family UBA2241; genus JAXGYV01. The sequence goes on from JAXGYV010000004.1 coordinate 62,272, forward strand.
CAGACGGTCTACGGACGCGGCTACCGGTTCGCCGACGACGAGCGGTGAAGCACAGCCTCCGCACACGACTCATCCTCACCCACCTCGGTGTCGCCGCCCTGGCCATCGTGCTGGTCGCGCTCATCGCCGCTGTTACCGCGGAGCGCCGCTTTGCCGCGTACACGCGAGACGCCCAGGCGGACGCCGTCGCTGCTCTGGTCGCCGCCGTGACCGACACCGGCACCGATGACTGGAGCTCCTCAGAGATCCAGTCGCTGCGCCGTCTCGCGAAGCTCAACAGTCTCCACTTCGCGCTCTTTGATCCGGATGGCGCCCTCCTTTTCACCAGCGCAGGAGCGGGTCGTGGTGGGCCGCACGGCGGCGGACTCGGGCGGTCCAGCGAGACTCCGGCTGCCGGCTGGAGCGTCCGGAGCGAGAAGATCCTCGTAAATGGCCACCACGTTGCCGAGCTGGTGCTCCAGCAGCCACAAGCGAGGCAACTGCCGGCGAACATCGCCTACCGACGGGACATCTTCCTCTACCTCGCGCTCGCCGGAGGCCTCGCGGCGCTCACAAGCCTCGCCGTCGGAGCCCTCGTCTCGCGACGCATCACGCGTCCTCTCGAACATTTGAGCGCAGCTACGACGGCTATCGCCCGCGGCAGCCGCACGGTTCGTGTCGACGTCGCGGGAGAAGACGAGGTAGGCACCCTCGCTACGAGCTTCAACGTGATGAGCGATGCCTTAGAGAGACAGGCACACTGGCGAAGGACTATGACGGCCGACCTCGCCCATGAGCTTCGTACCCCTCTGGCAACTATCCAGTCTCGTGTCGAGGCTCTCGAGGACGGAGTGCTGCCGACCACACCGGACAACCTGCGCGTGATCGGTCAGGAGGTTGAGCGTCTGGATCGCCTACTCACCATGCTGCGCAGCCTTGACGATCTCGACGTCGGCATCGTACCGGTGCGCCGCGAGCATCTCGACCTCGCGAATCTAGCGGCGGGAGTAGTGGAGGCATCACGCGAACGTTTCCGTCAGAAGGACCTCCACCTGCGGGTCTCTCTCCAGCCGGTTCCTGTGGAGGGTGACCCAGACAAGCTCACGCAGGTGCTGGTGAATCTTCTCGACAATGCACACAAGTTCACTCCGGCTGGCGGTACCGTCCTCGTCCGTACCGAACATCAGGGGTCGGGACCGCACGCAAAGGCGTTCCTTCTGGTCACCGATAGTGGCCCTGGTATTCCAGAGGAGGATATTCCACAGGTGTTCGAGCGGTTCTTCCGCGGTCGCCACACCGCGGCGAGCGAAGGTGTCGGGCTTGGTCTGGCGATCGTTCGCCGTATCGTGGAAGCGCACGAGGGTTCTGTCGAGGTCACGAGTGGCGAAGGGGGCACGACGTTCGTCGTCGCCCTCCCGCTCGTCCGCGCTCCATCATCCTAGCTTTGTTTCACGTGGAACTCACGAAGGTCGTCCCTCGTTGGCACGCCGACCAGCGCGACGGTTGGGCTAGCTCGCCTAACTCATGAGGAATGAGCTCAGATACGTTCGCACCGCCTCTGACCCGTCACAGCGCATCGTGCTCAGGAGTCTCGCCAGGGATTCGTTGTCCTCCACAACCACTCGGCCCACGCGGTGGCCGTAGCGTCCCAGTACCTCCTCGACTACCTGCTCTTTCTGTGCTCGTGTCATGACGCCTCCCGCACCTGCTGTCGTTGTGCACCCAGAAGCATCGCGCTCTGCGGCTCGCCACACCATAGAACGCGCGTCTATGTCGCCAGAGAGACAACGTGTTGAGAGGAGGAGTTACGCCCGCAGATGCGCACCCGTTGCCCAAACGCATGGTGCACGGGTCTGAACATGCCGCAGTTTTCGCTGGGGCAGCAGAGGGTCGGTGAAGTTCGGCTGGCGGCGTCGCGCCCCGCACTTGCCGGCCGGCCCCGCCATCGGGTATAAACGACACTCTCTACAAGAGCCTGTGGGGCATTAGCTCAGCTGGGAGAGCGCCTGGATCGCACCCAGGAGGTCAGCGGTTCGATTCCGCTATGCTCCACCACCCTCCAACTCGTCGCCCTCCTCCGCGATGCTCACGCTTCTGAGTTGGATCATCGGGCTGTCCGCCGCGTAGCGCACCTGCGTGCTCCCGCACTGTGGGCAGGGAGCATGAGCTTCCCGCGCCTCGAACTCATACCCGCACGCGAGGCAGGTGGCTTGCGCCGACAATTCCTGCCACACGATGCGAGCCCCGCGGAAGAACGCGTCATCGGCGGTGAGCATCTCGAAGTACATCTCAATCGACTCGCGCGTGAAATCCGCAGCCGGTGTGATGGCCAGGCTCACCTCGAGCACCCGTACCCCGCCAGCTCCACGCGCGGCCGACCTGGCCCGCTCGATGATCCCTTCCGTGATGCCCAACTCGTGCATGGCGCACACCTCCTCACTCTCTCTCGCCACACCCTGCCGTGCGGTGCTGCACCGCATACCGGCGTGCCCCCGGGACGCATGCCCTGGGTCACTCGTAGCCGCAGGGAGCCCAGAGATCATCCGCGCCTAGCGCCCTAGTGGCGCCCTGGATTCTCTGGCCGCGCATCTAATAACTAGTACTATAGTGTACTCTTGCCGAGCGCCTGGTACTCTAGGAGAACACACCCGTGCTCTCGGATTGTACCTTCCGCGGCGGTACAGCAGAGGAGCATGCGCCGCGCATGAAAGGACGGTCTCTATGAAGATCCTGATCGTCGGCGCCGGGATGCAAGGCCACGTCCTCACCTGGCACCTCGCCCGCTGCCCAGATGTCTCCGAGATCTTCCTCGGCGACGTGAACACGAGCCGTGCCCGCTTTGTCGCTGCTCAGGTTGGCGACGGCAAGACAACACCTCTCTCCCTCGACGCCGCGGACGAAGGGGCGGTGGCGAGGGCGGCTAGGGAATGCGGCCTTGTGGTAAACGCCGTCGTGCCGCAGTTCAACATGTCCATCATGCGTGCCTGCCTCGCAGCGGGAGCTCACTACCAGGACATGGCCTCGGGACAAACGCCTACGCAGACCATCGACGAGGCCTTCCTCGAGCAGCTCACGCTCAGTGGGCAGTACCGCGCGGCGGGGCTTTGCGCTCTGATCAGCACGGGCATGGACCCGGGTGTAACGAACACCCTCGCCGGCAACGGCTACGAAGACCTCGACCAGTGCGTCGAGATCCGTCTCAAGGATTACTCCGTCCTCGACAGCCCAGTCCCTTTACAGGTCTGGTCTCAAGAGGCGTACTACCTGGACTGCGCACAGCCTCCTCTCCTCTTCGAGGAGGGCCAGTTCACGCGCGTCGACCCCTTCTCCCGCCGCGAGTGGTACCAGTTTCCCGAACCGTTCGGCCGCGGTCTGACCGTGTGCCATGACCACGAAGAGGTCAGCACACTGCCCCGCCTGCTGCCCACCGCCTTTGGCGACAAGGGCCTGCGTTACGTCGACTTCAAGATGGGGATGCCAGAACAGGATCTGATCGCAGACCAGGCGCTCACGGCCAGCGGTGCAACCAGCAAACACCCCGTCACTCTCAGAGACGGCGTGCGCGTGCGACCCCTCGACGTCTTCACCGCCACGCTACCGCCCAACCCGGCTCCGCACGAGCTCGCTCGCCTCGCGCTCAGCGGTCAGATCACCGACATCGGCGTGATCGCGGTGGACTGCATCGGTCAGCGCGCGGGCAAGCCAGCGCGCATCACGTACATCGTGATCCCTCCCGACATCAGGTGGGTCAACGAGCTCATTCCGGGCGCTACTATGGTCTCCTACGGTACCTCCACTCCCGCGGCCATCTACGCCCAATACCTCGTTCAGGGCCGTATTCGGCAGACTGGTGTGATTGCCCCCGAGGTCCTCGCGCGTTCCGTACGCGACCGCTTCATCCTCGACCTCGGCCGACGCCAGATCATCGTCCGCCGGCGCGAAGAGGTGCAGGTGAACTAGCGCTGCGCGCGATCGTCGTCAGTCGCGCGGCGCCGTCGGCTGGTGCACCGGCGTGCCCGTGGGATGAGCCAGGCGCAACACGCCATGGCGTTCGGACGCGACCACGCTCTCCGCTTGTGCGAAGGCGAGCAGCGCCACGAGGCCAGCTGCGTCATGCTGGCCCCCAAGCTCCCGCACGCTGAGCTCGTGATTGGCCACGAGCCGCTCCCAGGTGCCCCGCACCCTCTCCCACGTGTACTCTGCTCTCTGGCCGTTGACCAACAGAGCGATGGTCTTCTCGCCGACACTCAGCACCCGTGCGGTCCCAGGCCACTGCACCAGCGGGAACTCCTGGCCAATCGTGCGCGCGAGACGCCATTTTATCGTCTCCATCGATAGCATCACTCCTCCTCGGCAACCCCGTCCCCAACGATCGGCTTACGGCCCTCGTTCAGTCCCCTGCGATGGGCGAACGGCCGGCTCTACATGTACCACGATATCGGCCACCTCAGCGAACCGCGTCTGAACCGCCCGCTCGACCTCGTGAGCAAGTGTGTGCCCGCCCTCCAAAGACATCCCCCGCTCCGCTACGACGTGGAGATCGACAAATACCCGGCTCTCGGAGCCGCGAGTCCGCACAGAGTGGCAATCGACCACGCCGGGGACGGCACGCACCACCGCGGCGAGCTCCGCCGGCGAGAGCCGAGCTCGATCGCCCAGCGTGTACCCCGCGTCGCGCAGCACCAGGAACGCCGAGTGAAGGATGGCCACCGCCACCAAGAGGGCAACCACTCCATCCGCCTGCTGCCATCCGAGTCGCGTGGCGATCAAGCTGACGATAACGCCGAGACTTACCAACACATCGCTGAGCGTGTGCCGAGCATCAGCGACGAGCACCTCGCTCCCCAACCGCCGACCCGCACGTTCCTCCCACCGGGTCACGCCTGCGTTGATGCAGAGCGTGACTCCCATGACCGCGAACGAGAGGGCGCCGACCTCCGTGGGCGCGCCACGCCCGAGGAGATGCTCCACCGCGCCACGGCCCACGGCGTAGCCGGCCACGCACAGCATGGCGGCGATCGCTACCGCCGTGAACGTCTCGAACTTGCCGTGGCCGTAGGGATGCGACTCGTCCGCCGGCCGCGCGGCGAGCCACATCCCGATGAGCCCGACGACGTTCGAAGTGCTATCGAGCAGCGAATGAACGCCGTCGGCCTGCATAGCCGCGGAGCGCGTGAGCGTGCCGTACACGAGCTTCGCCAGTGCCACGGCTAAATTGAGCGCGAGGACGCTCAGAAGTACTCTGCGGATGCTCCGATAGCGCGACCGCTCCACCTGCGCGCAGCCGTGCGGCGGGCACATCGCTAGACGGGACGAGGGACCAGCCCGACCCGTTCGCGGACGCGTTCCATTGTGCGGGCTGCGATAGCCTCAGCCCGGCACGCCCCCTCGCGAAGGATGTTCCGCGTGCCCGCTGGGTCGGCTGTGAGCTCGGCCACTTTGCGCTGGAAAGGAGCCAGCGCATCCGCCACTAGATCGCCCAGGTCGCGCTTGAAGTCGGCGTAGCCCTTGCCGGCATAGCGCTCCTCGATCGCCTCTGGAGAGAGGCCGCTGAAGATGCTGTGGATAGCGACGAGGTTCGTGAGCGCTGGTTTGTCCGGAGTGGCCCGTATTTCCGTGCCGGAATCTGTGACCGCCCGACGGATCTTGCGGCGGATAACGTCCGGCGGATCCAGAAGCGCGATGTAGCTCCCCGGCGAGGCAGCGCTCTTGCTCATCTTGTTGGCTGGGTTGTCGAGGCTCATGATCCGCCGCCCCTCCTCGCGGATGACCGGCTCCGGGATCACGAAGGTCTTGCCGAACTCCCGATTGAAGCGCTGCGCGATATCCCTGGTGAGCTCCACGTGCTGCTTTTGATCGTCGCCAACCGGAACGTGATCTGCTCCATAGAGGAGGATGTCGGCGGCCATGAGCACCGGGTAGTCGAACAGGCCCACACCCACGCTCTCCTGCTCGCCACCCCCCTTTTCCTTGAACTGTGTCATGCGTCGCAGCTCTCCGAAGTACGTGATGGTGTTGAGGATCCACGCGAGCTCCGAGTGCGCCGGCACGTGACTCTGTACAAAGAGAATCGAGCGCTCGGGGTCGATGCCGGCGGCCAGCAGGATGTTTGCTAGCTGCAGTGTGGCGGCGGTGAGGGCCTTGCGTTCTTGCCGTACGGTGATCGCGTGGAGATCCACCACGCAGTAGAGACAGTCGTGCGTCTCCTGCATCTGCACCCAATGACGGATGGCCCCCAAGTAGTTCCCGATGTGGAGTGCGCCACTTGGCTGCACGCCCGAGAACACGCGCGGACGGCGTTCGGCTGGGTTGCACTGGCTGATCATCGCCAGCGGAGTGTAGCGCAGCGCCCCCTCTTCTGGCATCCCGGCGCTCGGCGGCCCTCGCAGACCGCCCGTCATCGACTAGCTGTTGCCTGCGGATCGGCAGCGGTGCTACATTGCACGGGTAACGCAGGTACGAAGGACGCCCGGAAGAGCGTCGCACGAGAGCCCGCCGCCCAGCGGGCGCCGAAGGGGCAAGGTGGCCACGGCCACCGAAACTCTCAGGCCAACGGAGTGCGATGTGACGGGCCCCTGGACCAGACGGACTTCCCGTTCTCGGACAGGGTGATGGGGCACATCACCCTGTCCTTCGCATTCAGGGGAAGGACGGATTGGGTATGGGGTCTCTGCATTGGCGTACAGTAAACCCGCACGGGCGGCGACGAGTCCTGGTTACGAAGGAGCTGCCAGGAACACGCTGGCTCCAGCTTCTCACGGCGGACGACTGTCGTGTCGACGTCTGTGCATCACCCTCGACTCTCACCGCGAGCGACATCCGTGCCGCCCTTGCGGGCGGCTGCGCCGCCGTTCTGGGCCAGCTCACCGAGCCGTGGAACGCCGACCTGCTCCGGGCGCTCAAAGACGCCGGTGGTGGCGTGTACGCGAACTACGCCGTGGGTTTCGACAACGTCGACGTAGAGGCGGCCACCCGCCTCGGCCTCCCCGTCGGCAACACCCCTGGCGTGCTCACCCAGTCGACAGCCGAGCTCGCCGTGGCGCTCACCTTGGCCGCCGCGCGCCGTATCGCAGAGGGCGACGCCTACATGCGCGCGGGTCGCTTCACCGGCTGGCACCCGACACTCCTTCTCGGCCAGCTCTTGGAGCGCAAGGTGCTCGGCGTCGTCGGCGCTGGCCGTATCGGCGTCCGGTACGCGCAGATCATGCAGTCCGCCTACCGGATGGATGTCACCTATTTCGACATCCGTCGCAGCGCCGAGCTGGAGGACTTCTCTGCCGCGTACTCGGCTTTCCTAGAGGCGCGCGGCGAGCAGGGGCTTACGTGTCGCCGCGCGGCCTCCCTCGATGAGCTGCTGGCGGAGGCTGACGTCGTCAGCGTTCACACGGCACTGCGCGAGGAAACCCGGCACCTCCTTGGGCGCGAGCAGTTCGCCCGCATGAAGCGCGACGCGATCTTCGTGAATACGAGCCGCGGCGCGCTGCACGACGAGGCAGCGCTCGTCGATCATTGCCGCACGCACCCTACGTTCCGTGCCGCCCTCGACGTCTACGAGGACGAGCCCGCCATGTGCCCGGGGCTCTCTGAGCTACCAAACGTCGTCGTCGTTCCGCACCTGGGCTCCGCCACCGGCTGGACACGCGAGGGGATGGCTGCTCTGGCCGCCGCCAATGTGCTCGGCATCCTCAATAACTGGCCGGTCTGGAACCGCGCCGACATTCGCCCGTTTCTCTCCGCCTCGGCTCCGAAAGCGGCGCCGAGCATCGTGAATGCCACTGAGCTTGGACTCGAAAGATATGGAGGGACGTCATGAACCCCAGCGAGAACGGCGCACCCAGAAAGACGGCCGCGCCGCAGACTATGAAATTAGCTGACCGCGTAGCTCGGCTGGGCACTGAGACGGCCTTCGCCGTCTCGGCCGAAGCTGCCGCCCATGCCGCCAAGGGAAACCGCGTGTTTCCCTTCCATCTCGGCGACATGAACCTGCCGACTCCGGCCAACATCCAGGAGGCCGCGGTCCGCGCCCTCCGCGAGGGCAAGACAGGGTACTGTCCCAACGGGGGGATCCCCGCGCTACGCGACGCATTGGCCGCCGAGATCACGTGTACCCACGGCCTGCAACTCAGCGCCGAGAACGTGGCCATCCAGCCTGGCGGCAAGCCCGTGATCGGGAAGTTCCTGCTCACATTAGTGAACCCCGGCGAGGAGGTCCTGTACCCCAACCCCGGATTCCCGATCTATGAATCACAGATCGAGTTTCACGGTGGCGTCGCCGTGCCGTACGGCTTTGTCCCAGGGAAGGAGAACTTCCTCCTCGACTTCGAGGCCATCGAGCGTTCCATCACGCCACGTACTCGCGCGATCATCTTCAACAACCTCCACAACCCCACCGGGGCGGTGAGCCCCCGCGAGGAGATCGAGGCGCTCGCTGAGCTCTGTCTGAAACACGACCTGTACGTGCTTTCCGACGAGGCCTACTGGGACATCCGGTACAGCGGAGAGAGCCTCTCCATCGCCTCATTGCCCGGCATGGCCGAACGCACCGTGATCCTCTACACGTTCAGCAAGAAGTTCGCCATGACTGGCTGGCGTCTCGGCGGCGCGATAGGGCCGAAGCACGTGATTTCCGTGATCGCCACCCTCAACGTAAACGATGAATCATGTACGAACCACTTCGTGCAATACGCCGGGATCGAGGCGCTCACCGGCGATCAGTCCGGCGCCCAGCGCATCCTCGCGGTACTCAGAGGGCGCCGCGACGCGGCGGCGGCGGCGCTCAACGACATCCCGGGCATCCGCTGTTACTCGCCGTCTGCGACGTTCTACCTTTACCCGGACGTGACCGACGCCATGGAGCGCTTGGGCTTGACGGACTACACCAGCTTCCGGCTGGGCGCTCTCGAACAGACCGGCTGCTCCTTCTGCACCCGGCTCCACTTCGGTAGGGCGTTGCCCGGCGAGGAGCGCGCATACGTGCGCATCGCGTACTCTGGTATAGACGGAGAGAATATCAGCGAGGGTCTCGGCAGGCTCAAGGCGTGGGTCGAGGCCCAGTGAGGCGGGGAGGTCCACATGACTGAGTCGGCACCAAGCGCGAAGCTGCGCCGCACACCACTCTTCGAGCGTCACCTTGCCCACGGGGGCAGGATGGTGGACTTCGCCGGGTGGGAGATGCCGGTACAGTATCGTCCGGGCATCATAGAGGAACACCTCACGACACGTAAGGGCGCCGGGCTCTTCGATGTATCGCACATGGGCCGCTTTCTGGTCCGCGGCGCGGATGCCGTCCCCTTCCTCCAGCACGTCCTGAGCAACAACGCCTGTGCTCTCGACGTAGGGGAGGCGCAATACACGATCGTGCCCACCGAGACGGGCGGCGCCGTAGACGATGCGTACCTCTACCGGTTCTTCGCGGACCAGTATCTCCTGGTGGTTAACGCCAGCAATCGGGAGAAGGACTGGGCGCATTTCCAGCAGTTCATCGCTGCCTTCAACCAGGTGGAGCTAACCGACCACACCGAAGACATCGTCATGCTCGCCGTACAGGGGCCGAGCGCCCGTGAGGCGGTGGTCGGCCTCCTCGAGGCCGGCGAGCTGCCCGAGCCGATGCGCAACAAGCTCAGCGTGGTTCGCATGGCCGGCGCCGAAGTGTGGCTCAGCCGCACCGGCTACACAGGCGAGCCCATGTGTTTCGAGCTCTTCGCACCCCGGGAACACGGGCCCGCGCTCTGGGATGCGTTCGTGGCCGCGGGCGTTGTCCCCGTGGGGCTTGGAGCCCGCGACACCCTGCGTCTCGAGGCCGGCCTGCCGCTCTACGGGCACGAGCTCGGCACTGACCCCAGCGGTCAAGAGATCCCGATCTTCGCGATGCCCCTCGCCAAGTTCGCGGTGAGCCTCTCTCCTCTGAAGGGAGACTTCGTCGGGAGAGCGGCCCTCCAGCGGCAGCAAGAGGCCTACCGACGCATCGTCTTTCGCGACTACTCGCTGGCGCACGACCTCCCACGCATCATCCAGCCGGTTGCTCTGACCGACAGAGGCGTGGCCAGAAGCGGAGCCAAGGTGACTCGCTCGGACCGCCACGTAGGGTGGATCACCAGCGGCACCATGGTGCCGCGGTGGAAAGACGAGGGCAACGGTCTTGCCCAGCGCTTCACAGACAAGCGCGACCTGCGCCCCCTCGCGCTGGCGCTCCTCGACGCCGACATCGTGGAGGGAGATCGTGTCAACATCGACATCCGCGGCAAGCAGGCAGAGGGTGTTGTCGTCGAGTGGCACCTCCGCAGTGACGCTCCGCCGTTCGCGCGACCTATCCCGTTGGGCCGTACGTGCCCCGTCAAGCCGCTTCCGGTCCATGAGGACTCCGCCCGCGCGCTGCTGCACGCCGCAGCCGACAACACGACGTGGCGCCAGCAGCGCTGCATCAACCTGATCCCCTCCGAGATGACCACATCCCCCGCCGTGCGGCTGCTGAGTGTGATGGACCCCTGCTTCCGCTACGCCGAACACCGGGAGCTGGAGGCATTCTGTCGCGCCGACGTCTTCTACTACCAGGGAACCGACTTCATCGACGAGGTCGAGCGCCTCCTGACGGCCGAGCTGCGCAAGTACTTCGGCTGCTCTGAGGTCGAAACGCGTGTCATCAGCGGCCAGATGGCCAACGCGGCTGTCTTCAGCGCCATGGTGGATTACCTCAACAGAGCAGACCCCAAGAGCGAGCCCCGCCGTCTGCGCATGGTCATGAACCACCATATCGTCAAAGGCGGCCATCTGAGCGCGCAGCCCATGGGTGCTCTCCGGGATTTCGTCTCCCGCGACCCCAAGACCGACATGGCCGCGGTCGAGAACTTCCCCATGCTCCCCGGCAACCCGTTCAAGACGGATGTCGAGAAAACCAAGCAGCTGATCCTGGAACAGCAACCGGAGCTCATCATCTTCGGCCGCAGCATGGTCCTCCACAAGGAGCCGGTTCAGGAGATCCGACGCTTCCTCGACGAGCACTCGCTATCGCCCGTCGTGATGTACGACATGGCCCACGTCCTCGGCCTCATCGGGCCGTCCTTCCAGGACCCGTTCCGCGAGGGTGCCGACATCGTGACCGGTTCGACGCATAAGACGTTTTTCGGCACCCAGCGCGGCGTTATCGCCTGTCGCTTCACGGAGTCGGAGGAGCGCTACGACCTCTGGGAGGCCATCCGGCGACGCACTTTCCCTGGCTCCGTCTCTAACCACCACCTCGGCACGTTGCTCGGCCTACTCTTGGCGACCTACGAGATGAACCACTTCAAGGACGAATACCAGCCCGCCGTGGTGGCGAACGCCAAAGCGTTCGCGCGCGCCCTGCACGAGGCCGGCTTGTCCGTTGCCGGCGATCCGACGATCGATTTTACGGAGACTCACCAGGTGATCCTCCGCGTGGGCTACGGCCACGGTCCCGCTATCGCCCGCCGCCTCGAGGACAACGACATCATCTGCAACTATCAAGCAGCACCCGATGAGGAGGGCTTCTCGGCCGCCGGCGCACTACGGCTCGGCGTCTCGGAGATGACCCGCTTCGGCTTCGGCGCCGATGAGTTCCGCGAGCTGGCGGCACTGATGCGCGCGGTCATCCTCGACGGCGCCGACGTGCGGCAGCGCGTCAACGCGCTGCGCGCGGACTATCGCACCCTGCGCTACTGCTTCACGGAAGCACAGTACAGAGAGGAGCTGGCGCGTCTGCGAGCGCTTCTGTGAGCGCTCCGGAAGCAGAGCCGCGCGCGTTCCTGCGCGCCCTCTTCGACGCGGCCGTCTCCTCCGCTCTGCCGGCCCGGGTGATCCCGGGCCGGCTCCCCGCTCTCCCTCATGGGAGAACCGTTGTGGTGGGGGCGGGCAAAGCCGCGGCGGCGATGGCTCGTGCCGTGGAGCAGGAGTGGGCCGGGCCGCTCGCGGAGCTCTCCGGCCTGGTGGTTACGCGCTACGGGCACGCCGTGCCGTGCGCGCACATCGAGGTCGTGGAGGCATCCCACCCGATGCCCGATGCCCAGGGCCGCCGAGCCGCCGAGCGCATCCGTACACTGGCCGCCGAGCTCCGCGAGGACGATCTCCTCATCTGCCTGATCTCCGGCGGCGGCTCGGCGCTGCTCGCGCTGCCCGCGCCAGGGATCGACATGGCCGACAAGCGGACGGTAAACGACGCGCTGTTGCGCTGTGGGGCCCCCATCGAGGCGATCAACTGCGTGCGGAAACACCTGTCGGCGATTAAGGGGGGGCGCCTGGCCGAAGCGGCACACCCCGCGCGCGTGGTCACCTTCCTCATCAGCGATGTCCCCGGCGACGACCCTTCGGTGATCGCCTCGGGGCCCACCGTCCCCGACCCCTCCACGTACGCCGACGCCATCGCCGTCCTGGCCCGCTTTGGCGTCGACGTGCCCCCAGCCGTGAAAGCGAGACTGCTGGCCGGCGCGGGCGCGACGACGCCCTCCGGCGTCGCGAGCGCGGCACCCGAGGAGACGCCCAAGCCAGGCGACCCGGCCTTCGCGTGCGACGAGGTAGTCATGCTGGCCACCGCCGCCGACGCCCTCCGGGCGGCGGCGGCGGTGGCTCGCCAGGCCGGCGTCACGCCAGTAGTGCTCGGCGACGCCGTCGAGGGCGAGGCGCGCACGGTGGGGGCCGCCCACGCTCAACTGGCTCTGCGCTGTGCCGCGGGAGACGGACCCGCCTCGCCACCATGCGTCCTGCTCAGCGGAGGCGAGACTACGGTGACCGTGCGCGGGACCGGCCGTGGCGGACGCAACGCGGAGTACCTGCTCTCAGCCGCCATCACCCTTGGCGGCAGCCAGCGCATATACGGACTCGCCGGCGATACCGATGGCATCGACGGCACGGAGGACAACGCCGGCGCCCTGACGGGGCCGCACACGCTGGCCGCCGCGCGCCGCGCCGGCCTGGACCCCGACGGCGCGCTCCGGGCCAACGACGCCTACGGTGTGTTCGCCGCCCTCGGCGACCTCGTGATCACCGGCCCCACGCGGACCAACGTGAACGACTTCCGCGCCCTCTACGTGGTCTGACCTTCGCCGGGGCAGTCCTGGGCGGGCAGCCACTGTGGGCCACCAGCTCTCAGCCGGCCTCGATCTCCTCGTCTGTTGCTCCCGACTCGGAGACGACGTGGAGGGCGACGGCGGACACCTTGTCGCTCTCGCGGAGATTCATCACCTTAACGCCCTGCGTGGCTCTCCCGTAGCGGCCGATGCCATCGACGCGCATCTTGATGACCACGCCATCGCGGCTCTGGATGGCGATCTCGTGGTTGTCGCGCACCACGCGCACCCCGGCCAGAGAGCCCTTTCGATCGGTAAGGGTGACCGTGCGCACGCCCAAGCCGCCCCTTCCCTGCACCGGATACTGGTCCAGCCTCGTGCGCTTGCCGAAGCCGTTCTCGGTAACGACGAGCAGATCTGAGTCGTCGCGAGCCACATCTGTGGCGATAACCTCATCGTCTTTGCGCAGGCGCATCCCGCGGACTCCGCTGGTGTTGCGTCCCGTGGGCCGCACATCTGCTTCGTGGAAGCGGATCGCCTGACCGAGACGGCTGACCATGATGATGTCGTCTTCGCCAGAGCAGTGCCGCACCTGAATGAGCTCGTCGTCGGGTCGCACGTCGACGGCGATAATGCCATCGGCCTTCAGCGGGGTGTTGTACGAGCCGAAGAGCGTCTTTTTCACCATACCGCGGCGCGTGGCGAAGATGAGATACTTTCCCTCGGCCACGTCGAAGTTCCGGGTGCGGATGATCGCGCGCACCGTCTCGTCGCTGCGCAGCGGCAACAAGTTGGCCAGGTGCTTGCCCCGAGCGTTCCGGCCGGCGAGCGGAAGCTCGTGTGCTTTCAGTCGGTAGACCTTGCCGATGCTCGTGAAGAACAAGACGTACTCGTGGGTCGAGGCGAAGAAGAAGTGCTCGACCTCGTCTTCTTCCTTGAGCTCCATGCCGGTGACGCCTACACCACCGCGCTTCTGCTGACGGTACGTGGTAACGGGAAGCCGCTTCACGTAGCCCGTCTTGGTGATGGTGATGGCCATCTGTTCGTCGGCGATGAGATCCTCGATGTCTAGTTCGCCCTCGTCGGGGATGATCTGCGTGCGCCGGTCGTCGTTGTAAAGCCGCTTAACCTCGAGCAGCTCGTCCTTGATGACTTGGTAGATAGCGTGCTCGTCACCGAGCAGCCTGCGCAGCTCCTGGATACGTACCAGTAGCCCTTGGTGTTCTTCGTGCACCTTGTGACGCTCGAGCTGCGTGAGCCGCTGGAGGCGGAGGTCGAGGATGGCCTGCGCCTGTGGCCTGGTGAGCTCGAAGGTGTCCATGAGCGACTCGCGGGCGGCGTCGGGCTCTCTCGCCTTCCGGATGATGCTGATGACTTGATCGAGGTTGTCCAGAGCCACCAGCAGGCCCTCGAGGATGTGCGCCCTGGTCTCGGCTTTATCGAGCTCGAACTTACTGCGGCGGACGATGACGTCCTTCTGAAACGCCACGTACGCCTTGATCATCTCCGGCAACGTGAGCGTGCGCGGCACCCCGCCGACCAGCGCGATGTTGATGACGCCGAACGTGGTCTGCATCTGGGTGTGCTTGTACAGCTTGTTCAGCACTACCTTCGGCACGGCCTCGCGTTTGAGCTCGATGACCACGCGCATGCCGTTACGGTCGCTCTCATTCCGCAGATCGCTGGCCTCGGGCAGCTTCTTCTGCTTGACGAGGTCCACGATCTGCTCGATGAGCGCCGCACGGTTCACCTGGTAGGGAAGCTCGGTTACTACGATGGCACTGCGATTGCCCTTGAGCTGCTCAGTGTGGGCCTTGGCGCGGACGCGGATGCGTCCGCGCCCCGTGCGATACGCCTCTTTGATGCCGGCGGTGCCGAGGATGAGGCCGCCGGTGGGGAAGTCCGGCCCCTTGATGTGCTGCATGAGGTCGTCCGCCGACGCGTCGGGCTGATCGATGCTGGCCACGATGGCGTCTACCACCTCGCCCAGATTGTGCGGGGGGATGTTGGTGGCCATGCCCACAGCGATACCGTTGGACCCGTTGACCAGGAGGTTCGGCATGCGCGCCGGCAGGACCGTGGGCTCCCGGCGCGTCTCGTCGTAGTTGGGGACCCAGTCCACGGTGTTGGCGTCGATGTCGCGCAGCATCTCCACGGCGATGCGGCTGAAGCGCGCCTCCGTGTAGCGCATGGCGGCCGGCGAGTCGCCCTCGACAGAACCGAAGTTCCCCTGGCCGTCGACCAGCGGGTAGCGCATGTTGAAGTCTTGCGCCATGCGCACCAGTGTTGGATAGATGACCGCCTCGCCGTGCGGGTGATAGTTACCCGAGGTGTCGCCCGCGATCTTGGCGCACTTACGGTGCTGCTTATTCGGCGCCAGCCCCAGATCGTTCATCGCCACCAGAATGCGCCGTTGGCTCGGCTTGAGGCCGTCGCGCACGTCTGGCAGCGCACGGTCGACGATGACGCTCATCGCATAGTCGATGAACGATGAGCGCATCTCCTCCTCGAGCTCGATGGGCTCGATCCTGCCTTCTAGCGTCTGAACCTGATCCATATGCCGCTCGCCTCAGACGTCTAGGAAACGCACTTCGCGGGCGTTCTTCTCGATGAACTCCCGGCGCGGCTCGACTTTGTCGCCCATAAGCATGGTGAACACCTCGTCGGCGGCCGTGGCATCCTCCATGGAAACCAGCTGGAGGGTACGCGTCATCGGGTTCATAGTGGTCTCCCAGAGCTGCTCCGGGTTCATCTCGCCGAGGCCCTTGAAGCGCTGCAACTGGATGCCCTCTTTGGCCAGCTCTACGATCTGTACCCGCAGCTCTTCGTAGCTGGCGGCCTCGGCCTTGCGCTGCCCCAGCCGCAGCACGAACGGTGGTTTGCCGACCATCTCTTTGACACGTTGGTGCACGCGCCGCAGCGCCTGGAACTCCCGGCCGGTGAGGGCTATGAGCGGCACCCTCAGGTTGATGGCGAGCCCTGTCCGACGCTCCACGAGACGCGCGTCGACGATCTCTTCCTCTTCGTCTCGCCCAAGGATATCGATGACGTAGCGCTCGTCCGGGCCGCTGGCGAGAAACCCCTCAAGGCCGGCGAAGCTGGTGATCTCGGCCTCGATGGCGGGTCCGTTCTTGAGCATGTCAACCAGCTCACCGCCCCACTGCGACTTGAGCTTCTTCACCCAGCCCTCGTACTCGACGAAGAGCTTGAGGAAACGCTGGTACTTGGCCTCGGAGAAGGTGAAGCTGCTGCTCGTGTTGTCGACCTTGATCTGCTCGAGCCTGCCGCGCAGGAGCATATCTTCGAGCTGGCTCTCCTTATGAATGTACGCCTCCTGGTTACCCTGCTTGAGCCGGTAGAGCGGAGGCTGGGCGATGTACACATAGCCCGCGTCCACCAAGGGGGTCATATGGCGGAAGAGGAAAGTGAGGATGAGAGTGCGGATGTGCGAGCCATCCACATCGGCGTCGGTCATGATGATGATCTTGTGATAGCGCGCCTGCGCGATGTCGAACTCGTCGCCGATGCCCGTACCCATGGCGCTGATCATTGTGAGGATCTCGTTGTTGGCGAGCATCTTGTCGATACGCGCCTTCTCTACGTTGATGATCTTGCCGCGCAGCGGCAGGATGGCTTGGAAGCTGCGGTCGCGCGCCTGTTTCGCGGAGCCGCCCGCCGAGTCGCCCTCTACCAGGTAGAGCTCGGAGAGCGCCGGATCGCGCACTGAACAGTCGGCCAGTTTTCCGGGCAGCGTGGAGCCCTCTAAGAGCCCCTTACGACGCGTGAGGTCGCGCGCTTTCCGGGCGGCGTTGCGCGCCCGCGCAGCATTGACAGCCTTGTCGAGGACCTGCCGCGCCTCAGAGGGGTTCTCTTCCAGAAACTCGGCGAGCTTGGCATTGACCGTGGTTTCGACGAGCGTGCGAATCTCGGTGTTGCCCAGCTTGGTCTTCGTCTGCCCCTCGAACTGCGGGTTCTTGAGCTTGACCGACACGAGCGCGGTGAGCCCTTCGCGCACGTCTTCGCCCGAGAGGTTGTCGTCTTTCTCTCGCAGCAGGCCCTTTTGCCGGGCGTAATCATTGACGGTGCGGGTGAGCGCGGCCCGAAAACCAGAGAGGTGTACGCCCCCCTCGGTGGTGTTGATGTTGTTGGCGAAGGTGAAGATCGACTCGTTGTAGGACGAGTTCCACTGCATCGCCACCTCCACCTGACCCTCGGGCGTCTCGTTGTCGAACGAGATGATGGATCGGTGGATAGCGTCTTTATCGCGGTTAACGTAGGCAACGAAGTCCCGGATGCCCCCGGCATACTGGTACTCGACCGACTCTCCTTCGGCACGGTCGTCGACCAGCTCGATACGGAGATCTCGGGTGAGGAACGCCGTCTCCCGCAGCCGCTGGGCGAGCACACGGAAGTCGAACTCGACCTCCTCGAAGACCTCGGAATCCGGCAGGAAGGAGACGGTGATACCCGTCTTTCCGGCACACTGCTCCAGTTTCTGGAGATCGGTCACCGGTGTGCCGCGCTCGAAGCGCTGATGCCAGTGGTGGCCGTCGCGGTAGATGTCTGTCTCGAGCCACTCGGAGAGCGCGTTGACCACCGACACGCCCACCCCGTGCAGGCCACCCGAGACCTTGTAGCCCTGGCCTCCGAACTTGCCGCCCGCGTGGAGCGTGGTGAGCACCACCTCGGCCGCCGGCCTGCCGTATTTCGGCATGACGCCTACGGGGATGCCGCGGCCGTCGTCGGCGACCGTGATGGAGTTATCCGGGTTGATGACAACCTTGATGGACGAGGCAAACCCTGCCAGCGCCTCGTCCACGGAGTTGTCGACCACCTCGAACACAAGATGGTGAAGGCCGCGCGGCCCGGTAGAGCCGATGTACATGCCGGGTCGCTCGCGAACCGGTTCCAAGCCTTCGAGAACCTGGATGTCCTGGACGTCGTAGCTAGACTGCTTCACGTATCCTCGTGGTGCCATCGGGGCAGGCTAAAGACAGCCTGTGGAGGCGGGGGGTTCTGCCTGAGTAAGTATACCAGAATCAGCCTCTCGCGACCGCCTCCGCGCCCTCCTGCTCGCTCTACAATTTCGTCGTTTTGCTCGTGTTTCCTGCATGACACCCAGCGGTCCACAGACCACCGAGAGGACGGGCGTGTCGGGCGACGCCGCGTGTCAGCGAGGGCGTCTGCCTGAGACAAACCGCAGGCGCTCTACGGGGCAATCCGGGTCGGCGGCGTGCATCTTGGCCAGGAACTCACCGCTCAGATAGGTGAGCTCCTGCGCCCAGACCGAGGATTCACATTCGAGGACGAGCGTGCCCCGTGCGAGCCGGACCGGCGTGGCGGCCGCGGTCACGTGCGCTCCCGCGGCGGCCGACCACGCGGCGTACGCGCGGGCCTCCTCGCCCTCGCGCAGCCTCTCGGCCGTACGCTTCAGCACGTCGCCCAGGCGTACGAACTCGGCCGTCATACCGCACCCTCCGGAGTATTCAAATCGATGACCAGCGCGCGGGCGAGCTCCCCGGAAGTGAAGTACATCGTCGTGGTGGTCGTCACCAGCACCTGGCCGCACTGCAGAAGCAGTTCCACCAGGAGGCGTCTTCGCCGCTCGTCAAGTTCGCTCATCACGTCGTCGAGGAGCAGCGGCCCAGTCTTGTCGAAGACCTCGGCGGCCACGTGCCGCTCGGCCAGGAGGAGGGCCAGCACCGCCGCTCGCTGTTCCCCCTGGGAGCCGAAAGGCCGCAGGTCACGACCTAGGGGGCTCGCGCCGGCCCCGCCCACCTCCAGGAAGCGCAGTTCATCGCGGTGCGGCCCAAGCGAGGTTGTACCGCGAACGATCTCCAGCGCTCGCCGCTGCCGTAGCGCCGCAAGGTAGGCCTGCACATCGTGCTCGTACTCCGCAAAACCAGACTGGAGCTCGAGATCGAACGTGCCTCCGCACGGCGTGAGGGCGGTGGCATGCTCTGCAAAGATCGGTCGGAGATATTCCACGAAATCTCTGCGCCGCCTACCCAAGTCGATACCGGCCTGAGCCACCTGCTTGTCCCACGGGTCGAGTGTGCGTTCCGCCGTGCCGCCACGCACGCGCACCAACTGAGCGTTTCGCTGTCGCAGCGCTAGGTGGAGATCCGTGCTGGCGGCTGCGTAGCTAGCATCCAGCGCGGCGGCAAACGCGTCAAGGTGAGCGCGGCGACGGGCCGGACTGCCTTTCACCAGAAGCAAACTCTCTGGTACGAAGATGAATACGGCTGCGCGGCGCCGCAATTCCTCGGCGGTGGCATCGCCTGCGCGACTAACTCGAATACGTCGGCCAGAGCCCGGCGCGAAGTACACCTGGGTACGGCTCCCGTCGTCGAGCTGCGCCTCGGCTCGCACGTAGCTTGCCCCCCACCGGACGAGCTTTTCGTCGCGGCTCGTCCGTGGCGACGCCGCCCGGAGGGCGTAGAACACCCCCTCGAGTAAGTTCGTCTTGCCAGCCGCATTCTCACCGACCACGATGTTGAGCCCGGGCGAAAAGACGAACCGGGCTTTGTGGTAGGAGCGGAAGTTCGTCAGTCCTATCTCGGCGACGTGCATACGCGGTACTCTTGGTCGTCGATAGCGACCACGTCGCCGGGCCGTACGAGATGCGCTCGGCGGCGCTCTTCCGCACCGTTTAACCGAATGCGTCCGCCTTGCACCATGGCTTTCGCCTCTCCGCCGCTACCAGCGATGCCGGCCACTTTGAGGAGAGCACCCAGCGTGAGTGGACCTCTTACGAAGACGTCGATCAGGTGCTCAGGCGAATCGGCATGATCAGGTACACGAAATCGGCCGCCGCCTCATCTACCCCTGTGATAAGTCCGGGCCGAAGAGGACTGATCAGTTTGAGGGAGATCTTGCTCCCCTCCACGGCCTCCACCCCGTCGATAAGGTACGCGTGGTTGAATCCGATCTCGAAATCCTCACCCTCGTACGCGACATCGATCTGCTCTTCCGCCTGGCCGACATCTTGCGTAATCGCCCGCATGGTTAGCGATCCGGCGGAGAACCGCAGGCGAAGCGGAGCGTTTTTCTGAGCGAGTAGTCCAACCCGGCGGGCGACAGCGAGGAACGACTCCTTCTCCAATTCAAGCTCGTGCTCATACGCGTCTGGGAGCAGCTGCTTGTAATTCGGGAAAGCGCCATCGATGAGCCGCGTAGCGAGCACGACCTCGCCGAACCCAAAAACCGCCTGATTTTCAGTCACGGCAACGTCAACCGCATCGCGATCGCCCGCCGCAGCCAGCCGAGCGACCTCTCCCAGCGCCTTTACGGGCACGATCGCTTGCATCTCTATCTCTGGCCCGCCCTCCAGCTGCGACTGCTTCACAGCTAAACGATAACTATCAGTCGCCACCATCTTCAGCGAGCCTCCACCCAGCACAACTAACACACCGGTGAGAATCGGGCGCGTCTCATCCCTCGAAGCGGCTCGCGCCACCTTGCTGAGGGTCTCGACGAGAGGGTCGGCGGCCACGCGGAAACTCGCAGAGAGATCGAATGCCGATGTCTGTGGAAAATCGCTAGCCGCCCACGAGTTCAGCTCGAACATCGCTTTCCCCGCGACCACCTGCACGGTGCCACCGCCACCACTCTCCACGGTAACCTCGTCCCCCGACAGGTTACGTACGATGTCGGAGAACAGTCGCGCCGGAACAACCACGTCACCCGGCTCATCGATAGTGCTCGTCAGCGTCGCCCTTACAGAGATCTCCATATCGGTCGCATACAAGTTCAAACGCTCTTCGGAGGCCTGCAGGAGGATGCCCGAGAGCACCGGTAGTGCACTCCGCGCCGATACGGCACGTGCAAGCACAGCGAGTCTGTCAACGAGGGTGCCACGGTCACACCGGAGTCTCATGCCAGCTCCTTATTTCTATGAAGAAAGTTCCTTTGTATCTGCTTCATCGTCATTATCATCTGCTGGAAGCTGTGTAGAACTGCGGGGGTGCGTGCAGAATGCGTAGTCCTCCGCAGTTCATCGTCCTGTGGACGCCGTGTGGATAAGTGTGAACGTTTACCATCCGCCAGGCGACCACACACAGCATAGTCGGTTAAAGGGTGGGTTGTGAATCGCTCATCCTCACCATTCCACAGTCACGCTCACAACCGGTCGGGTCGCGGGCCTAGCGGGTGGCTTTCACACGGTCAGTTACAGTCTGTACGAGCTCGTGGAGCTGGCGGTCGTGACCATCCTTGAGGAGACGCTCGATCTTTTGGATGGCGTAGAGAACAGTAGTGTGGTGACGACCACCGAAGCGCTCGCCGATTTGAGGAAGAGACGCATCGGTGAGCTCACGCGAGATATACATGGCGACTTGGCGCGCGTATGCCAGGTCTTGTGTACGACGATCGCCGCGGAGGTCGCTGATGTGACAGCCGAATTGCCGGGCGACCTCTGCCTGCACCGCGTCGACTGTAACGGGCATTCTGAACGCGTGAGGGAGGATATCCTTGAGGGCCTCCTGCGCGAGCGGCAGCGTAATTTCCCCTCCCCGGACGGCTGCGAAGCTGACCACCCGTGTGAGCGCCCCGTGGAGTTCACGGATATTAGACGTAACGCGTGCGGCGATGTACTCGAGCACCTCACCCTCGCGGATCGGCAGGCCATCCCATTTGACCTGTCGCCGCAGGATTGCGATGCGTGTCTCTAGGTCGGGCCGGCCAATGTCGACGACGACACCAGCGCCGAAGCGAGAGCGGAGCCGCTCCTCCAATGCCTCCAGCTCCCGAGGAGGTCTGTCCGACGTGATCACGATCTGCTTGCCGGCTTCGTACAGCGAGTTGAAGGTATGAAAGAACTCGACCTGTGTCTGCTGCTTCTCAGCGAGGAACTGAACATCGTCCACGAGGAGGATGTCGTTGTCGCGATAAGCTTGTTTGAACCCCTCGATGCGCCCCTTGTCGGTAAGCGCGTTGATGAAGTCGTCGGTGAAGCGTTCCACGGTGACGTACTTGAACTGCAACCGTGGATGACTCGCCAGTGCCGCATGAGCGATAGCTTGCACGAGGTGCGTCTTCCCAAGGCCTGTATCGGCATAGATGAAGACGGGGTTGTACGCGGTTGCGGGCGACTCGGCGACGCTATTAGCTACCGCGGCGGCGTACTCATTGTGCGGCCCGATCACGAAACGCGCGAACGTATACCGGGGATTAAGCTCCTGCGTCGCCTTCGCCACGGGCGCGGAGGGCTCCGCGACCCCTGGAGCTGTAGTTTTCGCTGGTGATACTGGCGCCGTGGACTGCTGGGCTTCGTCTGGGGGAGAACTTTCGGCGGGTTTCTGCGCCTCAGCCCGATCATCTACCACGATACATACGGTGATCGGCGTGGAGAGAACAGTCGTCAACGCGTTCGTGAGGAGAGGTCCGAACCGCTTCTCCACCCAGTCACGCATGAACTCACTCGCTACACCGAGGGTGAAGGTATCGTTCGAGAGCGCAACCGCGACGGAAGGAGCGAAGAAGAGACGATACGTCGCCTCGTTCACGTGCTGCTGGAGGTAAACCCGGGCCTCATCCCAGATGCGTGTTAGGTGGTCGTCGATCGCGTGGCTCCTCTGCGTCGAACCGGATGCGAATGGCATTACAGGATGGATTCCAGGAGAGAAGCGCCCCCTTCAGTAAGCACCCGTTTCCCGTCGCCGACGGGACGAACCAGGCCGGCTCGTTCCAGTATACCGAGTTCACGAAAAGCCGTAGCTGGAGCGATTTCCAACTCCTTGGCTAGGGGTGTTGGCCCAGCGGCGCCGAGCTCCATGAGCAAGACGAGCATGCGCTTTTGCCGGGTGGTAAGACGTACCGCGGGCTCGGCCGGAGTTGAGGGAGGACGAGCCTCACCCGTCTTGTGGGGCAGCCGTATGGTGAGCACGGTACCGCCGCCCAGGTTGTCCTCGATGGTGAGCACGCCGCGCAGGAACGCCAGCGACTCCTGGGCGATCGGCAGCCCGGACCCCACGCCACGAATCCAGTGCCGCTGAGCGGCGGTCGCTGTAGTGAAGCCGGGCTGGATGGCCCTGGCTTTGTCGGCGATGCCAGGGCCGTGATCCGATATCCGCAAGACCTGTCCGCCGTCTAGGACCGTGACTACCACATCCTGAAATGAAGCGTGAATGAGATTCTCGATGAGCTCTCGAATGACCGTGTATGGGACCTGTCCGCCCTGCTCCCGGCAGTGCCGGTACGTCTCTGTGGCGAGTGAGCCGATAAGCGCGGGCAAGTCGGCCTCTTCCACGGTGATTACCCGCGGCGGGCTGGTCAGCGTGTCGTAGACGGCGATTCGTGGTGCCCCCGGTCCGCGGAGCGGGCCCTCTCCCTCCGGCGCGCTGGGCCCGTTGTCGCACGCACGCTCGTCGGCGCAGCTGGGCGCCGGCGCGTCGCTGTGACCGGCGAGAAGCCTCTCGAGGAAGGACTCCATGGGCCGCCGAGTATAGCAGAGGCACTACGCCGACCGAAAAGGCGCTCGGAAGCGATGAAACGCTAGCGAGCGGCAGAATCGCCGCCGTTCTCCACAAGGTTTTCGACAACTGTGGAGAAAGGCCCGAGGCCGCTGATCGAATTCCCGGTAAATGCGCGGCTTGTGGAAACTGGGGTTTCACGCCACATGAGAGCCAGTTGGTGGACGCAGTTCTCTCAGGGTACCCCGGCGGTGGGCTTTCTGCGGCCACTTGGTTCGTGGCGGCAGAGCAAACCTGCTGCATAGCGTGCATGAACGCAGAGAATCTCGCGGGTCGAGCAGTGTCAAGAGCTTGTTGAGGACCGAGTCGCTTATCCACGTGACCCACGAGCCTGGATGCGCGCAAAAAGGAAGATATCCACACTTTCCACAGATGACCGTGGAGAGATGCTGCGTCACACGAAACAGGTGTGGGACGTGCCCTGTTGGGCGAAGAGGTACACTCTTTCTGCTGCGGAGCTCCCGAACGAGGGGCTGAGAAGGCGCTTCCTGGTGCCGACGCACAGGACCTGACCACCCCCATGGGTGGCGGCGTCACGGCGACGCTGCTGGGTAATGCCAGCGAAGGGAGAGAGACTGAGATGTCACAGGTGTCCGTTTGTTCCCCGAGCTGCGCGCGTGCCTCGCGCGCACACACACAAATGAGCATGAACCCCGCGCGATGGGGCGCGCGGGGCCTGGCGGAGGTCGCGGTGGCCATCGCCCTGGCCGCCGCGCTCGGGTTCGTGAAGCCGTTCACCATGCCACAAGGTGGGTCTGTGAGCCTCGAGATGCTCCCGCTCGTCTTCGTGGCCATACGCGTCGGCGTGGGCCCGGCGCTGGTGGCGGGGGGGCTCTATGGCTTCGTGCAGCTCGTCCTGCCGGGTGCATACATTTACCACCCCGCGCAGGTCGCTCTCGACTACCCGCTGGCGTACATGGCGATCGCCGCCGCCGGCCTGCTCCATGTGAGGGGGTGGCGCGCCCTCGCCGCCTCCGTGGCGCTCGCCGCCACAGGGCGGCTGGTATTTCACTTTCTGTCGGGCATCATTTTCTTCGCCACCTACGCGCGCGACCTGGGTTGGAACCCATGGCTCTACTCCCTCTCGTACAACGTGCTCTACCTCGTGCCCGAGGCTGCTATTACCGCAGTGATCCTCTGGCCGCTGCTGAAAGCGTACGACGCAGCCTTTCCCGGCGGCACCTCGGCCGGTGTTCTCGAGGGAGAGCGGAGTGCGGTAGCCGGTGAGAACCATCACCGGCCGGACTGCTGTGGCTGAGGAGGTTAGGGCCCGCGCCGCCGTCGCGGCCGTCTTCCTCAACGGGGAGTATGAGCCCGAGCCGGCCTTCTATCGCCAGGCGGCTGAGGGCGCGAGCATGTTGATCGGCGCGGACGGCGGGGCGGCGTGGATGATTAAGCTAGGGCTGCTGCCGTCGGTCGTTGTCGGCGACTTCGATTCACTGTCGCCGCTGGCGCTGGAGGAGTTGCAGGCGAAAGGTGTGAGGAGCGTGCGCCATCCGGTCCGCAAGGACCGCACCGACGCCGAGCTTGCGGTCGGTGAGGCCTTACGCATGGGTGCCGGCGCCATCGATGTGTTCGGCGGGCTTGGCGCGGGCTTCGACTATGCGGTGGGGCACGTGGCGCTGCTGCGCGGTCTGGCGCGGCGTCGCGTGCCGGCCCGGCTGCTGGAGCCCGCCCTCACGTTCATGGTCATGCCAGCGCGCAGCCGCCTCTCCGTAAGCGCGTCGCCCGGATCTCGCTTCTCGCTCCAGCCGCTCACGCAGCGAGCTGTGGTAAGCCTGAGGGGTTTCGACTACGAGCTTCGGGCGGCGCGGCTGCGCGCCGACGCGTGCCGCGGACTAGGGAACATGGTGACCCGCCACGATGCGGAGGTCCTGGTGCACGCGGGCCTAGCGGCCGTGCATGTGGGTGCTCCCCTCCAGCCTTTCTGGTCGGGCATGACGGCGTAAGAAGCGCCCGCTCGTGCCGTGCGTGGCTGGCTGCCGCGGGCGCTCAGTCTGCCTGGCCACCGGTCCGGGGTGGCTTAACGGCCCCACTGATGATCCGTGCCGCCACATCGTCCGAGTCTATGACGTAGGCATGATGCTCAACCTGGGCGCGTAGTGCTTCCACACGAAGCCGCCGCCCGCAGAGAGCTGCGTCTGGCTGTCGTGGTTGCCCTGTGTTGGCGAGGCATCCATCCTGAGCGTGGTGGGTCATTGGCTGCTCCTCCCGGTCCTCTAGACTCATCGGAGCGGGAGGGCCGCCAGTTTACAAACTCCCGTAAACAGCCGAGACTGCACTTGTTCTGCGCTCATGCTCTCGCGACAGGTGGGTGCGGGGGCGGAGAGCGCGACAACGGCCGAAGACACGAGAGCAACACAGCCGGGGGTGCCAGTGCTGATCAGTATCAACGAAGCGCTCGACGCAGTCTTGGGCGCGGTGGCGACCGGCGGCGTGGAATCCGTGCCGCTCCTCGACGCTCTCGGGCGGACGCTTGCGGAAGACGTCGTCGCCCCCGACGACGTGCCACCGTTCTCCAACTCCGCGATGGATGGCTTCGCGCTGCGCGTCGCCGACCAGACCGGGCGACGTTCCCTGCGGTTGGTAGCGGAGATCCCCGCGGGGCACGTGTTCCCTGAGGAGCTGCCGCCGGGCGGTGTGGCGCGCATCATGACGGGAGCTCCTCTGCCGCCAGGCGCCGACGCCGTGGTCGAAGTGGAGGCCACGACCGTGTGTGGCGAGGAGGTGGAGATCGAGAACCCGGTGGAAAGAGGGCGGAATGTGCGCTACGTCGGCGAAGACGTGCGCCGCGGCAGTACCCTGCTGACGGCGGGGGACGCTATCGAGGCCGCGCACCTCGGAGTGCTCGCCTCCGCCGGCGTGGCGCGGGTGCGGGTGGCTCGCCGCCCGTCGGTGGCCATCCTCTCCACGGGCAGCGAGCTGGTTCCGATCGACCAGCGGCCTGGGCCAGGGCAGATCCGCAACTCGAACTCCTACACCGCCTACGGTCAGGCTAGAGAGGCAGGAGCAGCACCCGTGCTGCTCGGCATCGCTCGCGACGATCGCGAGGAGACGCGAGAGCAACTACGTCGGGCGCTGCGGGAGGACGTGGTGATCACCTCCGGGGGCGTGTCTGTCGGCGACTACGACTTTGTGAAGGCGGTCCAAGAGGAGCTGGGCGTAGAACGCCGGTTCTGGGGCGTGCGGACCAAGCCTGGCAAGCCGCTCGTGTTCGGCGTTCGCGACAGAACGCTGGTCTTCGGCGTACCCGGTAACCCGGTTGCGGCCATGGTCTCCTTTGAGGTGTACATTCGGCCCGCGCTCCTGCGCATGCAGGGGCGCCGGGATGTCTGGAGGCCGTGGGTGCTGGCGACCTCGGCCGAGCCCGTGAAGCACGGCAGCGACCGCGCTGAACTGCGTCGCTGTCGCGTGTGGCAGACGGCGGATGGGCGATGGTGCTGGACGACGACGGGCCCGCAGGGGTCAGGAATTCTCAGCTCGATGGCGCTGGCTGACGGCCTTGCGCTGGTTGCGGTGGACCATCCCGGTGGGCCGACAGGGGAGCGTATGCCAGTGATGCTGCTCCGGGGGGCCGCCGCGGAGCGACCGCCGTACCCCTGAGCAGGGGCTCAGCGGAAGGCATAGTCGCTGAGCCGCGCCCAAACGACGAGCCGTTGTTTGGCGCTGTACGGTGGGTGACAAGTAGTGAGAACCAGGTCGTACCCGCGATCGTGAAGCACGCTCGTGTCAGTTGGGCGAGTCACCGTTTTCTTAGCTACGCGGTAGGTAAAGGTCGCGTAGGGTGTAACGAGTACCAGCTGGTCGCCGGGCCGCAGGCGGTCGAGATTGCGGAAGGGCGCGCCGTAGGTGGTCCGATGACCAGCGATGGCAAACGGCTGCCCTTGTCCCGGTAGTGGGGTATTGGCATAGTGCACCGGGCCGCTGCGCAGCAGCGTCTGGTCCGGGTCCGCGGCCGCGCCTCGTGCTCTGCCCTGGAGTACCACGCTGTTGAGTCCGATGCGCTTGTTCCGCAGGCGACCGATGGGCTGGCCGCTGCGGAGACGCCGCGCGAAGCGGTTCGCCAGCGAGGCGATGCGAGTGTACGGGTCGTCTGCCGCCGGCGATGGCGACTGCCGCCGGAGCGCGCGCAAGAATGCCTGCTCCGACTGGCGATAGGTCTCTCCAAGCCGAGCTTGCTGGACCTCCGCGTAGCCGGCCGACCAGAGGGGGTAAGCGAGCACAATGCCACCGGCGATAATCAAGCAGCTCGAGAGCTGGCGCACCAGCCGATGTCGCGTCATGCGTTGCATATGCCCATGGTACACTGGGCGGCCGGGGTTCCGAGGAGGTATGAGTGCGGTCCTGTAGCGACGTCCACAACTACCTGATGGAGCAGGACGTGCCACACGAGGTTCTCCACCTCCCGGCCCTCGCCAGGACGGCGCGGGCGGCATCCGAGCTCTTAGCGGTGCCGCTGGCCGATGTCGTGAAGACGCTGGTCTTCCTCCTCGACGACAAACCAACGCTGGTCCTGATCGCTGGAGACCAGGTCGCCGACGCGAAGCGGCTCGCCGCCGTAACGGGTGCGCTCGAGGTCGCCCAGGTGCGCGGCAAGCAGGTGTTCGATATCACGGGGTACCGAGCGGGAGCGGTCCCCCCCTGCGGTCTGGCTACGACGTTGCCGGCGATCGCCGACGCGCGCATCTTCCTCCGCGATGTGGTGTACTGCGGCGGCGGTGCCACAGCGACCATGCTGAAGCTGAGGAGTAGCGATCTGCGACACCTTCTGCGGCCCGCAGTGGCCGACATCGCCACGATGAAGACTGAGCGCACCTAGACTGCGGGGTCATGGATGCACGAGTGGAGCGGTCGAATTCCACAGGGGCGGCCTGTCGATGCGGGCAAGCCCGCGCGGCGAGAGCACGCGGAGACTCCTACGCCGAGCGGGCGCCGTACACCGGAGCGCGGCCTCCTGGCGGGTATGGCGTGTGCCGCGAAGGCAGCTCGTTTGATGATCGGTCTCATCGCCGCCACCGCGCTCATCGTGGGCTGCGGAGGAGACGGAGAGAGTGGGCAAGCGCCGTTATCGCCGATGGAGCGGTGTACGCAGGTGCTGGGCCATAAGCCGCAGGGGCTGGCACGTACGGTCGCCACGTCGGGCGCGCTGGTTGTCGCCACGGCCGGCGATTACCCTCCGCAGAGCTGGGTGGACGACCACGGTAAGCTCGTCGGATTCGATGTCGAAGTGGCGAAGCGCGTCGGCGATCTCCTGGGCGTGGAGGTGAACTTCATCACGCCAGAGTGGGACGCCGTCCCGGCCGCCCTCGCGGGCGGCAAGGTGCAGGTCTCTATCGGCTCGCTCGCGCCGTCAGAGGAACTCGAGCAGGCGCTCATGTTCAGCACGCCGTACTACGCTATGCCAGCGCGAGTGGCGGTGAAGAAGGGATCGCCCAAGCTCGCTGGCGCCAGCGGCCTGGCCGGTAAGAAGGTGGGGGTAGGAGCGCAGACGACGTACTTCTATTGGCTGCGGGAGCACACCCAGGCGGTCATTAAGACCTATACCGCCGAGGCTGACACGTTCCCGGAACTGGCCGCCGGCCGCCTCGACGCGGTTGTGGCGGCTGGTCCGACACTGGCTCAGGCCATCCGGTCGGGCCAGCCCTTCGTCCTCTCGGGAAAACCGTTGTTCTCCCAGGAATTCGCCTTCGCCGTGCGGCAGGGGGAGGCCGACCTCCTCGCGCTGATGGAGTACGCGATCCGCACACTGAGCGACGACGGATCGCTCAGCAGGCTCACCAGGGAGTGGTTTGGTGGCGCCGACCTGAGTATCTCCGCCGAGAACTAACGGCGACACAGGACGACCGCTCGCCTATGATCTCGGGGATCAGACCACCGTGTGGGCGGTCGCGGCGTTCGTCCAGCCATAGGCCACGGCGGTGTACGCGGCAGCGAAGCGCAGCTCGTCTCCGAGTTGCACCGGGGGCTCGGCGTCGGTGACATCGAGCACGGTGTGGTCGGAGCTAGCACTGACGATGCTCACCCCAGGGTGCGTCGGGGTGAGGAACGAGACGCTCAGATCCGTCTCTCCCATGGCGCAGATAGCGCGTCGGCGCACGCCAAGGTCGGGCCACTGGCGGCGGCGATGGAACGCGTCGATGCCGACCGCGCCATCCGGCGCCGAGGGCTTGTCTTTCAGCTCGATAACCTCGGCAAACGCGGTGAAGGTGTCGGTGTGGGGCACGGGCAGGGCGGCCCCGGTGGTCATGTCGGTTCCGAACAGGATGCCTTCGCCGACGCGCAATTGCGTGAAGCGTTCCGGCACCGCCCCCTCCATCACGAGGTGAAGGTTGCCGGTGTGGCCTCCGGAGACGGTTCGCAGCCGGAGGCCCAGCTTGCCCTCGATCTCGAGGGCTAACGTGGCGAAGCGCTCCTGATTCTCTCTGGTGGGGAGCACGCCGCACAGGCAGTTGAGGCAGACGGCCACGCCCTCGAGCTCGAGCCCCGGGAGATCGAGGACCAGGCGGCACAGGCCGGCTGCCTCATGGGGCATGACGCCCTCGCGACGATCACCGGCCTCGACGACGACGAGCACCCGGTGGGCGATGCCCTGACGCACCGCGGACGCGGACAGAGCACGCACCACGAGCTCCTCGGAGTTCAGGCTCACTTGGGTGCGCGCGACGACCTCGTCGATCTCGCTCAGCGCAGGGAGCCGGAGCAGCATGATGTCGCAGTCGACACCGGCCTGGCGGAGGCGACGGATGTTGTCAAGTCGCGATTCGCCGATCATGACGCATCCGCCGGCGAGCATGGCGCGGGCGATGTCGGGCTCGCCGCAGACGCACTTGCTGACGCCGACGACCTCAATGCCCCAAGGTGCGCAGAGTGCCACCACTGCCTCGGTATTCGCCTTGATCTTCCGGCAGTCGGCCTCGATCCTCATGGCCGCGACCCCCCCCTGTGGCGAGCGCGTTTCGCTTGATGGCGGCGAGAGGTATTGCTGACGCTACTTTATAGCTTCTCGCTCGTCTGCGTGGTGAGTCCGATTGCGCCAGTCCGCTCGAGCGAGCCAGAGCATCAGTGCCACGGCGTAAGCGGGCTCTGTGGGGAATCGCCAGGGTCGCGGCTGGCCTTCTCCGCAAAACGGACGGCGGCTAACCGATCGGTCAGTGGCCAGTGTGGCACGCTGGTGCCGGGGATGCGCGAGTCCGAGCCTCTGGCATGGGACGCTTTATGCACGAGTGCAATGGATGAATACAAGCACGGTCGAGAAGGTGGTACAGTGCAATCGGTTGCACGGACGTGACTGGTGACGTTTTTTGTCAGAGCCGCCGCGGGAGCGCACGTGGCCGCGGTGGGGCTGGCGCAAGGGGAGGCTGCCGGTGCGCGGCAAAGGGAGCGAGTACGTCTCGTGGCAGGTTGCGTGGGTGCGCACGTCCTCTCGGAATCCATCGCCAGAGTCCCCGGAGCGCACAGCAAAGCCGCTGCGGCGGACGGCCGTGACCGAGTGGCGGCCTCGCCGAAAGTGGTGCACGGGGGTGCTTCTGGCGAGAGACAACTCCTGCTCTCGGTCAGGTGGGACATGGCGAGGTCCGGCCGGCCGAGGCGCTCTCTCCAGAGGCGGCGGCCCGTCGCGAAGGGGGTAAGCATCGTGGGGGAAGGAGAGGATGTGACCCAACACTGGAAAGACATCCCACTGTTCAAAGGCGTCACCGACGAGGAGTGGCACGATTGGCGCTGGCAGCTGCGTAATCGCCTCACCACGGTGGAAGACTTCGACCACGTGCTCGTGATGACGGAGGCGCAGCGTGAGGACCTGCGCCGCTGTATGGGAAAGTTCCGGGTGGCCGTCACCCCGTACTACGCGTCGCTCATGGACCCCAACGACCCGGCGTGCCCGGTGCGTATGCAGGGCGTGCCCTCTCCGCTCGAGCTAGTAGTACGTGAGGAGGACATGGAGGACGCGATCGCCGAGACGATCGACTCGCCTACGCCCAGCCTCACTCATCGGTACCCCGATCGGGTGTTATTCGTAGTCACGGAGATGTGCTCCATGTACTGTCGCCACTGTACGCGGCGGCGCATCGTGGGCGGTCACGAGTCGATCGTCTCCCAGAAGGTCATCGATGACGCCATCACCTACATCCAGCGCAACAGGGAAGTCCGCGATGTGCTCATCAGCGGCGGGGATCCACTGGTGCTCGGCGACGACCAGCTGGAAGAGATCATCGCCCGAGTGCGTGCGATCGATCACGTGGAGATCATCCGCGTGGGCTCGCGCATGCCGGTAGTGTGTCCGCAGCGGGTGACTGCCGAGCTGTGCGCGATGCTGAAGAAGTACCACCCGCTCTACCTGAACACGCACTTCAACCATCCGAAGGAGATCACGCCGGATTCCGCAAGGGCCTGCGGCATGCTCGCCGACGCGGGCATCAACCTCGGCAACCAGAGCGTCCTCCTGCGTGGCATCAACGACTGCGCACACGTGATGAAGCGACTCGTTCAGGGTCTGGTACGCATCCGTGTGAAGCCGTACTATTATTACCAGTGCGATCTCGCCATGGGGACCAATCACTTCCGCACGTCGGTCGCCAAGGGCATAGAGATCTACGAGAGCCTGCGGGGCCACACTACGGGCTTCGCCGTGCCCGTCTACATCATCGACGCCATTGGGGGTGGCGGGAAGACACCTGTGACTCCCAGCTACGTTGTCTCGATGTCGCCGGGCAAGATCATCCTGCGCAACTACGAGGGCGTGATCTCCAGGTACACGGAGCCAGATGACTACGTCGAGGGGGAGTGCCGCTGTCCCGACTGTAGGGCTGAGCGCGTCCGTAAGGGTGTCGCACGTCTCTTCGACGTTCCAGACGTCACGCTCGAGGACGTATGGGCGGCGCGCATGCAGAAGGTCAAGGACCGCAAGAACGTCATGGCCGATATTCATGGGCCAGCGGAGTCGTGAGGGCGTCTGGTTCCCGAGTGGCGGCGTGGAATAGCATGGCGTAAGAAACCACACAAGCAGGTACGGAACACCTCGCCGGACGCCCAGCCGCGTTTGGGGGAGAGAGGCGCAGCCGAGAGATGAGTGAGCGGTTGACGAAGGTGCTGGTAGAGCCGATCGGGGTGACAGTAGCTGTCTCGCCGGGACGCACGTTGCTGGATGCTCTCACCACCGCGGCCGTTTCGGTGTCCGCCGATTGCCATGGGCGTGGCACGTGCGGCAAGTGCCTTGTACGGCCTGGCGCGGGGCAAGTAACGCCGCCGACCGACATCGAGCGAGATCGACTGACCGTCGCCCAGATCGCCGAAGGGTGGCGGCTCGCCTGCCAGACGAGCCCGCTCAGCTCCTCGGTGAGCATCGAGGTGCGTCAGACGCGGGGTCGTCGGCAGATCCTCACGGCGTCACGTCTGCGCCACGGCGCAGTGCGGCCGGCCGTAGTCAAAGGGCTTGTGGAGCTCCCCCCGGCGACACTCGGCGACGCGCGCTCCGACGAGGTACGTCTGCGTGACGCGATGGCGGGTGTCGACATCCCGCTCTCCGTCATCCGGCGTCTGCCGTCCACCCTTCGGGCTGGCGAATGGCGGGCGCTCGTCACACGCCGCGGTCGTCGCGTGATCGACGTGGAACCGGCCGACGCCGGGACGGGCGCGTACGGTGCGGCAGTCGACATCGGCACGTCGAAGATCGTGGTCTATCTCTTCAACCTGCTCACCGGTCGCCACATCGATCAAGAGGCGCTCGAGAATCCCCAGATGCGGTTTGGCGAAGATGTCGTCACGCGTATCGCGCAGGCGCTGGACGGGGGTCTCGAAGGGCTCACCCAAGCTGTGCGAGGGGGGATCAATGAGGCGCTGGAGCGCCTCTACGTCCGGCAGGGCATCCGTCCGCGGCTTCTCTGCGACATGACGGTGGTCGCCAATACAGCCATGCACCATCTCGCCCTCGGGATTTCGCCTGAGGGGCTGAGCGGTGCACCCTTCGCGCCGGCCGTTGACCGCGCCCTCGACGTGCGCGCCGCCGACCTCGCCCTGAACATGAACGCCGAGGCGAGTGTCCACTTCCTGCCCCCCATCGCCGGCTTCGTCGGCTCGGACGCGCTCGCCGTAGTGGCCGCTACGCGACTCACCTCTCGCCGACTGCCCTGCTTGGCGATCGACATCGGTACGAACACGGAGATCAGCCTCTCGGCGGGCGGGGTGGTCACCGTAACGAGCTGCGCGTCGGGGCCGGCCTTCGAGGGCTATCAGATCACGCACGGTATGAAGGCCGTCGAAGGGGCTATCGAACGAACGAACATCTCTGGCGATGGCCGGGTGACCAGCATCGCCACTATCGGCGGCGCCGCCCCGCTGGGGATCTGCGGATCGGGAGTGGTCGACGTGCTCGCCGGTCTGCGGCGGGCGGGCGTTGTGGACCGCACGGGTCGCATGGTGCACCATGCTCGCGTGCGCTCAGGGCGCTCCGGCTTGGAGTACGTGGTTGCCACCGGCCCTGGCGGCGACATCGTGTTCACGCAGCAGGATGTGCGGGCCCTCCAGTTGGCGAAGGGCGCTATCGCCGCCGGCTGGTCACTTCTCCTGCGACGCGTGGGGCTTCGCCCAGAAGACCTGCACCGTGTGTTCGTGGCCGGCGCCTTCGGTAACTACCTCGATGTGCAGCACAGCCTCGCCCTTGGCTTGCTGCCGCCGGTCCCACCTGCCCGGGTGTCCTTCGTGGGAAACGCCGCCGGAGTGGGCGCCCAGATGGCCCTGGTCGACGTCCGCGCGCGGCGGCGCATGGCTCGTCTCCGTTCCCGAATCGAGTTCCTCGAGCTGGCCACGCACGGCGACTTCCACGAGGAGTTCAGCTCCAGGCTGGGTTTCGAGTGACCTCCTGCTTCTCGTGGAGTTCCTGAGCGTGTCGCTCACCGTCGCCCCTCTTGATCGGACGATGCGCCGGCAGGCCACGATTCGCGTGGTAGCGGAGGGGCCTCGCGGATGAACACGACCGGCATGGCGCAGAGCCGCACCGCGGGGCAGGTGAAGGGGTACATGCTGGTCGCTGGCGCGTACGTGGTGTTCGGGGCCATCGGCGCGCTCGTCAACTACGCCCGCGCTCCCGAGAGCATACTGCTCGCGCTGCGCTTCACCATTGCCGCGGTGGTCCTCGCGCTGCCGCTGGCGCGGCGACGCACCCTGGCCGAGATCCTGCGCTCGGGGATCTGGTGGCGTGTCTTGCTCATGGGTATCCTGGACGCGACGGCGCTGCTCTGTCTGTTCATCGCGTTGCGAGAGACCGGCGTGGCCGCGGGCATGTTCCTGTTCTTCACGGGCCCAGTATTCGTGGCGCTGCTGGCTCCCGCGCTCACCGGGCAGGCGACCGACCGCGTGGTGTGGCTCTCGCTCGTCCTGGCGCTCGCCGGGCTTCTCTTGATCCTCATGCCCGCATTCGCGGGCACGCAGGTGTGCTTCTCCATCTACGGTGTAGTGGCTGGCCTTGCGGGGGCGATCGTGTGGGCCTTCTTCATGATGGTGATGAAAGGGCTCACGCGGACGGTCAGCAGCTCTGCCCTCGTGTTCGCGGAGTGCGTCCTGGACTGCCTATTGCTCTTGCCCCTGGGGCTCTGGCAGATGGCGGCGTCCGACTACGTTCTGACGGGCCGCGACATGCTGTCGGCGGCCATTCTCGGCGTGGTGTGCACGGCGTTCGCCTACTGGGTCTTCGTGGCAGGAGTCGGCCTCATCAGAGTGCAGCATTCGTCAATCCTCGGCTACCTGGAGCCGGTCACGGCCCCGCTGTATGCTTTGGTGTTCCTTGGCGAGAGGCCTGTCGTCTGGACGCTTGGCGGCGGCGTTCTGATCCTGCTGGCCGGGGTCCTGGTAGTGATGTTCGGGAAGGCTGAGGAGGAAATGCACCCATGAGGCTCAGCGCCCGTGTCTCGTGAGCTCGAGTGCTGAGAACACGGTCAGGTCCCCTTTCTCTCGGGAGGCGCTCGATGGAGAAGCTCATCGTCACTGTCGCCGGCGTGGGTGCCGAGACGACGAAGGAGGCACAGCCCAACTTGCCGATCACCCCGCGCGAGATCGGCGTGGATGCGGCCCGGTGCTGCGCGGCCGGCGCGAGCGTGTACCACTTGCACGTACGGGACGCCGAGGGCAATCCCACCCAGAACAGAGAGGTATTCGCCGCCGCGATCGATGAGATCCGTGCGCGCACCGACATCATTATCCAGACCAGTACCGGCGGCGCGATGGGCATGACGGCCGACGAGCGCCTGCAGCCGTTAGAGCTCGCCCCCGAGATGGCGTCGCTCACCACCGGCACGACGAACTTCGGCGACGAGGTGTTCTTCAACGACACCGCCCTGATGACCGAGTTCTACACGCGCATGCGGGCGAGGGGCGTACGGCCGGAGTTCGAGATCTTCGAGCACGGTCAGATCAATAACGCCCTGCGCTTAGTGAACAAGCTGGGACCGGCGGGGCCTCTCATGCACTGGGACTTCGTGCTGGGTGTGCCGGGCAGCATGAGCGGGGAGCCGCGCAACCTGGTGTTTCTCGTCGACTCCATCCCCAAGGAGGGGTCCACGTGGACGTGCACGGGGATCGGCCGCTGGCACGTGCCGCTGATGCTCACGGCGCTGGCCTTGGGGGGCAACATCCGCCTGGGCTTCGAGGACAACATCTTCCTCCACAAAGGGGTGCTCGCCGAGAGCAACGAGCAGCTCGTCTCACGCGTGGCTCGTGTGGCCGTGGAGGTGGGACGTGAGTGCGCGACGCCCGACGAGGCGCGGCAGATCCTTCGGCTGGCTCCGTACGACAGGGAGGTCAGTGGCGCGGCGGCGGCAGGCCGCTCCGCCGGGTGAGGCGGCGGCCATGGCGGCGCCGCGAGGGTGTGCGCGGAGAGCTAGTGTTGACAGTCCTGTCAACGCTGGCCACTCGCGAGCCGCTGCCTTACCCTCTTGAGAAAGGTAAACTCGGGTGACGATCACGCGGCCGTACCGCAGGCCGCCGTTCCGGGTCCGAGATGAGGTGGTGCAACTGTCTGCTGATCGCCACGTCGAAGGCGGCGAGGTGGAGTTGCTCCACGCGCTGCTTCGACTCACCAACCAGCTCCAGTCGAATCTCGATCTCGACGCCGTGGTGAGGGTCGTCGCCACCGCCGTCTCGGAGACGTTCGGCTTCGGGGAGGCGGTGGTGTACGTGCGCGAGGGTGACCTCCTGTGGGTGCGTGCCGCAACAGGGGGAGACGGCACCCAGAATCAGTGCATCGTGGGCAGTCCGTGCGAAGTGGCGAGTGCCGAGCGCATCATGATGGAGACCTATCGGGTGGGTGATGTGTACCTCGTGCCCGCCGACGCGCCGCAGTGGACGGAGGACATGCGCCGGTGCCTGGCCGCTCATCCTGTTCTGCCGGTGGCGCCTGGAGGCTGGCGGTATGGCGACACCCTCTTCGTGCCCTTGCGCGATCAGCGGCGGCGCTTAGCCGGACTGCTGCGTCTCGGAGCACCGGTTCATGGCAATCGTCCCGGACTCGACGTTGTGGCGTCACTGGGGGTCTTTGCCGCCCACGCGGCGGTTGCTATCGCCAACGCTCGCGAGCACGAGCAGCTCCAGCAGGTCACGCGCGAGCTAGAGAAACAGCTTGAGGTACGGCGTGAGCTGCTCGAGGCCAGCCGTACACTTCTCGGTACTCTCGATGAGGCGATGGTCTTCGGCCGCATCAGCCACATGCTCGACAGCCTGCTGGATTTCGATGCGATGGGCATTGGGCTCATCGATCGTGCACAGGGTGTGATTCGCCCGGCCTACTTGGCCGAGGAGGGGGTTCTCCTGGACACGGGTGCGACCCTCCCGCTGGACGAGCCGGTGATCGCTGCTCTGCTCCACGGAGACGAGCCAGCCGTGATCGTTGAAGGTGCTCAGCTCTCTCATAAGACTCTCGTGCCGGGCACGACGGAGACGGCGGGGCCGACGATCCTCGCTTCACTGGCCGCGGGGGGAGAGCCATTTGGGCTGTTGGCAGTAGCGCGACACGAAGAGCCGCTTCGGCGACGGCCTTTCGGTCCGTACGAGGCCGAGCTGGTCCAGCTGGTCGCCAATATGGCGGCGATCGCGCTGCAGAACGCCCGCAGCTACAAGGAGATCCTGCACTTGGCCAGCAGCGATGAGCTGACGGGTATTCACAACTACCGCCACTTCCGCGAGACGCTGACCATGGAGGTCCGGCGCGCGGACCGGTACGCGGAGGCCTTCTGCTTGCTGATGATGGACCTCGATCATTTCAAGGCTGTGAACGACACCGTCGGCCATCAACAGGGCGACGAGGTGCTGCGGGCTGTGGGGGGCATTCTCCGCCAGTGCTCACGGGAGTCTGACTACCTCGCCCGCTACGGTGGCGAGGAGTTCGTGATGATCCTGCCGCGCACTGGGCTGGCGGAGGCGCGCACGGTGGCCGAGCGTATCCGCAGTCGCGTGCGAGAGATAGACCCTGGTTCGCCTGCGCTCACTGTGAGCATGTCCATCGGTGTGGCAGCCTATCCGCAGACCGCGGCGGATGCCGATGGCGTGCTGCGCGCCGCCGACGTCGCGCTCCTGCGGGCTAAGGCGGCGGGGAGAAATCGCGTCTGCCTGTACGCTGAAGGGGCTGCGGAGGGCGGCGAAGGCATCGTTACGCCACAGAGCCCGGCCGTAAGCCTCGGACGGCACTTCGCACGCACGCTCGGTTTGGACGAGCAGGAGACAGCCGGCCTGGCCGCAGCCCTCGCGGTTCTCACCGGCGCGGCTGGTGGCCAAGAGAGGCCTGCCGCGCTTCTGCCGCCCGAGGGCTCTGAAGCGGCCGCGGGCGCCATGTACGCGCTTCTCTCCAGCACGGAACGCTGGGACGGGACGGGCTATCCCGAAGGCCTTCGCGGACGGGCGATCCCCCGCGTAGGCCGCGTGCTCGCTGTTCTGCGGGCATACCTTGCCTGCGGGGCCAGCGAGACGAGGGAGGCGAGCCGCTATCTCTGGAGACTGGCTGGCGACCAACTGGATCCAGGTCTCGTGCAACGGTTCATCGCCTGTCTCGCCGCGGCGGAGGGCCGGGAGGCGGGTCACCGAGCCGCGGCATCGTAAGTGAGTTCGAGCGTCCGGGGGCTTTTGCGCGAGCCTTCTGGAATAATGGCGCCGTGGCCACTGTGAAACCCTTGCGCCCAGATCGTCCCGCCGGCCGGCCTGGCCGGCGTCCGCTGCTGGTCGGCGGCATCATCGTCGGCATCATCGTCTTCCTCGTGGTGCTCTTCCGCGTGCTGGGTCTCTATGTCGAGTGGTTATGGTTCGGCGACATCGATCTGCGCGTCGTGTTCTGGACCACCTTCTGGAGCCGGCTGGTCGTGGGAATCGTCTTCGCGGTCGCCTTCTTCCTCATCGTGTGGGGTAATGTGGAGCTCGCCCGTCGGCTCGCGCCGCGTCTGCGAGCCGTGGGCGAGGACGTGGTGGAATACGCGTGGGAGCGCATCCATCATCTGGCGGGCAAGGTCGCGTTCGTAGGCATCGCTCTGCTCGCCGTTGGGGTCGGCTACGTGGTCTCCCGCAGCTGGCTCACGTTCCAGAAAGCGCTCCATGCCGAGTCGTTCGGCGCGAAGGACCCGATCTTTGGGCACGACATCGGGTTCTACATCTTCACCGTACCAGCATGGCACTACGTGCAGTCCTTCATCTTCGCCTGCCTGTTCGTCTCCCTGATCCTCGCGGGAGCGGTTCACCTTCTGCTCGGCGGCGCCGGCGTGGGGCAGATCGGCTTCACCGTGGAGAACGGACAACCGAAGTTCACGCGTCCGCAGCAGCTCGACCTCGGCCTCTCGTCACGGGGGATCGCCCATCTCAGCGGTGTGCTCGCGGCCATGTTCGTGGTGGTGGGTGTAGGGCAGCTGTTCAAGGCGTGGGATCTGTTGTTCTCCGCGGATGGGGTGGTGTTCGGGGCGACCTACACGGATGTGCACGCCGTACTGCCCGCGACCCGCGTCCTCATGGCAGTGGCCTTTGCACTGGCCGCGGTCCTCCTCTGGAACATGTGGCGACGGCTCAAGTGGTGGCCGCTCACGGTGGGAGTATGGGTCGTAGTGCTGCTCGTGGCACAGCTCGCCATCCCCGCCATCATGCAAGCCCTCATCGTGAAACCAAACGAGCTCAGCAAAGAGCGGGAGTTCATCGGCTACAACCTCGCGGCCACACGTCGTGCGTACGACCTCACGAGCATCAGCGAGCAGCCGCTCGCCACGCGACAGGCTCTTACAGAGGACGATCTCGAAGACAACGAGGTCACTCTGCGGAACATCAGGCTGTGGGACCCGGGCACGCTCGTCACCAGCTACCGCCAGCTGCAGGAGTTGCGTCCGTACTACTCCTTTGTGGATGCCGACGTTGACCGCTACGAGGTCAACGGCGTGTTGCGTCAGACCATGGTGTCTGCTCGCGAGCTGAACATCGCCGGCCTTCCCGCGAACGCGCAGACGTGGGTCAACCAGCACATCACCTACACGCACGGGTACGGCGTGACGTTGTCGGCCGTCAACCAGGTGACTGCCGACGGCTCCCCCGACTTCCTGGTGAAGGACATGCCTCCGCAGGCCGTCGAGGAGCTGAAGATCGAGAAGCCGCAGATCTACTACGGCGAGATCGGCACGGACTACACGCTCGTCAATACCACGGAGAAGGAGTTCGATTTCCCGGGGGCCGGCGGCGACGTGTACGCCCCCTACTCCGGCGAGGGCGGTATCCCCGTCTCCAGCTTCCTCAATCGGTTGGCGTTCAACGTGCGCTATCGCACGATCAAGTTCTTCACCACCGCGGCCCTCACGGGCGAGAGCCGCATCATCATCCGCAACAACATCAACGAGATCCTCGCCAGCGCAGCGCCTTTCCTGCAGCGAGACAAGGATCCGTACCTGGCGATCGCCGAGGGGCGGCTCAAGTGGGTGATCGACTGCTACACCACCACCGATCAGTACGCGTACAGCCAGCCGGAGAGCGGCCTCAACTACATCCGCAACTCGGTGAAGGCGGTGATCGACGCGTACGACGGCACGCTGACGCTCTACGCGTTCGATCCTCAGGATCCCATTCTGCGCGCCTACGCACGCATCTTCCCCGGCGCGTTTACGCCGGCGGAGCGCATGCCCGAGGCATTGCGCCGGCACGTGCGGTACGCGCAAGACTACTTCGACGTGCAGGCGCGCGTGTTCGCCACGTACCACGTGACCGATCCCGAGGTGCTCTACAACAAGGGCGACCAGTGGCAGATCCCGGCCAATGTGGCGCTCTCCGGCTCGGGAGAGATGCAGCCGTACTACGTCATCATGCGCCTGCCGGGCGAGGAAAAGGAGGAGTTCCTCCTGATCATGCCGTTCGTGCCGAATGGGCGCAAGAACATGGTGTCGTGGTTGGGCGCACGGTCCGACCCGCCCAACTACGGC
Organism: Thermoleophilia bacterium; assembly: GCA_040772045.1. Classification (GTDB taxonomy): domain Bacteria; phylum Actinomycetota; class Thermoleophilia; order UBA2241; family UBA2241; genus JAXGYV01. The sequence goes on from JAXGYV010000004.1 coordinate 103,156, forward strand.
AAGGCTGTCTCCATCGTGTTCAGCAAAGGGAGCGTGGTGTACGGACCGAGCCAGGTAGAGGCGGCCATCAACCAGGACCCCAAGGTATCGGCACAGCTCACCCTGTGGGATCGCTCTGGCTCAAAGGCGCTCTCCGGAAATCTCCTCGTGGTGCCGATCGCCGATGCACTCCTCTACGTGCAGCCCCTGTACTTGCAGGCGGAGGAGACGAAGCTGCCGCAGTTAAAGCAGGTCATCGTCTTCTACCAGATGCCCGAGGGTCAGACGGAGGGCTCGCGCAGTCAGATCGTGGCCATGCAGCCCACGCTGGGCGAGGCCCTCGCCGACGTGTTCGGCAGCTCGTCCGCAAGTCCCACACCCGAGCCGACGGCCTCCCCAACGCCCGGCGTCACGCCGTCGCCGGGCGCCTCGCCGACCGCTCTGCCAGAGGACCTGAGCGCGCTCATCGCGCTCGCCAACCAGCAGTTCGAGGCCGCCGAAGAAGCGCTGCGGCAGGGCGACTGGGCGGAGTACGGACGGCAGATCGACGCTCTGGAGGCGACGCTGCGGAAGCTGAGCGCTCTGCAGTAGAAGGCTGACGAGAGCGTGATGCTCCACGGCACGTCGCGGGGCAAGACTTGGCCGGCCGAACTAGGCGAGCTAGTACATTTTTTGTCTATCGCTTCACCTTCGGCGGTTTTTCGCCGATACACTGCCCGAGGTACCGATCCTGTCTGGAGGCAGGTCATGCGACGTCGCACTCGCTGGGGGCTCCCGGGCTTGAGCCTGGTTGAGCTCCTTGTCACGGTGTTCATCGCCACTCTCGTATTCGCGGCCATGGTGCCGCTGTTCGTGGGTGCTCAGAAGAAGAACGTAGCCGATAACCTGCGAAACATCGCGCTGCAGATCGCGCAGGACAAGATCGAGAAGATCCGCCAGCTGGACTTCGACCAGATAGTCGCCGACCCGGGCGACCCGTCGAGTGTGCCGAACCTGTATAACCCCTCGTTTGCCGGCGGGCAGTTCGGCCCCACCTTTGCTGCCGTCGCCGGCACGACCAGTAAGACGATCCACATCGACTACACCGTCAGCGATGTGCCGGCGGGGTCTCTGGAAGGGCTCGACCAGTGCAAGAAGGTCGTGGTCGATGTGTGGTGGGACCCGCCGCCCGCCCCGGTGAAGCACGTGATCCTGGAGACCCTCATCTACCAGCAGTACGCGGGTCCCAGGATCGCGGTCTTTGACGTGAGCCCGCTGGAGGAGGTGGCCTCCAACGTCGTCTGGGTGACCTCCTCGAGCGTCGATCTGACGGCGACCATCGCCAGCGAGGACCTGGCGAGCATGAACGCCGGTGGCACACCGCAGGGGTTCGTGCGCTTCAGCGTGAACGCGTACAACGGTGCCAGGGTAGCCTTCGGCGAGGTGAGCACGCCGGTGTACGCCAATCCTGGCCAGTATGTGTTCACGTGGGATGCTTCAACGGCGCCGGATGGGGTGTATGTATTCCAGGCCGTCGCCTTCTCTCTCAATCGGTTCCAGGGCAATACGGTTTCGCAGGCCTACAGGGTCGAGAAGGGGCCGCCGGCCGCGGTCACGAACCTGGCGGCTGCGGCGGGCAACGGTGTGGTCTACCTGACGTGGGATACCTCGCCCGCCGGCGATCTTTCTCACTACCAGGTGTGGCGTGGTACCGCGGCCGGTGGCGAGGTGCTGCTGGCCGACGGTGTAGCCACGCCCAGTTACTCTGACGAAACCGTCGTGAACGACACCACTTACTACTACGTGGTCAAAGCGATAGACGAACTCGGCAATGCCAGCCCAGCGTCGGCTGAGGTCAGCGCGATGCCGCAGGTGATGTCGGACACAGAGGCCCCATCTGTTCCCGGGGGCTTCGCCGCGGCCAAGAATGGCCCGAGTCAGCCGTCCGTCCGGCTGACCTGGGCCGCGTCGACCGATACGGGCACCCCGGCCAGTGGGCTCGCCTGCTACCAGATAGAACGCAGTCCCGATGGCGTGGGCTCATGGACGGCCGTCGACGGTAATGTGAGTTCGACGGCGATCGCCTACGTCGATGCGTCCGCCGGGTACGACGCCCTGTGGTACTACCGCATCCGGGCCGTCGATTTGGCCGGCAACGCGTCCGCCTACTCGCCGGTGAGCTCGGCGCGCACAGATCCCATCCCGACGTACACGCTCACGGTGAGGAACAGCCACAACTCCAGTTCGCTCTCCGTCCGCGTGCAGAGCGTGTCTACAGGACTCTGGTACCGCCAGGACGGGACTTCGTCGAGCAGCTCGCCGACCCCCGTGGTGATCAAGAAGAACAAGGCCGCCGCATGGAGCGGTCTGCCGGCTGGCGTGTACACGGTGTTCGGCAGCTACAACAACGGCGCTTCGTGGATCACCAAGCTGGGCGACATCTCCGGCGGCCCGACCACGGTGCAGTTCCCATGATGCCGGGTATCGCGGCGAAGAAGCGCGGACGGCTGCGCCGCCAGGAGGGCCTCACGCTCGTCGAGGTGCTGGTCTCGCTCATCGTGCTGGGGATCATCACCACGATGATCATCGTGGCGTACTTCGCGCTCAATCGGTCCTATGCCTACTCGGTCGCCAGCGGCAAGGCGCGTGAGGAGGCGCGCCAAGGACTGGCTCGCATGGTGCGCGAGATCCGCGACTGCGAGACGCGCCTCGATCTGCCCGAGGCGGCCATTGTCCGCGCCCGCGAGCGGTGGATCCTGTTGTATACGACGTTCAACGAGGAGGGGAACAGCGACCCCGCTATGGTCCCTGGACTGGTCATGTTTCGTCTCTACGACAACGGCCAGATCTGGCGCTTCGAGGACATCGACCGCAACGGGGACATCGCCAACATCGACGAGAACTCCTATCCGGTGAGCGCCGTCCACCAGGAGGCCGAGCGGGCTTCCGGCGAGGGCGGCCGATCTCTGGTCGGTCATGTCGTCAATTACGACGGGCTGGTAAGTCCCACGCCGGCCTTGTTCCGCTACTCGTACATCGACGACCTCGGTCAGATACAGATGTCGAACGAGATCTACTACACGCAGAACCGCGTGCGCATTCGCTCGGTGCAGATCCATATGCTGGTCGACCTCAACCCGAAGCACGCGCCGGTCTACGCCGATCTCATGTCCACTGCGCAGTTGCGTAACCAGCGGTTGAACTAGGAATCACGGAGGCGGGAAGCGAGGTGCCCATGCGCCGGCTTGCACATCAGCAAGGGAGCGGACTCATCCTGATCATCGGGGTCGTGGCGGCGCTCGCGATCCTGGGTGCCACGCTCGTGGTGTTCACTAACAACTATCAGCACAATACGTATCAGGACAGAATTCGCGCCAAGACGTTCAACGTAGCCGAGGCGGCGATCGACGCGGGGATGGGTGCGTTGAGCGCCAAGTGGCCGACGGCGGCTGGCGCGGGTCCGGACGTGAGCACTGCCGCGCTGACCGCCTTCCGCTCCCAGTTCACTCCGGAGGAGAACCCGGATCCCGTGGTGTCCGCCTTCGTGAACATCGAGTACTACGATAACCTGACGCCTATCGACAAGACGATCACTTGGGATAAGGGGTCGTCGACCGATCCCAACGCACCGGACGACCGCATGTGGCTGGTAGCGCAGGTTGGCATGGGGACAAAGGCCGCGCGCATCCAGACACTCGTTGAGCGCACCTACTTTGAGTCTGGCATCCCGCGTGGCGTAGCCTTGTACACCGGTGGCAACCTGCTGAGCAACGGCGGCGGGAACAACCCGAAGATCCACATCGAGGTCCCGCCGCCGGTGGGTACGCAGACGTGTGTCAAAGTGGTCGGCACGATCGACGACCCCACGGTCTCGGGCGCCGACATCGTCCAGCTCACCGGCGCCACCGCCGGCACCGTCGAAGACGTATTCCCCGCGGCCCTGCGCGCGGGCCTCACCGCGCTCGCCAAGACGCACGGTCGCTACTTTACCTCCGTGTCGGCGGCCGAAAATAGCCCGCCGAACGGTACCTGGAGCCCCGCCGGGGGCTTCAGTGGCCTCTGCGTGATCGAAGTGCCGAACGGCACGAGCTGCCGGCTGCAGAGCGTGTACAACTCCGAGGCGGAGCCCGGCATCCTGATGCTGCTGAACAAGAACGCCGACTGCGTCCTCGATTTCGGCAGCGGATCGGACTACTGGGGAGTGCTCTACACCGACGGCTGGGTCGACAAAGGGCACGGCAGCTACGAGGTGCACGGCATGGTGGTCTCCGCCTCCACCGTCGACATCCGCGGCACCTGCGACGTGAGCTACAACGATAAGGTGATCTCGCGGCTGAGCGCGCGCTGGTCGCTGAACGTCCACCTGGTTCCCAACACGTGGCGGGAGCTGAGACCGGAGTAGCGCGGACGCTCGGCCGGGGCCGAGGTTGAGCAAGAGGGGGAGGGGCGAGGACCGCACGGTCATCGCCCCTCCCCCTCTTGCAGGTATACTTCCTTAGGATCGGGGGTGCGCGAGGCTCCTCGCGCTCCATTGACGGGCGATTAGCTCAGGGGAAGAGCACCTGCCTTACAAGCAGGGTGTCGGTGGTTCGATTCCACCATCGCCCACCACATCGCCATCCGCGAGTTCTCCGGGAGCACTGGCCGGCGGGCCGGCTGCGAAACGACTGCCGTGGGCTGAGGCGTCGACGTCGCCCATGGCGTTCGCGCCCTCCGCTGGATGTGTGCTCACCCCGCCGCCAGGCAGATCACACCGGCGAGCACCGTGCCCGCCGCGGCCAGCTGCATCTGGGTCAGGCGTTCGGTCAGTACCCAGCGTGCATAACAGGCCGTCACGACGGGCGCGAGGGAGCCGAGCACGCCCACCACGCTGAGGTAGCCGCGTGCGGCGGCCATGGTGAACAGGGTATTCGCCACGACCAGGAGGAGGCCCACCGCCGCGAGCAGGGGCACGGCTGATGGGGTGAGCTCTAGGCGGGGACGGCGTGCCGCCAGGTACGCCCCGATAGTACAGGCGGAGGCGAAACGGGTGGAGAGCACGGCCCAGGAGGGGTTCGCCGCGCCCATGTCCAAGCCGACGAGCATGGCTCCGAAGCCAACGGCCGCGCCGAGCGCGAAGAGCACGCTGGCGAGACTCGCGGTGCGGCGAGGCCCTCGGCCCTCGGCCCGCGAGATGAGAGCTATGCCCGCGACGGCAAGCGCGATGCCGATGTACTGCAACACGGCGGGGTGCTCTCCGCGGGCCACACCGACGAGCACGGGCACAGCCGCGCTGGTCGCGATGATCGGAGCCACGATGCTCATAGTACCCATGGCGAGCGCACGATAGTAGGCCACGATGGCCATGGCGCCGGCGATGCCTCCCAGGCTTGGACCGAGCACCGCGGTCAGCTCGGGCGGCGACTGCGCGTCGAAGAGCACGAGTATGGCGGCGGCCAGCACAGCCGCTGGCTGGCTTACGGCGTTCACCGACCATACGGAATGGCGACGCGTGTACAGCCCGCCGAGGAAATCCGAGGACCCCCAGGCAAGGCTCGCGACCAGCGCGAGCAAGGCGGCGAGCATGCGGCTCCTTAGGTCGATGGTGGGGTGGAGGGTGCGTCGGCATTCTACGGAGTGGCGGCGGCGCCCGACAAGCGTGCGTCGTCGCTGGCCTGCGGCGTCTAGACGGCTCGTACGCAGGCAGGAAACCGAGCAGTCTGTGCGAAACCAGTGAGACGGTCGGAGAACCGCGAGGCGGACGGGGGGCTGATAGGCGGTGTCGCGGGCGAGCGGATCGATCGCGTCGTTGATCGTCCATGAGACGCGCGGGCGTTTCGCCGCGTTGCAGCCCTACGTAGAATTGCTGCAAGAGGAGAGCATCGGTGCCCTCAACGAGCAGCAGCGCGATTGCGTAGCGGCCATCGCGCGCAACCTCGACCGCCTCTTCGGCGGCATCGTCGGCCTTCTGGAGCTGCTGCGGGGTGATCTCGACGGGTTATCCCTGCGCCCGCGGAAGGTCTCCGTCGACGAGGCGTTGTCGGCGGCCACGGCGCTGCTCCAAGCGCGTGGCCTGCAGGCGCTCACCGTGGGGCCAAAAGAAAGGTTCCCGCCGGTGAGGGCCGACCCGGTGCGCACCGGCAGCATCGTCGCCGCCCTCTGCCTCCGGGCGGCGGCCGCTAGCGGCGGCGGGGCAACCCTTCGGGTCGTGGCCTGTCCGGTGCAGCCGGACCGTGTCTGCGTGCTCATCGCCCTGCCCGACTGTCCGCTTCAGTGCGGCATTAGCGGTGACCTCGTGGGCGAGCGGCCGGAGGATGCGGCCCTCGCCTTGATCGCTTGGCTGATGCGGCGGCAGGGCGGCCGGCTGTGGATGGCGGCCGAAGGGCGCGGCAGTTGTCTGGCGCTCGCCGTGGCCGCGTCCGCGGCAGCCGAGGAGCCTCGATGATGAGGCGCCGCAGTCAGTGTACCGTGGAGCATGCGCCAACGAGCTCAGCATCGCAGGAAGTGGAGATGTGGGCGGCCCGAAGGTCCTGATCGTCGACGCGGAAATCGAAGCACGAGCGCGCGCTGTGCAGCCACTGCGCGCCGCTGGTTACACGGTGTTTACCGCGGACGATGCGGTGAGCGCGCAGCGGCTTGCCATGAGAGAGCAGCCGCACGTGCTGGTCGTCGCTCTCAAGCTGCCGGGTGGCGACGGCTTTCAGGTGATGGAGCGGTTGCACTCAATCCCGGCCACGGCCGGCACTCCCGTGGTCATCCTGAGTGATGACGATAGCGAGAAGGAGCGCGCGCTGAGCGCCGGCGCGGTCGACTTCCTGGTCAAACCGGCCGATGCCGAGGCGCTCATCGGCTCGCTCCGCTTCGTGCTCGGCCCTCTGGCGCCGGTACCGGCGGCTGAGCCGGCGGCGCACGATCCATCGAGCAAGACCGTGCTTCTTGTTGACGATGACGCCGACGTGCGCCTCGCGCTGAGCATGCTCCTGAAGTCACGGGGCTACCGGGTGATCGCGGCGGAAGACGCCATCTCCGCCGTGAGATCGGCCGTGATCAATAGTCCCGACCTCGTGCTCCTCGACCTCGGCCTTCCGGGCGGCGGGGGCTTTGTAGTTATGCAGCGGCTTCGAGCACTGCCGGCCCTCGCCGCCGTACCGGTGATCGTGGTCACCGGACGCGACCCTGCCGAGGCCAGGGAGAAGGCGCTGCGGCTGGGCGCTGTCGCCTTCCTGCAGAAGCCCGTCGACAGTAGGGCGGTTATGGCGGCCGTGCGCGCCGTCTTCGAGCCGACCGCTTCGTAGTGGCTCGCCCCGCCGCCGCCCTCCGTCGTGTCGAGGGTCTGGTTACGGGGAGGGCGGCTGCCCGATCAGGTTAGCAATCCGCAGATAGGGGAATCAGGCGACTGGCACGGCGTCGTGCCGTGTCTTGTGAAAAGGAAAGGGAGGTGCCCTCGGTGGCCGAGATCAAGGTCGACTGCAGGGGTGAAACCTGCCCGGTGCCGCTCGTCGAGACGCGCAAGGCGCTTCGCCGGGCCCAGCCAGGCGATATCGTCGAGATCGTCGGGACGCACCCGTCTTCTAAGAAAGAGATCCCCATGGCCGTCGAGGCTCTTGGCCTGTCGTTACTGGGTATCGAGGAGCGAGAGGACGGAGAGTGGACGATAAAGATCAAGCGATGAAGCGCAGCCAAGCGGCGCCCGACGTGGAGACTGGCGCCGCGGTGGCCGACCGCGATGTCGCGCAGGTGGAGGGAGAGGCGCACCGGCGCAAGCCGGAGAAGATCACGCTCATCGTCCACAGCGGCGATTTCGACAAGCTGTACAGCGCGTTCATCATCGGCAACGGAGCGCTCTCCATGGGCATGGAGGCCTCGATGTACTTCACCTTCTGGGGCCTTAGCCGGCTGAGGCGTGGCCGCCTTGCCAGCGGGCCGCTCTCGAAGATGCACCTGCTGGGCCTCGGTAAGCTGATGGTGAAACGCCGAATGCGCAAGCAGCGCGTGCGCCCGCTGGAGGAGATGGCACGGGATTTCCGGGAGCTGGGCGGCAAGATCTTCGCCTGCGATATGACCATGGACATCATGGGGATCAAGGCGGAGCAGCTTCACCAGGAACTCATCGACGAGTACTGCGCCGTGGGCACGTACATCCGCGAGGCGCGCGAGTCGACGGTGACGTTGTTCATCTGAAGCCGGTGGGGCGCGGCGCGAGGCAGCGCGCCGACGCGCCCACCGGCAGAGCGAAAGGGAAAGAGCGTGTTCGGAGAGACGACCTATCTAGACAACTCCGCCACGACGCGGCTGGACGAGCGGGTCTTAGAGGCGATGAAGCCTTACTTCTTCGAGACGTACGCCGTGGCGACGTCGGAGTTCGGCTACTCGCTGGGGATCGAGGCCCGGGAGGCCCTCGACGCGGCCCGCGGCGCCGTGGCACAGCGGATCGGTGCCGCGGCCGACGAGATCGTCTTCACGTCGGGCAGCACCGAGTCGAGCAACATGGCGCTCAAGGGCGTCGCACTGGCGCTCGGCGAGAAGAAGGGCCGTCACATCGTCACCACGGCCATCGAGGACTTCCCGGTGCTCAACACCGCGCGCGCACTAGAACGCCAGGGATTCACGGTGACCTACCTGCCGGTAGACGGAGACGGCCTGCTGGATGCCGAGGCGGTTCGCGCGGCGATCACGCCGGAGACCATCCTGGTGAGCGTGCAGCACGCCAACCAGGAGATCGGCACGGTGCAGGACGTGGAGGCTGTGGGGCGCATCGCGCGCGAGCAGGGTGTGGTGTTTCACAGCGACGCGACCCATACCTTCACCAGAGTGCCACTCGACGTTCGGCAGGGCAGCCCCGATCTGGTGACCTTGAGCGCGCACACCATTCATGGCCCCCGCGGCGTGGGTGCGCTGTACGTGCGCCCGGGGACGCCGCTGAAGAAGTGGATGGACGGCGGCTTCCAGGAGAGAGATCTTCGCGCCGGCGTGGAAGACGTGCCTGGCGCGGTTGGGTTTGCCGAGGCCGTACGGCTCGTGACGGCCGAGGAGACGGCGGCGCTGCAAGCTATGCGCGACCGGGTGATCGACCGTCTGCTCGCCGAGGTGCCTCACGTGACCCTCAACGGGCATCGTCGGCGGCGGACGCCGCACAACGCGAACCTCACCTTCCACTACGTGGAGGGCGAGTCGATCACTCTGCAATTGGACATGCGCGGCTTCGCCGTGAGCACCGGCTCCGCTTGCTTCAGCAAGTCGCTGGAGGCGAGCCACGTGATCCTGGGCATCGGCGGCGACCACGAACGGGCGCACGGATCGGTGCGCTTCACCTTCGGCCGCTTCAATACCATGGAGGATGCGGACCGTGTAGTGGAGTCGATCACGGAAGTCGTCGAACGCTTACGAGCGATTAGCCCCCTGGCTCCGAAGGACTGAGTTCGGGCGAGGGCGAGAAGGAGATGCCATGACGAGGTTCCCATACAACGAGACCGTGCTCGAGCACTTCAAGCATCCACACAATGTCGGTGAACTCGAGGATGCGGACGGTAAAGCTGTGGAGGGAAGTCCAGCCTGTGGCGACATGGTCTCGGTGACCATCAAGGTGAACGCCGAGAGTCGGGTGATCGAAGATATCAAGTTCCAGAGCTACGGGTGCGCGAGCAACATCGCCACCGGGTCGATCATCACCGACCTCGCCAAGGGTAGGACGATCGATGAGGCGAAGAAGATCACCTGGAAACAGGCCTCGGATGAGCTTGGAGGCTTGCCGCCGGTGAAGGCCCATTGCTCCGTCCTGGCGGTTGAGGGCCTGCGGGCCGCGGTCAGAGACTACGAGGAGCGCCACGGCCTGGTGACGGAACGGGTGCCGACCACGGTGGACGTGCTCAAGAAGCGGCTGCGGCACGTGATGGATCCACTCCACGGCCTGGACATCGTGCGTACGGACCTTGTAAAGGACGTCACCTTCACGGATGGCGTGGTGCGCATCGTCGTCGATCTGGACGACAGCCATCAGTTCGCGCAGGTCATTCGCACCGACATCAAGGAGAAGATCGAGCCGCTCTGGGACGTGGAGAGAGTTGAGGTCGAGTTCACCGGCTGAGCGATCGGCTCTCTCGTCCCGTCGTCGGGTGGCGTCCGTACTTTGGACGCCGGGACGTGGAGGTGTTTTGCGACCGCGGGCGCGGAGTGCTACACTGCCATCCCGCCGCGCGGGGTATCGCCCCGCTTCTTTGCGGGGGCGTAGTTCAGCTGGTTAGAACGCCGGCCTGTCACGCCGGAGGTCGCGGGTTCGAGTCCCGTCGCTCCCGCCACTGTTTCCCGCGGTCATTGGTGCACGCCTACCACGTGGCATGCCGACCGCCTCCACGTCGATGCCGCTCCTCACGAGGAACCAGGTGGAGAAGATCCACCAGCGTGTCGGCTTGGTTCTGCAAGCGCTCGCTCTCACGCGGGCGGTAACCATGTACGTATACGCCTATCAGTGTCCCTCTCTGCCTACTAACGCCTGGTGTGTCGACCGTGAGATCCCTGGCTCTGACCTGGCCGCATCGCGTCTCGCGTGGCGCCGCGTGCGTTGGTTACAGGAGATCCACCAGCAGTGCCTGCGCGTAGCCTGGACTTGTCCGTGGGTCACTCTCCAGTGGTCGCCAGGGGATACCACGCGAGCACGTACAGAGCGGCCGCCAGGACGAGCAGCACGAGGCCGGCACGAGACAACGTGGTGCGGCCGGTGCCAGCTTGGTCGGTCGTGTTCGGCCTCGGCCGTGTTCGCAGCGCGACGACCGCGGCGGCCAAGTCGACGCCGACGGCCACCGCCAGCACGCCGAACTTGCTGCCGTGGAAGACTGGGTCCCACGCCTGCCCCTGGACTGACCGCACTGCAGCATAGGTTTGCCAGGAGGCGATCGCGACCGCAAGGCAGGCCGCTAGCACCCACAGCCAGCCGGACTCTCGCCTCCACGCACAGAGGATGGCGCAGATCACGAGCAGGACGGCCGGTCCGAAGAAGACGGCGGCGCCCAGGACATAGTCCAAAACCCGTTGCAGCAGGGGATGGCTGAGGGCAAACGACTCGATGGCCTGCGGCACGCCCACGGATTCCATGGGCACGGGTCTTAGGAGCAGCGTGAAGTCGGAGGCGCCCCAGTATTCATCGCGGTACCAGAAGAGGAACGCGAGGTAGGGGGCGCGCAGCGTACGTCTCTCCCCGTTCGGCTCGAGGCTGAAGTCGCCGTGCATCACGACGAGGTAGACGCGGTCGGGTGTGCCGCTGTGGAGCTGGTCCCGGCTCTTACCCAAGAGATCCGCCGCACTATCGGCCGAGGTTGCGACGTAGCGCGCCCAATCTACAGGTCCGTCGCAGTGCTCTCGGGCAGCCGACTCCACGTTATCCACGAGGTGCTCCGGCGCGTCGGCGGCGCGGGCTTGTGTGGGCGGGCCGAGTATGGCGAGGACCAACAGCGTTGCTGCCAGCGCGATGACGCGCTGTGCTGTACCGGCGAGGATGAGACGGACAAGACGAGTCGTCGCGCAGCGCACCGGACCATGGTTCCCCCTGCCATCGGCCCATGTGGGCAACGACTCAGCTATGCCCGTCGCGTATCTCGCTCGCTTGAGTTTCATGTGCTTGGCGACCGGCCCGCGATTGCACAGGTCATCCTCGCGGTGGCGCTACACGCAGTTCCACAGGTACAGATGCCGCCCGGTCGCCGCTGCCGCGCGGGCAAGTCGTACGATGTCTTCGAGGACCTCCTGCGCGTCGGGCGTATCCCACGGGATCGCGTCCGTCTCCGTCCAGTCTTCGGCGGTACGTGCGAGCGCATCCGGATCGAGGCGAGCGAGCAGCGAGACGAATGCCGGAGGGAACCGGTAGATGAGCCGTTCCCCGTCGTCCGCATTGAGGAGGCACTCGAACTCGTTCTCCTGCCACTCCTGCCACGCGTGCCACTCCTGGTGCCGCATAGCAGCCCACAGCGCGGACAGCTCGAGGGGGGTGATGTTCTTGTACTGCGCGTGCTCTGGCTCAGGCCACGAATCGCTCTCGTCATAGTCCGCGGCGTCGTCGTCGGTTGAGATGTAAAAATCCGCCAGTAGTCCCATGGACACCCCCCCTGATGTTGGTACGTAACTGGTGCGGCTGTGGTCTGGCCCAGTCTACTGCAGACCTCGGACACGCGACACAGGAGCCGCCCCGACGCGTCCGCTCGGCCTGCTTGCGCGACCACGTGTTCGCGCTCGGTACCTCACACCATGCCGTCCAGCAGCGCGGTGGCGAACCACGCGAGGAGGTTGGCGACCAAGACCACGAGCACGGCATCGGGCCAGAAGTAGGCACTCGTCCATTTGTGGATGAGCACGAGCGTAACGAGGACCACAACAGCCCACGTGAGAATGTCGACGACGCCTGCGCCCACGGCTCCTAGACGGAAGCTAAGCTGGGAGAGCAGAAGTTGCACGGCGTTAGCGGCCATGGCGACCACGAGCATGGCGATGAACGAGCCATCGACGCGGGTGAGCTTCATGCCTCCCCACAGACAGCCGGCCATGAGCAAAGTGGCGAGGATGAATGCGATGGCCGTCGGCATGGTTCCCGACCCCTCGTGCCCCTACCGTCTGCGTGTTGAGCCGCGCGCGCGGCGATCGCGACCGATAGCCACAGCACCCTCGTACATCACGGCGAACGTCGTGTCGAGTGGCATCTCGGCTTCCCCTCGTCGAGTGCCTGAATGCGGCGCGCGTGTCGCCCCGCTTCAAAGGGTGTGCTGAGCCAGAGGTCGACGATGCGCAGGGCGAGGTCTGCGTCGATCATGCGCTCACCCAAGGCGATCATGTTGGCGTCGTTGTGCAGACGCGCCAGACGAGCCGACTCCTCGCTCCAGCACAGGGCACAACGCACGCCGCGGTGGCGGTTAGCGGCCATCGCCTCGCCGTTGCCCGAACCGCCCAGGACGACGCCGCGCTCGCACTCGCCGCGGGCCACCGCGATCGCGGCGGGGTGGATGAAGTCGGGATAGTCAACTGGCTCTGTTGAGAAGGTGCCGAAGTCGACGACTTCGTGTCCAGCGGCGGTGAGGTGCGCCGCGATGAGCGTCTTGTAGGCGTAACCGGCGTGATCTGAAGCGAGCGCTATGCGCACGATGGACTCCCCTCGTCTCCTGCCGCTCCACTTTATCTATGCGCCGCTGAGTGACGCAGTCGGTCGACGTATTCCGACACCGCTGCGTCTCTGTCGAGCACTGCCCGGAGAAGTGGCCGCCTACGGCGCCCAAGGCCGCTCGCACTCTACTCCCCTGCGTGGAGTCGGGGAAGGGTGATCCCCCATCACCCGATCGCGAAGGGGAAGATGCGCGGCCCGTCGAGAACGGCGGCGCTGGCCTGTGCGAGGATACCGGGACGCTTCGGTATCAGTCCGCGAGTCCGCCGGAGGTGCCTAGGCGCCGCTGGGCGGCGAGCAGCACGAGGGCGGCGAGCGCGGCGCAGGCGCCGCCGTAAACGAAGGTCGCCCAAGGGCCCACCGCAGACCACAAAGCGCCGCCCAGACTGTTGGCCGCGAGGCTGGCCAGACCGCTGGCGGTGTAGTACAGGCCGAGGCCCGAGCCGTGTTCCGCCGCCGGGATCGCGCGGCTGATGAGTGCCTTGCTAGTTCCCTCGGTAGCGGCGATGGCGATGCCGTACGAGGCGAAGAGGGCGAGGAGCGGCAGCCAGGAGTCCGCGGCGGCGAAGCCTGTGTAGACGATCGCGAACACGAGGTACCCGGCGAACACGAGCGGCAGTTGCCCGAGGCGATCAGAGAGGCTGCCGGCCGGCAGTGAGAAGGCCGAGTACGCCACGTTGTAGAGCACGTAGAGAAGGAGCACGCCGGCTGCGCCGATGCCCAGGTGTTGCGCTTTGAGCAGAAGGAACATGTCGCTGGAGTTTCCCACGCCGAAGACGAGCGCGCTCACTAGCAGCCAGCGGAAGGCGGGCGATCGCGGTAGCCTGGGCCGCGGGACTCCGCGGGCCGGCTGCGCGCGGCGTTCCCGTACGGACCACAGGAGGACGCCGACGCTGATGACGCCGGGCACTACAGCGGTGGCGAAGATCCAGCGCAGAGGGATCTGCAGTTTGATCAGCAGCAGGGCGATCAGCGGGCCGGCCACAGCGCCTAAGGTGTCCAGAGCGCGGTGCAGGCCGAAGGCCAGGCCGCGCTCCTCTGGACGGGTGCTGGCGGCGATGAGAGCGTCGCGTGGGGCACTCCGCATCCCCTTGCCGAGGCGGTCGACGAACCGTCCGAAGAGCGCGAGGGGCCAGGTGAAAGCCAGGGCGAGAAGCACCTTGCCGATGCTGGCTAACCCGTAGCCGCCCGCCGCGAATACACGGCGGCGGCCGGTGAAGTCGGACCATTGACCAAAGGGGTACTTCGTGATGCTGGCCGTGGCCTCGGCGATCCCTTCGATCACGCCGAGAGCCGCGGCTGGGGCACCGAGTACGGTGGTGACGAAGAGCGGGAACAGCGGGTAGACGATCTCCGAGCTGAAGTCGGCGAAGAAGCTGACGAGTCCGAGCGAACGGACATTGGGGTCAAGGTGCCGTACCCGCGCCAGAGTGCTCGGCGGAGTCGCGTTTCGTTGGCCGGTCCCGGTGCTCACGCTCACGGCGTCATGCTACTGTGAGCGTTCTCACACGCGAAACGGCGTCTGGCCAGGGTACCGCCGGGAGGGTGTGGGCCGCTCGCATGGGTGCGGCCGCGACCGTTCAGCGCAGGGTTTCGAGCAACGCGTCGGCGAAGGCGGCCGCTGCGTCGGGGCCTTGGCCGGTAACGACGCGCCCATCCACGACTACCGGCTCGTCTTGCACGCGGGCATCGGCGCGCTTGAGTTCGTCTTGCTCCTCCTCCCACACCGTTGCCTCTACGCCCTCGAGCACGCCCGCCCGCGCGAGGATCACGGGGGCGAGGCAGATGGCCGCCACTACTTTGCCGCCGGCGGCGGCGTCGCGAGCCAGCGCCTGGAGGCTGGCGTCGGCGAAGTGCTCACGGATGCCGGGGCCGCCGATGAACACGACGGCGGCGTACTCGGCGACGGACGCGTCGGCCGCTCGAACATCGGCGCGCACGGCGACGTTGCCACTGCGCGCGTCGTCGCCCGAGGGAGTGGCCACGATCACTCGGAAGCCACCGTTGAGGAGGGCGGCCCGCACTTCGCTGTATTCGAGTTGCTGGAACTCGTGGTCGGCAAGCACCACGAGCACCGCCGCTGCGTCGGCCGATGGACTCGCGGTGATCTCGGGGGAGGTACGCGAGCTTCCACACGCGGCAAGTACGAGAGGGGCCAGCAGCAGGAGGACGAACGCAGCTACGACGCACTTCCCTGGCAGGGTCTTCCACGACGTGTGCCCAGCGTGCATCGCTCTTCGCTCCTCGCGAGGTGCTTCTCGGCGCCCTCTCTTGATCGTCTTCGCATCCCTTATAGCAGTGGGATGCCGTAGGCTCAAGAGGCGCCGGAGATGCGCGTCCGTCGGTTGCCCCCTGGTGCTCTCCGCCTGCGCATGCCGGGTGAGCGCGGGGCACGTGACCACGGGAGGAATCGGCGCCACGTACGCGGACATTCCCGCGGCCGCGGGCCTGCCAGAGGGCGTGGGCGCGCTGTAAGCTGTGCGCGTGTCTTGGGGGAGGCATCACCCGGCACCGGTGCCGGAACGGAGAAGCCTGCAGTCCAACGGAAGGGATGGCGGAGCTGGTGCGGAGACAGCGGACACAGCCGGTCTTGAGCGGTCCACTCGCGCGAGCGACAGGGCCTCGTACACTCATGACGGGCGGAGCGACCGCGGCGGCGGGCGCCGACCGCCCTGTCGCTGAGGGCCGCACGCCATGAGCAAAGCCAAGCTGAGCACGACGCCACGATCCGGGGTGGTCGGATCGTACAGTCGGCGCCGGCTGTTACTGGCGGACTCCTCCCTGTTCGCGGTCGCCGTCATGTGGGGCTTCAACTTCGTCGTCATCAAAGACGCGCTTGGATTTCTCGACCCGATGCTCTACACGATGTTGCGCTACGCAGTGGGTTTCGCGCTGCTGGCGGGCCTCATGCCGCGGAGTCTCTTGGGAGCCTCACGGCACGACTGGATGTACGGCGGTGTGCTCGGTGTGATCTATCTGGCCGCCCTCGTCGTACAAACGTACGCGCTGCAGTGGACTACGCCAGGCAAGTCGGGGTTCATCACCGGCCTCAACGTCGCCATGGTGCCGTTCCTCTTCTGGATCATCGCGCGGCGCTCGCCGGGCATGTTCCAGATCCTGGGTGCCATCGTGGCCACCGGAGGGCTCGGCGTGCTCTCTCTGCGCGGCAACCTCACGCTGAGCCTCGGCGACGGGCTCACGTTGATCGGCGCGTTGTGCTATGCCCTGCACATCACCGCCACTGGCTTCTTCGCGCCGAAGGTGCGACCGGCGACGCTGGCGGTGACACAGATCGCCGTGTCCTTCGCGCTCTGTCTCGTGATAACGCCGTTTGTGACCGATGTGCGGGTAGACTTGCCCGCGCGCGGATGGGCGGCGGTCGTGTGGACCGCGTTCAGCGGCACTGTGCTCGCCTTTGTGATCCAGTCATGGGCGCAGCGGCACACGAGCTCGACGCACGCCGCCGTGTTGCTGTGTCTCGAAAGCGTGTTCAGCGCCACATTCGGCGTGCTCTTCGGCATGGACAGTATTACCTGGCGTCTCGTGACGGGTGCCGGCCTCATCCTCTCGGGTATCCTGGTCATCGAAGCGCTTCCGGCGAGGATGGATGGTCGTGCACGGATGGCTGCGAGCAAGGCCCGCGCGCTGCCGCCGGAGCGGGCCGAAGGAGGCGACGATGTCGACCACGCTGGTCGTTTACGAGAGTAAGTACGGGCTCACTGAACGGATGGCCCGCGACTTGGGCCGTGTGTTGGGCCCGGCCCGGGTGTGTCGCGCCACAGATCTCGCCAGCGTGGCCCCAGGAGCGGGCGTCTGCCACGAGGCCCTCACGGCAGCCACGTTCGTCGTCGTGGTCGCGCCTGTCTACAGACACCGCCCCGACCAGCGCATCATCGACTTCGTGATGGGGGCGCAGGAGTGGCTGCGCGCCCGGCGGGTCGCCTTGGTGTGCGTCGGTCTGGCGACGAGCGCCGGGGCGGTACGCACGTACCTGGAGCCGCTGAGCAGCGTTCTCGGCGCAAGCGTCGTGTGGACCGGCGGCCTCGGTGGTCGAGTGGCGCTCAGCTGGCTGGATACAGCGGATCGCCAGGAGATCGAGGCCTCGGGGGAGCTGCGTGGTCACCGGGGTCTCGATGACCTGGACTCCTTCTCGGCCGAGGCGCTCGCCGAGGCGGCGCTGGCGATCAAAGCGGTTCGCGACCGGTATACGAACGCCATGCCGCCGGCTGAGCTCCGTCGCGTCATCGAGGACTTCCTCGTCGCGCACACCACCTGCACGTTGTGTACGGGAGCTGGCGAACACGTGCGCGCCACCCCTCTGGAGTACGCCTACCAAAGCGGTGTCCTGTACCTGGTGAGCGAAGGCGGGGAGAAGTTCGCTCACCTGCTGGTGAATCCGCGTGTCTCCGTGGCCGTCCACGACGACTTCTGCGGCATGGACAGGCTGGCCGGCCTGCAGATGCTCGGTGTGGCCGCGGTGCTGGACGACGCTGCGCCAGAGCGGGCGTCGGCGCTCGCGCTGCGCGGCCTCGACGAGGTTCGTCTGGCCGCCATGCCGTACGCGCTGAATCTGATTCGTGTGCGGATCGAGCGGGCGGAGTTCCTCTGGTCACGGTTTCGCGATCAGGGTTACGATCTGCGCCAGACGCTCGCGTTCTCCGCTGAGGGAGAATACGACGCCGCGACGCCGCGCGACTGAGCGAGCAGGTACACTACGGCGTGCGCTCTAGCGCGCGGCGCTTCACTATCGGAACGGGGCACAGGCGATGAGCAAAAAACCATATGAAGACGTTCGCATAGAGGGCCATCTGATCGACTCCCTCATGCTGCCCAAAGTGTGGGACGGCATCATGGATCTGGAAGGCGAGTTCGAGGTGCTCTCCTTCGAGGTCGGCCGCACCAAGACCGAGAAGTCGAGCATCGTGCTCCGCGTGTTCGGCCGTACGAGGGCTCACCTGGATGAGATCCTCGAGGCGATCACGGAACACGGGATCGTCGCCGTCTCTCCGAGCGATGCCAAAGTTAGGCCGGCCCCGGCCGACGGCGTGTTCCCCGAGGGCTTCTACGCGACCACGCACATGGAAACCCACATTCGGCTCAGCGGCGAGTGGGTGGAGGTACGTAATCCGGAGATGGATTGCGGGGTGCTCGTTGATCGCAAGGCGGGCACCGCGGAGACCGTGCCCATGAACGATGTGTGCAAGGGCGAGATGTACGTGGTCGGACACACGGGCGTACGGGTCACCCCTCTCGAACGCACGCGCGAGAGCCAGCCTTTCGAGTTCATGGGCAGCGCCGTGAGCTCGGAGAAGCCCAAGGCGCTCATCATCCGCGAGGTGGCACGGTTGCTGGAGCGCGCCAAGGAGTCAGGTCGGCACATCATCGCGGTAGTTGGTCCTGCGGTGGTGCACACCGGTGCCGGCCCCCACTTGGCGCGGCTCATCGAGCGGGGGTACGTCACGGTGCTCTTCGGTGGGAACGCCGTGGCCACGCACGATGCGGAGGCCGCTCTGCTCGGGACGTCCCTGGGCATCTCCCTCAAGGAGGGGACGGCTATCCAGGGCGGCCACGAGCACCACCTGCGCGCTATCAACACCGTTCGTCGCTGTGGCAGCTTTGCCGCGGCGGTGGAGCAGGGCGTGCTCACGCAAGGCATCATGTACACCCTCGAGAAGACCGGCACGCCCTACGTGCTCGCCGGCTCCCTGCGAGACGACGGACCTATGCCAGGCGTCATCAGCGACATGATGCGGGCGCAGGCCGCTATGCGACCCTTCTGTCAGCAGGCCGGCGCTTGTCTGATGCTCAGCAGCATGTTGCACTCCATCGCCACGGGGAACCTCCTCCCCGCCTCGGTGCACACGGTCTGCGTGGACATCAATCCGGCCGTAGTCACCAAGCTCGCCGACCGCGGCAGTTTCCAGGCGATCGGCATCGTCACCGACGTGGGCCTATTCCTCGAGCAGTTGGCGGACGTGCTGGGCTGCTAGCGATCTCCGGCTAGCACGTGCCGGGCGGCAGCTGCGTGGTCTCTCGAACGGTGGGATGGTGGGGGTAGGGTTTCTCGGGGTATCCACCGGTGCGATGGTGACATAAGGTGGCCGGCAAGCTCGCAGAGAGGAAGAAGGACGGAGGAAACGACGATGAAGCCGAGAGAGATCCGCCCGAATGTGTATTTGATCGGGGCTGTTGATTGGGATAGGCGTCTCTTCGATGCCCTCATCCCCCTCCCCCATGGGACCAGCTACAACGCCTACTTGGTCCGGGGGAGCCAAAAGACTGCCCTGCTGGACGCCGTGGACCCCGCGAAGTGGCACGAGTTGGAGGCGCAGCTGGCCGAGCTACCGGCGCCCGACTACATCGTGGCTCACCACGGCGAGCAGGATCACTCCGGCGGCATCGTCAATGTTCTGCGGCGGTTTCCCCACGCCGTGGTGGTGACCAACGAGAAGTGCAAGGCCGAGCTGATCGACCATCTGCACATACCGGCCGAGCGCTTCCGGGTGGTGGCCGATGGAGAGTCGCTCAGCTTGGGCGACAAGACGCTCACCTTCGTCTTCACGCCATGGGTGCACTGGCCCGAGACCATGTGCACCTGGCTGGCGGAGGACAAACTCCTGTTCACCTGCGATTTCTTCGGCTCGCACCTGGCCACGAGCGATATGTATGCGGACGAGGCGCGGGTGGTGGAGCCGGCGAAACGGTACTACGCCGAGATCATGATGCCGTTTGCGGCGCAGGTGGTCAAAAATGTCGAGAAGGTGGCGGAGCATCCGGTGCAGGTGATATGCCCCAGCCACGGTCCTCTGTACGACCGGCCAGCGTTCATCATGGACCTGTACCGGGACTGGGCTGGCGGCCCGCCGAAGAACGTGGTCACGCTGGCCTACGTGACCATGCACGACAGCACGCGGTTGCTGGTCGATCACCTCACGGATGCTCTCGCCGCTCGTGGCATAGCCGTGGAGCGCTTCGAGCTCACCGGAGCCGATATCGGCGAGCTGGCCTGCTCGCTGGTCGACGCGGCCACGGTGGTCGTCGGTACTCCGACGGTACTCACCGGGCCTCACCCGCTGGCCGCCTACGCCGCGTTCCTCGTTAATGCGCTGAAGCCCAAGGCCAAGCACGTGGCCGTGATTGGCTCGTATGGCTGGGCGGGCAAGGCGGTGGAACGCCTCGCCCAGCTGCTCCCCAACTTCAAGGGCGAGATACTAGACCCGGTGATGGTGAAAGGCATGCCTCGCGTGGAAGACTACACGACGCTCGACGCGCTCGCCGACGCGGTCGCGACGCGCCATCAGGGGCTCGCGCCCCGGTAAGGGCCGCGGGGTGGACATGCCGTGTTAACCGTCGTCACGGGGCTCGCGGCAGCCCTTTCGTACGCTCTCAGCGACATGCTCGCGCAGCGCGTGAGTCGCATCATCGGCGCGGTGCGGCTGATGATCTGGGCTTTAGGCGTAGGCGTAGTTGTGGTCGTGCCGGTGGCCTTGGTGGTGGAGGGGCTCCCCGCGGACGCCGCGCAGTGGCGGGCGGCGGGCCTGGCCTGTGTGGCCGGCGTGGTCTACGTGGCCGGGTACTTCACGCTGCTCTCGGCCCTGCGCCGTGGCGACCTCTCCCTGGTGACCGCGCTGAGCTCCCTGCAGGGCGCGTTTGTGGCAGGTGCCGCGATCGCTGGCGGTGAGCCGGTCACGCCGCTGGTGGCGGCCGGGCTGGCCCTAGCCGTCGCCGGGGGCGTACTGGCCGCCACACAGGGACGGGCCAAGACTACGGCCGGCGCTGGTCTGGCGGTGGTCGCCGGCCTGCTGTTCGCCTTGTTCATCGTCCTCTACGACCGTGCCGCCGCGCTTCCGTGGCTCTCGCAGGCGGCGTTCGCCCGGCTCACCTCCTTCCTTACGCTGTTGCCGGTAGCGCTCGTTCAGCGCGGGTTGTGGATGAAACGTGCCCTACGCCCCGCCGCGACGGCGTCCGGGCTGCTGGAGGTAGGCGGGCTCGTGCTCCTGGCGGCGTCTGTGTCGCTGGGGCCGCTCGCCGTGGCCGGCGTGATGACGGCGCAGTATGCCACGTTCGCGCTGCTTCTCGGGCTCGCCGTCTTGAAGGAGAGGCCTCGGCCGCATCAGCTCGCCGGGGTGGCCTGTACCATCGCCTCGGTTACGATCCTCTCATCGCTCGGGTAGAGGCGCCGCCGCCGTTAGAGGCGGGCAGCGGGCGGTGAGCACAGAGCGAGCAGGTCGGCGAACACGGCGTACGCGGTCTGGGGGAGCAGCCCCGCCATTTCGGCGACCGCTACTCGACCCATGAGGTCGGTGTGCAGTACGAGGCCAAGCGAGCTGCCCTTCACCGGCGCCAGCGGATGATCCAGCGGGATCTCGGTGAGGCGCACGGCGGCGCCGACCGACCCGTCCTCCTGCCGTTGGGCGCTGCAGAGGACGCAGAGTCGGTGCCCATTGGACCGTGCTGCGTTCACACGCTCCGGTGTAAGGCCGGCGATGCTCTCGCGTGGGATGTCGGCTGGCGTGATATTGGCGCGCATGGCCACGTTCGCCAGCGCCGCGGTCTTGCAGGCGGCATCGAGGCCGTCGATGTCGTGTGACGGGTCGGCCTCGGCGTAGCCCTCAGCCTGCACTTGGGCGAGGGCCTCGGCGAAGGTCCGGCCCTCGCCCACAGCCTCGATGATGAAGTTGGTCGTCGCGTTGAAGATGGCTTCGAACCCGGCGATCTCGCACGCGCGCAGGCAGCTCTCGATCAGGCTGAAGACCGGCATGCCGTCGGCCACGGTGCCTTCGAAGCGCCAGCGCCGGCCGAGCGATTCGGCCAGCGCCTGGAGGTGCTGATACCGCCAGGCGACGGGACCCTTGTTCACGGTGATCACATCCATGCCCAAGCGAAATGCCCGCTCGATGTGGTCGGTCGCCAGGGGAGCGCCGTCGTCCTCCATGACGGTAGCCTCCACGAGTACGTCGACACCCGATCGCTCGAGGAGCTCGGAGGCGGGCAGAGGGTGTGCGTGGAGCTTGAGCCCCGCCGCCTCAGCCGGCGTGACGCCGGTCGGGTGCAGGAAACTGCCGTGCCGTGTACCCGCGGCGGCGATCAGTACGCGCAGCCCCTCGGCCGTCAGACGGTCTTCGTGATCGGCGGCCAGGCGGCAGAACGCTCGCGCGACGTTCCCGAAGCCGAGGAGGCACAGCTTGACCGTGCGGGGGCGCGCGGGCTCCGGCGACGGCGTCTGAGGCACTGGTGGCACGATCGTCATGGGCGGGGCTCCGGTTCGAGGGATGTGACACGCGCTGGCGCGGCGAGCACCATGCTCACTTCTTACTGTGGCCCTCATGCTCTGTCAACCGAGTGGACACGTTGCGGCGGGAGCGGACGCACATCGGTAGCCGCCGCAAACGAGCGGCAGCGTGGCAGAATAGGCACATGAGCACGCAGAGCCAGAGCACGCAGCCGTTCGCGCTGATCGTGCTGGCATGGGAGTCGGTGGCGGACCTGTGCCAGGGCGACCACGGGGCTTTGCGTAGCGCGATCGAACGGTTGTGCGCGCTCGGTGTGGACATCGCTGTGGTGGCGGGGGACGACCTCGCCACGGTAGACGGTTGTCTTGTCGCCCGGCCCGGAATCGAGGGCCGTCTGTTCTTCGTCCTCTCGAACGGCGCCGAAAGCTACTCGGTCGGGCCGGGGGGGCCACGCCTCGTCGAACGCAGTCATCCCGTGGACCGCTGGGAGCGGGCGTTGCAGGAGGCCGCCGAGGCCGTGTGCGCGGTCCTTGGGGAACTGGGCGTCCATGCGAGGCTGGCAGGTGGTTCGCGCGGCTATCGCATGCTCGATCTCGCGCCGGAGTACCGTGCTGACATGGCTGTCGAGGGCGATCTCCGCCAGGCGGTCGAAGGAAGCCTGCGCGCGGTCGGGCTCGCCGGGTTAGGGGCGGTTGTAGGTATGGCGCGCGATGTGGCGCGCGCGCGCGGCCTACCGCGACCGGTGCTCACCACCGACGGTCGGACGTTGACCATCGGACTCTCCGGGATGGCCGATGCCGCCCGCTGGGTGGTCCGCAACCTCCTTCGGGGACGCAACCGTGAGCCGGGCGACATGCTGCTGATCGGGAGCCAGTTCGGGACCCGTGGCGGAGTACCTGGCCGGGAGTCGCGCTTGCTGGTCCCCGAGCTGATGGGCGCCACCGTGATCTCCGTGGGCGACGAGGAGAGGCCTCCGCCGTCGGTACAACAAGTGGGCGGAGGGCCGCCCGCCGCTCTGAAGCTCCTCGATCGGCAGATTCAAGAACGCGAGCGGGTGGCCCGACTAGGTTTTCCCCAGGTCAGTGACGATCCGGCGTGGCTGTTTCGCGTGGAGGGATTCGACCCCTTCCGCGAACGCGAGGTCGAAACGTGGTTGACTGTGGCCAACGGCCACGTCGGCACGCGGGGCTCGCTCGAAGAGGGATCGGCTGCGAGCACGCCGGCCACCTTCGTGGCTGGCGTGTTCGGCGATGGAACTGCCGATCCTCCCGTTCGACAACCTGTGCCGGCTCCAGATTGGCTGTGTCTCCGCCTCAGCGTGGACGGAATGCCGCTCACCCTCGCTAACGGCGAGATTGTGGAACATCGGCGAACCCTGGATATGCGCCAGGGGCTCGTGCTGCGCGAATGGTGCCAGCGAGAGCGAGGCGGCCGCACGGTACGTGTGCGCAGCGCCCGTTTTGCCTCGCTCGACGACCGCTCGGTGATGGCTGAACGAGCGGAGGCGTCGCTCGAGGACGCGCGCGGGCAGCTCGTCTGGGAGGGTTGTCTGGGGATATCGCATGCGGGGGGGCCGATAGCCGAGACGGCGGTCGAGCTGCTGGAGCCCGGGGTGATCGCCCTCAGCCGGGGTCGGAACGGCGGCTCGCACGGGCTGGCAGCGGTCACGATACCGGTCGCCGGCTCGCCCGTGGTGCGCCGTGTGCTCCAGGAGCGGGATCTCATCGGCGGTTTCGTGGAGCCGGGAGAGCCGGCGAGCGTGGACCGGTTGGCGGTGGTTCGCGCGGCCCGGAGCCGGCCGCCGTCGGCGGGGGCGGTGTGTCGCTCGCTGGAGGCGGCGGTGCAGACTGGGTTCGACGAGTTGCTGTGCCGTCACCGCGACGCGTGGCTGCGGCGCTGGGATATCGCCGACGTGGTCATCGACGGCGACCCGGAGGCACAGATGGCCGTCCGCTTCGCCATCTACCACATGATCGCCAGCGCCGATCCAGACAACCCCAGTGTGTCCGTCGGCGCTCGCGGGCTCTCCGGCATGTCGTACTTCTGCCATGTCTTCTGGGACACCGAGATCTTCGTGGTCCCGTTCTTCATCTACACGTGGCCAGAGGCGGCGCGCACGCTGCTCGCCTATCGGCACCGGCTGCTGCCGGGCGCGCGTCAGAAAGCTCAGACGATGGGCCACAGGGGGGCTCTGTTCCCGTGGGAATCAGCCGACACGGGGCACGAGACAACGCCTCCCTACGGCTACGGTCCGGGGGGCGAGAAGGTTCCCATTCTGTCTGGCATCATGGAACATCACATCTCCGCCGATGTGGCCTGGGCAGTGTGGGAATACTGGATGGTGACCGGAGATGATGGCTTCATGGTCGAGATGGGGGCGGAGCTGCTGCTGGACACAGCCCGCTTCTGGGCCTCTCGAGCTTCCTACGAGGCGGACGGCAGGTACCACATCCGCCTCGTCGTCGGCCCAGACGAGTACCACGACTCGGTGGACGACAACGCGTACACGAATGTCTTGGCGCGGTGGAACATCCGCCGCGCCCTCGATGCCTTGGCATGGCTGCGAAAGCACCACGCAGAGGAGGCCGAGCGGCTCATGGCCCGGCTCGATCTCAGCAAGAACGAGGTGCGGTCCTGGCGCGCGGTGGCAGACGGGCTCGTCGACGGGTTCGATCCAGCCACCGGCCTCTACGAGCAGTTCGCGGGGTTCTACGAGCTGCGCGACCTCGATCCATCGCTGTTGTATCCCAAGCCGCGACCGGCCGACCTGCTGCTCGGCCGCGAGTTGACGCAGGCATCCAAGGTGGTCAAGCAGGCTGACGTGGTGATGCTCTGCCATCTCTTGACGGACGAGATCGACGCCGAGACAACGCGGCGCAACTACGAGTACTACGAACCGGTGACGGTCCACGGCAGCTCGCTCTCGCCGGCGACGCACGCAGCCGTTGCCGCCGAAATAGGGCTTCCCGTACAGGCCATGGAGGCCTTCCGGCTGGCCTGTGCGGTCGACCTGGCGGACAACATGGGGAATGCCGCTCGCGGCCTCCATTTGGCTACTATGGGAGGCGTTTGGCAGGCGGTGGTCATGGGCTTCGCCGGTGTGCGGCGGCGCGGCGCGGCGCTCACGATGGAGCCGCGTCTGCCGGCGGAATGGAGTGGGCTCCGATTTGCCGTGCGCTTCCGCGGTGCCGTGGCTCGCTTTCACCTGGAGGAGGACAGGGTGAGCCTCGACGTTTCCGGCGAGTCATTACCGGTGTTGGTCTCCGGGCAGAGCCTTACTCTGGAGCCCGGGGCACACCGTTTCCAGCGAGAGAAGGGCGGCGGCTGGCGCTACGTCGGCGGCCGGGCGGGCAGGAGGGCGCCATGACAATCCTCGTCGCGTTGGACTTTCGACCCATCTCCGACGATCTCTTAGCGTCGGCCCGCGCGGTCGCCGCGGTGGCCAACTGGTCGCTGCGTGTGCTGCACGTGGACGAGCCTGGAGATCCTCCGCCGAGTGGATGGCCGTCTCTCCGGGGTGCTGGGTTGACGCGCATGAGGGGCGACGCCGGGGAGGAGATCCTCCGCGCGGCGGACGATCCCGCGGTGAGCGTGCTGGCCCTGGGTCTCCGCTCGGAAGGTGAGGCTGGCATCGGGCACGTGGCGCACCATGTGCTGGAGCACGCCGCGTGCATGCTCCTCGTAGTGCGCCCGGGCATGCGGGTGCCCGATCGCTTGCGACGCATCGTGGTGCCGCTCGAAGGCAGCCCTTCTACATCGGCTGCCATGCGTGTGGTGGATGAGGTGTTTTGCGCGCGTGGTCGCGAGATCGTGATGGTCCATGTGGTAACCGGCGATACGCCCGTGGAGCCTGGCTCCATGCCCGCGCCGCGCTTCATGGACCAGGAGCACCACGAATGGGTGGCATGGCAGGAGGAGTTCTGCAGGCGTTTCTCACCCTGCTCCAAAGGCGGCCGACACCGGGTGGCCGTGCGCGTCGGCGAGCCCGGCGCGACCATTACCGATGAAGCGCGGGAAGCAGAGGCGGAGTTACTGGTGGCCTCGTGGCGGGGAAACCTCGCTCACCAACATGCCGCCAGCCTGAAGCAGCTCTTGGAGGCTAGCCCTTGCCCCCTGCTGCTGGTCTCGCCGTCGGCGGCGTGATCTGTGCCGGACTGCCGCCGCGTGTGCGCCAGACGAGCACGGTGCCCAGGATGGCACCGCCGACGGCGACCCATTGCGGCTGGGTGAGGCTGAGGAACCAGTCGGGGTTGCGGCGCACGAACTCCACGAGGAAACGTTCTGCTCCCGAGAGGATCAAGAACCAGCCGAACACGTACCACCCCGGCTGCGGTTTTCTCGCCATCCGGTATAGGACGATGAACACGACGATCATGACGAGGATCTCGTAGAGAGGTGTTGGGTGTACGGTGACGCCCGGCGGTGTAGGGACGGTGCCGTTTGGATACCCCATGGCCCACGGGAGGTCGCTCGGGATGCCGTAGTCTCCGTCGCCGGAGAGTTGGCACCCTATGCGCCCGATGGCGTAACCGATGGCCAGTGCGGGTGCGGCAGCATTGTAGAGGAGGCCGAGAGGCACCTTGCGCAGCCGGGCGATGAGCATGACCAGCAGGACGCCGCCGAGGAGGCCGCCGTACCAGGTGAAGCCCTTGCCGGAGATAAGCGTCCCCCAGAAGTCGGTGGCGGTCTCGTGCCAGTTCTCGACCATGTACCAAACACGGGCTCCCGCGAAGCCGCCGATGGCCGTTCCGACGATGGCCTCGTAGATGAACTCCGGGGGGACGCCGCGGCGTGCCAGCAGCGGACGCGCCACGAAGAGGGCGGGCACGATGATGCTCAAAGCGGCCATGAGCCCAAAGCTGTAGAACGTGAAGTCGCCGATGCGGAAGAGAACTGGGTACATGATGCTCCTGCTCGCTCCATGACTGCGATGTCTACGACTCACACAGTCCTGGGCTGTAGTGTAGAGACACGGTGCTGCGCTGTCATCCACGGAGCGGCCTTGCTTGGAGGAGGTTGCTTAACGGCCCGCTCCGCCCCCCATGGTGTGTCGCGCGGCAGTTTCCGTTGCGGTTTGGAGCGGACTCCCGCACGATGCTCTAGACTCCTCCTGTGAAACCCCTGCTGATCGTGAATCCGAGGGCCGCGGGAAGCCGCACGGGCAAGGCATTCGTCGCCACGGCGGCGGCGGTGAACGCTGTGCTTGGCCCGGTCGACGTCCAACTCACCGCACGCCGTGGCCATGCGGCCGAGCTCGCACGCGCGGCCGCCGATGGCGGACGCGAGCTGGTCGTGGCAGTTGGCGGCGACGGTACCTTGAGTGAGGTGGTGAACGGCGTGCTCGGCAGCGGCCGGTCTCGGACCGAGGTGGGTCTCATTGCCCAGGGCACCGGCGGCGATTTCCGTCGCTCGCTGGGCATTGGCCGGAGCGTGAGCGAGTGCCTCGCGGCCATCGCGTCCGGTCGACGTCGGCACGTGGACGTTGGCGTGCTGACGTGCCGCCAGGCCGACGGAACGATGGCTACACGGTACTTCCTCAACATCGTCTCCGCCGGTATGGGTGGCCTGGTAGACCAGTACATCGCCGCGACGCCGGCCTGGGTCGGCGGGCGCACAGGCTACTACGTCGCGGCCATACGGGCCACATGGCGCTGTCCGGAGGCGCGCCTGCGCTGCCGGCTCGAGTTCGGCGAACAGCACGAGGACGTGGCGTTGCGAGCACGGGTAGTGGCCGTCTGCAACGGTCGCTTCTTCGGCTCCGGCATGCAGATGGCGCCCATGGCCGAGGTGGACGACGGGGTGTTCGAGGTGATCTCCGTCACGCAGCCCACGCGGCTGCACATGATGGCGCGGTCCCGGAGCATTTACGACGGATCGCACCTGCGCATCGCCGGTGTTCGGCACTTCCGCTGCAATCGGATCGCCGTGGATCTGGAGGACGAGGCGCTGCGGCTACAGTTCCCACTCGACGTGGACGGCGAAGCGCTCGGCTGGCTGCCGATGACCGTGGAGGTGCTGCCGGCGGCGCTCGTGGTGCGAGCCTAGCGCGGCGAAGGATGCGGTGAGGCTGGGTATATGTGAGGGGTGCGTCAGGAGGATCTCGGGCAGGTAAGGGGACAGGCAGGGTATACGGTGGTGCGCAGGTTGCAGGAAAGAGAGACGGAGAGGGTGAGCGAACGCCGATACGAGTCGGTCTGCGACGACGGCGCGGTGGTCTTGTCTGCCGTGGACCTCACCAAGCGTTTCGGTGCTCTCGTGGCGGTAGACCATCTCGACCTGTCAGTCTGCCGTGGGGATGTGTACGGCTTTCTCGGGCCAAATGGAGCGGGCAAGACCACCGTGATCCGCATGATCCTCGGGCTGATCCGGCCGACGGAGGGGCACGTCGAGGTGCTTGGGAAACGGGTGCCCGGACAGCGTACGCAAGCGCTGCGTCACCTGGGCGGCTTCGTCGACGACCCGGTCTTCTACGCCTCGATGAGCGCTCGCAAGAACCTGTGGTTGTTGGGCGAGATGAGCGGCGGTACCGAACTGGGTCGCATCGACCACGTCCTGCGCATCGTCGGGCTCGCTGAGCGTGCGGATTCCAAGGTCGGCAGCTTCTCGCACGGCATGAAGCAGCGTCTCGGCATCGCTCAAGCCCTGCTCAACCGGCCAGACATCGTCGTCCTCGACGAGCCCACCAGTGGACTGGACCCCGGGGGGATGAAGGACGTGCGCGAACTCATCCGCGAGCTGGGCCGCGAGGGCGTTACCGTGCTCTTGAGTTCCCACCTGCTCCACGAGGTAGAGCAGGTGTGCACGCGGGCAGCTATCGTCAACCATGGACGGGTGGTGGCCGAGGGGTTGGTTGACGAACTACGGCCGGCCGGCATGGCGGTCAAGTTCCTGGTAGGAGACCGTGGTGCAGCGGTGCGGGCTCTCGCAGGGTTGCCCGTGTCGCCGGCGATCGCTGACGACGGAGAGTACCTCGTTGCTCAATTGCCGGACAAGGCGGTCCCCGAGGCCGTGCGGCTGCTGGTGGCCGCCGGCGTCGAGGTGCGTGCCGTGGTGCCGGCGCCCGAGCGAGGTCTTGAGGACGTGTTCCTCGAGCTCACACAAGCGAGCGACGCGACTGAGCCGCGCGAGCCCGCTCCTCGACGAGGCCCGTGGGGGAAGGTACGCCGATGAGGCTCCTCCGGCTCGAGATCGCGAAGTTGCGTCACCAGAAGCGCACGTGGTTCGGCTACGTGGCCCTGTCGCTCGTAGTCGTTGTGGGGACGGTAGCCCTTGCGCTCTCCGATAGCTGGCAGGTCGGCGACGGTACTCTGCCTATACTCGGGGCCGTCTTCGATAACGGCCTGGCGGTGCCGATCGTGGCCCTGCTGTTTCTCACGCCGTTTCTGCTACCGCTCACCGCGGTCATGGCCGGTGCCTTTACTATCGCTGGCGAGGTAGAGTCCGGCACGTTGCGTACTATCTTGGTGCGGCCTGTGGATCGAGGAAGACTCCTGGCCGCGAAGTACGCTGTCAGTGTGCTCTACCTAGCCTCGGCGATGACGCTGGTATTCGCGGTGGCGCTGCTCGCCGGCCAGATCGCCTTCGGCATTCACCGTCTCGAGGTACCGTTCTTCTCCCTGAGCGTGAGCGGCATTCTCTGGCGCACTGCGGTGTCGTACGCGGTGTGTCTGGTAGCGATGACCGCTGTGCTTGCGCTGGCGGTCCTGGTCTCCGTGTTCGCTAACTCGAGCCTGACTGCGGCGATCGTCTCCCTGGTCGTTGTCATGGTGTGTCAGGTGATCGTGGCCTTCGACTACTTCGCCTTTCTGCGGCCGTGGCTGTTCACGAACTACTTCCTCTCCTGGGTCGGCCTGTACCTGCACCCGATCGGGTGGGTCGAGATAGAGAAGGCCGTGGCCTGCTGTCTCGGCTGGACGGCGTTCTTCGCGGCGCTCTCCTGGCTGCGTTTCCGCCAGCGGGACATCACGGTATAGAAAGAGCCGGGACGATGCGGGAGGGAGCGGAATGAGGGCGATGGTGTTGCGAACCCCGGCGGCGGCCGAAGACCACCCCCTCGCGGAGCGCACTCTGCCAGTGCCGGCCCCTGGGCCGGGCGAGGTACTGGTGCGGGTACGCGTGTGCGGTGTGTGCCACACGGATCTTCATACCGTCGAGGGCGAGCTTGCCGCGCATCGCCTGCCCCTGGTTCCGGGGCATCAGGTGGTCGGTCAGGTCGCGGCGTTCGGCGACCGACCCGGTGGTGAGGCACCCCCTCTGGCGGCAGCCGATGGCTCCGCGCTCCGGCTGGGAGACCGCGTTGGCATCCCGTGGCTGTGGAAGGCGTGCGGCCAGTGCCGGTACTGTCGTCGCGGGGCGGAGAACCTGTGCGAGAACGCGCAATTCACCGGCTACGATGTGGACGGAGGCTACGCCGAGTACACAGTGGCGCCTGCGGATTTCGTATATCGCCTGCCTGCGAACATGACCGATGCGGCTGTGGCACCACTGCTGTGTGCCGGAGTGATCGGCTACCGCTGCTTGCGGCTGACCGGCGTGGTCGGTGCGCCGTCCGAGCTGCCGACCGGTGGTTGGGGACGCGGCGCGGCGGACGCAGACGGGGCGCCGCGTCTGGGCCTGTATGG